>NZ_JBMMMZ010000004.1:66498-480943 GCF_049725035.1 Streptomyces sp. XH2 | reverse complement strand
AAGGCTCCCAGTAGACGACTGGGTTGATAGGCCAGGTGTGGAAGACCGGTAACGGTTGGAGCTGACTGGTACTAATAGGCCGAGGGCTTGTCCTCAGTTGCTCGCGTCCACTGTGTTAGTTCTGAAGTAACGACCTGTGAAAACAGCCGGGTTGTTTAACTTCATAGTGTTTCGGTGGTCATAGCGTTAGGGAAACGCCCGGTTACATTCCGAACCCGGAAGCTAAGCCTTTCAGCGCCGATGGTACTGCATGGGGGACCGTGTGGGAGAGTAGGACGCCGCCGAACAATTATTCAGCCTCAGGCCTGGGATATTCATCCCGGGCCTGAGGCTTTTTTGCGTTCCCGGGCCGTTTCTCCCGTCCGCCCCTCGCGGTACCCGCACCGCACCGGAGGGTAAGGTCAGGGGGTATCGTTCGCATATTTCCCACAGGAGGCCCCCGGGTGGAGGTCCAGGAGACGCGAGTCCAGACCGACCGCGTCCTCACCATCCCGAACATCCTCAGCATGGCGCGCCTCGTCGGCGTCCCTCTCTTCCTGTGGCTGATTCTCCAGAAGCACGACGGGTGGGCGCTCCTCGTCCTGGCGCTCAGCGGCGTCAGCGACTACCTCGACGGAAAACTGGCCCGCCGCTGGAATCAGATCAGCAGCCTCGGCCGGCTGCTCGATCCGGCCGCCGACCGCCTCTACATCCTTTCCACCCTCTTCGGCCTGACATGGCGTGAGATCCTTCCGCTCTGGCTGACGGCCGCCCTCATCGCCCGCGAGGCGATGCTGCTGGTCATGGTGTGGATCCTGAGGCGCCACGGCTATCCGCCGCCGCAGGTGAACTTCCTCGGCAAGGCTGCGACCTTCAACCTGATGTACGCGTTCCCGTTGCTGCTTCTCAGTGACGGACACGGCTGGTTGCCGTCACTCGCCGCGATTTTCGGATGGGCGTTCGCCGGATGGGGTACAACCCTCTATTGGTGGGCAGGGATCCTCTATGTGGTCCAGGTCCGCCGCCTGGTCAAGGCGGACGCCACGGCCGACTGAGCCCGCTGCAGACCCCGGCCGTACTCCGGACGTCCCGGGCGTGAAGTCGGCATGACCGTTGTTCGGCATGACCGTCGTCTCGCAAGGAGGACGTTTCCGACATGAAGGCCGTCGTGATGGCCGGTGGTGAAGGCACCCGCCTTCGCCCCATGACCTCGAGCATGCCCAAGCCGCTCCTGCCGGTCGCCAACCGGCCGATCATGGAGCATGTGCTGCGACTGCTCAAGCGGCACGGACTCACCGAGACCGTGGTGACGGTGCAGTTCCTCGCTTCCCTCGTCAAGAACTACTTCGGTGACGGCGAGGAACTGGGCATGGAGCTCACCTATGCCAACGAGGAAAAGCCACTCGGCACCGCGGGCAGCGTGAAGAACGCCGAGGAGGCGCTCAAGGACGACGCCTTCCTGGTGATCTCCGGAGACGCCCTCACCGATTTCGACCTGACCGACCTGATCCGTTTCCACAAGGAGAAGGGCGCCCTCGTCACCGTCTGTCTCACCCGTGTTCCCAATCCCCTGGAATTCGGAATCACCATCGTCGACGAGAACGGCAAGGTCGACCGCTTCCTCGAAAAGCCCACCTGGGGTCAGGTCTTCTCCGACACGGTGAACACGGGTATCTACGTCATGGAGCCCGAGGTCTTCGACTACGTCGAGGCCGACGTCCCCGTCGACTGGTCCGGCGACGTCTTCCCCCAGCTGATGAAGGAGGGCAAGCCGATCTACGGCTATGTCGCCGAGGGCTACTGGGAGGACGTCGGCACCCACGAGAGCTATGTGAAGGCACAGGCCGACGTGCTCGAAGGCAGAGTCGACGTCGACATAGACGGTTTCGAGATCTCGCCCGGCGTCTGGGTCGCCGAAGGGGCCGAGGTCCACCCCGAGGCCGCGCTGCGCGGCCCGCTCTACATCGGCGACTACGCCAAGGTCGAAGCCGGCGCCGAGATCCGCGAGCACACCGTCGTCGGCTCCAACGTCGTCGTCAAGAGCGGAGCCTTCCTCCACAAGGCCGTCGTCCACGACAACGTCTACATCGGCCAGCAGAGCAACCTGCGCGGCTGCGTCATCGGCAAGAACACCGACATCATGCGCGCCGCCCGGATCGAGGACGGCGCCGTCATCGGCGACGAGTGCCTGGTCGGTGAGGAATCGATTATTCAGGGCAACGTCCGCGTCTACCCGTTCAAGACCATCGAGGCCGGCGCGTTCGTCAACACCTCGGTGATCTGGGAGTCCCGCGGCCAGGCCCACCTCTTCGGCGCGCGCGGCGTGTCCGGCATCCTCAATGTGGAGATCACGCCCGAGCTCGCGGTGCGGCTCGCGGGCGCGTACGCCACGACGCTCAAGAAGGGCTCCACCGTCACCACGGCGCGTGACCACTCCCGCGGCGCGCGGGCGCTCAAGCGCGCCGTGATCTCCGCGTTGCAGGCCAGCGCCATAGACGTACGGGACCTGGAGAACGTCCCGCTGCCGGTGGCCCGCCAGCAGACGGCCCGCGGCAGCGCCGGCGGCATCATGATCCGTACGACGCCGGGCGTGCCGGACTCCGTCGACATCATGTTCTTCGACGAGCGCGGCGCCGACCTCTCCCAGGCCGGGCAGCGCAAGCTCGACCGGGTCTACGCCCGCCAGGAGTACCGCAGGGCCTTCCCCGGCGAGATCGGTGACCTGTCCTTCCCCTCCAGCGTCTACGACTCGTACGCGGGTTCGCTGCTGCGGTCCGTGGACACCAGCGGGGTCGCCGAGGCCGGGCTCAAGGTCGTGGTGGACGCGGCGCACGGCAGCGCCGGCCTCGTCCTGCCCAGCCTGCTCGGCCGGCTCGGCGTGGAGGCGTTCACCATCAACCCCGGGCTCGACGAGTCCCGGCCCACGGAGACCGCGGACGACCGCCGCTCCGGCCTGGTGCGGCTCGGGGAGATCGTGGCCTCGGCACGGGCAGCGTTCGGCGTGCGGTTCGACCCGGTGGGGGAGCGGCTCTCCCTGGTCGACGAGCGCGGCCGGATCGTGGAGGACGACCGGGCCCTGCTCGTCCTGCTCGACCTGGTCGCCGCCGAGCGGCGCAGCGGCAAGGTGGCCCTGCCGGTGACCACCACCCGCATCGCCGAGCAGGTGGCGGCGTACCACGGCACGCAGGTCGAGTGGACGACCACCTCGCCCGACGACCTGACCAGGGTCGGCCGTGCGGACACCACGATCTTCGGCGGGGACGGGCGCGGGGGTTTCATCGTCCCCGAGTCCAGCAGCGTTTTCGACGGAACCGCCGCATTCGTCCGGCTCATCGGCCTGGTGGCGCGCACTCAGCTCACGCTCAGCCAGATAGACGCCCGCATCCCCCGCGCCCACGTGCTCCGCCGCGACCTGCCGACGCCGTGGGCCGTGAAGGGGCTCGTGATGCGGTCCGTGGTCGAGGCGGCCGGGGACCGGCACGTCGACACGACCGACGGAGTACGGGTCGTGGAGGCCGACGGGCGCTGGGTCATGGTGCTGCCGGACCCGGCCGAGGCGGTGACGCACCTGTGGGCCGAGGGGCCCGACGACGCTTCGGCGCAGGCCCTGCTCGACGAGTGGTCGGCGGTCGTGGACGGCGCCGGGCGCTGACCGTGGACGCCGGGTCAGGACCCGGCGGGCGTCGTCTCCTTGGGGCCGGACCGGTAGCGGAGTGATCCCGCGTCCGGCGCGCCGGTGGGGCCATTGGGAGACGACGCCCCCGACGTGCGACGATGTGCGGCATGTCGCAGCAGCCCCCCGATCGGAGCACGGCCACGCCGCCTCCGCGCCCCGACGCCTCCATGTCGCTGCTGACCAATGTGATGGACCACAGCCTCGACGACGGCTACGCCGAGGCGGCGGCCCGTCGGAAGACCGAGGGCGGCAGCGGGCTGCCGAGCCCGCTGCGGGCCAAGCTGGGCCTCGCGGGCGCCCTGCTGCTGGCCGCGGTGGTGGTGACGCTGGGGGCGGCGCAGGCGCAGATATCGGCACCGACGCTGGCCAAGGAGCGCCAGCAGCTCATCGACCGCATCGAACGGGAGACCTCGGCGGCCGACGCGCTGCAGAAGAACGTCGACACCCTGCGGGACGCCGTCGGCACCAAGCAGCGTGACGTCCTGGAGAAGCACGGCGGGGACAAGGCCGACCTGGTGGCGCTGCTCGCGGGTGCGACGGCCGTGCAGGGGCCCGGGGTCAAGCTGATCGTGGACGACGCCAAGCAGACGAAGCAGAGTGGTGGCGGCGGGCCGCGCGAGAGCAGCGGCTTCTCCGACACGGGCCGGGTGCGCGACCGTGACATGCAGCGGATCGTCAACGGCCTGTGGCAGTCCGGGGCGGAGGCGGTCTCGGTCAACGGGCAGCGGCTGACGGCGCTGTCGGCGATCAGGGCCGCCGGTGACGCCATACTGGTGGACAACAGGCCGCTGGTGCCGCCGTACACGGTGCTCGCGATCGGTGACGGACAGCACTTCGCCGATGCCTTCCAGCGCAGCGCCGACGGGCTGTACCTGCGTGCCCTGCAGCAGAAGTACGGGGTCCGCTACAGCATTTCCGCTCAGGGAGAGGTCCGGCTGCCCGCCGCGCCCCCCGTGTGGGCCCGACCCCCCCCGCCGCCTGGGGGGGGCGCGCCCGCCCCCCCCACCGACACAGGGAAGGGCACATCGTGATCGCCGTATTGGGCCTCGTCGTGGGAGTCGTGGTCGGACTCGTCGTCCGTCCCGTGGTGCCGACGGTGGTCGAGCCCTACCTTCCCATCGCCGTCGTGGCGGCGCTCGACGCGGTGTTCGGCGGCCTCCGGGCGATGCTGGACGGGATCTTCGACGACAAGGTGTTCGTCGTCTCCTTCCTGTCCAACGTCGTCGTGGCGGCGCTCATCGTCTTCCTGGGCGACAAGCTCGGGGTCGGGGCCCAGCTCTCCACCGGAGTCGTGGTCGTCCTGGGCATCCGCATCTTCTCCAACGCGGCCGCGATCCGCCGGCACGTCTTCCGGGCGTGAGGCCGATGAGCACCGACGGCAACACGCCCGACGAGAACCCGCCCGGTGAGCCGGCTTCCGCGGAGGAGCCGACGCCGGCCGAGGGTCCGAAGAAAGCCGCGAAGTCCGGTAAGCCGGAGAAGGCCGAGAAGGCCGAGAAGGCTGAGAAGGCTGAGAAGGCCGAGAAAGCCCCTGAGGTCGCCAAGGCGTCCAAGGACGGTGAAGCCGAAGAGTCCGGAAAGGCCGCCACGCCCGCGGGGCGGGGCGGGGCCGGAGAAGCCGGCAAGGGCGGCAAAGCCGACAGGGCCGGCGAAGGCGGCAAGGGCCGGGAGCCGGAGAAGTCCGCAGGGCTCCGGCCGGGGCCCGCTCCTGACGCCGGGTCCGCATCCGGAGCCGCTGCCGCCCCCGGGCCCGTGCCCGAGCCCACTCCCGCGCCTCCGGCCGCCGCCGCGCCCGTGACGGGCCGTCAGCGCCTGCTGGACAGCCTCTGGCCGCCGCGGCTGACGAGGGCCCAGCTCACCGTCGCGGTGCTGCTGTGCGTCCTGGGGCTGGGCCTGGCCATCCAGGTCCGGTCGACCAGCGACAACAGCGCGCTGCGCGGTGCCCGGCAGGAGGACCTCGTACGGATCCTGGACGAGCTCGACAACCGCACGAAGCGGCTGGAGGACGAGAAGCGGCGCCTGGAGAACCAGCGCACCGAGCTCGAGAGCAGCTCCAACCAGGCCGCGGAGGCCCGCAAGCAGACCGCGCAGAAGGAGCAGCAGCTGGGTATCCTCGCGGGCACGATGGGGGCGCAGGGGCCGGGCATCGAGCTCACGGTGAGCGACCCCAAGGGCCTGGTCGAGGCCGACAAGCTGCTGGACGCCATCCAGGAGCTGAGGGCCGCGGGCGCCGAGGCCATCCAGATCAACGACGTCCGGGTGGCCGCCGACACGTACTTCTCGGGTGCGGCGGGCAGGGTGGAGATCGACGGCAAGAAGGTCTCGCAGCCCTACCGGTTCAAGGTGATCGGCAAGCCGCAGGACCTGGAGCCCGCGCTCAACATTCCCGGCGGCGTGGTGCAGACGCTGGAGAAGGAGCAGGCGGGCGTCTCGGTCCAGCGGTCTGAGAAGATCATTGTGGACGCCTTGCGCCCGGCGAAGCGGCCTGACTACGCTCGGTCGTCATCGCAGTGAGGCGGGCGGTCGTGCGGGCTTCGGAGGGAGGCCACGAGGTTGCGGGGGGTCGGCGCACCAAGTCGAGGGTGCGTGGTGGAAACTGTCTGTTGACCACGGACGTTGTATGGATGTCCGGGTCGGACGGTGTGTGCATCGAGGGTTTGTCCTGCCCCACGGGCGGGTCTGTTTCGGTCAAGGGGAATCGCCCGTGAAGTTGTTTGCGAAGTTGTTCGGCAAGAGCGCACGCCAGGACGGCGGCAGCGCCCGCCACCGCGCGTCGCGCCACGTGGAGGGCGGCCAGGGCCAGGAGGGCGCCCACGAGGGGCGTCCGCTGTTCCGGGACGAGACGGCGGCTCCGGGAGGAGACATTCCGGGCGGGTCGGCTGTTGACCCTGCTGCCACCGGGCGCATAGGTTTCGGGGCACCAGCGACCTCGAGCGGAGGGTCTGCCTTGCCGGTTTGTACGAGGTGCGGCCACCGGAACGCCGAGGCGAGCCGGTTCTGCTCCAACTGCGGCGCCCCGCTGCGGCCCGGTGCCGTGGCCGAGCGCGCCTCGGAGACGACCTCCACCATCTCCATCTCCGGTCTCGAGGCGTACGACTCCGAGACCACCGGTCAGACGCCGATCCCGTCGCTCTCCCCGGAGGCGCAGGCGGCCGTCGACGCGCTGCCGCTGGGTTCGGCGCTGCTGGTGGTCCGGCGCGGGCCGAACTCCGGCAGCCGGTTCCTCCTGGACGGCGAGATCACCACGGCGGGCCGGCACCCGCAGAGTGACATCTTCCTGGACGATGTCACGGTCTCCCGCCGGCACGTGGAGTTCCGCAGAGGCCAGGACGGCGGCTTCACCGTTTCCGACGTCGGCAGCCTCAACGGCACGTACGTCAACCGCGAGCGGATCGACTCGGTGTCGCTCAACAGTGGCGACGAGGTCCAGATCGGCAAGTACCGGCTGGTCTTCTACGGCAGCCAGCGGGGCATCTGAGCCTCCCCGGACTCCGTCCGGGGGACCCCAAGGAAGGGCCATGCTTCGAACACCGTCGGGCGGCGCCGGGTCTCCCGGTGCCGCCGGCGCGGAAGGACGGCTGGTGAGCATCGGCACGGTGCTCAACCTGCTCCGCGAGGAGTTCCCCGAGGTCACCATCTCCAAGATTCGTTTCCTGGAGGCGGAGGGCCTGGTGGAGCCGCAGCGCACGCCGTCCGGATACCGCAAGTTCAGCACGGAGGACGTGGAGCGGCTCGGTCGTGTGCTGCGCATGCAGCGCGATCACTATCTTCCGCTGCGGGTCATCAAGGAGCACCTGGAGGCCCGGGCCCGGGGCGAGGCGCCGCAGCTGCCCGCCCCCGCGAAGCCGCGTGACGCGGCGCTCGTGGCCGACGGCCGCGTCGCCGGGACGCACGGCGACGCCGGTGGCATCGCCCCCGCCGCCGTCGCGGAGCCGGGCGCGCCCGTGCCCGCCCCGCCCGCGCGGATCGGCCGGGAAGAGCTCCTGCGTACCACTGGTGTCACGGAGAGTGAGCTGGTGGAGTGGGAGTCGTACGGGCTCGTCGTCCCCCACCCGGACGGCGGATTCGACGCCGATGCGGTGGCCGTCGCGCGCCTCGTGGCCGATCTGGGCCGTTTCGGCCTGGAGCCGCGCCACCTGCGCGCCATGAAGGCCGCCGCCGACCGCCAGGCCGGCCTGGTCGAACAGGTGGTCGCGCCGCTGCGGCGGCACCGCAATCCGCAGACCAGGGCGCATGCCGAGGCCACCACGCGCGAGCTGGCCACGCTGTCCGTGCGCCTGCACGCGGCGCTCGTGCAGGCGGCCCTGCACGCGGGCTCGCACTGACCGGCGAGTGCCCGACTACCCAAACCTGCCGGGCACGTCCTAGGGTTGCTGTGTGAACGAGCTCGATGTCGTGGGTGTCCGGGTGGAAATGCCCTCCAACCAGCCGATCGTGCTCCTGCGTGAAGTGGGAGGCGACCGCTACCTCCCGATCTGGATCGGACCGGGAGAGGCGACGGCCATTGCCTTTGCCCAGCAGGGCATGGCCCCGGCCCGCCCGCTGACCCACGACCTTTTCAAGGACGTGCTGGAAGCGGTCGGCCAGCAGCTCACGGAGGTCCGCATCACGGACCTGCGCGAGGGTGTGTTCTACGCGGAGCTCGTCTTCGCCAGCGGCGTGGAGGTCAGCGCCCGGCCGTCCGACGCCATAGCGCTGGCCCTGCGCACCGGCACGCCGATCTACGGCAGCGACGGTGTGCTGGACGACGCCGGGATCGCCATCCCGGACGAGCAGGAGGACGAGGTCGAGAAGTTCCGCGAGTTCCTCGACCAGATCTCGCCGGAGGACTTCGGCAGCAGCAGCCAGTGACCCGGCCGGAGCGGCTCGCGACGGCCCGCCGCGGCGCATTCGACTAGCCTTTCCCGGCGCAGGGGCACGCAAAACCACTCTCTGGGTGATTATCACTCGGCGTGCCGAGTGTGGCGATCGTTGACGCACCCCTGGTGACTGCCTACCGTCGAGAGGGCAGGTCAAGGACGGAGGTCGGCGTGAGAAGCATGGGCGACGGGACGGCGGTCGGCAGTCCGTATCCGCTGTTCGGGGGAGCGGTCGAACAGGCACCCCGTCATGCGGGCCCGGCAGCGGCGGTCACCGCCCCGCGCGGGCCGGAGGCCGATCTCATCGGCTACCGAGGGCCGACGGCGTGCGCCGCGGCCGGCATCACCTACCGCCAGCTCGACTACTGGGCGCGTACGGGCCTGGTCGAGCCGAGCGTGCGGGGCGCGGTCGGGTCGGGCACCCAGCGGCTCTACAGCTTCCGGGACGTGGTCGTCCTCAAGATTGTGAAGCGGCTGCTGGACACCGGGGTCTCCCTGCAGAACATCCGCACGGCCGTCCAGCACCTGCGCTCGCGCGGCATGGCCGACCTGCCGCGGATGACGCTCATGAGCGACGGCGCGACGGTCTACGAGTGCACCTCGCCCGATGAGGTCGTCGACCTGCTCCAGGGCGGGCAGGGCGTCTTCGGGATCGCCGTGGGCGTCGTCTGGCGCGACGTCGAGAGCGCGCTGTCCCAGCTGCACGGCGAGCGCGTGGACACCGGCGAGACCCTCGTCCGCCCCAACCCCGCGGACGAGCTGGCGCGCCGCCGCAACCGCGTCGGCTGACCTGCGCGCCCGCGGCCCGCATCGCACGTGAGTGCGATTGTCAGTGGCATGCGGCAGCATCGGTGTCGTGAGAAGCGCGCCGACCATCCTGCATCTCGACATGGATGCCTTCTACGCTTCGGCCGAGCAGGCGGCCAAGCCCAGCCTGCGCGGAAAACCCGTGGTCGTGGGCGGGATCGGGCCGCGCGGCGTGGTGGCCACCGCGTCGTACGAGGCGCGGGTCTTCGGCATCCGCTCAGCGATGGCCACGGCGCAGGCCCGCAGGCTGTGCCCCAACGCCGCCTACCTCACCCCGCGGTTCTCGCTCTACCGCGACATCAGCGAGGTGGTCATGGGCCTGCTCCGCGCCCTGTCGCCGCTGGTGGAGCCGTTGAGCCTCGACGAGGCGTTCGTGGATCTGGAGGCGGGCGGCGTCGAGCCCACCCCCGCGGCCGTGCGCGCCGTCGGTGAGCGCCTGCGCCGGGACATCCGCGCGGCGACGGGCCTCAGCGGGTCGGTGGGGCTCGCCGCCTCCAAGATGCTCGCGAAGATCGCCTCCGAGGACGCCAAGCCCGACGGCCTGCTGCTCATCGAGCCGGGCACCGAGCTGGAGACGCTGTGGCCCATGTCCGTGCGCGTCATCCCGGGCGTCGGTCCCGCCACCGCCGAGACGCTGCGCCGGGCGGGCATCGCCACCGTCGCCGACACGGCGGAGGCGGGCGAGGCGGAGCTGGTGCGGCTCCTGGGCAAGGCCCACGGCGCGGGGCTGTACGCCCTGGCCACCGGCCATGACGACCGCCCCGTCGTCGCCGAGCGGGACGCCAAGTCCGTGTCCGTGGAGGACACCTTCGAGGAGGACCTGACCGACCGGACCCGGGTGCAGCTGGAGATCGCCCGGCTCGCCGACCGCTGCGTCCAGCGGCTGCGCGCGGCCGGCCGGTCGGGGCGCACCGTCGTCATCAAGGTGCGCAGCTACGACTTCTCCACGCTGACCCGCTCCGAGACCCTGCGCGGTCCGACGGACGACCCCGCGGTGGTCCGGGAGGCGGCGGCCCGGCTGATCGACGGCGTCGACACCACGACGGGGGTCCGGCTGCTCGGCGTCGGCGTCAGCGGCCTCGCCGACTACACCCAGGAGGATCTGTTCGCGCAGGCCGCGAGCGAGGCGTCCGCCGCGGCGGACGCCTCGGGCGGCGCTGAGCCGGCGCGGGGCTCCGGCGACGAGCCGGGGGAGGGCGCAGGCGTGGTGGAGCGGCCGCGGCGGTGGCTGCCGGGCCTGGACGTGCGGCATGCCGAGTACGGGGCGGGGTGGGTGCAGGGCAGCGGGGTCGGGCGGGTCACGGTCCGCTTCGAGACGCCCTGGTCGGAGCCGGGCCGGGTACGGACGTTCGCCGTCGACGACCCGGATCTGGAGCCGGGGGAGCCGCTCCCTCTCGTGAGGGAGGCCCGGCCGGACGGGGACGCGGCGTGTCCGGACCCGCCCGCGGCTCAGGTGAGGGAGGCCGACCCGGGTCCAGGGCCGTCGGAATCCGCCGCACCGGAAGACGTACCGGAGCCGCCCGGCCCGGCCTCCCCGAAGCCCGGCCCGGCGACGAACGCCGCCGCGGCCGGCCCCGCGCCTGAGCCCGATCCCGGGCCCGCACTCGACTCCGGAGCGGTCTCGGGACCCGTAGCCGACCCGGTGCCGGGGGAAGGTCCGGGACCCCCGGCCGACCCGGGATCCCCGGCCGGGCCAGCGCCCGGCCCCGTGGCCGGCGCTTCGGGGAGTGCCTCCGGGGCCGGCGCCTCTCCCGGCCCCGCCGCCGGTTCCCGCCCCGTGCCCGGGATCGCCAGGCGGTAGTGGTGGTAGAGCTGCAGCTCCTGTTCCGGCGAGAGGTGGCGGCCGACGCCGAAGTCCGGGGCTTCCCTGATCAGCGCCCGGTCGTACGGGGTGCGCAGGCCTTCCTCGGCGATCTCACCGGTCGCCAGGGGAATGAACGCGTCCCGCCGGAAGAAGCCGGTCCGTACCGCCGCCCACAGCGGTTCGCCGGTCGCGTCGTCGAGATAGACCTCGTCCACCGTGCCGATCTTCGTCCCGTCCCGGTCGAAGACCTTCCAGCCGATCAGGCTCCGGGGATCGATGTCGCTCTGCACGGTTTCCTCCCAGGATCGGCGCCTCCTCCCACCCAAAAACACAAAGCGGGAAGCGGCCACTCGGGAGATCCGGCGGGAAACATGCGCTGGTAGTCTGGCGAGTGGCCGCAGAATCCGTGCGGGAGAGTCCTCCGGGAGCCCGCCCAGCGGGGTCGGCGGAGGCGCCGAAGGAGCAAATCCTCCCCGGAATCTCTCAGGCACCCGTACCGCACGGACAAGGTCACTCTGGAAAGCAGGGCGGGCCCGGTCAGCCACAGCGCCGAAGCCCCTCCTCACCGACGGTGAAAGCCGGGCCGCGCGTGCCGCGGGCCGGTGAAGCTCTCAGGTTGAGATGACAGAGGGGGAGGCCGTCCGGGTACCCGCGCCGTGGTACCCCTCGCAGGTCGCAACGACCAGGAGGCCTCCGCAGATGACCGCCCACCGCATCGCCCTTTCCGACCTGGAGCGGGACACCCCGTTCGAGCGCCGCCACATAGGCCCTGACGGCGAGGCCCAGGCCAAGATGCTCGCCCAGGTCGGCTTCGGCTCGCTGGACGAGCTGACCGCCGCCGCCGTGCCGGAAGTGATCAAGAGCGTGGGGGCCCTGGCCCTGCCCGAGGCCCGCAGCGAGGCCGAGGTCCTCGCCGAGCTGCGCACGCTGGCCGGCCGCAACGAGGTCCTCGCCCCGATGATCGGCCTGGGCTACCACGGCACGTTCACCCCGCCGGTGATCCTGCGCAACGTCATGGAGAACCCCGCCTGGTACACGGCCTACACGCCGTACCAGCCGGAGATCTCCCAGGGCCGCCTGGAGGCCCTGCTCAACTTCCAGACCGTCGTCGCGGACCTGACCGGGCTGCCCACCTCCGGCGCCTCCCTCCTCGACGAGGGCACCGCCGCCGCCGAGGCCATGGCGCTGTCCCGCCGCGTCGGCAAGGTCAAGCAGGGCGTCTTCCTCATCGACGCCGACACCCTGCCGCAGACGATCGCCGTGATCGAGACGCGCGCCGAGCCGACGGGCGTCGAGGTCGTCGTCGCCGACCTGAGCGCGGGCATCCCCGACGAGATCGCCGAGCGCGGCGTCTTCGGCGTCCTCCTGCAGTACCCCGGCGCCTCCGGCGCCGTGCGCGACCCGCGCCCGGTCATCGAGCGCGCCCATGAGCTCGGCGCGATCGTCACCGTCGCCGCCGACCTGCTGGCCCTGACCCTGCTGACCTCGCCCGGCGAGCTCGGCGCGGACATCGCGGTCGGCACCACCCAGCGCTTCGGCGTGCCCATGGGTTTCGGTGGCCCGCACGCCGGCTTCATGGCCGTGCGCGAGCAGTTCGCCCGCAGCCTCCCCGGCCGCCTCGTCGGCGTCTCCGTCGACGCCGACGGCAACAAGGCCTACCGCCTGGCCCTGCAGACCCGTGAGCAGCACATCCGCCGCGAGAAGGCCACCAGCAACATCTGCACCGCGCAGGTGCTCCTCGCCGTCATGGCGGGCATGTACGCGGTCTACCACGGCCCCGAGGGCCTGGCCGCCATCGCCCGCCGCACCCACCGCTACGCCGCGATCCTCGCCGAGGGCCTGCGCGCCGGCGGTGTCGAGCTCGTCCACGGCTCCTACTTCGACACCCTGACCGCGCGCGTGCCCGGCCGGGCCGCCGAGGTCGTCGAGGCCGCCCGCGAGCGCGGCGTCAACCTGCGCCTGACCGACGCCGACCACGTGGGCATCGCCTGCGACGAGACCACCACCCGCGCCCACCTGGACTCCGTCTGGGCCGCGTTCGGCGTGGCGGGCGACGCCGAGGCGCTCGACGCGGTGGCCGCCGAGGCGCTCCCCGGGGCCCTCCTGCGCACCGGCGAGTACCTCACGCACCCGGTCTTCCACGAGCACCGCTCCGAGACGGCCATGCTGCGCTACCTGCGCCGCCTCGCCGACCGGGACTACGCCCTGGACCGCGGCATGATCCCGCTCGGCTCCTGCACGATGAAGCTCAACGCCACGACCGAGATGGAGCCGGTCACCTGGCCCGAGTTCGGTGCGCTCCACCCCTTCGCGCCGATCGGGCAGGCGCAGGGCTACGTCACGCTGATCACCGAGCTGGAGGAGCGGCTCGCCGAGGTCACCGGCTACGACAAGGTCTCCATCCAGCCGAACGCCGGCTCCCAGGGCGAGCTCGCCGGCCTGCTGGCCGTGCGCGCGTACCACCGCGCCAACGGCGACGAGCAGCGCACCATCTGTCTGATCCCGTCCTCGGCGCACGGCACCAACGCCGCCAGCGCCGTGATGGCCGGCATGAAGGTCGTCGTCGTCAAGACGGCCGACGACGGCGAGGTCGACGTCCAGGACCTGCGCGCCAAGATCGAGCAGTACCGCGACGAGCTGGCCGTCCTGATGATCACGTACCCGTCGACGCACGGCGTCTTCGAGGAGCACGTCGCCGACATCTGCGCCGAGGTGCACGAGGCCGGCGGCCAGGTCTACGTGGACGGCGCCAACCTCAACGCCCTGGTGGGCCTGGCGAAGCCGGGCAAGTTCGGCGGCGACGTCTCGCACCTGAACCTGCACAAGACCTTCTGCATCCCGCACGGCGGCGGCGGTCCCGGCGTCGGCCCGGTCGCCGTCCGCGCGCACCTCGCCCCGTACCTGCCCAACCACCCGCTGCAGCCCACCGCCGGCCCGGAGACGGGCGTCGGCCCGATCTCGGCGGCGCCGTGGGGCTCGGCCGGCATCCTGCCGATCTCCTGGGCGTACGTCCGGCTGATGGGCGGCGAGGGCCTCAAGCGCGCCACGCAGGTGGCGGTCCTCGGCGCGAACTACATCGCCAAGCGCCTGGAGCCGCACTACCCCGTGCTCTACACCGGCCCGAACGGCCTGGTGGCGCACGAGTGCATCGTGGACCTGCGGCCGCTGACCAAGGCCACCGGCGTGAGCGTCGACGACGTCGCCAAGCGGCTGATCGACTACGGCTTCCACGCGCCGACCATGTCCTTCCCGGTGGCCGGCACCCTGATGATCGAGCCCACGGAGAGCGAGGACATCGCCGAGCTGGACCGTTTCTGCGAGGCGATGATCGCGATCCGCGCCGAGATCGAGAAGGTCGGCTCGGGGGAGTGGGGCAAGGACGACAACCCCCTGCGGAACGCCCCGCACACCGCCGCGTCCGTGACGGGCGCGTGGGAGCACGCGTACAGCCGCGAGGAGGCCGTCTTCCCCGCCGGGGTCTCCGCCGACAAGTACTGGCCGCCGGTGCGGCGCGTCGACGGCGCGTACGGCGACCGCAACCTCGTGTGCTCCTGCCCGCCGCTGGAGGACTACGACGGCTGATCAGGACGACGGGCCCCTGCCGAGGGGCCCGGACCTGACGGGGGCCGGTCCGGCGATCTCGCCGGGCCGGCCCCTTTGCGCGGATGCGGTGCCTTGCGTGCGGTGCTGATGCGGTGGTGCGAGCTCAGGCGGCCGTCACCACATTCCCCGGGTCCAGCGGCCGGTGCGGCGCGATGACGCGGCCGTCCGGCAGCAGCTCACCGGTGTCCTCGAAGTGCAGGACGCCGTTGCACAGCAGGCTCCAGCCCTGCTCCGGGTGGTGCGCCACGAGGTGCGCGGCTTCCCGGTCGGTGGAGTCGGCTGAGGGGCACGTGGGCTGGTGCTGGCACATGGGAGGGTTCTTTCGCTGCGATGTGGTGGCTGTCGTGCGGCTCGATTCGGTGTTCATGCCGCCCCCCGTTGGCGAATCGGTTGGTCGATACCAGTGTTGCCCTACGGGCGTGATTCCGCAGGGATTTCCCGGCAGCGCTCCTCACTCGTTGGAGACGCGTCACCCGTGCGGGCGGTTGCTCCCAACAGGACTGCCCGGACGGATGGTTGTGGGTGGCCGGTACGGGCTAGCCCAGGAGGATGAGCACACGTGTGCGCCCCGCGGCGGAGGCCACGGGGCGCGCGGACGGGAGGACGGCAGGGGAACCGGGTCAGGCCGGGGTCTTGAGCAGCGGCGCGGGCGTCAGGCGGAGCGTCAGGACCGGCAGCAGCTCGGCGAACCGGTGGGGGCGGTGCGCGGCGATGCCCGGCGGCGCGGGGGCGAGCGGCACCAGGAGGTCGCCGGGCCCGGGCAGCCCGGAGGAGGCGTCGGAGGTGACGTCCCCGTGCAGCCAGAGGGTGAGCATGTACAGCTCGGGCACGGACAGCAGCCGGGGCTGGTACGGGGTCGCCAGCGCCTCCGCCTGCCGCAGGGCGCGTTCCGTGGAGGCGAGGTAGGGGCCCTCGCAGAAGTGCGCGAACGCCCAGCCGTCCGCGGTCTGCACCGTCTCGCCCGCGGCCACCACCCGCTCGGTGCTGCGGATCAGGAACCGCCAGCCGGTGAGCCGGCTGCGCGGCGCGCCCCCGCGGCCCGTCACCTGCTCCAGCACGTGGACGGGCAGCGGGAGTTCGGGGGTCAGCGGCCCTTGCGCGGCCTTCAGCGACGGGGTGCGGGCCTCGCGCACGGCCGAGGGGGAACCGAGGGCGCTCAGAACGCTGCGCAGGGCGGGCGCAGGGGCAGGGGGGACATGCAGCGGCATGGTGGGTCGCCTCTCACTTCGGAGACACGTGGTGCTGGGCAGGGTGCGGACGACGCTGTCGGCGTGCGGGGTCAGAGGGGGGCCGGGACCTTACCGGCTGCCGGGGCCGGGCGCCTACTCTCCGCCTCGTCCCCGAAGTTTATACGACACGTGTTCACATGGTGTTTCGGCTAGCTGTCGCCGGTATTTCGGGCAAGGGGATATCAGGGCCCCGTCAGGGGGTGATTTCGGTGATTCTGTGCCATGGCCGGGCACGCCACCTCGTATTATTCCCCGAGCAGGGTAGGCCGAATCTCGTCGGTGTTTATCACCAGCGCTATCGCGGGTGCTATAGGCAATGTCCCGACGGCCCGTCATGCCCACGGAATGTGCCACCGGATGCGTTGCCGAGAGCGTAGCGGGTATGTGGTGCCGACGGGGCGTTATCGATCACATTGGCTGGGCATCATCGACCGTGACGCGAGCCGCCGGCGCCGCGGCGACCCATGTGAGGAGGGACCCTGCAATGGGGGACAAGGTCGTGGCCGGGGGCATCGGCCTCGCCGACCGGCAGCGCCACCGGGCAAAGCTCCGGCAGTGCCTGGAAGCACTGGCGAGACTGCTGGAAGAGAAGCGTTTCGACCGTCCCAGGAATCTCATGGGCCTGGAGATCGAGCTGAATCTCGCGGGGGCCGACGGGATGCCGAGCATGGTGAACGCCGAAGTGCTGGAACGTATCGCCAGCGGTGATTTCCAGACCGAACTCGGCCGGTTCAACCTGGAAGTGAACATTGTCCCGCACCGGCTCTCCGGAAGCGTCCTCGACCAGCTTGCCGAAGAGTTGCGCACCACCCTCCACTATGCCGACCGCAAAGCCATGGAAGTCGATTCCGGGGTCGTGATGATCGGTATTCTGCCGACCTTGGAGGACCATCACCTGGTCTCGGCGAACCTCTCCGCCGAGGATCGCTACGCGATGCTGAACGCCCAGCTCATGGCCGCGCGGGGCGAGCATTTCACGATCGACATCGAGGGCGTCGAACGGCTCACCTGCACCGCCGAGTCGATCACCCCCGAAGCCGCCTGCACGTCGGTGCAGTTGCATCTGCAGGTGACGCCGGGGCGGTTCGCCGCCGTGTGGAACTCCGCGCAGGCCGTCGCGGCCGCCCAGATCGCCGTGGGCGCCAACTCGCCCTTCCTCTTCGGCCGGGAGGTGTGGCGCGAGTCCCGTGCGCCGCTGTTCGTGCAGTCCACCGACACGCGCCCGCCCGAGCTCACGGCCCAGGGGGTGCGGCCGCGCACCTGGTTCGGCGAGCGCTGGATCGATTCGGCGTACGAGCTGTTCGAGGAGAACCTGCGCTTCTTCCCGCCGGTGCTGCCCATCTCGCGGGACGAGGACCCGCTGCGCGTGCTCGACGAGGGCGGCGTACCCATGCTGCACGAGCTGACCCTGCACAACGGGACGGTCTACCGCTGGAACCGGCCCGTCTACGGGGTCGCCGACGGCGTGCCCCACTTGCGGGTGGAGAACCGGGTGCTGCCCGCGGGCCCCACCGTCACCGACGTCATCGCCAACTCCGCCTTCTACTACGGGCTGGTCAGGGCGCTCGCCGAGGAGCCGCGGCCGGTGTGGAGCCGGCTGCCGTTCGCCGTCGCCGCGGACAACTTCGACGCGGCCTGCCGGCACGGCATCGACGCCTGGCTGCGCTGGCCCAAGGCGGGCGGCCGTGCCGGCACCCTGGAGCGGGTGCCCGCCGTCCGGCTCGTGCAGGAGGAGCTGCTGCCGCTCGCCGCGGCCGGACTCGACGCCTGGGGCGTGGAGCCCTCCGACCGCGACCGCTACCTGGGCGTCGTCGAGGGCCGCTGCCGCCGCCGCACCAACGGCGCCACCTGGCAGGCCGCCGCCTACCACCGGGCCCTGGAGCGCGGCCTGGACCGGCACAAGGCGCTGGCCGTCACCACCCGGCGCTACTGCGAGCTGATGCGCACCGGGGCACCGGTGCACACCTGGCCCGCCGGCCCCGGGGACTGAGCCCACCGCCCGGTGCCGGGCACGCCGGCGGACACGTCCCCCTCACCCGTACCCCCTGCCCCGCGCACACCGGCGCGTCGGGCAAGCTGTGACGGCGGCCGCCGCCTCGGGCGGCCCGGTACGGCGCCTCTCCGCTGGTGGGGCGGGAGGAAGGGGAGGCACAGGTGCGGCAGAACGCACAGGGCGAGGACGGCATCGTGCCGGGCGCCCGGCCCGGACCGCCGTCCGGCGCGGCCGTCGTCGGGCCGCGCACGCTGCGCAGCGAGACGCTGCTCGTCCTGGCGCTGTCCCTGGGGGCCAGCGCGGTCTCGTCGCTGATCAGCTTCACCGGCGCGCTCACCAGGCCGGGCGGGCTCAAGGACCAGGCCGCCCACCTCAACGCCTCGCACGCCCCCGGCCGCCCCTGGCTCGACCTGTCCTGGCAGCTCTTCGGCATCGCGACCGCGCTCGTGCCCGTCTTGCTGGTGGCGCACCTGCTGCTGCGCGAGGGGGCGCCGGGCCTGCGCGCGGTCGGGCTCGACCGGGACCGCCCGGGCTTCGACCTCACGCGCGGCACCGGCCTGGCCGCGGCCATCGGCGGCACCGGCCTGCTGTTCTACCTCGGCGTCCGGGCCGCCGGCTTCAACCTGACCGTGGTACCGGAGTCACTGCCCGACGTGTGGTGGAAGATCCCCGTCCTCGTGGCGTCCGCGGTGCAGAACGCGGTGCTGGAGGAGGTCGTGGTCGTCGGGTACCTGCTGCGCCGGCTGGGGCAGCTGGGGTGGACGCCGGCGGCGGCCCTCGCGGCGAGCGCGGTCCTGCGCGGCTCGTACCACCTGTACCAGGGAGTCGGCGGGTTCCTCGGGAACATGGCGATGGGCGTGGTCTTCGTCCTGCTCTACCGGCGCTGGGGACGGGTCGGGCCGCTGGTGGCCGCGCACGCGCTGATCGACGTCGTGGCGTTCGTCGGGTACGCGCTGCTCGCGGGCAAGGTGGGCTGGCTGCCGACGGCCTGACCCGTCCTCCGGGACCGGCTCAGGCGAGCAGATCGCCTTCGATGACGGTGACGGCCGAACCGGTCAGCAGCGTGCGGTCGCCGCGCAGCCCGGTGCGCACCAGGCCCGTACGAGCGGACGCCTGCAGCCCGGTGAGGTCGTCGCGGCCGGACCGCGCGGACCAGAACGGGGCGAGCGCGGTGTGCGCGCTGCCCGTCACGGGGTCCTCGTCGATGCCGACGTTCGGGAAGAAGCAGCGCGAGACGTAGTCGTAGCCGCGGGAGGGGTCCTCGGCCGGGGCGGTGGCGATGACGCCGCGGCGGGAGAGCCGGCCGAGGGCCCGGACGTCGGGCGCCAGGGCTCGTACGGCCTTCTCGTCGGCCAGCTCGACGAGCAGGTCGCCGATGTGCGGGCCGGTGTCGTGGGCGCTGAGCACCTCGGCGCCCAGCACTTCGGCGACGCCCTCGGGGAGGGCGGCCGGGGTGAGCGGTGAGGTCGGGAAGTCCAGGGTGATCGACCCGTCCTCGTGCGCCGTCGCGGTGAGGATGCCACAGCGGGCGGCGAAGCGGACCGTGCCGGTGGCGGCGCCCGTGGTGTGCAGGACGTGCGCGGTGGCGAGGGTCGCGTGGCCGCACATGTCGACCTCGGTCAGGGGCGTGAACCAGCGCAGCGCCCAGTCGGCGTCCCGGGAGGCGCCGGTGAGGGGGCGGGCGAAGGCCGTCTCGGAGAGGTTCACCTCGGCGGCGATCCTCTGGAGCCGGTCGTCCTCGGGGAAGGCCCCGTCGAAGAGGACGACCCCGGCCGGGTTGCCGGCGAAGGGGCGGTCGGTGAAGGCGTCGACGATTCGAATGCGCATGGCCGGACGCTACGGCCCCGAAGAACCCGCAGGCCAGGGCCAATTCGCGAAATGTGGCCCGGGTGGGCGGGCCGGCTCTGTCGCTGCCGGTTGCGGGCGGGGCATTGTCATGCGATCGGTTCCGATATATCGTTGAAGTGTCGCGACCGATCAACGACAGTGTTGATCGACGACAGTGATCGACGATGGGAGGAACGTCATGCGACGTTCGCACGGACATGAGCACCATGGACCCGGCCCGCGCGGTCGGGGCGACTTCGACGGCCGCCGGGCGGCCTTCGGGCCCTTCGGCCCCGGCTTCGGGGGCCCGCCCTTCGGCGGCCCCCCGTTCGGCGGGCCGCGGGGACGCGGCCGGGGAGGCCACGGCGGCCGCGCCAGGCGGGGCGACGTGCGCGCCTCGATCCTGACCCTGCTGAAGGACCGCCCCATGCACGGCTACGAGATGATCCAGGAGATCGCCGAGCGCAGCGGGGGCGCCTGGAAGCCCAGCCCGGGGTCGGTCTACCCGACCCTGCAGATGCTGGAGGACGAGGGCCTGATCGAGAGCGCGAGCGAGGGCGGCAAGAAGCTGTTCAGCCTCACGGAGGCGGGCCGCTCCGAGGCCGAGGCCGGCCCCGAAGCCCCCTGGGAGGACGCCGGCCGCGGCGTCGACTGGGAAGCGATGCAGGAGATGCGGCAGGCCGGCTTCGGGCTGCTGGAGGCCTTCGGGCAGGTGTGGAAGTCCGGCACCCCCGAGCAGCGGCAGAAGGCCCTCGGCGTCATCAACGAATCGCGCAAGAAGCTCTACCTCATCCTCGCCGACGAGGGCTGAGCCGATTGTGCGGCCGCGCAGGGGTGTTCCGGGGCTCTGCCCGGGAACACCCCTGAGAACGACGACGTGCCCGTCCTCCTCAAGGAGGAGGAATCCGCGGTGCGTACCCAACCGCCGTGGGATGCGCGAATGCTTCCCTGCGGGGATGACCCGGCGGTTCGTGACTGATGGGGTGGGAGGGTGCAAAGCCGCGTAGGAGACAAGGGAGCGACGGACGTCGTCCGGGAAGGCCTGTTCAGCCCCGAGCTGGCGGCCGCGGTCACGGGTGCCCGCAGGCGTGCCGTGCGGGACGGTGACCGGCAGGTCGACACCGCCCACCTGCTCCACACCCTGATGGAGGCGGACCCCGCGGTGTGCCGCGCCGTGGACGGGCGGGGCGAGGGCCGGTCCGTACGGCTCCTCGGCTATCTCGTCCAGCGCGCCATCGGCTACGGGCTGCGCTGGCGCGGCACCGTCGAGGACTCCGGCTCGCTGCCCGTCCTCCTCGACTGCCGGGCGCCCCGCTGGTCGCCCGCCGCGGCCGCCGCCATGGAGGGCGCGTTCGCCCGGGCCCGCGCGCGGGGCCGCGACCACGCGGAAGGGGTGGACCTCCTGGCGGCGCTCGCCCTGGACCCCCGGTGCCGCGCGGCCGAGGTCATGCGCCGGGCGGGCGTGGACACGGCGGTGCTCGCGGCCGGTCTCGACCTGATGGGCCATGAGGTGCCGTGACGTCAGAGTCGCGGCGACCGGCGATCGGTACGTCATGACCATCAAGGGGTGACGGTCATGTCATCGGCTGGCATGATGAGCCGATGCACGCCTCTCAAGGGAAAAGCGTCGGCCTGGGCCTCGCCCTGGTCTCCGCGCTCGCGTTCGGTGGTTCCGGTGTCGCGGCCAAGCCGCTGATCCAGGCGGGTCTCGATCCGCTGCACGTGGTCTGGCTGCGGGCGGCCGGCGCCGCCCTGGTGCTGCTGCCGGTCGCCTGGCGGCACCGCGCCCTCGTCACCCGCCGCCCCGCGCTCCTCGCCGGATTCGGCCTGCTGGCCGTCGCCGGCGTCCAGGCCTGTTACTTCGCCGCGATATCCCGGATCCCGGTCGGTGTGGCGCTGCTCGTCGAATACCTCGGGCCGGCGCTCCTGCTGGGCTGGGTGCGTTTCGTCCAGCGCCGGCCGGTCAGCCGCGCCGCGGCCGTGGGCGTGGTGCTCGCCGTCGCCGGCCTCGCCTGCGTGGTGGAGGTGTGGTCGGGCATGAGCTTCGACGCGGTGGGCCTGCTGCTGGCCCTCGGCGCCGCCTGCTGCCAGGTGGGCTACTTCGTGCTGTCCGACCACGGGAGCGACGGCGAGGAGCCCGCCGACCCCTTCGGCGTGATCGCCTACGGCCTCCTCATCGGCGCCCTCGTCCTCACCGCCGTCGCCCGCCCCTGGGGCATGGACTGGTCCGTGCTCGCGGGGAGCGCCGGGATGAACGGCACGGACGTGCCGGCCGCGCTGCTCCTCGGCTGGGTCGTGCTCGTGGCCACCGTGGCCGCGTACCTCACCGGCGTGCTCGCCGTGCGCAGGCTCTCGCCGCAGGTCGCGGGCGTGGTCGCCTGCCTGGAGGCGGTGATCGCGACCGTGCTGGCCTGGGTGCTGCTCGGCGAGCACCTCTCGGCGCCCCAGACCCTCGGCGGCGCCCTGGTGCTGGCGGGCGCCTTCATCGCCCAGTCCGCCACGCCCAAGAAGGCTGCCGCGGCGCCGGTGGCCCAGGGCGGCGGCGCGGCGGCCGGGGCCCGGGGGGACCTGTCCGCGGAGTCGAGCCCGGCCCGGCCCTGACCGCCCGGCGCCGGCCGCTCAGAGAGCGGTGACGTAGGCCGGCAGCGGAGTGCCCGGAGCGAGGTCCTTGTCGGGTATGGGTGTGCCGTACGCGGGGGCCACGGGCACGACGCCGCTCCAGTGGGGGAGGGCGAGGTCCTCGGGCTCGTCGTTCACACCGCCGGTGCGCACTTTGGCAGACACCTCGGCGAGGTCGAGGCGGAGCACGGCCGTCGCGGCGAGCTCCTTGGGGGAGGCGGGGCGGCAGTCCGCCGCCCGGCCCGGCGTGGCCTGCTCGACCAGGGCGTCGAGGGCCGCGCGCTTCTCGGCCTCCTCGGTCACCTGGAACGCGGAGCCGTGCACCACGACCGAGCGGTAGTTGAGGGAGTGGTGGAAGGCGGAGCGCGCGAGGACGAGGCCGTCGACGTGGGTGACGGTGAGGCAGACGGGCATGCCCGCGTCTCCCGCGCGGCCCGCGGTGCGCAGCGGGCGCGAGCCCGTCGAACCGTGCACGTAGAGCCGGTCGCCGACGCGCCCGTAGAGCGTGGGCAGCACGACCGGGGCGCCGTCGCGCACGAAGCCGAGGTGGCAGACGTAGCCCGCGTCGAGGATCGCGTGCACGACTTCGCGGTCGTACGAGGCGCGCTCGCGGGCGCGCGTCGGCGTGGTCCGCTCGGTCTGCTCGTACGGGGCGGGCGGCGCGGCAGCGGTCATTGCGAACTCCATTGCACTAGTGCATAATCTTCTTTGTGCTAGGAGAGTATCGGATCGAGGGTCGTCGCGCAGCAGAGATCTCCGCGAGCGTGGAGCGCGCCGTGGGTGCCGGCAAGCTGTCCCCGGGCGAGCTGCTGCCGCCCATGCGGGAGCTGGCGGTCGAGCTCGGCGTCAATCCCAATACGGTCGCGGCCGCGTATCGCACGCTGCGCGAGCGCGGGGTGATCGAGACGTCCGGCCGCCGGGGGAGCCGCGTGCGTCACCGCCCGGCCAGCACCGCCCGCGAGCGGATCTACGTCGAGGTCCCCGAGGGCGTCCGGGACGTCTCCGCGGGCAATCCCGACCCCGCCCTGCTGCCCCCGCTCGGCGAGGCACTCGCCGCCGCCGCGGCCCGTGCCGCGCAAGCCCCCACGCTCTACGGAGCGCCCGCTGTCGACACCGAGCTGGAGCGCTTCGCCCGGGCCGCCTTCACCGCGGACGGGGTGCCCGGCGGGCCGCTCGCCGTCACCTCCGGCGCGCTCGACGCCATCGAGCGCGTCCTCGCCGTGCACCTGCGGCCGGGCGACTCCGTCGCCGTCGAGGACCCGGGCTGGGGCAGCGTCCTCGACCTCGTCCCGGCCCTCGGGCTGCGGCCCGTCCCCGTGCCCGTCGACGACGACGGCCCGCTGCCCGAGGCGGCGGACCGTGTGCTGCGGGAGGGCGCCCGGGCCATGATCGTCACCGCGCGGGCGCAGAACCCCACGGGGGCGGTGGTGGGCGCGGCCCGGGCGCGCGAGCTGCGCGCCGTGCTCTCCGGCCACCCGGGGGCGCTGCTCGTCGAGGACGACCACGGCCATGGAATCGTCGACCTCCCCCTGCACACCCTCACGGGCTGCACCGGCCACTGGGCGATCGTCCGCTCCGTGGCCAAGGCGTACGGGCCCGACCTGCGGCTCGCGGTGCTCGCGGGCGACGCCGTCACCGTGGACCGGGTGCGGGGCCGGCAGCGCCTCGGCCCCGGCTGGGTCAGTCACATCCTGCAGGACGCCGTCGTCCGGCTGTGGCGCAGCGGCGCGGTGGACGCGGCGGAGGTGGCCGCCGCGTACGGGCGGCGCCGCGACCCGCTCGTCCGGGCCCTGCGTGCGCGGGGGATCGAGGCGCACGGGCGCAGCGGGATGAACGTCTGGCTGCCCGTGCCCGACGAGACGGCGGCGGTGGCGCGGCTGCTGCACGCGGGCTGGGCGGTCGCGCCGGGAGCCCGGTTCCGGCTCTCGTCGCCTCCCGCGGTGCGGCTGACCGTCTCGGGCCTGGCCGTGGACGAAACGGAAGAGGTCGCGGACGCCCTGGCGGCCGCGACCCGTCCCTCGGCGGCGGGGCGCTACGACTGACGACCCCTCACCGGCATGCCCCCGCGGGGGAGGCGCTGCTACTTCCGTCCGGTCCTGCGCCCCGCCTTGCTCTGGGTCAGGAAGGCTCCGGCCAGCACGATGAGCGCGCCGACGGGGGTGTTCCAGCTGAGCTCCTCCCCCAGGAGGGCCACGCCGGCGACGGTCGCCACGACCGGTATGAGGTAGGTGGTCATGGACGCCATCGTGGGCCCGACCTCGGCGACCAGTCCGTACTGCACGAGGAAGGCCAGGCCCGTGCCCAGCGCCCCGAGGGCGAAGACGGCCAGCAGC
Organism: Streptomyces sp. XH2; assembly: GCF_049725035.1. NCBI lineage: Bacteria > Bacillati > Actinomycetota > Actinomycetes > Kitasatosporales > Streptomycetaceae > Streptomyces > Streptomyces sp. XH2. Next base: position 456,214 of record NZ_JBMMMZ010000004.1, on the reverse strand, counting down.
GGCACGGCGGGGAGGGAGGCCGGCACCGGCGCGAACAGCGGGGCGACCACCGCCAGCTGGGCCGTGCCCAGCAGCAGCTGCGCGCCGGACTTGGACAGATTGGAGTCGCCCGAGTCGGTCAGCGTCCGCCGGACGTAGATCCAGCCGATCGCGTAGCTGGCGGAGGCGACGAGGGCCATCACCGTGCCCGCCGCGTCCTGGCCGGAGAAGCCCTGCCAGGCCCCGAGCACGGTCAGCACGCCGGCGAAGCCGATCGCCAGACCCGCGAAACGGCGCCGCGTCGGCCGGTCCTCGGAGAGGGCCACGAGCGAGAGGACCATGCCCCACAGCGGGGTCGTGGCATTGCAGATCCCGGCGAGCGTGGAGGGGATGCGCAGCTCGGCGTAGGCGAAGAGGGTGAACGGCAGGGCGTTGAGCAGGAAGGCGGCGACGGCCAGGTGGCCCCAGGTGCGGGCGGCGCGCGGCAGGCGCTCCCGCTTGACGGCCAGCGTCGCGACGAGCACCGCCGCGCCGAAGAACATGCGGCCGAAGGCGACGTACAGCGGCGGGAAGCCGTCCGTGCCGAGCTTGATGAAGAGGAAGCTGCAGCCCCAGATGAGCGCGAGCGCACCGAAGCGGATCCTCCAGTCCACGGTGGGGCGGCCCCGCTGCGGCTGGCGGTGCGAAGCACCGGAGCTGGGGAGCGGGCGGACCGGGAGGCCCGGCGGGACGGAGGAGCTGGAGGTTGCCGTGGTGCGCATGGTCGTAAGAATGACCGCACCGTACGCCTTAGTACAAGTAAATTTAAGTGGGGTTTATCGCGTAGAGTTGCTTATATGTTGAACTTGGAGCGCCTGCGCACCCTCAACGCCGTCGCCCGCCACGGCTCCGTCAGCGCCGCGGCGGACGGGCTGCACGTGACGACGTCCGCCGTCTCCCAGCAGCTCGCCAAGCTGGAACGGGAGACCGGGCAGCAGCTCCTGGCCAAACAGGGGCGCGGAGTGCGGCTCACGGACGCCGGCCGGCTGCTCGCCGACCACGCCGCGCGGATCCTCTCGCAGGTCGAGCTGGCCCAGGCCGACCTGGAGGCACAGCGCGGGGAAGCCGTCGGCGAGCTGCTCCTCGGCGCCTTCCCCACGGCCGCCCGCGGCCTCTTCCCGGCCGCCCTCGCCGGGCTGCGCCGGGCCCACCCCCAGCTGCGGGCCCGGCTGGAGGAGATGGAGCCGGAGGAGGCCGTACCCCGGGTGGTCCGCGGCGACATCGACGTCGCCGTCGTCCTCGACTGGGACAACAAGCCACTGCCCATGCCGGACGGCCTGGCCAAGGCCCCGATCCTCGACGACATCGCCGACGTGGCCATGCCGGTGGACCACCCGCTGGCCGGCCGCGAGGAGATCGACCTGGAGGAGTTCGCCGACGACGACTGGGTCTCCTGGCCCCGGGGCGAGTTCTGCCACGAATGGCTGATGCTCACCCTGCGCGGCAAGGGCATCGAGCCCCGCATCTCCCACATGGCCGAGGAGCACCACACCCAGCTCGCCCTGATCGCCGCCGGGCTCGGCGTCGCCGTCGCGCCGCGGCTGGGCCGCGGGCCCGTGCCGGAAGGGGTGCGCGTCGTGCCCGTACGGCACACCGTGCGCCGCCACGTCTACGCGATCTGGCGCGCCGACGCGGACCGGCGCCCCTCCATCCGCGCCGCGGTCGAGGCGCTGCGCCTCGCCGGCGAGAAAGTGGCCGGCTGACTCGGCCCCGGCTCGCGGCGGGCGGCACACCGCGGCCGTCCCTCACCGGGCCGGCCGCGGCCGGCCCGGCCTGCGGCGCGGTGGGCAGGCGGCCTTGCCCGGCTCGGCAGCTCCGGCCTGCTGCATCAAGGCCGCCTCTCGCCGTCGCGGCGGAGGGGCCGGCGGGGCGCTCCGCCGGAATCGGCCTATCGCTTGCGGAAGTCCCAGGACACGACCTGGTCCGGCGTCAGCCGGAGCCAGGCGTGCCGGCCGTCGTGCGGCATCGAGGGCAGGCCGCCGAAGTACTTGGCGGTGAAGAGCGCCTCCGGCGCGGCGAGCTCCGGGCAGGGCTCGCCCGTGCGCGGGGCCTCGCCGGCGAAGGCGGCCGTGCCGGACAGCTCCGCGCCCCGCAGCTCCCCGTACTCCCGCCCGTCGTCCACCAGCACCGCGACCCGGGCGTCGCGCCGCAGCTCCGCCCACCGGCGGCTGCGCACGAGCGAGTACAGCCACAGCGCCGATCCGTCCCAGACGAACCACAGCGCGCTGAGGTGGGGCCGCCCGTCGCGCCCCACGGTGGCGACCCGGCAGGTGCGCTGCCCGGCGAGGAACGTGTCCAGCTCCGGCCGCGTCATCATGATCCGGCGGCCCCGCCGCTGGCCGGTGACCATGTCCGTGCCCTCCCCGCATCCCGATAACTGACTGTGTGTCAGAAAGTGTGGGCCCCTTCCCCCGCCGACGCAATGCCCGCTACCCTCACGCGGCCCGGACCGCCGAAGCCCGGGGGGCCGCCAAGGCCCGCACCCGCCGGACACCGGCCCCAGGAGGGAGGACCGCCATGGCGCCGCCCGCCCCGGCCGGCCCGCCCGCCGAACGGCTCGACCCCGCGACGACCGTGCTGCTCACCGTCGAGTGCCAGCACGGTGTCGTCGGCCCCGACAGCGCCCTGCCCGAGCTGGCCGCCGCCGCACGCTCCTCCGGCGCGCTCGTCACCGTCGCCCGCCTCGTCGCGGGCGCCCACGACGCCGGCGTCCAGGTCGTCCACGCCATCGCCGAGCGCCGCCCCGACGGCCGCGGCGCCAGCCGCAACGCCCGGCTCTTCCGCGCCGCCGAACGGCTGCCCGTGCAGCAACTGGCGGGCACCCGCGCGGTGCGCGTCGCCGACCCGATCCCGGTCGGCGACGGCGACCTCGTCGTCCGGCGGCTGCACGGACTCTCGCCCCTGGCGGGCACCGGCCTGGACCCCCTGCTGCGCAACCTCGGCTGCCGCACCCTCGTCGTCACCGGCGTCTCGGCCAACGTGGCCGTCCCCAACACCGTCTTCGACGCCGTCAACCTCGGCTACACGGCCGTCGTCCCCGCCGACGCCATCGCGGGCGTGCCCGCGGAGTACACCGCGGCCATGGTCCGCCACACCCTGGCGCTCGTCGCCACCGTCACCACGGCCGAGGCCGTCCTGCGCGGCTGGCGGAGCGCGCCCCGGCGCGGCTGACGCCCCGGGTTCACCCCAGATGCAAGGACCCGCCGTGGACCGAGACCTGCTGCCCGGGGAGCGGTCGCTGCGCGGGGCCGCCCTGCACGCTCCCGTCCGCGATGCCGAACCTGCTGCCGTGGCAGGGACAGTTGATGGTGCCGCCGGAGACGTCCTTGACGAGGCAGCCCTGGTGGGTGCAGACCGCGGAGAAGGCCTTGAACTCGCCCTTCGCCGGCTGGGTCACCACGACCTTCCGGTCGGGGAATACCTTGCCGCCGCCCTCCGGGATGTCCGCGGCCTTCGCGAGCTCCCCGTCCTTGCCCCCGTCCTCGCCTCCGGCCTTGCCGCCGTCCTTCGCCCCGCCGCTCCCGCCGTCGTCCCCTCCGCCGCACGCGGCGAGCAGGGTGACGAGGCCGGCGGCCCCGGCGGCCGCGACGACGCCGCGGCGGGTCGAGCCGCGCGGGGTCCGGGAGGCGGGGGAAGCGGTGGACGCGGCTCGTGACACGTGGTTCATGTGCGCTCCTCTGGTCGTACGGGTTCGGATCCGGTCGTGACGGTCCAGGGAGTCGTACGGGGCGGGGACCGCCCGCGTTCAAAGCAACGGCCGTCCGCGTCCAAGGAAACGGCCACCCGTGTGCAAAGCCACGGCCACCCGCGTTCGAAGGCGCGCGGAAGTCCCGCAGTAGCCTGGGGCAATGCTCCCCGAAGTCACAGCCGTCCGATACGTCACGCCCTTGCGTGAGGGCGGCTCGCTCCCCGGCATCGTCGAAGCCGACGACCTGGGCACGTACGTCATGAAGTTCACCGGTGCCGGCCAGGGCCGCAAGACGCTGGTCGCCGAGGTCATCTGCGGTCAGCTGGGCCGCGCGCTCGGCCTGCGCGTGCCGGACCTGGCCCGCATCCAGCTCGACCCGGTCATCGGCCGCGGCGAGCCGGACCAGGAGGTGCAGGGGCTGCTGAAGGCCAGCGGCGGGCTCAATCTCGCCATGGACTTCCTGCCCGGCGCCCTCGGCTTCGACCCGCTCGCCTTCGAGGTCTCCGCGGCCGAGGCCGGCCGCGTGGTCTGGTTCGACGCGCTCATCAACAACGTCGACCGCTCCTGGCGCAACCCGAACCTGCTCGTGTGGCACGGCGAGCTGTGGCTCATCGACCACGGCGCGACCATGATCTGGCACCACAACTGGCCGGGCGCCGCCGCGGCCGCGGGCAAGCCCTACGACGCGTCCGACCACGTCCTCGCGACCTTCGGCCCCGACCTCGCCGCGGCCGCGGCCGAGCTCGCGCCGCGCGTCACCGAGGACCTGCTCACCGAGGTCGCCGCCGACGTGCCCGACGAGTGGCTCGCGGACGAGCCGGGCTTCGACGGCCCCGACGCGGTGCGCCGCCGCTACGTCGAGGTGCTGCTGGAGCGGGCGGGGAGCATCGGCGGCCGGATCACGGTCGGCGAACGCAGCAAGGACAAGCCCTCGCAGGCGCCGGAGTGGGTGCGTGTCAGGCTCGACGGAAGGGCCGGGAAGTGACCGGGCGCCACAACGGACGCGATGTTTTCGAGTACGCACTGCTGCGGGTCGTCCCCCGCGTCGAGCGCGGTGAGCAGATCAACGCCGGGGTCGTCGTCTACTGCCAGGCGAAGGGGTACGTGGCCGCCCGCGTCCACCTCGACGAGGCGCGGCTGCTGGCCCTCGACCCGACCGCGGACGTGGCGGGCGTGCGGGCCGCGCTGTGCGCCGTCGAAGGCGTGTGCCTCGGCGGGGAGCGGGCCGGTCAGGCCGCCGGCGACGATCCCGGCCGCCGCTTCCGCTGGCTGATCGCCCCCCGCAGCACGGTCGTCCAGCCCGGCCCGGTGCACGCCGGTCTGACGGCCGATCCGGAGGCGGAGCCGGAGCGGCTGCTGGACCTGCTGGTGCGCTGAGCGGCCGCCCCGGCCGGACCGTCCGGCCGGGGGTGCCGGCCTGCGGCGCCGGTGGCGCACGTGGCGCGCGGGAAGGCGTTGACAGCGGGTGGCGGGGCTTCTAGCGTCTGATCCGCTGAAGCTACTAAGCGGTTGCTCACCTGTCCGGCCGGCGGCCGGGCGGGCGGGCCGCCTTCGAGGTGAGGAGATCCCGTATGCCTGAGCCCGAGCAGCGCGTGGCCGTCGTCACGGGCGCGGCCCGCGGCATCGGCGCCGCGACCGCCGTGCGCCTGGCGCAGGAGGGCTGCGCGGTCGCCGTCCTCGACCTCGACGAGGCGGCCTGCGCGGGCACCGTCGAGCGGATCACGGCGGCGGGCGGCAGGGCTCTCGCCGTCGGCTGCGACGTCACCGACGCCGCGCAGGTGGACGCCGCCGTCACCCGGATCGCCGCCGGGCTGGGCGCGCCGCTCATCCTCGTCAACAACGCGGGCGTGACCCGTGACAACCTGCTGTTCAAGATGGACGAGAGCGACTGGGACACCGTCATGAACGTGCACCTGCGGGGCGCGTTCCTGATGTCGCGCGCCTGCCAGAAGCACATGGTGGACGCGGGCTTCGGCCGCATCGTCAACCTCTCCAGCAGCTCCGCCCTCGGCAACCGCGGCCAGGCCAACTACGCCGCGGCCAAGGCCGGCGTGCAGGGCTTCACGAAGTCCCTCGCCAAGGAGCTCGGCAAGTTCGGCATCACGGCCAACTCCGTCGCCCCCGGGTTCATCGCCACCGACATGACGGCCGCCACCGCGGAGCGCCTCGGCATGGGCTTCGAGGACTTCAAGGCGGCCGCGGCGACCCAGATCCCGGTGCAGCGGGTGGGCGAGCCCGAGGACATCGCCAACGCCGTCGCCTTCTTCGCCGGCGAGCAGGCGGGCTTCGTCTCGGGCCAGGTCCTGTACGTGGCCGGCGGACCGCTCAACTGACAGGAAGCACGGAGATGACCGCAGCACAGCAACAGCAGGAGCAGCAGGCGGGCACCGGCAGGGTCGCCCTCGTCACCGGCGCCAGCCGCGGCATCGGCTACGGCATCGCGCAGGCGCTCGTCGCCCGCGGCGACCGCGTCGTGATCACCGGCCGCAACGAGGACACCCTCAAGGACGCCGTCGAGTCGCTCGGCGCCGGCCGGGCGATCGGCATCGCGGGCAAGGCCCACGACGAGGCCCACCAGGCCTCCGCCGTCGAGCACGCCATGGAGGAGTTCGGGCGCATCGACTACCTGGTCAACAACGCCGGGACGAACCCCGTCTTCGGCCCCATGGCCGAGCTCGACCTGGGCGTCGCCCGCAAGGTCTTCGAGACCAACGTGATCTCCGCCCTCGGCTTCGCCCAGCAGACGTGGCGGGCCTGGCAGAAGGACAACGGCGGGGCGATCGTGAACATCGCGTCGGTCGCCGGGATCTCCGCCTCCCCGTTCGTCGGGGCGTACGGCATGAGCAAGGCGGCGATGGTCAACCTCACGCTGCAGCTCGCGCACGAGTTCGCCCCGGGGGTGCGCGTCAACTCCATCGCGCCGGCCGTCGTCAAGACCAAGTTCGCCGCCGCCCTCTACGAGGGACGCGAGGAGGAGGTCGTGGCGTCGTACCCGCTCGGCCGCCTCGGGGTCCCCGAGGACATCGGGGGAGCGGCCGCTTTCCTGCTCTCGGACGCCGCCGCGTGGATCACCGGGCAGACCCTCGTCGTGGACGGCGGGATCTTCCTCAACGCGGGGTTCTGAGCGGTCCCGCACCCGTGGGGCCGGGGCCGGGCGGCCCTCGGATCGGCCGTTGTCAGTGGTCACCGGTAAGTTCTCGGGCGAGAACGGAACGAACCCCGGAGGTTGTTGACGTGACCGTCACCGACGTGCTGCCCCAGTCCTGGCACGGTGTCCTCGCCGAGGAGCTGGACAAGCCCTACTTCAAGGAGCTCACCGACTTCGTGGAGGAGGAGCGCACGAAGGCACCGGTGTACCCGCCGCGCGGGGAGGTCTTCGCGGCCCTGGAGGCGACGCCGTACGAGCGGGTGAAGGTCCTCATCCTCGGCCAGGACCCGTACCACGGCGCGGGCCAGGGCCACGGCCTGTGCTTCTCGGTCCGGCCCGGCGTGAAGACCCCGCCCTCCCTGCGCAACATCTACAAGGAGATGCGCGAGGAGCTCGGCTACGACGTCCCGGACAACGGCTACCTCCAGCCGTGGGCCGAGCAGGGCGTCCTGCTGCTCAACGCCGTGCTGACGGTCCGCGGCGGGGAGCCCAACTCCCACAAGGGCAAGGGCTGGGAGAAGTTCACCGACGCGGTCATCCGCGCCGTGGCGTCCCGGCCCGACCCGGCCGTCTTCGTGCTCTGGGGCAACTACGCGCAGAAGAAACTGCCGCTGATCGACGAGTCCCGGCACGTGGTCGTCAAGGGCGCCCACCCCTCGCCGCTGTCGGCGAAGAAGTTCTTCGGCAGCCGCCCGTTCACGCAGATCAACGAGGCCGTCGCCGCCCAGGGCCACGAGCCGATCGACTGGCGGATCCCGGACCTGGCGGCCGTGCCGGCCGTCTGACCGGGCCCCGGCGGGCCGGGGCGCGTGGGCGGCGGCACCGAGCCCCCGGTCCCGGTCCGTCCCCGGGCCCGCCGCCCCGTGGCGGGCCCGTCAGTGCCCGTACACCGAGTCGCAGATCCGTGAGGCGTCGCCGCCCTGCTGCCAGCGACCGTGCTGCCGGCCCATGGCGCAGACGTTGTTGTTGCCGGCCCGGGGGGCGGGCGCCGGCGCGGGTGGCGGCGCTTGTGCGGGCGGCGGCGCTTCCTGGCGGGATGCGGATGCGGGCGGGGAATCGGCGGTGTGCTGCTCCGGCGGCGGGGCGGGCACTTCGCTCTGCGGGAAGGACGGGCTGAGGTCCGGGGATGCGGGCCGGTCCGGTGAGGCCCAGGAGCGGCCCGCCCTCCGGGGCGGGTGCGAGAGCCGAGGGAAGCCGGAGGAGCGCGACGGTTCCGCTTCGTCGTCGGAAGGCCCCGGGGCGTCGCCGGAGCCGTAGGGATCCGCCGGGTCCCGGCGCTCGCGGAAGCCGGTGCCGCCGGAAGGGGCGATCGCACTCCCGGGCCCCGAGGCGCCCCCGGCCGTGGCGGCTCTCGGGTCCTGCACGGGCCCCGGCGGGGCGGCCGAGCCGTCCGGGCCGATGGTGATCAGATCCTCGCGGGCGGGGCCCGGTGCGAGATCGCCCGGCCGGGAGTGGCCCGGTGGGCGGCGCGGGGAGTGGGAGGCGGGCGGCTGGGAGACGGACACACAACCGGCGGCCGCTGCCATCGCCACCGCCGCCATGACCGTTACTGCAGGCAGTCGATGCACTCGCTCAACTCTGCTGTGCGGCCGTCAGCGTTGGGAACTCCCCGCACGGGTGATGTGCGATCAGGCGTGCGGCGCCGCTCAGGCCCCCGTCGCGCCGTCGATCCGCTCCCGGATGAGGTCGGCGTGGCCGTTGTGGCGCGCGTACTCCTCGATCATGTGGAGGTAGATCCACCGGAGGTCGACCTCCTTCTTGCGATGCGCGGCGAAGCCGAGGTCGTCCAGCGAGCGGCCGCGCGCCGCGTCCCGGGCGGCGGCGATCTCCGCCTGCCAGGTGGCGTACGCCTCCTCCCAGCTGTCCGCCGCGGTGACGTTGATGTCCCTGTCCAGGTCCTCGTCGCTGTAGTAGATCGGCCCGGCGTCCTCGCGGGCGAGGCAGCGGCGGAACCAGCTGCGCTCGACCTCGGCCATGTGCCGGACGAGGCCCATGAGGCTCAGCGTCGACGGGGGCACCGAGGCTTCCCGCAGCTGCTCCTCGTCCAGACCCGCGACCTTCTGGGCCAGTGTGGCGCGGTGGAAGTCGAGCCAGCCCTCCAGGGCTGTGCGCTCGTCGGAGATGGTGGAGGGCATGCGGCGTTCAATGGTGGTCATGGCGGTCATCCTTCCGTCCGGCCGCCGTCCCGGCCACGGGTTTTCCCGCCCCCGGAGCTCCCCGCGAGCATGCCGCGCAGCAGCTCGCCGACGCTCTCCCGCAGCTCTTCCCTGGCGGGCGCGCGGTCGTGGTACGGCCCCGCGGTGCAGGTGAACAGCACGCCGTCGGACCACGCTCCGAGCGACAGCGCGTGCCGTTGCGGCTCGGCGGACCCGGCCGCCGCCATCAGCTCCGCCATCAGATCGCGGAAGCCCTGCCCCGCGGCGTCGTAGATCGCCCGCAGCTCCGGCCGCCGCGAGGCCTCCAGGGCCAGCTCGAAGCGCGCGACGGTGTGCTCCCGCCGGCGGACCACGAGCCCGTGCAGCACGGTCGCGATCGCGTCCGCCAGCGCGTCGAGCCCCTCCGCCGGGCCGGGGAACTCCGCCGGGGTGACGACCTCCGCATCGCGCCGGGCGAGCTGCCGCACCGCCAGTTCCAGCAGGGCGAGGCGGGTGCGGGCGTGGTTGGAGGTCGAGCCGGGCGGCAGCCCCGCCGCCTCGTCCACCGCCCGGTGCGTGAGCCCGCGCATGCCGCGTTCGGCGATCAGGGCGAGGGCCGTGTCGGCGATGAGCGCGGTGCGGGGCGGCAGGGCCGGTGCGGAGGTCTTCTCCGGGGAGGGCTTCTCAAGGGGCGGGGAAGGCTTCTCAAGGGGCATGATCCTCAACCTACCGCCTGCACTACAGAAGTAGTGCGCGATCACTACGGCCGTAGTAGCCTGGAATGACTACACCCGTAGTGACCGGGAGGGAAACCGCATGTCAGCACCCCGCGCCGTCGTCATCGGCGGCGGAATCGGCGGCCTCACCGCCGCTGCCGCCCTGCACCACCAGGGCTGGACCGTCACCGTCCTCGACCGCGCCGCCGCACTCGAACCCGTCGGCGCCGGCATCGCCCTCGCCGCCAACGCCCTGCGCGCCCTCGACACCTTCGGCGCCGGCGACGCCGTCCGCGCCCTGTCCGGCTGGCAGGCCGACGGCGGGCTGCGCCTGCCCGGCGGCCGCTGGCTCTCCCGTACGAGCAACGAGGCGGCGGCCCGGCGCTTCGGCGGCCCGGTCATCGTCGCCCACCGCGCCGACCTCGTCGCCGTCCTCACCTCCTGCCTCCCCGAGGGCACCGTCCGCACCGGCAGCCCCGCCGTCCTCGCCGACCCCGGCGGGCCGGGCCGCCCCGCCCGCGTGACCACCCCCGGCGGAGAGCTCGAAGCCGACCTCGTCGTGGCGGCCGACGGCATCCACTCGGCCACCCGCGCCCTCCTCTTCCCCGAACACCCCGGACCCGTCTACGCCGGGTTCACCGTCTGGCGCGTCGTCGTGCCCCGGCCCGCCGAGCCCTTCCCCGCCCACGAGACCTGGGGGCGCGGCATGATCTGGGGCACGGTCCCGCTGCACGACGGCCGCGTCTACGCCTACGCCCAGGCCAACGCCCCCGCCGGGGACCGGTCGCCCGACGGCGAACTCAACGAGCTGCGCCGCCGCTACGGCGGCTGGCACCACCCCGTCCCCGCGATCCTCGCCGCCGCCGACCCCGCCGCCGTCCTGCGCAACGACGTCCACCACGCCACCACCCCGCTGCCCGCCCACCACCGCGGACGGGTCGTCCTGCTCGGCGACGCCGCCCACCCCATGACCCCCAACCTCGGCCAGGGCGGCTGCCAGGCCATCGAGGACGGCGCCGTCCTCGGCCTCCTCCTCGCCGGAGGGGCGGGCGACCTCGACCGCGCCCTGCCCGCCTACACCGCCCAGCGCCTCCCGCGGACCACGGAAGTCGTGCGCCGCTCCGCCCGGATCGGACGGCTCGTCTCCCTGTCCGCCCCTCCGGCCGTTGCCCTGCGCACCGCCGCCCTCGGCGCGGCCAACCTCTTCGGCCCCCGCGTCGTCCTCCGCAGCCACGACGGCATTGCGGACTGGCGCCCTCCCGTACACCCGTATGCTTCCCAAACGAAGGCACGTACCAGGGAGGCGCTGTGAAGGTCGGCTGCATCGGGCTCGGGGACATCGCACAGAAGGCGTACCTTCCGGTACTCGCCGCACAGCCCGGACTCGAACTCCACCTCCACACCCGCACCGCCGCCACCGTCCGGCGCGTCGCCGGCATCCACCGCATCCCGGACGCGCAGTGCCACACCGAGCTGGACTCCCTGCTCGCGGCCGGCCTCGACGCGGCCTTCGTCCACGCGGCGACCGCGGCCCATCCCGAGCTCGTCACCCGTCTCCTCGAAGCGGACGTCCCGGTCTACGTCGACAAGCCCCTGGCCTACGACCTCGCCGAGAGCGAGCGGCTCGTCGGGCTCGCCCGGGACCGGGGAGTGAGCCTGGCCGTCGGCTTCAACCGCCGCTTCGCGCCCTCCTACACCCAGTGCCTCGACCACCCGCGCGACCTGATCCTGATGCAGAAGAACCGCATCGGGCTCCCCGAGGACCCGCGCACGCTGGTGCTCGACGACTTCATCCACGTCGTCGACACCCTCCGCTTCCTCGTCCCCGGGGCGATCGGCCACGTGGACGTCCGCGCCCGGGTGCGCGACGGCCTCCTGCACCACGTCGTGCTCCAGCTCTCCGGCGACGGCTTCACGGCCATCGGCACCATGAACCGGATGAGCGGCTCCGCCGAGGAGGTCCTGGAGGTCTCCGGGCAGGACACCAAGCGGCAGGTGGTCAACCTCGCCGAGGTCATCGACCACAAGGGGCAGCCCAGCGTCCGCCGCCGCGGCGACTGGGTGCCCGTCTCCCGCCAGCGCGGCATCGAGCAGGCCGTCCTCGCCTTCCTCGACGCCGTACGGGCGGGCAAGCACCTCGACGCCGAGGACGCGCTGCGCACCCACGAGCTGTGCGAACGCGTCGTCAGGGACGCCCTGGACCAGGCTTCCTGACCCGCCGCCGGACGGCCGCGAAGCCCCCGGCGGCGCACGTGCCGGCCACGACCGCCACGGAGACCAGGACGATCCAGTCCCCGTACCGCACGTAGGGGCTGGTGCCGCCGGCCAGCGGCACGTCACGGACGACGGCCGTGCTGCGGCCGGTGCCGAGCGGCGGGCCGGCCGCCCGGCCCCGCGGGTCCGCCACCGTGCCCACCCCCGTCAGCGTCGAGTGCACCACCGGCCGCCAGGTCTCGGCGGCCCGCAGCGCGGCCAGCGAGGCGTGCTGCCACGGGGCCCAGCTGTTCTGGAACGTCGAGGTGGAGGACTGCGCGACGATCACCTGGGCGCCGTCGCGCGCCAGCTGCCGGCTCATGTCGGGGAAGGCCGACTCGAAGCACACCAGCGGGCCGAGCCGCAGGCCCTCCGGCGCGGAGGGAGTCGCCGGCAGCCGCATCACCACCTGGCGGTCCCCGCGCATGCGGTCCTCACCGGCCGCCTTGCCCACGGAGGTGGCCCAGCCCAGCAGCGAGCGCGCCGGCACGTACTCCCCGAACGGCACGAGCCGCATCTTGTCGTAGCGGTCCCCGGTCGGCCCGCCGGGGCCGACGAGCACGGAGCTCTTGAAGATGCCGGGCCGGTCCGAGCGGCGCGCGTCCACGTTGACCAGCAGGTCCGCGCCCACCGCGCGGGACAGCGCCGTGAGCCGGTCCCGGAGCTCCGGGTGCTCCGTGAGGTCGCCGCCGACGCCGCTCTCGCCCCACACGACGAGGTCCACCCGCTGCCCGGCCAGCCCCCGGGTGAGCGCCTCCTCGCGCTCGAACCGGCGCTGGACGCTGCCCGCCCCGTCGACGACTCCCGGCTGTACGAGGGCGATCCGGACCGTGCCCGCGGGGCGCGGTGAAGGCGCCCGCATCCACACCCCGGCGACGACCGCTGCACACGCCACCAGACCGACTAGTCCGGTGATACGCGCGCGAGAGGCCCAAATGACCGTGGAAATCGCGGTGTTGAGGGCCACGAGGAGGAAACTAACCAGCCAGATCCCGCCCACAGAAGCGATCTTCAGGGCGGGTTCCACCTGCCACTGGCTCGCCCCGAACAGCCCCCACGGACCGCCCAGATACTCCCATGAACGAGCAAGTTCGACCATCAACCAGCCGGAGGGGACGGCGAGGAGGGCAACGGCGGCCCGCGCGGGCCCCGGTGAACCCCCCAGCAGCCGCTGGACCAGCACGCCCCACGGCGCCCACAGCAGCCCCAGCAGTGCGGCCAGCACCAGGATGAAGACGTGCAGGCTCGGCAGCAGCCAGTGGTGGACGGCGAGCAGGAATCCGCCACCGCCGAGCCAGCCGTCGAGCGCCGCGCGCCGCGCGTCCGGCGCCGTACGGATCAGGGCCAGCCAGGGCACGAGGGCCGCATAGGCCAGCCACCACAGCGAAGGCGTGGGAAACGTGAGCGCGGGCAGCGCGCCCGCCGCCACTGCCGCGGCCGCCCGTGGCCAGGGCCGGGTCAGCAACCGGGCGTACGGACCGTCCGTCGGTCGCGTCGTCATGGCGTGCCTCCCTGGGCCCGAACGGTCACCGCCGCCGTAGATCATCGATCATTCGTCCGCGCAACGTATGAGTGGGATCCGGCCAACCCTTATGTTTTCGAACGCCGGAGGATCATGGGGAAAAAACTCCGACATCGAGGTGCAATATTCCACCGTGGCCACTCATCGGAAAAGCTCCTTTGGCCGGGTCCAGTCAGAAACGATCCGAAGTGAGCCTTGCATCCCGCGCTGGAAAGGTGTGACCGGGTATGCGCCGCGGGTTATCCCCGGTCCACCCTGGGCAGGTACCGCGCAAAAGCGGACAGGAACGCTGCGAGCCGGCCTGGGGAGGCGCCGTGACGGGCGTGCGAGATCGCATATCAGTACAGCCCTTGGAGATCGTGCCCTTCTACTGTCCGATACCGCCGGCGGTGCACCCGAGCGTCCGGGAGATCGACCGCGCCTCGGTCGACTGGATGCTCCAGCAGCGGCTCGACACCTCCGCCCACCAGCGGCAGCGCCTCGCACGGTGCGACTTCGGCGGCCTCACGGCCCGGACCATGCCCTACGGCCAGCCCGGACCGCTCACCGCCGTGGCCAAGCTCCACGCCGTGCTGTTCTCCCTGGACGACGCCCTGTGCGACGAGTCGACCGCCACCGCCCACGGCCTGGCGCACGCGACCTCCCGCATCATGCGCGTCCTGGAAGCACCGCTGCCCGAGTGGCCGGATGACTCGCCCCACGCCGCGGCGCTGCGCACCGTGCGCCTGGAGCTGGCCGCGCACGCGACACCGGCCCAGCTGCGCCGCTGGACCGAGGGCATGCGCACCTACCTGACCGGCCTGGTGTGGGAGGCCGCCTGCCGTCGTGACCGGGCCCTGCCGTCCGTGAACGACTACGCCGCCATGTGGATGCGCGCCATCGGCATGGCGCCCTCCACCGCCCTGATGGACATCGCCGGAGGCTACGAACTCGACGACCGCGACCTGGACCGGCCCGAGGTCCGGGCCCTCACCGAGATGACCTGGACGCTCGTCGCCTGGGACAACGACTTCTACTCACGGAACAAGGAGATCCAGCGTGCCGGAGACAACCTCAACCTGATCGACGTCCTCGCCCAGGAGCGGGGCTGGGAGCCCGCCCGCGCCCAGGAAGAGGCCATGGCGATGCGCGACCGCGTCATGACGCTCTTCCTGCGCTTGCGCGAGCAGATCTGGCCCCGGGCCGGGGTGGAACTGCGCTGCTACCTCGTGGCGCTGGGCCACTTCGTCCGCGGGCACCTGGACTGGGCCTCGGGCTGCGCCCGCTACCGGGACCCCTACGGGAACGCCGACGTGGACTGGTGGAAACCGGCCCCGTCGGACGACAGCCCGGACCCGCTGCCGGTCCCCGCCATCGCCTGGTGGTGGGATCAGCTCGACACCGGCCGCTACCGGCGCCACAGCAGCCGCCGCAGCGACCCCCACCAGGAGCGCCGCGAACCGGACGGCGCCGCACCGCCGGCAGCACGGACCGGCGGCGCCGGGATGGCCGGCTGCTCGGCCCGCTCCGGCTGAGCCGGGGCGGGCGGCTCCGGCACGGGCGCCACCGTCTCCTGCGGAGGCAGCGGCGCCCGTGCCGTGAACCGGACCGGAAGCCCGGTCAGGTGACGGGACATCAGCGTGGAGCGGTACGCCAGCTCCGTCTCCTTCACCGCGAGGGTGAGGTCGGGCAGCCGCAGCAGCAGGGCGTCGATGCCCTCGCCCGCGATCGCCCGGCCGACGTCCTGGCCCGGGCACTCGTGCTGACCGCCGCTGAACGCCAGGTGCGAGCGGTTGCCGTGGACGGGGACGTCGGGATCGGGGCGGATCACCGTGTCCATGTTGGCGGCGGCCAGCCCCAGGATCAGGGCGTCCCCCTCCTTGATCTGCTGACCCGCCAGCTCCGTGTCCTGCGTCGCCCAGCGGCCCAGGATCGTGATGAACGGCGGCTCGTCCCACAGGACCTGCTCGACCGCGTCCGGCAGCGTCATGTGCCCGCCGGCGAGCGAGGCCTGGAAACGGTGGTCGGTGAGCACCATCTTCAGGGTGTTCGCGATCAGGTTCGCCGTGGTCTCGAAGGCCGCGATCAGCACCAGCCGCAGATGCTGCTGCACCTCGTCGTCCGACAGCCCGGCGGGGTGCTCCAGCAGCCAGCTGGTGAAGTCGGCGCCCGGCTCGACGCGCTTGCGCGCCACCAGCTTGCGCAGCGTCTCCTGGACGAACTCGTTGCTCGCGATCGCCGTCTCGGTGCCCTTGATCATGTCCCGGGCGGCGTTGACCAGCTGGGGGCTGTACGCCTCCGGCATGCCCAGCAGCTGCGTCATCGCCATCATCGGCAGCTGCTCCGCGAACTCGTGCACCAGATCGGCCCGGCCCGAGGCGCAGAAGCGGTCGACGAGCTGGTTCGAGAACTGCGTGACGTGGCGGCGGATGCCGCGCTTGTCGAAGCGGGCGATGCTGTCGTTGACGGCACCGCGCCAGCGCTCGTGCTGCCGCCCGTCGGCGAAGACGCAGATCGGCTGCCAGGTGGTGATCGGCGCCAGCGGGTGGGTCGGGGCCACGCGGCCCTCGCGCGCCTCGATCCACCGCCGGGAGTCGCGGGAGAAGCGCGAGGGGGTGCGCGCCACGTCGAGGTTCTCGCGGTAGCCGAGGACGAGCCAGGCCGGGACGTCGTCGTGCAGCAGGACGGGCGCCACCTGGCCGTGCTTCTGGCGCAGCCGCTCGTACAGCCCCATCGGGTCGGCCTCGGCCTCCGGGCCGAAGAGCCGGGTGATGCCCCCGGGGCCGGTTGCGTGCGCCGGGCACTGCGGGGGAGGCCCGGCCGGGGAGGTGGTGCGGGGACGTTCGGAAGGGAGGGTCACTGGTGCTCCGTGGAGGCGGTCGTGAGCGTGTAGAGGTAGCGCATGAGCGTGAGCAGGGTGTCGCGGCAGGACGCGCGGTCGCGGGCGTCGCAGTCGACCATGGGCACCGAGGCGTCGAGGTCCATGGCCGCGCGGAGCTGTTCCATCGGGTACCTGGGGGCCTGGGGGAAGCGGTTG
This sequence comes from Streptomyces sp. XH2, assembly GCF_049725035.1. Lineage (NCBI taxonomy): Bacteria > Bacillati > Actinomycetota > Actinomycetes > Kitasatosporales > Streptomycetaceae > Streptomyces > Streptomyces sp. XH2. The sequence continues at coordinate 439,718 of NZ_JBMMMZ010000004.1, read as the reverse complement.
ACGCCGACGACGAACGGCACTCCCTTCTCCTCCAGGCGCCCGATGACGTCGTAGCTGACGTCCATGCGGCGGGTGTCGAGGAGGACGACCGCACCGAGGGCACCCTCGAACAGGCCGTTCCACAGGAACCAGAAGCGCTCCTGGCCGGGGGTGCCGAACAGGTACAGCACCAGCTGCTCGTTGATGCTGATCCGGCCGAAGTCCATGGCCACGGTCGTCTCGGTCTTGTGCTCGATCCCGGCGACGTCGTCCACGCCGACGCCGGCCTGGGTCATCGTCTCCTCGGTGGTCAGCGGCCGGATCTCGCTGACGGAGCCCACCAGGGTCGTCTTGCCGACCCCGAACCCGCCGACGATGACCACCTTGACGGCCGCGGTGGCCGAGGCCGGCAGCACGTCCTCGCTGCGCGGCCCCGCATAGGTCTCCAACCCCGGGGGGTCAGAGCTTCTGTAGTCCATTCATCACCGCCTCCAGAAGTTGTACGTCGGGAAGTGCCGCCGCCGGGACCGGCGGGCGGGCCTCCACGTGCCGACCCGCCACCAGCTCCGTGAGCAGCAGGGTCAGCGTGCTGACCGGGAGCTCCAGATAGGCCGATATCTCGGCGACGGAGAGCGGGTAGGCACACATCCTGACGATGGCGGCGTGCTCGGGCTGCAGCCCGGGGTCGGCCTCCGACCGGGACACGATCAGCGTCACCAGGTCGAGCTCCGTCTTCCGCTCCGCGCGGGCCTGGCCTCCGGTGAGGATGTACAGCCGGTCGGGGCTGCCGGGCGCCGTCGGGGAGCCGGGTCCCTCCGTGCTCATGTCACCGACCCGCCGACCCGCGGCGGGCTGGTGAGGTGCGAACCGATGCGGGCCACCAGATCCCGCATCCGCATGCCCATCAGCTCGGCGTCCACATCGTCGTCGGCGAGCACGGCCAGGAAGGCGCCGGCCCCGGCGGCCATCAGATAGAAGAACCCGCCGTCCACCTCGATCACGACCAGGCGCATCTGCCCGTCCCCGTGCGGGAATTCGCCGGCGATCGCCGTCGAGAGGCTCTGCAGTCCGGCACAGGCGGCGGCCAGGCGGTCGGCCGCGTCCGGGTCGGTGCCGTGCTGAGCCATGCGCAGGCCGTCCGAGGACAGCACGATCACGTGGCGGGTCTGCGGAACGCTGGTTGCCAGGTCCTTGAGCATCCAGTCCATGTTGAGCCGCGGCTGCGTCACTTGGCTACTCTTCCTTGTCCGACGGGATATCACTGTTCGCCCGGCCGGGATCCGGCTCCAGGGATTCCCCGTTGATGCCGCGGTTGAAGGCGGCCAGCCACATCCCCGGCTGCTTGGGGGCCTCTTCCGGAGCGGCCGGCGCGGCGGGCGGGGCCGGCCGCTCCCGCCGTTCGGCCGCACCCCGGCCGAACGGGAGCGGCGCGGGCCCGCGGCGGCGCCGCCGCTGCGGCAGGCCGCTGTCGCCGAGCGGTGGCGGGATGGGGTGCTCCATCATCGGCGGGGCGGTCTGCGGAGCGGGCGGGGGGATCTTCTGGCCCGGGCGGCGCTTGGACTTGATGGGCGGGAGCTTGGCCGCGCGGGCGATGTCGCCGCCGGGGTGCTTGCTGGCGGTGATCAGGTCCATGGGGATGACGAGCACGGCCCGGACCCCGCCGTAGGCGGAGGGCCGCAGCGACACCAGGAGGTTGTACGTACGGGCGAGCCGGCTGACCACCGCGAGGCCGAGCCGCGGCGCCTCGCCCAGGTCGTCGAGGTCGAGGTCGCCCTCGCGGGAGAGGACGCGGTCGGTGCGGCGGCGCGCCTCGTCGGTCAGGCCGACGCCGGCGTCCTCGATCTCGACCGCGATGCCGGACTGGATGTCCACGGCGGTCAGGTGCACCCGGGTCTGCGGGGGGGAGTAGCGGGTGGCGTTGTCCAGCAGCTCGGCCAGGGCGTGGATGACCGGCTCGACGGCGGGCCCGACCACGGCGACGTCGGCCACCGAGTGGAGGTCGACGCGGCGGTACTCCAGGATCCGCGACATGGCGCCGCGCAGCACGTTGTAGAGCGGGATCTCGTTCTTCCACTGGCGGCCGGGGCGGGAGCCGCCCAGGACGGCGATGCTGTCGGCGAGGCGGCCGGTCAGGGCGTTGCCGTGGTCGAGGTGGAGGAGGTCGCCGAAGACGTCCGGGTCGTTGCCGTGCTTGTGCTCCATCTCCCGGATGTCGTAGGCCTGTTGGTGCACGATGGCCTGCATGCGGCGGGCGATGTTGACGAAGGCGCGCTGCGCGGAGTCGCGCAGCCCCTCCTCCGCCTGGACGGCCTCGATGACGGACTTCAGCACGGACCGGTGGGCGGTCGCGTAGCCGGGTTCGAGGTCGTGGACGGGAAGGGTGTGGCGGAGCACGACCTCGGTGGGGGCGCCGCGCTGCAGCAGGTGGATGGCCCGGGGCAGCAGCTCCTTGGCCAGCCGCCGGGTCTCCGCCTCGTGCTGGTCGAGCTGGTACCGCAGGCCGGCCTCCTGCTCGGTGCAGCGCCGGCGCAGGGCCGCGATGACCCGCCCCCGCCGGGCGGCCTCGGAGCTGGCCAGCGCCACCGCGACCGTGGCGGACGCCCCGCACCAGGCCACGGGCACGCGGGCGGCGGGGGCGGCGGCGAGGATCGCCGTTCCCGTGCACACGGCCAGGACCAGGGGGGAGATCAGCCATATCAGAGCGGAGACGGGCCGCCGTTGAACGGACGAGCCGGTACCAACCATCGGGATCCTCGGAACTCTTAAGAAGGCGTAACTGCTTCGGGGCCCGGCGCGGGGCGTTCCCCGGATGTCTGCCGCGGGGAACGGCGCGGGCGCAGCACTTGTGCGCACCGTGAAGTAGTCGCCACAACCCGCTGCGCGACATGGAGCGTAGCCGGTCGCGCGGGGCTCCGGCGCGAAGTTGTCATATTCGCAGATCGGCCTGACGCGGGAATTCGAAAGGCTTCATAATGGCCTCGCGCTTCGAATTCCGAATGGGTTTACGAAGCGTGTGAATGCATGTTCGGCGCAAGTGGGGCGTGTCTCCCGTGTTGCTCCTGTGCCCCGCGAGGGCGCCGGAGGCGGCCGGGGCGAGGTCACGCTCCCGGGTGGTCCGTCTGCCGAACCCTGCCCCTGGCCTCACGGACGGGGCTAGGCTCGCCCCACCACATCTTCCGGGGAGACAACGCCATGTCAGGGCATCAGCGTGAACAGAACGCATCCGCCGCCCTGTTCGAGCGGAAGCTCGAGCTGCAAGCCGCTGATGAAGCGCTGCAAAGGCTGTGCGGGAACGAGTCCGAAGGGCGGCCCCGGCTCGGCGGCCTGCTGCTCTACAGGGGCGAAGCGGGCCTGGGGAAAACGGCGTTGCTCGCCGAGACCCGCAGGAAGGCCATGGTGGAGGGCGGGTGTACCGTCCTCTTCGCACGCGGCAGCGAGTCCACGCAGGCCGTCCCCTTCCACGTCATCCGCCAGCTGTTCCAGCCCGTGCTGGCGCCGCTCTCCGAGGACGACCGCAGGAAGCTGCTCACCGGCTGGTACGAGATCGCCGGCCCCGCGCTCGGCATCGTGCCGCCGATCGGCCCGCAGGACCCGCAGGGCGTCCGCGACGGCATCGACTGGCTCGTGAGCCAACTCGCCTCCCGCCAGGAGCCCCTGGTGGTGATGATCGACGACGCGCACTGGGCCGACGCCGAGTCCCTCACCTGGCTCGGGTACTTCGCCACGCGCCTGAGCGAGGCGCCCCTGCTCGCGGTCATCTCCTACCGTCCCGAGGAACTGTCGGACGCCGCACCGGTCTTCCGCGACCTGGTCGACACGCGCGGCAACCGCCCCGTGGAGCTGCGCGCCCTGACGCCGGAAGCGGTCAACCGGATGGTGCGCGACGCCTTCCCGGAGCAGGCCGACGCCCCCTTCTGCCGCGAGGTCTGGGCCGTCACCGGCGGAAACCCCTACGAGACCATCGAGTTGATCGCCAAGGCGAAGGACCGGGGCCTCAAGCCGCTGGAGGAGTCGGCCCCGCTCCTGCGCGACCTCGGCGCCGCCTCCCGCGGCCCCGGACTGGTGGCCCGCCTGGAGCGGCTCGGCACCGCCGTCACCCGCTTCGCCTGGGCGGCGGCCGTCCTCGGCACCGAGATCCAGCCGTCCCTGGCGGCCAACCTCGCGGGCATGGGCCCGGCCCAGGCCGCCGAGTGCGCGGACAAGCTGCGGCACGCCCGTATCCTCGCCGGCGCCATCGACCTCGAGTTCGTCCACCCGCTGATCGCGACCGCCATCTACGCCTCGATCCCGCCCGCCACCCGCACCGCCATGCACGGGCAGGCGGCCTGGTCCGTCACCGAGGCCGGCCTGGGCGCCGCGGCGGCCTCGCGCCACCTGCTGGAGGTCCACCCCGACCACGACTCCGAGCTGGTGGAGCAGCTGCGCATCGCCGCCCGCGAGCACCTGGCGGTCGGTGCGCCGGACGCGGCCCGCCGCTGTCTGGAGCGCGCCCTGCAGGAGCCGCCGCCCGAGGAGGAGCGGGCCGGGGTGCTCTACGAGCTGGGCTGCTCCGCGCTGCTCACCTCGCCGCCGACCACGGTCAACCACCTCAAGGCGGCGCTCTCCCTGCCGCACCTCACCGAGGAGCTGCGGGTCGACGCCACCTACCGGCTCTCCCAGGCCTACGCCCACAACAGCCAGCTGCGCGAGGCCGCCGCGGTCGTCAAGGAGCAGGCCGAGCGCACCCCGCCCGGCCCCGGGCGGATGCGCCTGCAGGCCGCGCACTACCTGTGGCAGGGCATCCAGGTGGAGGAGCAGGACTCCCTGGGCCGCTCGCGCCGCATCGCGGAGCTCGCCGAGCGCCTCTCCGGCCGGGACAACAACGAGCGGACCCTGCTCGCGCTGCGCGGCTTCGACGGCATGATCCGCGGCGAGGACGCCGTGCGGGTGGTCGAGAACGTCGACCGCGCCCTCGTGGACGGCCGGCTCGCGGAGGGCATGGGCTGGACCAACACCGAGTGGGGCTTCGAGGTCCCCAGCATGATCGGCATCACCTTCGCCTACACCGACCGGCTCGACCAGGCGGAAGAGCTCTTCAACGAAGCCGTGACGGCCTTCGAGATCTCCGGCTGGAGCGGTGCGCACCGTGCTTTCGCGCACGACTTCCTCGGCCTGGTCTTCCGCCGCCGCGGCGAGCTGGACGAGGCCGAGGCGATGCTGCGCGAGGGGCTGCGGCTGGGCAAGCGCCTCGGCCCCGGGCTGCCGATCCACTGGGACGGCGCGTGCCTGCTGATCGACACCCTGCTGGCCCGCGGCCGGGTCGACGAGGCCCAGGCCTTCGCCGAGGAGAATGGTTTCCGGCCGCCGTACACCCCCGCCATCGTGCTGCCCGACGCCGCGTCCCTGGCCGGGCGGCTGCTGCTCGCCCAGGGCCGCAAGAAGGAGGCGATCGCGGAGCTGGAGGCCGCCGGGCGCAAGATGGAGGAGCGCGGCCGGCACAACACCATCTGGGCCCTGTGGGCGCTCGACCTCGCCGTCGCCGTGGTCGACGAGGATCCGGAGCGGGCTCGTACGCTCGCCGACAAGGCGGTACGGCACGCGGCCGTGTTCGGCACGGACACCGCCATCGGTGACGCCCTGCGCCGGGCGGCCCTCGTCGCCGAGCCGCACGAGGCCCTGGTGAAGCTGGAGAAGGCCGTGGTGCACCTGCGCCGCTCGCCGTGCAAGTACGAGCTGGCGGAGGGCCTGGTCGCCCACGGCGAGGCGCTGCTGCGGGCGGGGAAGCCGGCCGAGGGGGCCGAACGGCTGCGTGAAGGACTGGAAACGGCCAGGCAGTGTGCGGCGGACGGACTGGTGGAGACCGCCCGGGCGGCGCTCGCCTCGGCGGTCTGCGAGGGCGTCGCTCCGGCGGGTGACGCCGTGCGGTGAGCGTGGACGGGTTCACGCCGGCCGGCGCGAACCCGCCGGGCCGCGTTCAGGAGGCGGCGCGGCGGCCGCTCTTCTTGGTCGCCGCCGTCTTCTTGGCGGTTTTGGCGGCGGTGCTCTTGGCGGTGGTCTTCCTGCCCGTGGAGGCGGTGGAGGCTGCCGCCGTCTTCTTGCCGGCCGTGCGCTTCTGCGGTGCTGCGGACTTCTTCGCGGTGCTGCGGGCCGATGTCCCCGGCGCGGCCGCCTTCTTGGTGCCTCTTCCCGGTCGTTCCGCCTTTTCTCCGGGCTTGCGCGCCGCGCTGTCGATGGAGGCCTGGAGGGCGGCCATCAGGTCGATGACGTTGTCCGGTGCGGGTGCCGTCTCCTTCTTGGGGACGGGGCGGTCGGACAGATGGGCGTTGATCAGCTCGCCGAGGGCGATCTCGTACTCGTCCTCCTGCTCCTCCAGGTCGAACTCCTCGGAGAGGGTGTCCATCAGGCTCGTGGCCATCTTCAGCTCCTGCGGCCGCACCGTGACCGAGGAGGGCGGGGCCAGGTCGCCCGCGTCGCGGATCTCGTCCGGCCAGTACATGGTGTGCAGGGTGAGCAGGTCGCCGTGGACGCGCAGCAGGGCCAGGGACTCCCGGGTGCGCAGTGCGATCTTGGTGACGGCGACGCGCTCGGTCTGCTTGAGGGTCTCGCGGAGCAGGACGTAGGGCTTGTTGGCCGCCGCGCTCTCGGGCGCCAGGTAGTAGCCGCTGGAGAGCTGCAGGGGGTCGATCCGGTCGGAGTCGACGAAGGCGAGCACGTCGATGAGCTTCTTGCTGGGCAGCGGCAGGCCGGCCAGCTCGTCCTGGGTGACGACGGCGGTGTGCCCCTCGTCGTCCTGGTAGCCCTTGGCGATGTGCTCGTAGTCGACCTGCTCGCCGCAGGCCTCGCAGACGCGCTTGAGGTGGATCCGGCCGCCGTCCTTGTCGTGGACCTGATGCAGTCTGAGGCCGTGTTCCTGGACGGCGGCGTAGAGCCGCACCGGTACGGACACCAGTCCGAAGCCAATCGCACCTTTCCACATGGTCCGCATAGTTTTATCCCTCCACGGGGAATTCCTACCTTATGTCCGTCTCCTCCGAGCGGCAGGCGGTGGAGATCGAGGGCCACCGGCTGGCCCTGACCCACCTCGACCGGGTGCTGTTCCCCGCTTCCGGTCACACCAAGGCGCAGGTGCTGCAGTACTACGCGCGGATCGCCCCGGTGATGGTGGCGCACACGGCCGACCGGCCCGCCTCGTTCGTCCGCGCCCCGGAGGGCCCCGGCGGGCAGAGCTGGATCGCGAAGAACCCGCCCGGCGGGGTGCCCGGATGGGTGCGTCTGGTGCCCGTGGAGCACCGCGAGGGCGTCACCGAGCAGGTCGTGATCGACACCACGGCCGCCCTGGTCGCGCTGGCCAACCTCGGCGCGTACGAGGTGCACGTCCCGCAGTGGACGGCGACCGCGGGCCCCGACGGCCACGACCGGCTCGTCCTGGACCTGGACCCCGGGCCCGGCACCGATCTGGTCGTCTGCTGCCGGGTCGCCCAGCGGCTGCGCCAGCTCCTCGACGACGACGGCCTCACCGCCCACGCCGTCGTCTCCGGCTCCAAGGGCCTGCACCTGTACGCACCGGTGCACGCGGCGGCCGGGCGGGCGGCGGGCGGCTACGCCAAGGAGCTGGCGGCCCGCATGATGGGCGAGCACCCGGGACTGGTCGTGGTGTCGATGGCGCGCATCGAGCGCCGGGGGAAGGTGCTCATCGACTGGTCGCAGAACGCGAGCGCCAAGACCACCGCCGCCCCGTACACGGTACGGCTGCGGGAGGGCGCCCCCGGCGTCGCCGCCCCCGTCACCTGGGACGAGGTCGCCGCGTGCCGGGACCCGGACGATCTCTCCTTCACCCCCGAGGAGGTGCTGGACCGGGCGGAGGAGTACGGGGACCTGCTGGCCCCGCTCACGGGCGACGCCACCCGCGCGCACCTCCCGTGACGCCCCGCCCCCGCCCCCCCGTCTCAGCCGAGCCGGGTCAGGTCGGGCCGCAGCCGGTGCCACACGGGATGGCGGAGGCGGCCCGCGGACGTCCAGCCGGAGAAGACGACCTCGGCGACGAGCCGGGGCTCCACCCAGTGCGCCCCCGGCACGTCGACGGGCCCCGAGAACGGAGGGTCCGCACGCGGGATCACCGACAGGTAGCGGGCGAGGTCCCGGCGTTCGCGCTCCGACAGCCCCGACCCCACGGACCCCGCGTACCGCAGCCCGCCCGGCTCCTCCACGCCCGCGAGCACGGCGCCCGGCAGCCCGGACAGCGCGCCGCGGCCCTCCGCCCAGCCCCCGATGACCACGTCGATCGTGACGACGTGCTTGGTCTTGCGCCATTCGGAGGACCGGATGCCGGGGGTGTAGAGGGAGGTGAGCCGCTTCGCCACGACGCCCTCGAACCCGGCGTCGAGCGTGGCGTCCCAGGCCTGCTGCGCGTGGCCCGCCACGTACGCGGGCACCGACCAGGCCGGGCCCGCGAGATCCAGCCCCTCCAGGACGGCCCGCCGCTCGGCGTAGGGCAGGTCCAGCAGGGACCGGCCGCCGAGGTGCATGACGTCGAAGAGCATGAGGCGGACGGGGTACTCCGCCGCGAGGCGGGCCGCGCGGCGCGCGTCGGTGACGCCCATGCGGCGCTGCAGCAGACCGAAGTCCGGCCGCCCCTCGCCGTCGAGGACGACGATCTCGCCGTCGAGGACCGCGGGCCGGCCGCGCAGGTGTCCGCCCAGGGCCCGCAGTTCGGGGTAGGTGACGCCGGCGTCGTTGCCGGCCCGGGTGACCGGCCGTACGGTGCCGTCGCCCCCGACGCCCACGACCAGGCGGATGCCGTCCCACTTGACCTCGAACGCCCAGGCCGCGTCCTCGCCCGCGGCTGGCAGCGGCCCGGGGGTCGCCAGCATCGGCCGGATCGCGGGCGGCGCGGCCGGGGCGCTCTCGGCGGTCGGGGTCATCGTCCGCCCCCTACCCCTTGCCCCGCGCCCAGTCCAGCAGCTCGGCGGCCGTCCACGTCGTGATGATCCGCTCGGCCGGCACCCCGCACTCCTCGGCCCGGGCGCAGCCGTGGATCTGCCAGTCGAGCTGGCCCGGGGCGTGCGCGTCGCTGTCGACGGAGAACAGCACGCCCGCGTCGAGGGCCTCGCGGATCAGCCGGCGCGGCGGGTCCAGCCGCTCCGGCCGGCAGTTGATCTCCACGGCGGTGCCGAAGCGGGCGCACGCGGCGAAGACCATCGCCGCGTCGAACGCCGACTCCGGCCTTCCCCGCCCGGCCAGGAGCCGTCCGGTGCAGTGCCCGAGCACGTCCACGAGGGGGTTGGCGACGGCCCCGACCAGCCGGCGGGTCATGGCGTCCGCGTCCATGCGCAGCTTCGAGTGGACCGACGCGACGACGACGTCGAGCTCGCCGAGCAGCCCCGGCTCCTGGTCGAGGGAGCCGTCGTCGAGGATGTCGCACTCGATGCCGCGCAGCAGCCGGAAGCCGTCGCCGAGGCGTTCGTCGACCTCGGCGACGACGCCGAGCTGGGCGCGCAGCCGCTCGGCCGTCAGGCCGCGGGCGATCGTCAGCCTGGGGGAGTGGTCGGTGAGCACCGCCCACTCGTGGCCGAGGCCCTGCGCGGCGCGGGCCATGGCCTCGACGGGGCTGCCGCCGTCGGACCAGTCGGAGTGCATGTGGCAGTCGCCGCGCAGGGCGGCGCGCAGCGCCTCGCCGCCCTCGGCCAGCGGCTCCTGCGCCTCCTCCGTCAGCTTGGCCAGGTATCCGGGCACGCGCCCGGCCAGGGCCTCGGCCACGACGGCCGCGGTCTTGGGACCGATGCCCTTCTCGGCGGTCAGCGTGCCGGCGGCCGCGCGCCTGCGCAGCTCCTCCTCCGGCAGGCCGGCGATCACGTCGGAGGCGGTACGGAACGCCTTCACGCGGTACGTGGGCGCGTCCGCGCGCTCCAGCAGGAAAGCGATCCGGTCCAGCGCCCGCACCGGGTCGATCGCACCGCCGCCGTCCATCGCGCCACCGCCTCCTCGCCTCTCGTCCTACGGTGCGCGCTCCGCGGGAAGCGCGCATGCCGCGGGGCGCACCCGCGGGTGAACCCGTGAGTAGGTGCGGGGCGGGCTGGGGAGGGTCCGAGTCATGAGAGCCCCTTCCTCCGCCGTTCCCGCACCCCACGAGGCCTCCTCCGCCGGCTCCTTTGGTGCCTCCCGCAGACCGGGCCGCGTCGTGGTCCTCGGTGCGGGCATGGCCGGCCTGCTGGCCGCGGCCGCGGCGGCCCGCCACGTCGGCGAGGTCGTGATCGTGGAGCGGGACCGGCTGCCGGACGGGCCGGCGCCGCGCAAGGGCCTGCCGCAGGCGCGCCACGCGCATCTGATGATGTCGGGCGGCGCCCGGGCCGTGGAGTCCCTGCTGCCGGGCACCATCGAGGGGTGGGTGGGCGCGGGCGCCCGCCGGGTCCCGCTGGGGACCGGGCTGGTCGCGTTCGGCCCGCAGGGCTGGTATCCGCGCTGGCCCAGCACGCAGTTCCTGATGGCCTGCACCCGCGACCTGCTGGATCTCGTCGTCCGCGAGAAGGTCCTGGCCCTGCCCGGGGTCGTGCTCCGCCAGGAGACCGACGCGCTCGCCCTCCTCGGCGACGCGCAGCGGGTCACCGGCGTGAAGGTCCGCACCGCCGGCGGCCACTCCGCCGAGGCGCTGGAGGCGGACCTGGTGATCGACGCCTCCGGGCGCGGCTCCCAGGCCGCGCGGCGCCTCAACGAGCTCGGGCTGCACCCCGCCCACGAGGAGACCGTCGACACCGGCATGGTCTACGTGACCCGGATCTTCCGGGCGCCGCCGGGCAGCGAGCGCTTCCCCGTCGTCAGCGTGCAGGCCGACCCGCACGGCGCCGTGCCGGGTCAGGGCGCGACGATGCTGCCCGTCGAGGGCGGCCGCTGGCTGCTCACGGCCTGCGGCACGCGCGGCGGCGAACCGTCCCGGGAGGCCGGGGAGTTCGAGCCGTTCGTCCGCAGCCTGCGCCACCCGCTGATCGCCGACCTGATCGCGGGCCTGGAGCCGCTGACCGACGTCCACCTCACCCGCAGCACCGTCAACCGCCGCCGCTACTTCGAGCGCCTGCCCGCCTGGCCGGACGGCTTCGCCGTGGTGGGGGACGCCGTCGCCACCTTCAACCCCGTCTACGGCCAGGGCATGTCCGTGGCCGCCCACAGCGCGACCGCGATCCGCGGCCTCCTGGCCGGGCACGGCGTGGCCGCGCCCGGTCTGGCCCGGCGCATCCAGCGCGCGGTCGGCCGCTCCGCGAGCAGCCCCTGGGACCTCGCCACCGGCGAGGACATCAACTACCCCGGCGCGATCGGCGAGCGCCCCCCGGCCGCGGCCCGGCTGCTGCGGGGGTACGTCCAGCGCCTGATGCGCACCGCCGTGGTCAACCCGGTCGTCCTGCGCTCGCTCTACGACGTGATGACGCTGTCCGCGCCGATGACGGCCCTGGTCAGCCCGTCCGTGGTGTTGGGGGTGCTGCGGGGCCCGGGGGCCGGCGTCCGTACGGAGCCCTCGATCACGGCAGCGGAGCTGGCGGTGTGCGGGCTGGGCCCGCGGGGCGGTTCCTGACACGTGGGGGGCGCGCCGGCCGCGCATTCCGCCGGCCCCTCGCCGCGGTGGCCGATCGCCGTTGCGGCGGGCTTTTCCTTCGTCGTCACGCCTCCCGGGAGCGGAGCGCCACCGCCGGCAGGAACTCCCCCCGCAGCGTCCGGTGCCACCAGGCGCCCGTCTCGCGCCGTTCCTGCCACGTGGTGAAGCGGTAGAGGTAGAGCCGCGCCCGGACGTGGGTCGGCGGTGCGGCGGGGAAGGGGTTGTGCCGCAGCAGGCGCAGCGTGGCCGGGTCGCCCGTGAGCAGCCGTTCCACGAACGGGCCGAACCACGGTTCCGCGTACGCCGGGGAGATCCCGGCGAACCACATCATCCAGTCGAGCCGCAGGTGGTACGGGGCGTACTGGCGGGACAGCCGGCGCGGATCGCCGGGCTTGCCCTTGAAGCCGTACTCCTTCCACACGGTGTCCGGCCCGATGCGCTCCTCGTCGGTGCCCTCGACCACCACCTCGTAGCGCCTGCGGTTGATGCTGCCGAAGGCGCCGTACGTGTTGACCAGGTGGAACGCGTTGAAGGACATGTTCATCCGCTGCTGCCGCGAGAGCATGTTGCGCACCGGCCACCAGCTCAGCACGGCCACGAGCGCGGTCACGGCGATGACGAGGCCCTCGTACCAGCCCGGCGGAGCGGATGCCGGGGCGTGCCGGGCGAGGCCCAGGACGTCCGCCATGCCGTCGCCGTCGACCGCGGCGAAGGCCATGACGATGGTGAGCCAGTTGAGCCAGGCGAAGTTTCCGGAGGCCACGAGCCACAGCTGGGTGCAGATGATCACCGCGGCGGCCAGGCTCGCGAAGGGCTGCGGGGTGAACAGCGCGAGCGGCACGACGAGCTGGGCGACGTGGTTGGCGCCCGTCTCGACCCGGTGCAGCGGCCGGGGCAGGCGGTGGAAGAACCAGCTCAGCGGGCCCGGCATCGGCTGGGTCTCGTGGTGGTAGTACAGGCAGGTCAGGTCGCGCCAGCAGGGGTCGCCGCGCATCTTGATCAGCCCCGCGCCGAACTCGACGCGGAAGACCAGCCAGCGCATCAGCCACAGCACGAGGACCGGCGGGTCCGTGTCCGCGTTGCCCAGGAAGACCGCGAGGAACCCGGCCTCCAGCAGCAGCGACTCCCAGCCGAAGCCGTACCAGGTCTGGCCCACGTTGACGATCGACAGGTACATCGCCCAGAGGGCGGCCCACATCGCCATCGCAGCCCACAGCGGCACCGCGTCCGCCGCCCCCGCCGCCACCGCGGCGGCCAGCGCGGCGCCCGTCCACGCCCAGGCCGCGAAGAACCGGTCCGAGTAGTGCAGCTGGAAGACCCCCGGGGCGCGGGCGAAGGGCACGTGGCGCACGAAGCGCGGTACGGGCAGCATGCCGCGCTCGCCGATCAGCGCACGGAACTGGAGGGCCGCCGCCAGGAAGGCCACCAGGTAGAGCCCGGCGAGCCCGCGCTGCACCACCAGCCGGCTCAGCCAGTACCCCGGGACCGTGAACCACTCCATGGCGTATCCGTACCACCCCGGAGCGCACAGTCACATCGAAGAAACGGGCAAAAGGTGTCAGAGTAGCTCTATGGTTGATCGGGGAGCGACGCCTGCCACCGCGCCGGCAGGTTCCGTGCCGGACGACTGGCCCGCTCGCCCGGAGGTCATGCTCGCCCTCAACCGCATGGGCGGCTTCGACTGGGACCTCGACACCGGCGTGCTCCACATGGACGCCTCCGCCCTGGAGCTCTTCGACCTGACCCCCGAGGAGTTCAACGGCCGCCTCTCGGGCCTGGCCGGCAAGGTGCTCCGCTCCGACGCCGCCGACCTCGACGCCCAGGTCACCCGCGCCCTGAAGGAGGGCCGCGAGACCTACAGCGCCTACTACCGCATCCGCACCCCCGACGGCACCCTGCGCTGGACGTACACCCAGGGCCGGATCCGGCGCGACGGGGAGGGCCACCCGCACCGCATCATCGGCATCGTCCGCGACGCCGCCGAGGAGCTCGGCCACTCCATCGGCAGACGCGACGAGAACCGCCTCACGCACACCACGATCGTGGAGACCCTCACCGCCGCCCTCGCCCACGCCCGCACCGTCCAGGACGTCATCGACTTCTTCCGCGACGACCGGGCCGTCCAGCACCTCGGCTCCGACCTGCTCGTCCTCGGCATCGTCGAGGCCGGCCGCATCCACATGGTCGCCGAGGGCCCCGGCGAGCACTACATCCCCGGCACCCGCTGGACCCGCATCGACGACAACTTCCCCATGAGCGACGTCATCCGCACGCTGGCCCCGCGCTTCATCGAGTCCCGCGAGGAGTTCGCCGGCTCCTACCCGTGGCTGTGGGAGCGCATCAAGAACGTCGGCATCTCGTCGGCCGCCTACCTCCCGCTCATCGCCCAGGCCCGCCCCGTCGGCGCCATCGGGCTGCTCTACCGGGAGACCCGCGGCTTCACCCAGCAGGAGCGCAACCTCCTGATCGCCCTCTCCAGCAGCCTCTCGCAGGCCATCGCCCGCGCCATGCTCTACGACCAGGAGCACGACCTCGCCGAGGGCCTCCAGCAGTCCATGCTGCCGCGCCGCATCCCCGAGATCCCCGGCGCGCAGATCGCCGTCCGCTACCGCTCGGCCCGCATGGGCCGCGACATCGGCGGCGACTGGTACGACGTGATCCCGCTGCCCGGCGGGCGGGTCGGCGCCGTCATCGGCGACGTCCAGGGGCACGACACCCAGGCCGCCGCCGTCATGGGCCAGCTGCGCATCGTTCTGCGGGCGTACGCCACCGAGGGCCACGCCCCGGCCACCGTCATGGCCCGCGCCTCCTCCTTCCTCCACGAGCTCGACACCGACCGCTTCGCCACCTGCGCCTACGCCGAGGCCGACCTGTCCACCGGCGTCGTCCAGCTGGTCCGCGCCGGCCACGTCGACCCGCTGCTGCGGCACACCGACGGCACGTGCCGGCGCCTGCCCGTCTCCGGCGGCCTGCCGCTCGGCCTCTCCACCGAGTTCGGGCGCCCCGACTACCCCGTGACCACCGTCGAACTCGACCCGGGCGAGACGCTCCTGATGTTCACCGACGGCCTCGTCGAACAGCCCGGCTCCGACCTCGACGAGGGCATGCAGCGCCTCTCCGCGATCGTCCGCGCCGGCCCCTACGCGCTCCACGAGCTCGCCGACCGGCTGTGCGAGGTGATCGGGGAGCGCGTCGGCGAGGACGACATGGCCGTGCTGCTGCTGCGCCGCGAGGGCGCGGCCACCCGGGGCGGGGGCCGGCTGCAGCAGCACATCGCCCCGGCCGACCCGGAGGCGCTCTCCGCGGCCCGCCACATGATCCGCGCGGCCGTACGGGCCTGGGGCGCGCGCGAACGGTCCGACGAGATCGAGCTGGTCGCCGACGAACTGGTGACCAACGCCCTGATCCACACCGACAGCACGGCCGTCGTCACCATCCGCATCCTCACCGGGCCCGAACGGCGCGTGCGCGTCGACGTCGAGGACAGGTCCAGCACGCTGCCCCGGCGCCGCGAACCGGGCGAGTCGGGCGTCTCGGGCCGCGGCCTGCTGCTCGTCGACCGGCTCGCCGACGTCTGGGGGGTCGAGTCGCGCGGGACGGGCAAGAGCGTGTGGTGCGAGTTCGTGGTGCCCGGGCGGCACGAGGTGTACGACGAGGCGGAGGACGCCATCTGACGGGACGTCCTCCGCTCGTGCCGGCGAGGGCCCCGGCGGAACGCGCGGCCACGGAGCCGGCGCGCCCACGGCGAAGGCGTCCACGCCGAAGAGGCCAAGGTCACAGCGGTTGCCACTGCTGCAGGGCGCCCCGGCTCCCCTAGCCTTCCCCCCATGACGGTCCTGCCTGACGAAGGCTTCCCCCTGGCCGCCGAGTTCCCGGACCCCACCCGCGAGCAGTGGCAGCGCCTGGTGGAGGGCGTACTGCGCAAAGCGGGCGCGGCTGACGCGTCCGGTCCGGCTGCTGAGGCGGCGCTCGCCACCGAACTCCAGGACGGGCTCGCAACCGGCCCGCTCTACACCGCCGACGACGCCCCCGGCGCGCCGGGATACCCGGGCTTCCCCCCGTTCGTCCGCGGCGGACGGCCCGAGGGGACGGCCGTGACCGGCTGGGACGTGCGCCAGCGCCACGCCCACCCGGACCCGCGGCACGCCAACGAGGCCGTGCTCGCCGACCTGGAGAACGGCGTCACCTCCCTCTGGCTGACCACCGGCCCCGCCGGCATCCCCGTCGACGGCATCGCCGCCGCCCTCGACGGCGTCTACCTCGACCTCGCCCCCGTCGTCCTCGACGCGGGCGCGGACTTCGAGCCGGCCGCCCGGGAGCTGCTGCGCCTGTACGACGAGCGCGGCCTCGCCCCGCGCGCCGCCCTCGGCAACCTCGGCGCCGACCCGCTCGGCACCCTGGCCCGCACCGGCGGCGACACCGCCCCCGACGGGCCCCTGGCCGCCGCGGCCGCCCTCGCCGCCCTGTGCGCCGACGGCCGCCCGGGCCTGCGCGCCCTGACCGTCGACGCCCTGCCCTACCACGAGGCCGGCGGGTCCGCGGCCGAGGAGCTCGGCTGCTCGCTCGCCACCGGCGTCGCCTACCTCCGCACGCTCACCGCCGCCGGGCTGACGGTGGATCAGGCCTGCGCGCAGCTGGAGTTCCGCTACGCGGCCACCGCCGACCAGTTCCTCACCATCGCCAAACTGCGCGCCGCCCGCAGGCTCTGGGCCCGCGTCGCCGAGGTCAGCGGCGCCGGCGCCGCGAGCGCCGCACAGCGCCAGCACGCGGTCACCTCCACGGTGATGATGACCCGCCGGGACCCGTGGGTGAACATGCTGCGCACCACCGTCGCCTGCCTCGGCGCGGGCGTCGGCGGCGCCGACGCCGTCACCGTCCTGCCCTTCGACGAGGCCGCCGGCCTGCCCGACGCCTTCGCCCGCCGCATCGCCCGCAACACCTCGTCGGTGCTGCTGGAGGAGTCCCACCTGGCCCGGGTCATCGACCCCGCCGGCGGCTCCTGGTACGTGGAGGCGCTCACCGACGAGCTCGCGCACGCCGCCTGGGCCTGGTTCCAGGAGCTGGAGCGCGCCGGCGGCCAGGCCGCGGCGCTCCGCTCCGGCCTGGTGGCCGAGCGGCTCGCCGCCACCTGGGCCCGCCGCTCCGCCGACCTGGCCACCCGCCGCGAACCCGTCACCGGCGTCAGCGAGTTCCCGAACCTCGGCGAGCAGCCGCTGCGGCGCGAGCCCGCACCCGCGGCCCCCGGCGGCGGCCTGCCCCGGGTCCGGCGCGACGAGGCCTACGAGGCCCTGCGCGCCCGCTCCGACGCCCACCTCGCCGGGGCCGGCGCCCGCCCGCGCGTCTTCCTCGCCGCGCTCGGCCCCGCGGCCGCCCACACCGGCCGGGCCACCTTCGCCGCCAACCTCTTCCAGGCCGGCGGCATCGAGCCCGTGCACGACCCCGTCACGGTCGACGCGGCCTCCGTCGCCGAGGCGTTCGCGCGCAGCGGCGCCGGCGTGGCCTGCCTCTGCTCCAGTGACAAGCTCTACGCCGAGCAGGCCGAAGCCGTCGCCGCCGCCCTCAAGTCGGCGGGCGCGCACCGGGTGTTCCTCGCCGGCAAGCCCGGCGGCGAGCAGCGGGAGGCGTACCTGAAGGCCGGGGTCGACGCGTTCGTCTTCGCCGGCGGCGACGCCGTCGCCGTCCTCTCCTCCGTCCTCGACAGCATGGGAGTCGCGTGATGCCGATCCCCGACTTCTCCGGCATCGGCCTGGGCCCGGCGCACGACGGCCCCGCCGACCCGGGCCAGTGGCGCGCGGCCCTGAAGGAGGCCACGGGCAAGAGCGCCGAGGACCTCGTCTGGGAGACCCCCGAGGGCATCGGCGTCAAGCCCCTCTACACGGCCGACGACCTGCACGGGCTCGACTTCCTCGGCACGTACCCCGGCATCGCGCCCTACCTGCGCGGCCCGTACCCGACGATGTACGTCAACCAGCCCTGGACGATCCGGCAGTACGCGGGCTTCTCCACCGCCGAGGAGTCCAACGCCTTCTACCGCCGCAACCTGGCGGCCGGTCAGAAGGGCCTGTCCGTCGCCTTCGACCTGCCGACCCACCGCGGCTACGACAGCGACCACCCGCGCGTCACCGGCGACGTCGGCATGGCGGGCGTCGCCATCGACTCCATCTACGACATGCGCCAGCTCTTCGACGGCATCCCGCTGGATCGGATGAGCGTGTCGATGACGATGAACGGCGCCGTGCTGCCCGTCCTCGCCCTCTACATCGTCGCCGCCGAGGAACAGGGCGTACCGCCCGAGAAGCTGGCCGGGACCATCCAGAACGACATCCTCAAGGAGTTCATGGTCCGCAACACCTACATCTATCCGCCCCGGCCCTCGATGCGGATCATCTCCGACATCTTCGCGTACACCTCGCAGAAGATGCCGCGCTACAACTCCATCTCCATCTCCGGCTACCACATCCAGGAGGCCGGAGCCACGGCCGACCTGGAGCTCGCCTACACCCTCGCCGACGGCGTGGAGTACCTCAAGGCGGGCATCGGGGCCGGTCTGGACGTCGACGCGTTCGCGCCCCGGCTCTCCTTCTTCTGGGCGATCGGCATGAACTTCTTCATGGAGATCGCCAAGCTGCGCGCCGCCCGCCTGCTGTGGGCCCGGCTCGTCAAGCGCTTCGAGCCGCAGAACGCCAAGTCGCTGTCGCTGCGCACCCACTCGCAGACCTCGGGCTGGTCGCTGACCGCGCAGGACGTCTTCAACAACGTGGCCCGCACCTGCGTCGAGGCCATGGCCGCGACCCAGGGGCACACCCAGTCCCTGCACACCAACGCCCTGGACGAGGCCCTGGCCCTGCCCACCGACTTCTCCGCCCGCATCGCCCGCAACACCCAGCTGCTGCTGCAGCAGGAGTCCGGGACCTGCCGGGTCATCGACCCGTGGGGCGGCAGCGCCTACGTCGAGCGGCTCACCCACGACCTCGCGCGCCGCGCCTGGCAGCACATCGAGGAGGTCGAGGCCGCCGGCGGCATGGCCCAGGCCATCGACGCGGGCATCCCCAAGCTGCGCGTCGAGGAGGCCGCGGCCCGCACCCAGGCCCGCATCGACTCCGGGCGGCAGCCGGTCATCGGCGTCAACAAGTACCGGCCTGAAAATGGTGCCGGCGACGAGCAGATCGAGGTGCTCAAGGTCGACAACTCCTCCGTGCGCGCCCAGCAGATCGAGAAGCTGCGCCGGCTGCGGGAGGAGCGCGACGAGAGCGCCTGCCAGGACGCCCTGCACGCGCTCACCCGGGCCGCCGACGCCGGCAGCGGCCCGGGCCTCGAAGGCAACCTCCTGGCCCTCGCCGTGAACGCCGCACGCGCCAAGGCGACCGTCGGTGAGATCTCCGACGCACTGGAGAAGGTCTACGGACGGCACGCCGGGCAGATCCGTACGATCTCCGGTGTGTACCGCGAAGAGGCAGGACCGTCGTCCGGCGTGGAGCGCACCCGCACCCTGGTCGAGGCGTTCGAGCGGGAGGACGGCCGCCGCCCGCGCATCCTCGTCGCCAAGATGGGCCAGGACGGCCACGACCGCGGCCAGAAGGTCATCGCCACCGCCTTCGCCGACCTCGGCTTCGACGTCGACGTCGGCCCGCTGTTCCAGACGCCCGAGGAGGTCGCCCGGCAGGCCGTCGAGGCCGACGTGCACATCGTCGGCGTCTCCTCGCTCGCGGCCGGTCACCTCACGCTCGTCCCGGCGCTGCGCGAGCAACTGGCCGAGCAGGGCCGCGAGGACATCATGATCGTCGTCGGGGGCGTCATCCCGCCGCAGGACGTTCCCACGCTGCTGGAGATGGGCGCCGCCGCGGTCTTCCCGCCCGGCACGGTCATCCCCGACGCCGCCCACGACCTGCTGAAGACCCTCGCCGGGGTCCTCGGCCACGAACTGTGAGCAGGGGCTCCTGACCATGGCGCGGACGATCGACATCGACGCCTACGTGAAGGGCGTGCTCGACGGCAAGCGGGCGGTCGTCGCCCGCGCCATCACGCTCGTCGAGTCCACCCGGGCCGACCACCGGGCCCTCGCCCAGCGGATGCTGACCGAGCTGCTCCCGCACGCGGGGGCGGCCCGGCGGATCGGCATCACCGGAGTGCCCGGCGTCGGCAAGTCCACCTTCATCGACGCCTTCGGCACGATGCTGACCGGTCTCGGCCACCGGGTCGCCGTCCTCGCCGTCGACCCGTCCTCCAGCCGGACCGGCGGCAGCATCCTGGGCGACAAGACCCGCATGGAGCGGCTCGCCGTCGATCCCGCCGCCTTCGTCCGGCCCTCGCCCACGGCCGGCACGCTCGGCGGCGTGGCCCGCGCCACCCGCGAGACCATCGTGGTCATGGAGGCCGCCGGCTACGACGTCGTGCTGGTGGAGACCGTCGGCGTCGGCCAGTCCGAGACCGCCGTCGCCGACATGGTCGACAGCTTCCTCATGCTCACCCTCGCCCGCACCGGCGACCAGCTCCAGGGCATCAAGAAGGGCGTCCTCGAACTCGCCGACCTCGTCGCCGTCAACAAGGCCGACGGCCCGCACGAGCGCGACGCCAAGGCCGCGGCGCGCGAACTCGCGGGGGCGCTGCGGCTGCTGCAGCCGCCGGACGCGGCCTGGAGCCCGCCCGTGCTGACCTGCAGCGCCCGCGAGGGCACGGGCCTGGACGCGGTCTGGGAGCGGCTGGAGCAGCACCGGCGCGTCATGGAGACCACAGGCGCGCTGGCCGCGCGGCGGCGCGAGCAGCAGGTCGACTGGGTCTGGACGATGGTCCGCGAACAGCTCATGGACGAACTGCGGGACCACCCGGCCGTGCGGGCGGCCGGTCCGGGCATCGAACAGCGGGTGCGGGAGGGCACGCTGCCGGCGGGGCTGGCGGCGGAACGGCTGCTGGAGGCGTTCCGCACACAACCCGCCGCCCCGCGAAATCAATGAGCCCGCCCGGCGTTTGAAGGCAAGGGGGCGAGGCGAAGCCCCGGCCCGGGAACCTCCCGGACGTACGGCACGTTTTCCACCGCACCGGCCGAAACGCGGCCGGTGTCCGGAGGAGCCGCGCATGAACGACCTGGTCGCCGGAGGCAACGCGCCGTTGCCCGACGGCGCACTCTCCCTCCGCGTGCCCGGCCCCTTCGACCTGTCGGTCATCGTCACCGGTGAGAACGGAAAGGTCGCCGGTGACGGCGACTTCGTCTTCTACAACCAGCCGGCCGCCCCCGGCGCCCGGCTCACCGGCGACACCGTCACCGTCGACCCGCGCGGCCTGCGGCACGGCGCCGCGCGCGTCACGGTCGTGGTCAGCCCGGCGGACCCCGGCACGCGGCTCGGGGCCCTGCCCGTACCGGTCCTGACCGTCGCCGGAAGCGGCGGCGGGGTCCTGGCCCGGTTCGAGCCGCCGCGCCCCGGACCGGAGACCGTGCTGCTGCTCGCCGAGCTCTACCGGCGCGGCACCGGCTGGAAGATACGGGCTCTGGGCCAGGGGTACGCGGAGGGACTCGCGGGCGTGGCCAGGGACTTCGGCGTGGACGTGGCCGACGAGGGCGACGAGGCGGGCGGGCCCGCAGCGGCACCTGCGGCCGGCGCCGGTACCGACGCCTTCACCGCGCTCGTGAACGCCGAGCGGGCCAAGTCCGGGCTGCCGGCCGTGACCGCCGACCACCGGCTCGCCGCCGCGGCCCGCGCGCACGCCGCCGGCATGGCCGCGCAGGGCCGGCTCGCCGCCGAGGGCCCGGACGGGACCTCGCTCCACCACCGGGTCGCCGCGGCCGGCTACCGCTGCCTGACCGTGGCCGAGCACCTCGTGTCCGGGCCGCGCACCCCCGCCGAGTTCGCGGCGTACTGCCTCGCGGACCCCGGGCGTGCCCGGCCGTTCCGCGACCCGGCCGTCGTCCACACCGGCGCGGCCCACGTCAGCGGCCCCGGCGGGGACGTCTACTGGACGGCGCTGTGGGCCTCGCCCATGACGCCCGGGGGCCTGGCCCGGCTGACCGCCGAGGTCGCCGCGCTCACCAACGCCGAGCGTGCCGCGGCCGGGCTGCGCCCGCTGGCCGCCGACCACCGGCTGGCCGCGGCCGCGCAGGCGCACAGCGACGACATGGTCGCCCGCGACTTCTACGCCCACACCTCGCCCGAAGGGACCGAGCCCTGGGACCGGGCACGGGCCGCGGGGGCCCCGCACCCGGGGATCGGCGAGAACATCGCCTGCGGGCAGCGCAGCGCGGCGGAGGTCGTCCAGGGCTGGATGGACAGCCCGGGGCACCGCGCCAACATCCTCAAACCGGACTTCGCGTACATCGGCGTCGGCTACGCCACCGGCAGCCGCGCGGGCACGTACTGGACGCAACTGTTCGGTACGTAGAGGTGCGTAGAGGTGCGCAGCGGCCGGGGCGGCTAGAGCCCGAGCCCGCCCCCGGACGCCTGCGCGAAGTGCCGCGCCACGTCCGCGTCCGCCACGTCCTCCAGCTTCGCCGGCCGCCACCGCGGCCTGCGGTCCTTGTCGACGACCTGCGCGCGGATGCCCTCCAGCAGGTCGGGGTCGGCCAGCGACGCGCACATCACGCGGTACTCCTGCTCCAGCACCTCGGCCAGCCCGGGCAGCAGGCGCGCCCGGCGCAGCGCGCCGAGCGTGACCTTGAGCGCCGTGGGCGACTTGCCGAGGATCGCCTCCGCCGCCTCCTTGGCCTCGGCCACGCCGCTGTCCGTCAGCCGGCCGAGGATCTCCTCGACGGTTCCGGCGGCGTAGCAGCGGTCGATCCAGGCCCGGTGCGCGGCGAGCCCGGAGGCGGGGGCCGGGGCGGCGAAGGCCCGTACGGCCTCGGCCGCCTCCGCCTCCGCCAGCGCCGCCGTGAACTCCGCGAGCCGCGCGGCCGGCACGAAGTGGTCGGCGAACCCGGCGTGCACGGCGTCGCCCGGGCCCATGCGGGCGGTGGTCAGCGCCAGGTGCGTGCCCAGCTCGCCGGGGGCCCGGGAGAGGAGGAAGGTGCCGCCGACGTCGGGGGCGAAGCCGATGCCCGTCTCGGGCATGGCCACCGAGGAGCGCTCGGTGACGACCCGTATGCCGCCGTGCGCCGACAGGCCGACCCCGCCGCCCATCACCAGGCCGTCCATGAGCGCGACGTAGGGCTTGGGGTAGGCGGCGATACGGGCGTTGAGGCGGTACTCGTCGCGCCAGAACTCCCTGGCGGCCGCGCCGCCCCCGGCCCGGACGTCGTCGTGCACGGCGCGCACGTCGCCGCCCGCGCACAGGCCGCGCTCACCCGCGCCGTCGAGCACCACGGTGGTCACCGCGGCGTCGTGCTCCCACGCGTCCAGGGCGCCGGCGATGCGGCGGACCATGGCGTGGGTCAGGGCGTTGAGCGCCCGGGGCCGGTTGAGCGTGATGCGGCCCGTGCGCCCCTCGCGGCGCAGGAGGACGGCGTCGTCGGCGGTGGTCATCGTGCGCCTTTCACTGAACGGCGGATTCACGGAAGCGGTTGCGGAGCGGGCGGGTGGCGCGCGCTGCGCGGCGGGTGGCCGGCCCGGCGTCGGCCCGGCTTCCTGTCAGGCCGGGCTTTCTGTCAGGCGCGGCCGGAGGCTGCGGTGGTGCCGGCGGCGTCGGTGATGCCGCGGATCGGGCAGCGCGGCCCGGTGGCGCGCAGCAGCCGGAGGTCGGCCGTCACGAGGGTCGCCCCCAGCTCTTCGGCGACGGCGACGTAGGCCGCGTCGTCCGGCGTGAGGTTGTCCTTGAGCTGCCACATCCGTCCCAGCAGCGGTTCCACGGGGACCTTGCGCAGCGTCAGGCCCGGCAGCCGCCCGGCGACGTCGGCGACCCGCTCCGCGGTCACCTGGCCCGCCAGGTACATGCCGCGCAGCGACTGCATCACCTCCACCAGGATGTGCTCCGGGGCGGCCCAGTCGGCGTCCGCCGCGAGTGCGGCGCGGGCGCTCTCGCCCCGCGCTCCGTCGTCGGCGAGTGCCAGGACGAGGGCGGAGGCGTCCACGACGATCAAAGTGACTCCCAGCGGGTGTGCCGTCCGGCGGGCCTTGTGAACGCGCCGGTTGCGACGCGTTCCCCTTCCGCCGGACTCGCGCCGTGGTGGTGCTTCGCCGTTGCGGCGGGCCCGCTTGCCCGGACGGGGTCCGGGAAACCGGGAGCATCCCCGGGAATCGAGCCGCCGCAACGGCGCGCGACCACGAAGGTGGCAGTCCGGCGGTGCCGGACGCGCCGCACCCACCACCCTAGCCGCACACGCGCCGAGTGGATCAATGGATTTCCCGGCCCCGCGCAGCGGCCGCGTCAACCCGCCGAACCGGTCCAGTGGGCCGTTTCGCGTTCCTGGCCGAAGCCGGGACGTACGGCGACGTCCAGCCGGCCGAGGCCGCCGGGCGGGACGTCGAAGGCGACCGTCGCCTTGCCCGAGCCGTTCGGCTCCAGGCTTCCGGTGAACGGCGTACCGACGCCGCTCGCGCTGTCGAAGATCTGCTGGGCCCGGTCGGCCTTGGCGCCGGACTCCAGGGTGACGAGGACGCCCGACGTGTCGAGGGGATTCCTGCCGCCGTTGGCGAGGGCGACCGTCAACTTGACGGCCTGGTTGCCCGCTTCGTGACCGAGGGCGGTGCCGCTCGGCGTGAACTTCACCGGTTGCGTCACGGTCACCCTGAGGCCGTCGCGGTAGGCGTACGTGTCGCCGAAGGAGGCCGTGCGGGACTGCGGGGAGGCCGACGGGCCGCCCGAGAGCGTGATCGTGGCGCCCGCCTTGCCGGAGGAGCCCCCGCAGGCCGCGCCCGCCGTCGCCACGGCGGCCGCGGCCGCGAAGGCCACGGCCGCCCGCAGCGGCGCTCTCGTGCCCATGTGCACAGCCTGCGCCGAGCCGCGGCGGTGCGCATCCGGAGCGCCGGTGTCAGCTCCCCAGGGCCTTCTTGACCTTGGTCACCTGCGGCCCGGAGTCCTGGGCCGGGATCTGCCAGCGGAAGGTCTTGCCCTCGCCGTCCGTGTAGGTGAGGGTGCCGCCGCGCTGCGCGCCGGCGATGTCGAAGGTGCGCGCCCGCAGCTGGGTGGCGCCGGCCCGGATCGGGCCGCCCGCGTCGAAGCCCGGGACGAAGACGTTCGGCTCGGCGCTGACGGCCTGGCCGTCGGCGGCTATCCACTGCCAGCCGCCCTTCTCGGTCGGCGTGGTCTCCGCGGCGGCCACGTCCGTCATGGGGCGCTCCTGCACGGTGACCACGGCGTACAGGCCGTGCGAGGGCTTGTCGGTCGCGGTCTTGGCCGCGTAGACGACGCTCACCGGCGTGATGTCGAGCTTGCCGCCGCCACCCGCGCCGACGGTCTCCGTGCCCTTGCCCATCGCCAGGGGCTCCGCGGACGGGCCGGCGGGGGCGGCTGAGGGCGACGAGCCGTCCGACTTCACGGTCTCGGCCTTCGATTCGTCGCTGCAGGCGGTGAGTGACAGGGCGGCGGCGAGACTGAAGGCGGCGACGGTGACGGCAGTGGTGCGCATGCATCCCCCGGAGGTTCGGGTTACGTGAGTGCTGAAACGACCCCGGAACCGTACCCTCGGTAACAAGCCCTCGAACGCCTGTCTGCCCCAATCGTGACCAGCCCGCTACCTTCCCGGTATTGCCGTGGGCCACCTCATCCCACTAAGGCCCCCCGAAACGGTACGAGACGGACTTGCGCGGCCCGCGCCCGCTTGTCAGCCCACGTCCTCGCCCGCGTGCGGGCTCAGCACGCCCGCCGCCACCAGCGCGAACAGCAGCAGCCCGAGCAGGATGCGGTAGACGACGAACGGCATGAAGCTCTTGCTGGAGATGAAGCGCATGAACCAGGCGATGACGGCGTAACCCACCACGAAGGCGATGGCCGTGGCGAAGAGCGTCGGCCCCCACGCCGTGTGTCCCCCCGGCGCCTCTCCCGCGTCCTTCAGCTCGAAGACCCCCGAGGCGAGCACGGCCGGGACGGCGAGCAGGAAGGAGTAGCGGGCCGCGCTTTCCCGCGTGTAGCCGATGAGCAGGCCGCCGCTGATCGTCGCGCCCGACCGCGACACGCCGGGCACGAGCGCCATGGCCTGGCAGAGCCCGAAGACGAGCCCGTCCCGTACCGTCAGGTCCCGCAGCTCCTTGCGCCGTTTCGCGGCGCGGTGCCGCCCGCCGCGCTCGTCGCGCGCCGCCAGCCGGTCCGCGCACCCGAGCACGACGCCCATCACGACCAGCGTCGTGGCGATCAGCCGCAGATCGCGGAACGGCCCCTCGATCGCGTCCTTCAGCAGCAGGCCCAGCACCCCGATGGGGACCGACCCCACGATGACCAGCCACCCCGTCCGGGCGTCGGCGTCGTGCCGCGCCCTCCGGTCGTGCAGCGACCGGAACCAGGCGGCGGCGATCCGCGCGATGTCCTTGCGGAAGTAGATGAGGACGGCGGCCTCGGTGCCGATCTGGGTGACCGCGGTGAACGCCGCTCCCGGATCCGGCCAGTCCGCGAACGCGGCGGTCAGCCGGAGGTGGGCGCTGGAGGAGACCGGGAGGAACTCGGTCAGCCCCTGGACGAGCCCGAGGACGAACGATTCGAACCAAGACATGTGGGCCTGTGCCATCCAAGTCGTCGCGGCCGCGCCGGCACTGCGGCACCGGCCGCCCGATCATGCACAGGGGGAAAGGCGTACGGACATCGCCCGGGTGAACGACTCCTGAATGCGGGGCAGCGGACGGCGGGTCAGGCCTGCCCCGTCTCGAACCGGGTCACCTTCCCGCCGTCCACGGTGAAGTACCACTTGGTGCGCATCTCGCCCCACGTGTCGTTGCGGTAGCGGGCGACGAGGGACAGGCCGTCCTCGCTCTCGGACTCGACGTCCATGTGGCCGTTGGACGTGAAGACCTCGCGGTCGGCCCACTGGGTGAGGTTGCGGTCGGTGCCGTCGTCGGACATCGTGGCGCCCGGCGCGAGGGATTCGTGGAAGGCGGTGCGGTCGCCCGCGTTGAGGGCGCTCACCAGCGTCCGTACGGCGGGGTCGGAGAGTTGCTCGACGGGGATCACGGGACGGCTCCTTTCGGCGGTGTGTCCAGGACAGGACAGCACCCCGGCGGAACCCGCGCGCGCCGGTCCGCCCGGATGGCGGACGAACCGCCCGCTACGGCCGGGACAGCCGCCGCGCCGCCGGACCCTTCTTGCGCCACGCCACGACCACCGCCGCCAGCCCGGTCACCGCGATGAACGCCGTCGCCCCGAGGAACGCGGGCGACGTCGGCGCCGTGGCGTGGCTGCCGGCGATCACGTAGGCCGCGGTGGCGGGCGCGCTCCCCAGCGCGGTCGCCAGCAGGAACGGCGCCCACCGCATCCGCGACACGGCTGCGCAGTAGTTCGCGGCGGCGAAGGGAACGCCCGGGAAGAGCCGGACGGCCATCATCGAGCGGAAGGCGTGCCGGCTCAGCTGCCGGTCCGCCGCCAGCAGCCACCGCCCGCGCAGCAGCGGCCGCAGCGCGTCCTGCCCCAGCATCCTGCCCAGCCCGAACGACGCGGCCGAGCCCAGCACCGTGCCCACCACGGCCGCAGCCGTCCCCGCGGGGGCGCCGAACAGCGCGCCGGCCGCGATGTTGAGGATCGGACGCGGCACGAACGCCGCCGTGCACAGCCCGTACGCCGCGGAGAACAGTACGACGGCGGCGCCGCCCGACAGCTGCGGCCAGCCTTCGGCGAGCAGCCGCTCCGGGTGCAGGGAGAGCACCGTGGCCGCGGCGGCGGCCAGCAGCACCACGAGCAGGCCCAGGCGGAACCACGCGGTCGGCCGGGCGCGCGGACGGTGCTCGGCGGGGCCGGGGGAGGGCGCAGCGGGATCGGACATCGCTGGAGCCTAACCGACAGGGATATAAAGCGGTCGTCATCCCGGAAAGACCGGGCGGGAGCGGAACACTCCTTCCTCATACGTTCACTCGAATGCCGTCCATGCGTCCTCTCCGCGTGGTGGCCCGGAGTCCGCGAAAACCGTTCGACGCCCCGCACCCCGTGCGCGAGCATCGACCGCATGCACCGGCCACTATCAGGCCTTCCGCGCCGCAAACCGCACCTCAACATCGCAGTCCTCGGCCACTCCCGCCACGGCAAGACCACCCTCACCGCCGCCGTCACCAAGGTCCTCGGCGACCGGGGCCGGGCCGTCTTCGTCCCGCCCGCCCGCCTCGACCGCGCCCCGGAAGAGGCCGCACGGAGCGGCACCGTCGCCTGCGCGCACGTCGCCTACGAGACCGACACCCGCCACTACGCCCACACCGACCCGCCCGGCCGGCCCCGCTTCACCGGCAACCTGCTCGCCGGCACGGCACGGATCGACGGCGCCGTCCTCGCCGTCTCCGCCGCCGACGGGCCCGCCGCACAGACCGCCGGGCACCTGCTGCTCGCCCGCAGCACGGGCGTGCGCCACGTCGTCGTCGCGCTCACCAAAGCCGACGCGAGCGACCCGGAGCGCACCGACCTGGTCGAGCGGGACGCCCGCGCCCTGCTCACCGCCCACGGCTACGACGGCGAGCACACCGCGGTCGTCCGCGTCTCCGGCCTGCGCGCCCTCGACGGCGACCCGCGCTGGACGGCCGCGATCGAGGCCCTCCTCGACGCCGTCGACACCTACGTACCGACGCCCCTGCGCTACGCGGACGCGCCGTTCCTGCTTTCTGCGGACAAGGTCTTCACCCTGCCCCGGCGCGGCACCGCCGTCACCGGCGTCGTCGAGCGCGGCACCGTCCTGCTCCACGACCACGTCGAACTCCTGGGCCCGGAGGGCCCCCGCGACATCGTCATCACCGGCCTGGAGAGCTTCGGCCGGCCGCTCGGCGCCGCGCAGGCGGGCGACCGCGTCGCCCTGCTGCTCCGCGGGCTCCACCGCCACGAGGCGCGCCGCGGCGACACCCTCGCCGCGCCCGGCAGCGTCGTGCCCCGCCGCCGCTTCGCCGCGGACATCCGCCTGCTGGGCGCGGACGAGGGCGGCCGGCACACCCCCGTGTTCTCCGGCTACCGCCCGCAGTTCCACGTCCGCACGGCCGGCGTCCCCGGCACCGTGCACCTCGGCGGGCCCGGCGTCGCGCTCCCCGGCGAGACCGTCACGGCGGCCGTCGCCCTCGACCGGGACGTGCCGCTCGAATCCGGCCTGGCCTTCGTCGTCCGCGAGGGAGGCCGCACCGTCGGCACCGGCACGGTCTCCTCACCGCACCCCTGACCGACAATGGGGGCGTGAACGAAGCAGGAGAACCGATACCCGTCACGCGGGACGTGGACTGGGGCACCGCCAAGCTGCTGCCCGACGTGGACCGGCCGCGGGCCTGGCTGCTCACCGTGGAGGGCTCTCCGCAGTCGTACGTCGACCTGGACGACCCCACCCACCTCGAGTTCGAGTACGCCCAGCGGGTCGCCCACGTCCTCGACGCCGCCGCCGAGCCGAACCGCCCGCTCGACGTGCTGCACCTCGGCGGCGGGGCGCTCACCCTGCCCCGCTACGTCGCCGCGACCCGCCCGGGCTCCCGGCAGCGCGTCGTCGAGGCGGACCGCGGGCTGCTCGCGCTGGTCGCCGAGCACCTGCCGCTGCGGCACGGCTCCGGCATCGAGGTGATCGCCGGTGACGCGCGCAGCGAGCTGGAGGCGTCGCCCGCCGCCTCCGCCGACGTGATCGTCGCGGACGTCTTCGGCGGCTCCCGGGTCCCGGCCCACCTCACGTCGCTGGAGTACGCGCGGGCCGCCGCCCGGGTGCTGCGGCCCGCCGGCCGTTACGCCGCGAACCTCGCCGACGGCGCGCCCTTCGCCTTCCTCCGCTCGCAGGTGGCCACCTTCGCGGAGGTCTTCGCGCACGTGTGCCTGATCGCGGAGCCGCAGATGCTGCGCGGGCGGCGTTTCGGCAACGCGATCCTCGTCGCCTCGCATGCCGAACTCCCGGTCGCGGCGCTGGCCCGGCGCGCGGCCGCGGACGCCTTCCCGGCCCGGGTCGAGCACGGCCCGGCCCTGGAGCGGTTCGCCGCCGGGGCCGGGCCGGTGCACGACGCGGAGGCCGTGGGCTCGCCGGAGCCGCCGGGCGGGGCGTTCAGCGTGGGCTGACGCCGGCCGTCCGGGCGGGTGGCGGGTTGAGGGGGTCAGGAGCTCTTGAGGGGTCGCAGGGAGCTCATGATCTTCTTGATGACGTCGTCGGGCACCTCGTCCTCGGTGCCCGTGGCGCTGTAGAGGCACCACGTGGCCAGGTCGCCGTTGACGTCCTTGTACGTCACCGCCACGGACTTGGCGCTGGTGGCGCACTGGTGCTTCTTCGCGACGCCGGTGACCGTCGCCGAGGAGGAGGTGCCGGTGATGCCGTGGTCGCTTTTGAACTCCTTGCCCTTGGAGTAGTTGAACTTCCCGGTCTTCTTCTGGTCGAAGCCCCAGAAGAGCCAGTTCAGCGCCTCGTTCTCGGCGGCGTCGGCCTCGCTCTTGGCGCCCTGGGCGCCCTTGGTGCCGGCGGCGACGGGGGTGGCGTCCTTCTCGCAGCGGTCCTCGTTGAGGAGGGCCACGCCGGTCATGTTGATGCCCTTGCCGTTGGGCGGGAAGCCGTGGTCGTCCTCGTCGTGGAAGCCGAAGCTCGTCCCCGGGGAGGCGACCTTCCACTCCTGCGGCACGTCGTAGGCGACGTGCCGCTTGCTGTTGGTGACGACCTTCCACCCGTCGATCACGGGCTTGACCTCGACGCTCGCCCGCGGATTGTCCGCCGGGTCCTCGCTCGCGCCCTGGGAGGGGGCCGCCGAGGAAGCGGAGGGTGCCGCGGTCGGCGCCTTCGTCGGGTCGTTGTGCGCCACGTTCTCCTTGCCGTCGTCCTTCAGGACGACGACACCGGTGATCACGGCGGCGGCCACCACGGCGACCGCAGCGGTGATCGCGATGATCGTGGTCCGCTTGCGGTTGTCGCGCGGCGGCCCGGGCGCACCGGCCGGGGCCGGCGTGTGCCACTGCTGACCGCCGGCCGGCCCACCGGGCTGCGGCGGGCCGGGGGGCTGCTGCTGGTACGGATTCGGCTGCTGGAGGGTCGGCGGCTGCTGGTACGGGTTGGGCGGCGGGTATCCCGGCTGCGCGCCGGACGGCGGCCCTGACGGGGGCACCGGCGTCTTGTAGGGATTCGAGTCCTGCGGGTTCTGCTCGCCCCCGGGCGGCTGCTGTCCTGGCCACATGGCCGATAACCATAGAGGCAGATGGTGATCCCGGTGAGGCCGCCCCTTCCCCGCCCTTACTACTGACTGGTAACTTGCGGGTATGTCTGAGACCACCCAGCCCTCGATCGGCGACATGCTCCTGGCCACCGTGCCCATGGCCAAGACGCTCAACCTCGTCTTCGAGGAGGCGGGGGCGGGGCGCGCCGTCGTCCGCCTGCCCGACCAGCCCGACTACCACAACCACGTCGGGGGCCCGCACGCCGGCGCGATGTTCACCCTCGCCGAGTCCGCGAGCGGCGCGATCGTCCTGGCCGCCTTCGGCGACCAGCTCTCGCGCGCGGTGCCGCTGGCCGTCAGCGCCGAGATCGGCTACAAGAAGCTCGCCATGGGCCCCGTCACCGCCACCGCCGAGCTCGGCCGCCCGGCCGCCGACGTCGTCGCCGAGCTGGACGCGGGCGGCCGGCCGGAGTTCCCCGTGCACGTGGCGATCACCCGTGAGGACGGCGCGGTGACCGGCGAAATGACGGTCGTCTGGACCCTTCGGCCGAACAAGTAGCCGGTCCGCCGCAACCCGCGGGGCCCTGAGGGAGTCCTCTCCTCCAGTAGGCTTCCCGGCGTGCGCCCCCGCGGCGCACGCCGGGAAGAGATCGTCAAACCGGGGAGGAACCGGCGTTGCACATCCAGGAGTGGCTCGAAACGGTACCGGCGATCGCCGTCTACCTCTTGGTGGGCGGGGTCATCGGGCTGGAGAGCCTGGGTATTCCGCTTCCCGGTGAGATCGTCCTCGTCAGTGCCACGCTGATGGCCGCCACCCAGGACCACATCAACCCCTGGGTGCTGGGCGCGTGCGCCGTCGCGGGTGCGATCATCGGTGACTCCATCGGATACCTGATCGGCCGCAAGGGCGGCCGGCCGCTGCTGGAGTGGCTCGGCCGCAAGTTCCCCAAGCACTTCGGGCCGCACCACGTCGCCACGGCCGAGCGGTCCTTCGAGAAGTGGGGCATGTGGGCCGTCTTCGTCGGCCGGTTCATCGCCCTGCTGCGGATCTTCGCCGGACCGCTCGCGGGCGTGCTGAAGATGCCGTACTGGAAGTTCCTGATCGCCAACGTGCTCGGCGGCGTCGTCTGGGCCGGCGGCACCGTCGCGGTGATCTACTACGTCGGCAAGGTCGCCGAGGAGTGGCTGAAGAAGTTCTCCATGTACGGCCTGATCGCCGCCGTGCTCTTCGGCATCGGCTCGCTGGTCGTCATGCGGATCAAGGCCAAGAAGGCCGAGGCCGCCCGCGCCGCCGAACCGGCCGAGGCCCG
Source organism: Streptomyces sp. XH2 (assembly GCF_049725035.1). Lineage (NCBI taxonomy): Bacteria > Bacillati > Actinomycetota > Actinomycetes > Kitasatosporales > Streptomycetaceae > Streptomyces > Streptomyces sp. XH2. Next base: position 407,733 of record NZ_JBMMMZ010000004.1, on the reverse strand, counting down.
GCCCGAGCCGGTCGGCACCGCCGACTGACCGCAGCCGCCGGCTGACCGCAGCGCCTCGTCAGCAGCCCCCGGAACCGCACCGCGGATCCGGGGGCCGTTTTGCGTTCAGCCGCTGCGGCTCGCGTCCTGGTTGATGCTGAGGCGGACCAGGTCCGCGAGGGTGGGCGCCGGGCGTTTGGCGCGGATGCGGCGCAGGTAGGTGCCGACGGTGTGGACGCTGATGCCGAGCCGCCTGGCCGTCTGGTGGTAGGTGAGCCCCGCGCCGATGTGGGCCAGCACCTGCCGCTCGCGGGGCGACAGGCGCGGCGGTCCCGTCTGGACGCTGCGGCCGGGCATCTCGTCTCCATGTGGCTGGCGGAGCCGCTCGGCATGGGTGACCTGCGGCCGGCCGCGGATGAAGTTCCTCCACCCGCGCGACGCTTTAGAGGGATCTAACCACGAACTCTGCTAAATGCAAGTAAAACAGAGTGACTGCCCGGTCAATGCCCCCTTAATCAAAGGCCGGTCGGCTGTCAAGTCCCCAACTTCCGTGGCTCCAGCCCCGCTTCGAACCGGGCGAATGTGAAAGAAGCCGCCGACCGCGGCGCCACAGCCCAGAGCGACCGGAGGGGGACCGCGCGTGGGGCACTTCCGCCTGCTCGTCGTCGGCAACGGCATCTCGGCGTACGGCAGCTACCTGAACATGGTGGCGCTGAACGTCTTCATCTACCACGTCACCGGCAGCGCGCTCACCGCCGGCCTCTTCATGGCCGTACGCCTCGTGACCAGCGTGCTCGCGGGCTTCGTGGCCGGGCGCCTGGTCTCCACCCGCGACCGCAAGCGCCTGATGGCCGGCGCCGACCTCACGCAGGCGATCGCCCTGCTCGCGCTGCTGCTCGCCCCGGACGGCGCCCGCGTCGGCCTGCTCTTCGCCCTGGCGGTGATCACCGGCTCCTGCTCGACGCTCTCCCAGGTCGCGCTGCGCACCAGCGTGCCGGAGATCGTCGGGGCCGAGCACCGGGCCCGCGCCAACGGCCTGCTCGTCACCGGCCGCTCGCTCGCCATGATCGCGGGCTTCGCGTCCTCGGGCCTGGTCGTGGCACAGCTCGGCTACGCCACGGCGTTCGCCCTGGACGCCGTCACCTTCGTGATCTCCGCGGGCGTCCTCTTCATGCTGCCCGTACGGACCCGGGCGGCCGCCGAGGACGCTTCGGAAGGCGCCGCGGGCGCGGAGCAGGAGGAGGCCGGCGCCGCGGGCGGCTTCGCCCGGATGCTGCTGCGCACGGCGCCCCTGCTCGCGGTGATGATCGCGGTGCGGGCGGTGGACGGGCTGGGCTCCTCGTCCCACAACGTGGCGCTGCCCATCTACTCGGACGGCCTGGACCCCGCCCACCCGGCCACGTTCATCAGCCAGTTCTGGGCCACCTGGGCCATCGGCAACATCGTCGCGCAGCAGCTGTTCGGCCGGGTCACCAAGAAGACCGGCCGCACCCCGGGGGAGCGGGCGTTCGCGCTCGGCGCGTGCCTGATGTCGGCGGCGTTCATCGTCGTCTTCGCGGGCCTGCCCACCGTGCCCACCCTCATCGCCGCGCTGGTCGCCGGCATGGCCGACGGCTTCACGGAGATCGTCTACGTCTCCCGCCTCCAGGCCGCCCCCGACGCCGAGCGCGGCCGGCTCTTCGGGCTGTCCGCCTCGGCCGAGAACACCGGCTTCGGCCTCGGCATGATCGTCAGCGCGGCCCTGCTGGAGGCGTTCTCACCGCTGCAGGTCGTGGCCGCCTTCCACGGGCTGGCCATCGCCCTGTGCGTCGTCCTGCTCGCCGTGCTCCTCGCCCGCGGCAGGACCCCCACCCGGAGCCAGGACCGGCCCGGCGACCGCGACGACCGGGCCGCCCGGGACGTATCGACGGCGGAAGGCCGCAGCTCATGACACCCACGCCCCACCACGGGCCCCGCACCGACCGGGCCGTCGCCGTCATCGGACTGGCCTTCCGGCTGCCGGGCGCGGACACCCCCGAGGACTTCTGGCGCATCATCCGCGACGGAACCGACTGCATCACCCGCTTCACCCACGAGGAGCTCGCCGCGGCCGGCGTGCCCGCCGAGCGCTACGAGGCCCCCGACTTCGTCGGAGCCTCCGGGATCCTGGACGACATCACCGGCTTCGACGCCCCGCACTTCGGGATGAGCGCCCGCGAGGCGCAGCTCACCGACCCGCAGCAGCGGCTGTTCCTGGAGTGCGCCCAGCACGCCCTGGAGAACGCGGGGTACCCGGGCGAGCGCGACGGCAGCCGCGTCGGCGTCTACGCCACCGCGGGCTACCACCTGTACACGCTGGAGACCTACCTCCTCAACAACGTCCTGCCGAGTGCGCCCGTCAGCAACTGGATGGCGGGCATGCAGATCGTGACCGGCAACGCCCCCGACTTCACCGCCACCCGCGCCGCCTACCGGCTCGGCCTCACCGGACCCGCCGTCAACGTCCAGACCGCCTGCTCCAGCTCGCTCGTGGCGGTCCAGATGGCCGCGCAGGCGCTGCTCGCGGACGACTGCGACCTCGCCCTCGCCGGCGCCACGGCCGTCCACGTCCCCCAGGTCCTCGGCTACCAGTACGTCAAGGGCTCCATCCTCTCGAAGTCCGGCCGGCTGCGCGCCTTCGACGCGGGCGCCGACGGCACCGTCGGCGGCACGGGCGTCGCCGCCGTCGTCCTCAAGCGGCTGGACCGGGCCCTCGCCGACGGCGACACCGTGCGCGGCGTCATCCGCGGCTGGGGCGTCACCAACGACGGCGCGGACAAGAAGGCGTACAGCGCGCCCAGTGCCGGCGGGCAGCGCGCCGCCGTCCGCCGCGCCCTGGACCGGGCCGGCGTCGGCGCGGACACCATCGGCTATCTGGAGACCCACGGCACCGGCACCCTCAAGGGCGACCCCATCGAGTTCGACGGCGCCACGGCCGCGTACCGCGAGGACACCGACCGCACCCACTACTGCGCGCTCGGCTCGACCAAGGCCAACATCGGCCACCTCGACGTGGCCTCCGGCCTGGCCGGCCTGATCAAGACGCTGCTCGTCCTGGAGCACGGCGTCGTCCCGCCGATGGCGAACTTCACCACCCCCAACCCGCTGCTCGCCCTGGACGGCAGCCCCTTCTACATCCCGGCCGCCGCCCGGCCCTGGCCCGAGGCCGACCACCCGCGCCGCGCGGGCCTGACCTCCCTGGGCATCGGCGGCACCAACGTCCACCTCGTCCTCGAACAGGCCCCCGAGCCCGCGCCCCGCCCGGCCGCCGCCGCGGCCCCGCCGGACGTCCTGCTGGTCTCCGGCAGCAGCGAGGAGGCGCTGGCCGCCAACGCCCGCGCCTTCCGCGACCGGCTGCGGGAGCGGCCCGGCACCCCGCTCGCCGACCTCGTCACCACCGCCGCGCTCGGCCGCGCCCACGGGCGCCACCGGCTGGCCGTCCGCGGCACCACGCCCGCCGCGCTCGCCGCCGCCCTCGACGCCCGGCTCAGCGGCACGGACTCCGCGGCCGTCACGGCCGGCACGGCCCCGCGCGACGGCGCGCCCGGCGTCGTCTTCCAGTTCACCGGCCAGGCCAGCCCGTACCCCGGCATGGCCGGGGAGCTCTACGAGCGCTTCCCCGCCGTACGGGACGTGCTCGACGCCTGCGAGCACCACCACCGCGACCTCGGCGGCGGCTCCCTGCTCGACGGACTCCTCGGCACCGCCGGGAACGGCTCCCCGTGGGCCACCGACACCGCCCAGCCCGCCCTCTTCGCGCTGCAGTGCGCGCTCACGCGGCTGTGGCGGGACACCGGCGTCGCCCCCGGCACCGTCACCGGGCACAGCGTCGGCGAGTACGCGGCCCTCCACGCCGCCGGAGCCCTCACTCTGGAGGACGGCCTGCGCCTCACCGCCGCACGCGGCCGGCTGATGCAGAAGCTCTGCGCCCCCGGCGCGATGGCCGCCGTACCGCTCACCCGCGGCGCGGCCCTCGCCCTCGCCGCCGAAGTCCCCGGCGCGGAGCTGTCCGTGGCCAACGGCGAGCGCTCCCACGTCCTCGCCGGGCCCGTCGCCGCCGTGGACCGGGTGCTCGCCCTGCTGGAGGAGCGCGGCACGCCCGGCGAACGCCTCCCGGTGGAACGCGCCTTCCACACCGCCCTCATGGAGCCGGTGCTGGAGGACTTCCGGGCGGTGCTCGACGAGACCGCCTTCCGGCCCACCCGGATCCCCTTCGTCAGCGCACTGGACGGGACGCTGCGGGCACCCGGCTGGACGCCGGACACCGCGTACTTCCTGCGGCACACCCGGGAACCCGTCCGCTTCGACGAAGCGCTGCGCACCGTGGGCGCGCAGGAGCCGGCGGCCGTGGTCGAGATCGGCCCCCACACCACGCTGAGCGGCCTGGCGCGCCGGGCCCTGCCGGACGCGCGCGCCCTGCCGTCGCTGCGCCGCGGCACCGGCCTCGGCGCCCTGTGGGCCGCGGCGGCGGGCCTGCACTGCGCGGGCGCGGACCTGGACTGGCGGCCGCTGCTGGCGGGGGCCGGGGGCCGCCGGATCCCGCTGCCGGGCTACCGCTTCCAGCACAAGGACTACTGGACAGGGCCGGAGTTGACGGCCGTACGTACCGGAACACCAGCGACAGATGGAGCCACTGTGGTACAGCACCAGGCAGCGGTCGAGCGGGTCGTCCGAAGCATCGTCGAGTCGGCCGCCCGGCACCTCGGGCACGACCCGGACGCCATCACCGGCGAGACCTCCTTCTTCGACCTCGGCGCCGACTCGCTCCAGATGATCAGCGCGCTGCGCGAGCTGGAGCAGGAGTACCGGGTCAAGGTGTCGATGCGGGAGCTGTTCGAGGAGACCGGGACGCCGCTCCTGCTCGCGGAGCTGATCGTGAGCCGGATGGCGGGGGAGGAGCCCGGGGCGGCCGCGCCCGCGGGGCCCGCTGCGGTGCCGGCCGCGCCTCCGGCACCGCCTGTGGCGGAGCAGCCGGTCATGCCGCGGCCCGCCGCGCCGTCCCCGGCCGTCCCCGCGGCCCCCGCGCCCGTTGCCCCGGAGCCCGTCGCCCCGGCGGCCGGCGCCCCCGAGTACGCCACGCGCAGGGAGCTGGAGGACCTCGCCCACAGGCTGCAGCAGATATCGCAGATACAGCTGCAGATGATGTCCCAGCTCTCCCAGCTGTTGTCCCTGCAGACGGCCGCGGCGACGTCCCGTCTGAACGGCGCCGCGGGGGTGGCCCGGTGAGCGGTCTCGACGCCGCCTCCGCGGCCCTCGACCAGGACCTCGCGGCCATGGCCGAGCTCTCGCGGCGCATCGCCGGGCAGATCGGCGGCGGGCCTGAGGGGAGTTCTCCGGACGGAAAGTCGCCGGGCACGGAGAAACCGGCGGTCACGGGCGAGCCGGTCCAGGGCGAGCCGGCGGTCCCGGCCGAGGCGGCGGCCGCCGCGCCGCGCAGCGTGCACGGCCCCCGCGTGACCGTCTCCCGCGCCTCCGGCATGGTCCGGGGCGGTGCTCCGCGCGCCCAGCAGGAGCACCTGGCCGACCTCGTGCGCCGCTACACCGCGAAGACCCCCACCTCCAAGCAGCTCGCCCAGCGCTACCGCCGCGTCCTCGCCGACAGCCGCGCCGTCGTCGGCTTCCGCAGCGCCACCAAGGAGATGCTCTACCCCATCGCCGGCCGCCGGGCGAGCGGCGCCCGCCTGCAGGACGTCGACGGCAACGAGTACGTCGACATCACCATGGGCTTCGGCGTGCTCCTCTTCGGCCACGAGCCGGCGTTCGTCACCGAGGCCGTCCGCGAGCACCTCTCCCGCGGCATCCGGCTCGGCCCCCGCAACGCCGAGACCGGCGAGGCGGCCGAGCTGCTGGCCGGGCTGACCGGCATGGAGCGCGTGGCCTTCGCCAACTCCGGCACGGAGGCCAACTCCGCGGCGATCCGCCTCGCCCGCTCCGCCACCGGCCGCAACAAGATCGTCACCTTCCTCGGCGCGTACCACGGCCACGCCGATACCGTCCTCGGTCGCTCCTCGGGCGGCCCGGACGCCCGGGTCACCGTGCCCGTCTCCCGCGGCATCCCGGACAGCGCCGTCGCGGACCTGATCGTCCTGGAGTACGGCAGCGACGCCTCCCTGGAGGCCATCGCCCAGCAGGCCGGGGACATCGCCGCGGTCATCATCGAGCCCGTGCAGAGCCGGCACCCCGAACTGCAGCCCGTCGAGTTCGTGCGCAGGCTGCGCGAACTCACCGCCCGCCACGGCATCGTCCTCATGTTCGACGAGATGCTGACGGGCTTCCGCCCCGCCCTCCGCGGCGCCCAGGAGCTCTACGGCGTCACGCCCGACCTCGCCACCTACGGCAAGCTGCTCGGCGGCGGCTTCCCCATCGGGGCCATCGCCGGCCGCGCCGACATCATGGACGGCGTCGACGGCGGCCACTGGTCCTACGGCGACGACAGCTACCCGCCCGCGGACACGACGTTCTTCGGCGGCACGTACATCCAGCACCCCGTGTCGATGGTCGCCGCGCGGGCCGTCCTCACGCACCTCAAGGAGCACAGCCCGCTGCTGCAGGAGCGGCTCAACGCGCGGACGGCCGAGCTGGCCGGGGCGCTCAACGCCTTCTTCGAGGCGGAGGAGTTCCCACTGAGGATGAGCCACTTCGGCTCGCAGTTCCGGTTCGACCACCGGGCGGACATGGAACTGCTCTACCACCACCTGATGCTGCGCGGCGTCCACGTGTGGGAGTGGCGGAACTTCTTCCTGTCCACCGCGCACTCCGACGGCGACCTGGAGTTCATCGCGGACGCGGTCAAGGGCTCCTTGCGGGAGTTGCGGGGGGCGGGGTTCTTCCCGGGCACGCGTCCGTTGGCGCCGAAGGCGCCGGCGTCCGATGACGCGGCAGCGTCCGTGGCGGACTTCGTGACCGTGGCGGCGAAGGCTCCTGCGTCTGCCGAAGACGCTCCTGCCGAAGAGCAGAACAAGACGGTACGTGTCGCCGCCATGGCCTGGAACGCGGCCGCGGCCGCCACACCGGCCGCGCCGCAGAAATCCCCCCGCACTCCCGACTTCAGCGTCTACTTCTTCGGCGACTACCCCGAGGACGGCGACCAGCAGGGCAAGTACGAACTGCTCATGGAGACCGCCCGGTTCGCCGACCGGAACGGCTTCCACGCCCTCTGGATGCCCGAGCGGCACTTCCACTCCTTCGGCGGGCTCTTCCCCAACCCCGCCGTGCTCGCCGCCGCCCTCTCCCGGGAGACCCGGCGCATCCGGCTCAACGCCGGGTCCGTCGTCCTGCCGCTGCACGACCCGATCCGGGTCGCGGAGGAGTGGTCGATGGCCGACAACCTCTCCGGGGGCCGCGTCGGCGTCGGCATCGCCAGCGGCTGGCACGCCAACGACTTCGTCTTCTTCCCCGACCGCTTCGGCCGGCACAAGGAGACGATGTACGAGCAGCTGGAGCAGGTGCGGCGGTTCTGGCGCGGAGAGCCGCTGCGCCGGACCACCGGTGACGGCGAGGCCGACGTACGGCTCTTCCCGCGGCCCGTCCAGGACGCCCCGCCGATGTACACGGCCGTGGTCGGCAACCCGGCCTCGTTCGCGCTCGCGGCCCGCCACGACCTCGGCATCGTCACCAACCTGATGACGCAGAGCGTCGAACAGCTCGCGGAGAACATCGCGCTGTACCGCCGCACCCGCGAGGAGCACGGCCTGGACCCGGCCGCCGGCCGCGTGGCCGTCCTGCTGCACACCTACCTCGCCGCTCGTCACGACACGGCCCGCGCCGAGGCGTACGCACCCCTGTCGCGCTACATGCGGGCGTCGCTGTCGCTGTTCGGCGGCGTCACCAACAGCCTCGGGCACAACGTGGACCTCTCCACGCTCAGCGAGGACGACCTCGACGTCGTGTTCCGCCGCGCCTACGACCGCTACTGCGACCAGCGGGCGCTGATCGGCACCGTCGAAACCGTCTCGCCCGTGGTGGACACCGTCACCGCGGCCGGCGCCGACGAGCTCGTCTCGCTCGTCGACTTCGGCGTCGCGCCCGGCGAGCTGCGCGCGAGCCTCACCCACATCGACGCCCTGCGCCGCCGCTACCGGGAGACCACGGCGGAGGCCGCGCCGGAGCCCGCCGCCGTCCTCGCCCCCGCCCCCGTGGAGGCCCCGCTCTCCCCGGGCCAGCAGCGCATCTGGTTCCTGGAGCGCATGCTGCCGGGCCGCACCGCCTACAACGAGACCAAGGCGATCCGCCTCGACGGCCCGCTGGACGTGTCCGCCCTGCGCGCGGCGCTGCGGGGCCTCGTCGCCCGCCACGAGGGCCTGCGGACCGTCTTCCGGGAGACCCGGGGCGAGCCGCGCCAGGTCGTACGGCCGCCCTCCGAACCCGACTTCGCGGTCGTGGACGGAACGGGGCGCGGGGAGGAGGCGCTGCGGGAGACCCTGGCCGCCGAGAGCGCCCGCCGCTTCGACCTCGCCGAAGGCCCCCTGTTCGTCACCCGGCTCGTGAAGCTCGCCGACGAGGCGCACGTGCTCGTGCTGTCGCTGCACCACATCGTGGTCGACGCGGCCTCCGGGGCGGTCCTCACCCGTGACCTGTCGGCCCTCTACCGGTCCTGGCGCGACGGCACCGACCCCGGGCTGCCCGCCCTCACCTGGAGCTACGCCGAGCACGCCCGCGAGCAGGCCGCGGCGCTGCAAGGCCCTGAGGCCGCCGCGGACCTCGCCTACTGGCGCGAGACGCTCGGCGGCGACCTGCCCGTCTTGAACCTGCCCACCGACCGGCCGCGCCCCGCGGTCATGACGTCCAGCGGCCGGGCCGTCTTCCGCACCCTGGACCCGGAGCTCTCCGCGCGCCTGCGCGAGCTGAGCCGGGCCCGCCGCGGCACCCTGTTCATGACCCTGCTCGCCGGCTACGCGGCGATGCTGCAGCGCGTCACCGGACAGGACGACATCGTCATCGGCACGCCCATCTCCGACCGGCCGGAGCGGGCCGCGGACCTGCTCGGGTTCTTCGTCAACACCCTGGCCCTGCGCTTCGACCTCTCCGGCGACCCGTCCTTCGCGACGCTGCTGGACCGCGTACGGGGCCGCGCCCTCGACGCGTACGACCACGCGGGCGTGCCCTTCGAGGCGGTGGTGCGCGAGCTCGCGCCGCCGCGCGTCACGGACCGCACGCCCGTCTTCCAGGTGCTCGCCGAGTACGAGAGCAGCGACCCGTTCCGCTTCGAGCTGCCGGACGTCACGGCCACGCCCGTGGAAGCGGGACCGGACAAGGCCCTGACCGACTTCACCGTCTACTTCACCGACCAGCCGCAGGGCATCCGCTGCCACCTGGAGTACAACACCGACCTGTTCGACCCGGAGACCGCCGACCGGTTCTTCGGCACCTTCCGGGACGTGCTGACGGCGGCCGTCGCCGCTCCGGACACGCCTCTGTCCCGGCTCGCGCAGCCGGCGTCCGGCGCTACCGCACGGTCCGTGCCGGGCGGCCCCGTACGCGCTGCGGCCGGCGGGCCCGCACCGTCCGCAGCAGCCGACGATCTCGCACCGGGCGCGACCGGGGAACCCGGGGTGCCCGGCGTGCCCGGCGGACCCGTGCCCGCCGAGTGGGAGCAGGGCCCGCAGCGCCTCCTGGAGGCGGTCTCCGTCCACGAGCAGGTGGCCCGCCGGGCCGCGGCCGCGCCCGGCGCCGCCGCCGTCGTCGACGGCGACCAGGTGCTGACCTACGGTCAGCTGGAGGAGCAGGCCGGCCGGCTGGCCGCCGTGCTCCGCGAGCGGGGCGCTGACGGCGCCCCCGCCGCCCTGTGGCTGCCGCGCTCCGCCCAGCTCGTCGTCGCCATGCTCGCCGCCCTCAAGGCCGGCAGCCCGTACGTCCCGCTGGACCCCGCCCTCGGCCGGGCCCGCGCCGAGAAGGTGATCGCCGAGTCCGGCGCCCGCGTCCTCGTCGCCCCGCGGGACGGCGCGGAGCGGCTCCGGCTGCCGGACGGCGTCGCCGTCGTGCGCCCCGGCGACACCCCGGCCGGCACCCCCGCCCCCGCGGCGCCCGCCGCCGGCGGCGAGTCCCTGTGCTACGTCATCTACACGTCGGGCAGCACCGGCACGCCCAAGGGCGTCGCCGTCCCGCACCGCGCCGTCACCGACCTCTGCGCGTGGCACCACCGGCGCTTCGGGTTCACCTCCGCCGACCGCAGCGCCCTCGTCTGCAGCCAGAGCTTCGACGCCTCGGTCCTGGAGGTCTGGCCGGCGCTGACCGCGGGCGCCTCGCTGACCGTCGCCGGCGACGCCGTCCGCAAGGACCCGCTCGCCCTCGCCCGCTGGTACGCGGCCCAGGGCGTCACGTTCTCCATCCTGCCCACGGCCCTCGGCGAGACGCTGCTGCAGCTCGCGCCGGACGCCCAGCCGCCGCTGCGCCACCTGCTCATGGGCGGCGACGTGCTGCGCACCCGGCCGCGGCCCGGCACTCCGTACGAGGTCGCCAACGTCTACGGGCCCACCGAGGTCACCGTGCTGTGCACGGTCGAGACGGTGGAGCCCGCCGGCGATTGCGGCGGCGAGCCGGAGGAGATCGCGATCGGCCGCCCCGTCGACAACGTGCGCGTGCGCGTCCTCGACGAGTCGGGCGCACCGGTGCCCGTCGGCACCGTCGGCGAACTCCACGTCGGCGGGCCGGGCGTGGCCCGCGGCTACCTGCACCGGCCCGAGGCGGACGCCGGTCGCTTCCTGCCCGACCCCGACGGCGGCCCGGACGCCCGCCTCTACCGCACGGGCGACCTCGTGCGCTGGACCGCGGACGGCAAGCTGCAGTTCCGCGGCCGCACCGACGACCAGGTGAAGATCCGCGGCTTCCGCGTCGAGCCGGAGGAGGTCTCCCGCGCGCTCAACTCCCTGGAGGGGGTGCGCGAGGCCGTCGTCCTGGCGCGCCGCAACGGCCGGGGCGAGGCCTACCTCGCCGCCTTCGCCGTCCCCGCCGACCCGGTGGGGGAGGGCGAGGGCGACCGGCAGGCCTTCGCCGACCTCATGGCCGACGCCCTGGCCGAGCGGCTGCCCGAGTACCTCGTGCCGCGCGCCTGGACGGTCCTGGCCGCGCTGCCCGTGACCGCCGGCGGCAAGCTGGACCGCGCGGGCCTGCCCGCCCCCGACCTGGTCACGGCCGCACCGGCCGCCTCTCCGGCGCCCCGGGCGGAGAGCCCCGCGCCCGTGCCGCCGGGCGACGTGGAGCGGCGACTCCGGGCGCTGTGGGCCGCCGAGTTCGGCACCGACGGCGGCTCGATCGCGCCCGACGCCTCCTTCTTCGACCTGGGCGGCCACTCGATCACGGCGATCCGGCTGGTCAACCGGGCCCGGGAGGAGTTCGGCGCCGAGTACCCGATGGTGCGCTTCTACGAGCGGCCCACGCTGCGGGCCATGGCGGCGTTCTTCGCGGACGGGCCGTCTGCTGGCGAGGGGATTTCCGGCGGCGAGGACGCTTCAGGCGGCGACGCCGTCGAGCACCGGGCGCCCGCCACCGACCAGCAGGTCCACTTCGCCCGGGTCCAGCAGGGCCACGCGCTGCCGCAGGTGTTCAACGTCGCCATGCGCCTGACGCTCACCGGCGACCTGGACGTGCCCGCCCTGCACACCGCCCTGACCCGGCTCGTCGCCCGGCACGAGGGCCTGCGCACCCGTATCGTCCCGGCCGGCGACGACTGGCAGCAGGAGATCCTGCGGGCCAGGCCCGTGGCCCTGCCCGTCGAGGACCTGACCGGGCTGCCCGCCGCCGAGCGCGAGGCCGCGGTGGCACGGATCTCCGCCGAGGCCGCCGAGACGCCGTTCGATCTGGCCACCGGTGCGGGACCGGCGCTGCGCCTGCTGCGCTCCGGCGAGCGCACCTGGGTCCTGCTGTTCGTCCTGCACCACGCCGTGTGCGACGGCTGGGCCGTCAGCCTGATCCTCCAGGAGCTGGCCGCGCTCTACGGCGCGGCCGCGAAGGGCCTGCCCGACGGGCTGGCAACCGACCCGTGTCAGCCGGGTGCGTACGCGCGCTGGCAGCGCGAGCAGACCGACCCGGCCGCCGAGGAGCGCAAGCTGGCGTTCTGGAAGCGCGAGCTGGACGGCGCGCCGTTCGGCGTCGCCATGCCGCTCGACCGGCCGCGTCCCGAGGAGCTGAGCGGGCGGGGCGACGTCGTGATGTTCACGGTGCCCGCCGACGTGCGCGCGGACGTGGACCGGCTGGCGCGGCGCCGCGGGGCGACGCCCTACGCGGTCACCGCGGCGGCGCTGGGCCGGCTGATGGCCCGCGGGTCCGGGCAGTCCGACGTGGTGTTCAACGTCTCCTACGCCAACCGGTGGCGCCGCGCGTTCGAGTCGCTCGTGACCTGCGCGACCTCCGGGTTCGCCCTGCGGGTGCGCGACGGGGAGGCCGACTCCTTCACCGGCCTGGTCGACCAGGTGGCCCGGACGTCGGTCGCGTGCATCGACGCGTTCATGCCGCCGCGGGACCTGGCGCCCCTGCTGCGGGAGCGGTACGGCATGGAGATGCCGGACCGGCTCGCGGTCGGCTTCGCCTACCAGAACTCGCTGGAGACCGACATCGACATGCCGGGGGTGACCGTGGCGATCGAGGACCTCGCGATCGCGGCCGCCCGGGCGGAGTTCACCTTCGGCCTCGTCCCGGCGGGCGACGTGCTCGTGGGGATGGCCGAGTACTCGTCGGACCTGTGGGACCGGGCGACCGTCGAGGGCTGGATGCGCGACTACGTCGACCTGCTGCGCGACGAGGTCCGGGCGGCCCTCGCGGACTGAGCGGCCCGGCCGGCCGGTGGGGTGAAGATCACAGGTCACCCCGGCGGCCGGCCGGCACCCGGCCGACTACCGTGTCCGGGTGCCGAAGAACAGGAACGCGTTCTCTTCCGACGCCTCCGCGGCCCTGCGCGCCTGGGGGCGTCGCGCCGCGTCGCGCGCGGTGCACCGCGGCTGGCGGTGGGTCCAGCGGGCCGGCGCGGTGACCGCCGAGCACCCCGGCCCGTACCGCTTCCGCAGGATCGGCCCCGCCACGAAGCTGGCCTTCCCGCTCGGCACGGTCTTCGGCGAGCGCTGGATCGAGCTGGGCGACCACTGCATCATCGGCGAACAGGTCACGCTCACCGCCGGCATGATGCCCGGCCTCGACCTCGGGCCCGACCCGGTGCTCCGCCTGGGCAACGGCGTGGTCCTCGGCCGCGGCAGCCACGTGGTGGCCTCGCAGCCGGTGACCTTCGGCGACGACGTGTTCTGCGGCCCGTACGTCTACGTCACCAGCGACAACCACTCCTACGACGACCCGCACGAGCCCATCGGCCGGCAGTGGCCGCGCAGCGCGCCCGTCTCCATCGGCTCCGGCAGCTGGCTGGGCACCGGCGCGGTGATACTGCCGGGCGCCCGGCTCGGCCGGAACGTGGTGGTCGCCGCCGGCGCGGTCGTCCGCGGAGAAGTCCCGGACCACACGGTCGTCGCGGGCGCCCCGGCGAAGGTCGTACGCCGCTGGGAAGCGGCAACGGGCTGGGTGCCGCCCCTGCGGACGGCACCCCCGGTGCCGATCCCTTCGGAAATGACGGCGGAACAGCTCCGGGCACTCGCGGAACGGACGCCGCCTGACGGCTCTTAGCCGGGCCGGGACCCGGTTCGGCGTCCGGGGGACGCACGGGCACGTGGCCGGTGTCGCCACGGCACCGCCGGTCCGCTACCTGGTGGTGAACCGCCATCGCGGCGGTGAGAACCGGGCCCGCCACGGTGGCGGCTCAGCGGAAGGGGCGGGCGTCTGTCCGCCGCCGTCCGGGCACCGCCACCCGCGGCGGAAGGAGACTCGGCCTCAGCCCGCCGCCAGCAGCACCGTTCCCACGAGCGCCAGCCCCGCGCCCGCCGCCTGCACCGAGCGGAGCCGCTCGCTCAGGAACCCGCGCGCGGCCAGCGCCGTCACCACGGGGTACAGCGAGGCGAGGACCGCCGCGACGGTCACGGGGCCGGTGTTCGCGGCGATGCTGTACGTGCCGTTGGCGGCGACGTCGGCGAGGCCGACGAAGGCGAGGGCGGGCAGCGCCGAGCGGATCGTGGTCCAGCCTCCCTCGGGCAGCGCCGGGTTGCCGCGGCGCACGGAGGCGAAGAGCGTGCCCGCGCCCACCGCCACGTTGCACACGCGCTGCACGAACAGGGCAAGGAACAGGCCGGTCAGGTTGTGCGACGCCTCGGCGATCAGGGCCATCACCGAGCCGAAGCCGAAGGCGGCGACGAGGGTGAGCAGCAGGGTCTGCCGCTGGACGGGCGCGCCGCCCATGCTCGGCCCGCTGGCCAGGACCACGCCCGCCACGGCCACCGCGATGCCCGCGAACTGCAGGATGCCGGGGCGCTCGCCCAGGACCAGCCCCACGCCCAGCGGCACCGCGACGCCGCCGAGCGCGCCCAGCGGAGAGACGACCCCCATCGGGCCCAGGGCCAGTGCCTTGTAGAAGGCGAGCATGGCCGCGGGGCCCACGACGCCGGCGGCGGCCGCGTACCAGAGCTGCGGTCCGGCCTCGGTCCAGCCGCCCGTGGCGACGACGATGGTTCCCAGGGCGGCCACGGCCAGCAGCTGCGAGACCAGGACGACGGTCAGGGCGGGGATGCGGCGGGTGAGCAGCCCGCCGCCGAAGTCGGCCAGCCCCCACAGGAAGCTCGTGGTCAGGGCGAAGACCGCCGTCATGGGAAACCTCGCAGTACAGTGTGGTGAACAGTGCGGTGCAGCACACCGTAGTTCACTATCTTTGACTTCGGCATCAAATATATTCGACGGAAGACGGCGGAGATGGCGACGGACCTCGACCGGCTCACCCAGTCACTCGCCCGCAACCTCAAGCGCTGGCGCGCCGAGCGCCACCTCACCCTCGACGCCCTCGCGGCCCGCTCGGGGGTCAGCCGCGGCATGATCATCCAGATCGAGCAGGCCCGGACGAACCCCAGCGTGGGCACGACCGTCAAGCTCGCCGACGCCCTCGGCGTCAGCATCACCACGCTCCTCGACCAGGAGCAGGTCACCCGCGTCCGCCTCGTGCCCAGGGAGGAGGCGGTGCGCATGTGGTCGACGGAGGCGGGCAGCCACACCACCCTGCTCGTCGGCGCCCAGGGCCGCGGCCCGGTCGAGCTGTGGGACTGGCGCATCGCCCCCGGCGACGTCAGCGCGTCCGACCCGCACCCGCCCGGCACGCTCGAACTGATCACCGTCACCGCCGGCGAGCTCACCCTCGTCGTGGACGACGAGGAGCACACCGTGCCCGCCGGCACCTCGGCGGCGTTCGAGTCGAGCGTGCCCCACACCTACCGCAACGCCGGTGACGTGCCGGTGGAGATGACGATGGCCGTCGCCATCGCGCCCGCGCACTGACCGCGGGCGCCTCCGTCAGGCCCGCGCCGCCCGCGCCGACACGTCCAGCGACAGCGCGAGCGAGTGCTCGGCGAACCCCAGGCTCCGGTAGAGGGGTTCGGCGTCCGGCGTCGCGTGCAGGTCGACGCGCGTGACGCCCTGCCCGGCGAACCAGTCCAGCAGCGCCTCCGTCGTCGCCCGCGCGAGGCCGCGCCCCCGGTAGCGCTCGTCGGTGGACACGGTGAAGACGAAGCCGAACCGCCCCTCCGGGTGCCCGGGTGCCGCCATCCGCTCCTCCACCCGGCCCACGGCGCACGCCGCCAGGTGCGGCGGCGCGCCCGGCGCCGGATCGCCGTCCACGACGAAGGCCCCGAGCAGGCACGGATGTGCCGAGAGCTGCCGGCGCACCTGCTCCTCGGCCGTGCGCTCCCAGTCGCCCCGGGCGTCGTCGCCGTTCATCGCGGCGAACATCAGCCGGCGCAGCCGGACTATTTCCGCGGCGTCCTCATGGGTCGCCGACCTAGCCTTGATCATGAAGCGACGCTAGCGCACGGCCCCTGCGGGGTAGCGCGGCCGGCACGGGCGGCCCCGGCCGTCAGGCGAGCGGTTCCCCGACCGGGCGCGCGCCGCGGGCGTCCCGTACCCGCATCGCATCCAGCTCGATCGCCGGGCACCGGTCCATCACCATGTCCAGGCCGGCCGCGCGGGTCCGCTCGTACGCCGCCTCGTCGACCACCCCCAGCTGGAACCAGACCGCCTTCGCTCCGATCGCGACGGCCTCGTCCGCGACGGGGCCCGCGAGGCCGCTGTTGACGAAGACGTCCACCACGTCGACCGGGAAGGGGATGTCCGCGAGGGAGGCATAGCCCTGCTCGCCGTGGACCGCCTCGGCCTTCGGGTGCACCGGCACCACGCGCTTGCCGTGGCGCCGCAGCACCTCGGCGACGCCGTAGGCCGCCCGCTGCCGGTTGGACGACAGACCGACCAGCGCCCACGTGTCGCCGGTCTCCTCGATGATCTTCCGGATGATCCCCGGTTCCGCGTACATGCCCGCTCAACGATCATCCCGCCGTCACCATTCCCGGAGCGGCGCATAGGCTGTCGGGATGACGGAGCAGTACCGGACGGTCGCGCGCGAGGGCGAGCACGAGATCGAGATCAGCAAGTCGCGCTTCATCTGCGCGCTCGCGCCCGCCGCCACGGAGGAGGAGGCGCAGGCGTTCGTCGCGCGCATCCGCAAGGAGCACCCCACCGCCCGCCACCACTGCTTCGCCTACGTCCTGGGCGCCGACGGCGGCGTGCAGAAGGCGAGCGACGACGGCGAGCCGGGCGGCACGGCCGGCGTGCCGATGCTGCAGATGCTGGTCCGCCGCGAGGTGCGCTACGTCGTCGCGGTCGTCACCCGCTACTTCGGCGGTGTCAAGCTCGGCGCGGGCGGGCTGATCCGCGCGTACGGGGGCGTGGTCGGCGAGGCGCTGGACGTGCTCGGGACCGTCACCCGCCAGCGCTTCCGGCTCGCGTCCGTCACGGTCGACCACCAGCGCGCCGGGAAGCTGGAGAACGACCTGCGGGCGACGGGCCGCGCCGTGCGCGAGGTGCGCTACGGCGCGGACGTGCGGATCGAGGTGGGGCTGCCCGAGGCGGACGTCGAGGGCTTCCGCGCCTGGCTCGCGGACACCACGGCCGGCACCGCCCGCCTCGAACTCGGCGGCGAGGCGTACGGGGACGCCTGAGCCCTCGCCTGAGCCCTCGCCCCAGCCGTCACCCGAGCCCTGGCCCTCGCCTCCGCCTTACGCGTAGTCCTCCAGCCGGGCCAGCGCGTAGCCCTGCTCCGTGACCTTGCGCAGCACGGTGCGCAGCATGTCGCACATGGTGCCGCCCCACGCCTTGGGCCCGTTGAAGTGGGTGAGGATGATGTCGCCGGGGTGGAAGCGCTGGTCGTCGTGGCGGAAGTCCATCCGG
This sequence comes from Streptomyces sp. XH2, assembly GCF_049725035.1. Taxonomy (NCBI): domain Bacteria; kingdom Bacillati; phylum Actinomycetota; class Actinomycetes; order Kitasatosporales; family Streptomycetaceae; genus Streptomyces; species Streptomyces sp. XH2. The sequence goes on along the minus strand of NZ_JBMMMZ010000004.1, from coordinate 390,444 downwards.
TCCGCGAAGGCCTCCTCGTTCCACAGGGGCGCGGCCCGCGCGCCGCACTCCTCGGCGACGGCGAGGGTGTCGGCGTCGAAGTCGCCGAAGGGCGGCCGGAAGAGCGTCGGCCGGACGCCGATCTCGCGCTCCAGGATGTCCTGCTGACCGCAGATCTCCGTGTACTGCTCGTCCTCGGAGATGTGGTTCATCTGCGGGTGGTGCAGCGTGTGGTTCTGGATCGAGACGCCCAGCGCGTGCAGGTCGCGGAAGTAGCCGTAGTCCTCGGCCGCGGACTCGTCGGTGAGGAAGGCGCTCAGCGGGATCTGCAGCTCCCGCACCATGTCCAGGAACTCCCGGTCCTTCGCCGCTCCGTCGTCGATCGTCAGGAACGCGATCTTCTGGTCGGTCGGCACGTGGGCGGGCGCGGGGATCAGGTCCGGCCCCTGGTCGGCCCACTCCGGCGTCGTCAGCCGGGGCTTGTCCCGCGGCGGGGGCGGCGCGACGAGCGGGGCCTGGTCCAGGCCCCAGCGCTGCGCGGCGGCCAGCCGCTGCTCGGGGGTCTGCTTGAGCTTCGGCGGCGCCGGCGCCTGCTGCTCGTCCTCCCGCTGCTCCCGTTCCTCCTGTTTCTGCACCGGCTGGCGGGCCTGCCCCCTCGGCTGCCCACGGCCGGCCATGTCCTGGGCCTCGCGGACCCCGGGCAGGGCGGCGTCCCCGGTCGTCGCGCACGCGGCGGCGCAGGCGAACAGCAGGAGCGCGGCCACGATGAGGGCGAGGGGACCCCGGGTGCGGCGGGGCCCGGCGGGGCGGCATATGGGATGGCGGGCGGCCCGGCGCCGCGCAAGAGAATTCCGTACAAGTCGCATATTTCCGGATCTTTTCAGCGGGGTGGCGGCCCCGCCCGTCCGGTACACCCATCGGGGCCATGCCCGGCCACCCGCCCGAGGATGGAACACTTGGGGCCCGTGAGGATCCTGCATACGTCCGACTGGCACCTGGGCCGCTCGTTCCACCGCGTGAACCTGCTCGACGCCCAGCGCGCCTTCCTCGGCCACCTCGTGCGCACCGTCCGGGAGCAGCAGGTGGACGTGGTGCTCGTCGCGGGCGACGTCCACGACCGGGCCGTCCCCCCGCTCGGCGCCGTCGCCCTCTTCGACGAGGCGCTGCACCGGCTCGCGGACCTCGGCGTGCCCACGGTCATGATCTCCGGCAACCACGACTCGGCCCGCCGCCTGGGCGTCGGCGCCGGACTCATCGACCGCGCCGGCATCCACCTGCGCACCGACCCTGCAGGCGTGGGCACCCCCGTCGTCCTCGCCGACGCCCACGGCGACGTCGCCTTCTACGGCCTGCCCTACCTGGAGCCCGCCCTCGTCCGCGAGGAGCTCGGCGCCGACCGCCCCACCCACACGGACGTGCTCACGGCCGCCATGGACCGGGTCCGCGCCGACCTCGCCGCGCGGCCCGCCGGCACCCGCTCCGTCGTCCTCGCCCATGCCTTCGTCACCGGCGGCACCGCCAGCGACAGCGAGCGCGACATCACCGTCGGCGGCGTCGCCCAGGTCCCCGCCGCCGTCTTCGACGGCGTCGACTACGCCGCCCTCGGCCACCTCCACGGCTGCCAGACGATCACCGAGCGCGTGCGCTACTCCGGCTCGCCGCTGGCCTACTCCTTCTCCGAGGCCGACCACCGCAAGACCATGTGGCTCGTCGACCTCGGCCCCGGCGGCGACCTCACCGCCGAGCGGATCGACTGCCCCGTGCCGCGCCCCCTCGCCCGCATCCGCGGCCGCCTCGACGACCTGCTCCGCGACCCCGCGCTCGCCCGGCACGAGGACGCGTGGGTCGAGGCCACCCTCACCGACCCGCACCGCCCCGACGAGCCCATGGCCCGCCTCGCCGAGCGCTTCCCGCACGTGCTCAGCCTCGTCCTGGACCCCGAGCGCTCACCGCAGGACCCCCTCGCCTCCTACGCCCGCAGACTGCGCGACCGCAGCGACCAGGAGATCGCCGAGGACTTCGTGGCCCACGTCCGCGGCGGGCTCGCCGCCGACGACCGCGAACGCGGCATCCTCACCGCCGCCCTCGACCACGTACGGCTCGGCGAGAGCGAGACCGGCCAGACCACCGAGACCGCCGGGACCACCGAGGAGGCGGGCGCCCGATGAGGCTGCACCGGCTGACGATCACCGCGTTCGGCCCCTTCGGCGGCACCCAGCACATCGACTTCGACGCGCTGTCCGCCGACGGGCTCTTCCTCTTCCACGGCCCCACCGGCGCCGGCAAGACCTCCGTCCTCGACGCCGTCTGCTACGCCCTCTACAACGAGGTGCCCGGCGCCCGCCAGGGCACCGCCGGCAGCCCCGTGCTGCGCAGCGACCACGCCGGCCACGACACCCGCACCCAGGTCGTCCTCGACCTCACCGTCGGCGGCCGCCGCCTGGAGATCACACGGCGCCCCGAGCAGCTGCGCCCCAAGAAGAAGGGCACCGGCTACACCAAGGAGCGGGCCGCCAGCGAGCTGCGCGAACACCGCGACGGCAGGTGGGAGGCGCTCAGCCGCTCCCACCAGGAGATCGGCGAGGAGGTCAAGCAGCTCCTCGGCATGAGCCGGGAGCAGTTCTGCCAGGTCGTCCTCCTGCCCCAGGGCGAGTTCGCCCGCTTCCTCGGCGCCAGGGACACCGCCCGCGGCGAACTGCTCGGCAAGCTCTTCGACACCGGCCGCTTCGCCGCCGTCGAGAAGCGGCTCGCGGAGCTGCGCCGTGCCGCGGAGGCCGGCGTACGGGCCGGCGACGACGGGCTGCTCGCCCTCGCCCACCGGATGCGGCAGGCCGCCGCCGATCCGACGCTCCCGGAGGTCGCCACCCCTGACCCGGCCACGGCGGCGGCGCACGGGGCCGCGCCCGGCACGAGGAGAACGGCCGCGGGGTCCGGCGCGAAGGCCGGAGCCCGCACGGCAGGCACGGCCACCGGGGCCGCGGCGGCAGCCGCCGGGGCCCGGACCCGTAGTTCGGCATCCGGCCGTACGCCCGCCGCCTCTCTTCCCGCCCAGCGCGGCGCCGTCACCGCCCCGCTCGCCCCCGGCGACCCCGGGCTCGCCGAGGCCGTCCTGGAGTGGGCCGCCCTCGCCCGCAGCAACGCCCGGGAACGGCGGGACGTCGCCGCCGTCGCCGCCCGCACCGCCGAGGACGCCCACCGGGCCGCCCAGGAACACGCCGACGCCGTACGCGAACTCGCCCGGCTCCAGCACCGGCACGCCGAGGCGCGCCGACGCGCCGACGCCCTCGCCGCACAGCACGACGCGCACGAGGCCGCCCGCGAGCGGATGCGGCGGGCCCGCGCCGCCGACACCGTCGTCCCCGTCCTGGAGATGCGCGCCGAAGCCGAGCGCGCCCACCGCGCGGCCGCCGCCGCCGAACAGCGGGTCCGCGCCGCGCTCCCCGAGGAGCTGCGGGACGCGGGCGGCGAGCAGCTCGCCGCACTGGAGCGGCAGCTCCGCGAGGAGCTCGGCTCCCTGTCCGCCGCCCGCCGCGCGGAGGAGCGCGCCGCCGCGATCGGGGTGCAGCAGCGCGAGCTGGAGCGCGAGGCCCGCGCCGGCGAGGACGAGCTCGCCGAGCTGACCGGCTGGCTCGACGGCTGGGAGTCGCTGCGCGCCGCCTGCGAACGGCGCGTCGAGACCGCGCGCGCCGAAGCCGCCCGGGCCGTCCGGCTGGAGGCCGACACCGGCCCCGTCCGCACCCGCCTGGCCGCCGCCCGCGACCGCGACCGCCTCACCGGCGCCGCCGCCGCGGCAGAGCAGCGGCTGACCGGCGCCCGGGAGCGGGCCGTCACGGCCCGCACCACCTGGCTCGACGTCAAGGAACGCCGCCTGGACGGCATCGCCGCCGAGCTCGCGGGCGCGCTCGCACCCGGCGTGGCCTGCAAGGTCTGCGGAGCCACCGAGCACCCCGACCCGGCGCGCGCCGCGGCCGGCCGGGTCGACCGCGCCGACGAGGAGGCCGCACTGGCCGCCTTCCAGCGCGCCGACGGCGTACGGGAGGAGGCCGCCCGCGAACTCCAGGGGCTCCGCGACGCCCTCGCCCGCGCCGAGGCCGACGCGGGCGGGGCCACGGCCGCCGAGCTCGAAGCGCTCGCCGGCGACCTCGGCCGCTCCCTGGCCGAGGCGCGCGCCGCGGGCGCGGACCTGCACGCGGCCCAGGAGGCCCTCCGGCAGGCCGAGCGCGAGCACGACCTGCGCCGCGAGGCCCGGCAGGCCGCCCTGACGCGGGCCGCCGCGCGCACCACCCGCCGCGAACAGCTCGACCGCGACCTGGCCGCCCTGGAGGAGGAGCTGGCCCGGGCCCGCGGCGGGGAGGAGTCCGTCGCCCGCAGGGCCGCCCACCTGGAACGGCAGCTGGAGCTCCTCGCCGGCGCGGTCGAGATGGTCCGCGCCGCTGCGGACGCGGCCGCCCGGCTGAAGGAGGCCGACGCCCGGCTCGCCGACGCCGCCTTCCGCGCCGGCTTCGGCAACCCCGCGCTCGCGGAGGAGGCCGTGCTCGGCGCGGCGGCCCGCCGGGAGTTGCAGGAGCGGCTCGACGCCCGGGCCCGCGAGGAGGCCGCCGTGGCCGAGGCCCTCGCCGACCCCGCTGCCGAGGACGCCGCCGCACGGCCCGCCGCCGACCCCGGGGCGGCCGCCGAAGCCCTCGCCACGGCCGCCGCCCGGCTCCGTGACGCCTCCGTCGCCGAGGTCGCCGCCCGCACCCGCTGCCAGGATCTGGACCGCCTCTCCGCCGAAGCCCTCCGGGACGCCCGCCGCCTCGCCCCGCTCCGCGAGGAGCACCACCGCGTCGCCGAGCTCGCCGGGCTCGCCGCGGGCACGTCCACGCGCAACGAACGCCGGATGCGCCTGGAGTCGTACGTCCTGGCCGCCCGCCTCGAACAGGTCGCGGCCGCCGCGACCGCCCGGCTCCGGCGCATGTCCGCCGGCCGCTACACGCTCGTCCACTCCGACGCCCGGGCCGGCGGCAACGCCCGCTCGGGACTGGGCCTGCACGTGATCGACCACTGGACGGGCAAGGAGCGCGACACCGCCACCCTCTCCGGCGGCGAGACCTTCTTCGTCTCCCTCGCCCTCGCGCTCGGCCTCGCCGACGTCGTCACCGAGGAGGCGGGCGGCGTACGGCTGGACACCCTCTTCATCGACGAGGGCTTCGGCAGCCTGGACGAGCAGACCCTGGACGAGGTGCTGGACGTCCTGGACGCGCTGCGCGAGCGGGACCGCGCCGTCGGCATCGTCAGCCACGTCGCCGACCTGCGCCGGCGCGTGCCCGCCCAGCTGCGGGTGGTCAAGGGCCGGTCGGGCTCGACGGTGCGGCACGAACTCGCCGGCGGCGGGCACGGCTGAACGCACCGCGGCGTCGTGGCCTCCGGCCCGTGGGCGACGACGAGCCGGAGCGACGCCTGACCGGCGCTTCGAGGGGCCCCGGCGGGGGCCCGGGACCGGAACGGGCCGTCGAAGGCCGGGCCCTCACGGAGGCCCGGCCTTCAGTGACCGATCGCGCGCCGGGGGAGCGGGGAGGAGTAGACGACGCTGGTGGTCACCGACCCCAGGGCGCCGATCCGGCCCGAGACCTCCTCCAGGTGCCGCATCGACCGGGCCGCGACCTTGATCATGAAGCAGTCGTCGCCGGTGACGTGGTGGGCCTCCAGGATCTCCGGCGTGCAGTCCAGCAGGTCGTGGAAGGGCTTGTAGTTCCCGTTGGGGTAGCGCAGCCGGACGAAGGCGAGGACGGGCATGCCCAGCTTCTCGGGGTCGACCACGGCCGTGTAGCCGCCGATGACGCCGGCCTCCTCCAGTCTGCGCACCCGCTCGGTGACCGCGCTGGAGGACATGTTCACGATCCGCGCCAGCTCGGCGTAGCCGACGCGTCCGTTGTGCTGCAGGGCGTCGAGGATGCGCCAGTCGGTGGCGTCAGGGGAATAGCCGGTCATGGGCGATGTCTAACAGTGAAATCACCGGTAACTCAAGAGTTTTGCCGAGGATTGACGGTTCTGCTCGGTGATCTCGGACCGTAGATTCACTGCCATGACCACCACTGCTCCTGCCCCCGCCGCAGTCCCCGCGAGCCGTGTCACGGCCGTGCCGCCCGCCCCCTCCGCCGAGGCCGCCGCCTACTTCGCCGCGCGCCTCGCCTTCCACACCGACGCCGCCGACGTGCACGCGGCCCTCGCCGCCGGCGCCCGCGACTTCGTCGTCGTGGACTCGCGCTCCACCGAGGCCTGGGACCAGGGCCGCGTCCCCGGCGCCGTCCACCTGCCCACGGCGCAGATCCCGCAGCTGGCCGGGCAGTTCCTCGACCCCGCCGTCCCCGTCGTCGTCTACTGCTGGGGCCCCGGCTGCGACGGCGCCACCCGCGCGGCCCTGGCCCTCGCCCGGCTCGGCTACCGCGTCAAGGAGATGCTGGGCGGCATCGAGTACTGGATTCGCGAGGGCTACGCCGTGGAGACCGCCGACGGCACCCGGCAGCTCCCGCCGGACCCGCTGACCGCCCCGCTCGGCGCGGACGACTGCGGCTGCTGACCGGCCGGGCGGCGCACCGCCGCGAAGTCCGCCCGGGGCGCTGCCGCCCGCGGTGCTCGGCCGGTACCGTGGTGCCATGCCGGCACTCAACATCGAATTCACGGAAGAGGAGCTCGCGGCCATCCGCGAGGCCGCTGCCGCGGACGGCAAGAGCATCAAGGCGTACGTGCACGACCTGTCCGTGCGCGAGCAGCAGCGCCGCCGCTTCGTGGAGCGCGCCGCCGAGTTCTGGAACGAGCACATGGCGGAGTTCGACGCCGCCTTCCCCGAGGAGGCTCCCCCGTCCACGGGCGGTGCCGCCGCCTGATGCCGCTGCTCATCGACCTGCCCTGGCTCCTGGGAGTCCAGGAGCAGAAGCTGTACGAAGAGCCCGCCGTCCACGACTACACCGCCCTCGCCGCCGCCGTCTCCCGGCACGCCTTCGACGTGGCCAAGTTCGACCACGAGCCCGACGCGGCCTGGCGCGCGGCCGCCCTCATGCACACCCTCGTCCGGCTGCAGCCGCTGCCCGTGCGCAGCAGCCTGTACGCCTGCATGGTCGTCGTCGCCTACATGGCCGCGGCGGGCGAGGGCATCGACCCGCCGTACGGGTCGATAGTCGACCTCGCGCGCGACATCAAGGAGTACCGCGTCGACGTCTACGAGTGCGCCGACCGCATCCGCACCTGGCGCATCTGACGGATCCGCGGGCAGGGGGGCGGGCCGGCAGGCCCGCCCCCCGCACCGTCACAGCGCGGACAGCTCCGCCACCAGGTCGTCCAGGCCCAGCGAGCCCTGCGACAGCGCCGCCATGTGCCAGGCCTTCGCGTCGAACGCGTCGCCGTGCGCGGCGCGGGCCGCCTCGCGGCCGGCCAGCCAGGCCCGCTCGCCCAGCTTGTAGCCGGTCGCCTGGCCCGCCATGCCGAGGTAGCGGACGACCTCGCTCTCGACGAAGTCCGCCGGACGCCCGCTGTGCATGCCGAAGAACTCCTGCGCCAGCTCCGGCGTCCAGCGCTCGCCCGGGTGGAAGGGGGAGTCCTGGGGGATCTCCAGCTCCAGGTGCATGCCGATGTCCACGATCACGCGGGTGGAGCGCATCATCTGGGCGTCGAGGTAGCCCAGCCGGCGCTCGGCGTCCGTGAGGAAGCCCAGCTCGTCCATGAGCCGCTCCGCGTACAGCGCCCAGCCCTCGCAGTTGGCGCTGACCCCGCCCAGGGTGACCTGGTAGCGCGAGAGCCGCTCCGCCACGTGCATCCACTGCGCGAGCTGGAGGTGGTGGCCGGGCACGCCCTCGTGGTACCAGGTGGACACCAGGTCGTAGACGGGGAAGCGGGTCTGGCCCATCGTCGGCAGCCAGGTGCGGCCCGGCCGGGAGAAGTCCTCGGACGGCTCGGTGTAGTACGGGGCCGCCGCGCCGCCGGGCGGCGCGATGCGGGACTCGACCTTCTTGACCCGCTCCGCCAGATCGAAGTGGGTGCCGTCCAGCGCCTCGATCGCCTCGTCCATCAGCTTCTGCAGCCAGACCCGCACCTCCTCGACGCCCTCGATGTGCGTGCCGTGCTCGTCGAGGTGGGCCAGCGCCTCCCACGGCGTCTTCGCGCCGGGCAGCACCTTCTCCGCCTCGGTGCGCATCTCGCCGAGGAGGCGGTGGAACTCCGACCAGCCGTACGCGTACGCCTCGTCGAGGTCGAGGTCCGTGCCGTTCCAGTAGCGCGACCAGCGGGCGTAGCGCTCGCGGCCGACGACCTCCGGCGCCCCCTCGACGCCCGGCGCGTAGACGTCGCGCAGCCAGTCGCGCAGCACGACGAGGGCGCCCGTCGCGGCGGCCGCCGCCGCGTCCAGCTCGGCGCGCAGCTCCTGCGGGCCGTCCGCCGTGAAGTCGCCGAACCAGCCGTTGCCGGTGCCGATCCACTCCTCCAGCTGCGTGAGGTTGGTGGCGACCTGGCGCGGGCCGGCGGGCAGCTTGCGCTCCAGGCCTTCGGCGAGCGAGGCCCGGTAGCCCTCCAGGGCCGCGGGCACGGCCCGCAGCCGCTCGGCGATCGCCGACCAGTCCTCCGCGGTCTCCGCCGGCATGACGGTGAACACCTCGCGCACCGAGTGCAGCGGCGAGTGGATGTTGCTGACGGCGCGCAGGTGCTCGTCCGCCTCGTGCACCGCGAGCTGCGCGGTCAGGCGCTCGCGCAGCAGCCGCGCGCAGCGCCGCTCGATGCCGGCGTCGGCGCCGGGCTGCCGCTCGGCCTCGGCGAGGCGGTCGAGCGTGGTGCGCGCGAGGTCGGCGACGGCCTGCTGGCCCGCGGGGGAGAAGTCCGGCAGCCGGGTCGCGGAGGCTGGCACTCCCAGGAAGGTGCCCGTGATGGGGTCGAGTTCGGTATAGGCGTCGACGTAGGCGTCGGCGACCTGGCGGGGAAGCAACGTGCTCGTGTCGTTCGGCATGCGGACATCCTCATACGGCGGGGTGCGGCGCGTCACCGGCAATTTCCGGGTACGTGCCCGGCGCGCGGGCGGAATGTCAGGGTGCGGGCGGGAGTGCCGGAATGCGGGCCGGGGCGAGCCGGACGGTGATGACGAGCGTGCCCTCCTCGACCTGGTAGTCCAGCGGCAGGTCCAGGGCGCGCATGGCCGTGACCATGCCCGTGTTGGAGGACCGCGTGACGGCGTAGACGCTGCGGCAGCCGTCCGCCACGGCCAGGTCCACCAGGCGGCCCAGGAGTTCGCCGCCGACGCCGCGCCGCTGCCAGTCGTCCTCGACGAGCAGGGCGACCTCCGTCTCGTCGCCGTCCCACAGCAGGTGGCCCAGCGCGACGAGGCGGCCCGTCGCGGTGTAGGCGGCCAGGGTGCGGCCGAAGCGCGGGCTCAGCAGGTGGCGCAGGTAGCGGTCGGCGTCGCCCACGGGCCCGTGGTAGCGCTGGGCGAGCGTCGCGGCGGAGCAGCGCTCGTGCATGGCGCGCGCCGCGGCGAGGTCGCCGGTGTCCGCGCGCCGGACGGTGATCTCGCCCCCCTCGGGCAGGGTCAGGACCTCGGCGCGCGCCGGGACGCGCGGGCCGAGCCGGGCGTCGAGCTCGACGAGGGCGCGGGCCCGGGCGAACTCGGTGGGCGTGAACGGCAGGTACGGGCGCTCGATCGTGATGGAGCCGCCGGAGGGGTCGCGCAGCCGCATGACGGTCTCCTCCCACACCCCTTCCGCCGGCACCTGACCGGCGGGTGCGCCGCCGCCGCGCGGTGAGCGGGCGGGCACGGAGCGGATCGTGCAGCGGCCGAGCAGGCGGCGCAGCGCGAGCGGGAGTTCGGCGGCGTCGAGCGCCGTACGGGTGGCGAGGTTGAGGACCCGCGTCGGGACGTCCACGAGGTCGTGGGCGTCGGCCCGCTCCAGCCAGGTCTCGCGGCCGCCGCCCGCGGCGGCGGCGCCGGCCAGGTCCGTGGCGGCCAGGGCGGCCGGGGCCCGCAGCAGGAGTTCGTCGACGACGGCGTCGGCCAGGGGGTGCGTCTGCAGGGAGAGGATGTCGACCCCCTCGCAGGCCAGGGCGGTGCACAGCGCGGCCAGGCTGCCGGGCTCGTCGCGCACGGTCGTGCGCATCCGCCACAGGGCGGTGCCGGTGACGTCTTCCGCGGCGGCGCCCGGCCGCGGCCGCTCCGCGGAGCCGGCGGTGCGCGGCGCCGCGGGCGCGGCGGTGGCCGGCGCCGGCGCGGGAGTACGGCCGCGGCCGCCGCCGCGCCGCGCCCACCAGGTGTGGAAGGCGGTGGTGGCCAGCAGGGCGGCGGCCGAGGAGGCCAGCAGAACGGGCCCGTCGGGGCCGTGGATGACGATGTCGGCCATGGTGTCGGCGGCGGTGACCGCGGTGAACAGGGCGGCCAGCTCGACCAGGTCCCGCCGCCAGTGATGGGGGCGATGGGGCTTCGCGGTGGTCTCGTCCGTCATGAGCACCACCCTGACGGAGGGGTGTTGCGTGATCACAAACAGCTTGTGACCGATGGGTTAAGCGGGTTCTTTTTACCAACTTTCACGAATCGGGAAGAAGCGCCCGCCGCAAGGGCGACGCACGACAACGGCGAGGGTCCGGCGCAACGGGGGTCACCGCACCGGTGACGCCTCTAAGCGTCCGGCAAGGACTCCCGCGCGCGGAGGGCCGCGAGCGCGTCCTCGACGCCCCGGTGGAACGTCGGGTACGCGTAGATCATGTGCCGCAGCGACTCCACGGGGACCTCCGCCTGGACGGCCACGGCCAGCCCGTACAGCACTTCGCCGCCCATGGGCCCGGCCGTCGTCGCCCCCACGAGCACCCCGCGGTCCGCGTCCTCGACCAGCTTGACCAGGCCGTCGTTGCCGGCCTTGTGGATCCAGCCGCGCGCCGAGGACGGCACGCGCGAGAGGCCCGTGCGCACCCGCAGCCCCTTGTCGCGGGCCTGTTGCTCGGTCAGGCCCACCGCACCGACCTCCGGGTCGGTGAACGTCACCCGCGGCAGGGCCCGGTAGTCGGCGTGGGGGCCGGGCTCGCCGAGGACCGAGCGGACGGCGATCTCCGCCTCGTACATCGCCACGTGCGTGAACGCGCCGTGGCCCGTCACGTCGCCCACGCCCCACAGCCCCGGCGCGGCCTGCATCCGGCCGTCGACGGCGAGGAACCGCCCGCCGGGGTCGAGGCCGACGGTCTCCAGGCCCAGGCCGCTCACATCCACCCGGCGGCCGGTGGACACCAGCAGTTGATCGCCCGTCAGCTCCGTGCCGTCCTCCAGCGTCAGCACGAACGCGTCGCCCTCGTGCCGCGCGCCGGCCGCCCGCGCGCCGGTGCGCAGGACGAGTCCTTCCCCGCCGAGCACCCCGGCCAGCAGGGCGCTCGCCTCCGGCTCCTCGCCCGGGGCCAGCCGGTCCGCGGCCTCCACGACCGTCACGTGCGTGCCGAAGCGGGCGTAGACCTGGGCGACCTCCAGGCCGATCGCGCCGCCGCCGAGGACGAGCAGCGAGCGCGGCGCCTCCTTCGCCGAGACCGCGTCCCGGTTCGTCCAGTACGGCACGTCCGCCAGGCCCGGCACCGGCGGGACCTGCGGTCGCGAGCCGGTCGCGAGGACCACGCCCAGCCGGGCCTCGAACCGCAGGCCGTCGCCGTCGCCGCCCTCGACCGCCACCCGGCGCGGGCCGTCCAGCCTGCCGCGGCCGCGGACCAGGCGGCCGCCCTTGCCGGTGAAGCGGTCGGCCGCCACCTGGTCGTTCCAGTCGTCGGTGGCCTCGTCGCGGATCCGGGCCGCCACCGGCGCCCAGTCGGGCACGACCTGCCCCACGGCCCCCGCCATGCCGGGCACGCGCCGCGCCTCCGCCAGCAGGTTCCCCGCGCGGATCATCATCTTGCTCGGCACGCACCCCCAGTACGGGCACTCGCCGCCGACCAGCTCCGCCTCGACGCCCACCACGCTCAGCCCGGCGTCGGCGAGCCGGCCCGCGACGTGCTCACCGCCCGGGCCCAGCCCGATGACGACGACGTCCACCTGCTCGGCCATGGCAAGCCACCTTCCGCTCGGGTCGGCCGGACAGCCCCACCTTCCCACCACCCGCCGACAGCGTCATTGTCCGACGCGCCCCGGCTGCAGCACCTTGGTGAACAGCACCGCGCCCTCCTCGTCCCGCAGCCGCACGGTCAGCTCCCCGCTGTCGCCCGCGATGGCCACCTCGCCGAAGAACTGACTGCCCTGCCCGGGCGGGACGTTGGCCGTGGCGGGCGCCTTGAGGAAGACCTGGCGCGGGCCGAACGTGCCGTCCAGCTTGTTCGCGGGGAAGCCGCCCGCGTTGAGCGGGCCCGAGACGAATTCCCAGAACGGCGCGAAGTCCTTGAACGCCGCCCGCTCCGGCTCGTAGTGCTGTGCCGAGGTGTAGTGCACGTCGGCCGTCAGCCAGACCGTGCCGGTGATCCGCCGGTGCTTGACGTGCCGCAGCAGCTCGGCCATCTGCAGCTCGCGGCCGAGCGGTGCCCCCGGGTCGCCCTGGGCCACCGCCTCGAAGTCCGTGGGGCCGTCGGTGACCACGAGGCCCAGCGGCATGTCGGAGGCGATCACCTTCCACACGGCGCGCGAGCGCGACAGCTCCCGCTTGAGCCACTCCAGCTGGCGGGCGCCCAGGATGCCCTGGGCGTCGTCGGGCTGCCGGCCCGGTGAGTTCGCGTTCCGGTACGTGCGCATGTCCAGGACGAACACGTCCAGCAGGGGACCGTGGCGCAGGACGCGGTAGACGCGGCCGTCACCGTCCTCGCGCTGGGTGGACAGCGGGAAGTACTCCGAGAAGGCCCGCCGCGACCGCGCGGCGAGCACGTCGATCCGCTTCTCCGCGTACCGCGCGTCGTCCAGGATCTGCCCCGGGTACCAGTTGTTGTGCACCTCGTGGTCGTCCCACTGGACGACGGTGGGCACCTCGGCGTTGAAGCGGCGCAGGTTGGCGTCCAGGAGGTTGTAGCGGAACGCGCCGCGGAACTCGGCCAGGGTCTCGGCGACCTTCGCCTTCTCCTCCGTGGTGACGTTCCGCCAGGTGCTGCCGTCCGGCAGCGTCACGGACGGTGCGATGGGACTGTCGGCGTAGATGTTGTCGCCGCTGCAGAGGAAGAAGTCCGGCGCGAGGCGGCGCATGTGCTCGTAGATGCGGTAGCCGCCGCGGTCGGGGTTGATGCCCCAGCCCTGCCCGGCCAGGTCGCCGGACCACAGGAAGCGCACGTCCGAGCGGCGGGCGGGCGCCGTGCGGAAGGTGCCCGGGACCGGGCGGCCGGTGCGGCGCGGGTCGTCCGGGTCGGCGAGCAGCACGCGGTAGTGGATCTCCTCCCCGGGCGGCAGGCCGTGCAGCGCGGTGCGCCCGGTGAAGTCCGTGTCCGGTCCGACAAGCGGGCCCGTGATGCGGCGCACCCTGCGGAACGACTCCGTGGCCGAGGTCTCCACGATCATCCGGGCGGGCCGGTCGGCGCGCACCCACACCAGGCCCGACGACGCCGTCACGTCACCGGTCTGCACGCCCCAGCGCGCCTCCGGCCGCCCGGACAGCGCCAGGGCCGGTGCCGCGCCGGCCGCCGCGGGCAGCGCGGTGACCGCGGCGGCGCCCGCCGCCCCTCGCAGGACGGCTCGTCTGCCCACGCCGAATCCGGGCCCGTGCGCCATGAATCCTCCTCGCTCGCCTGTTCCTGACGGTGCGTTCCTACCGGCGTGAGGTGCCCGGCGGCCGAACGCGCCGTGAACATGAGGTGCCTTGCGCGGCCGCGGCGTCAACGGGGCACCCCGGCACGTCGCCGTCCGGGGTATATGTTCCATATCGGAGTGTGAGTGCCGGTATCTGTTGGTCTGTGATCCCACGAATCCGGTGGCGCCGCGCCGCCACTGCCGCAGCCCTGTGTCTGTCCGCCGCCCTCGCCCCCGCCGGCGTCCCGGCCTCGGCCGCGCCGCCGCCCGTGCCGCACGACCTGCCGGAGCCGCCCGCGGCGTCCGTCGTCAAGGAGGAGCTGGCCGGGCTCACCGTCGAGCTGCCGCACTCGATGGCCGGCTACAGCCGTGCCAAGTTCCCCCACTGGGTCAAGCAGGTGGGCACCTGCGACACCCGCGAGGTCGTCCTCGCCCGCGACGGCCAGGACGTGAAGACCGACGACCAGTGCCGCTCGGTCTCGGGCCGCTGGCACAGCGCCTACGACGGCAAGGACTTCACGGTGGCCGGCCAGCTCGACATCGACCACATGGTGCCCCTCGCCAACGCCTGGCGGTCCGGGGCCGACTCCTGGACCACCGACCAGCGCAAGCGGTTCGCCAACGACCTGACCAACCCTCAGCTGATCGCCGTGTCCGCCGCCTCCAACCGCGCCAAGGGCGACCAGAGCCCGGACCAGTGGCGCCCGCCGCTGGGCACGTACTGGTGCACGTACTCCCGCGCCTGGACCCACGTCAAGTACGTGTACAAGCTGAGCGTGACCCAGGGCGAGCAGGACACCCTTGCTGCCATGCTGGACTCATGCGACCGATGAGCAGCACGAGCAGCAGCCGGTGACCGGCGGACAGCCCGGCGGGCCCCTCGTGGACGAGGTGACCGCGGGACCGGGCGGGGCGATGACCGATGACGTCGGCGTCATCACCGGCGACCTCACCGTCGCCACCAGCGCCCTGCCCGGCGGGAAGGCCCGCGTCGACGTCCAGTACACCGGAGCCGAGGAGTGGTACACGCTCACCGGCAGCCCGGTGCCCGTCCCCGAGGGCGGCCTGGCGGCCCTGCACGGCCGGGTGCTCGCCCGCATCCGCGAGGGAGGCGCCGCGGAAGTCCCCCGCTGAGCACCCCCGCACCCCCACTATGATCACCGTCGGCCGGAAGTGATCTTGCCTCCGCGCCGGACCGGGCTAGTGGGGGAAACATGCGCAAGGCGGTCACCTGGACGGCGCTCATCGTGACGGCGACCACGCTGGTGGCGGGCTGCGGGACCGGGCTGGGACGGGGAGGCGCCGCGGCCGCGGCGCCGCGCCAGGCCGCCGCCAGGCACGCCGGGCCGTCCGTCCGCAAGGTGACCTTCGAGCTGCACGGCACGGGATCCTCCCAGGTCACCTACGTGGCCTGGGACCGCAACGCCACCGAGCAGGTCACCCTGCCGTGGGCGAAGACCGTCGACGTCACGTTCCGCGGCACGGAGCCCAAGGACGGCGTCCTGCTGGCCCTGGTCCCCGGCTCCGTCTACGGCACCGGCCCCGAGCACGACGACAAGTTCGCCACCCCGCCGTGCGTGATCAAGGTCGACGGCAAGCGGGTCGCGGCGGGCGGCGGAGGCGGCTCCGTCAGGGGCTGTGAGTACACCCTGAAGGTGACGCCGTAGCTCGTAGCAAGCTACGAACGAGCCCCGTGCCGGAGTCTGCAGCAACCGACAGTAGACTCGGCAGCGTGTCTGTGAAGCCCCGCATCCCCAATGTCCTGGCCGGCCGCTACGCCTCCGCCGAGCTGGCCGTCCTGTGGTCCCCCGAGTACAAGGTGACGCTGGAGCGGCGGCTGTGGCTCGCCGTCCTGCGCGCCCAGAAGGACCTGGGGATCGAGGTGCCGGACGCCGCCCTCGCCGACTACGAGCGCGTGCTCGACCAGGTCGACCTCGCCTCGATCGCCGAGCGCGAGAAGGTCACCCGGCACGACGTCAAGGCCCGCATCGAGGAGTTCAACGCCCTCGCCGGCCACGAGCACATCCACAAGGGCATGACGTCCCGCGACCTCACGGAGAACGTCGAGCAGCTGCAGATCCGGCTCTCCCTGGAGCTCGTCCGGGACCGATCCGTCGCCGTCCTCGCCCGCCTCGGCAAGCTCGCCGCGGAGAACGCCGAGCTGGTCATGGCCGGCCGCTCGCACAACGTCGCCGCCCAGGCCACCACCCTCGGCAAGCGCTTCGCCACCGGCGCCGACGAGCTCCTCGTCGCCTTCGCCCGCCTGGAGGAGCTCCTCGGGCGCTACCCGCTGCGCGGCATCAAGGGCCCCGTCGGCACCGCCCAGGACATGCTCGACCTCCTCGGCGGCGACGCCGCCAAGCTGGACGAGCTGGAGCGGCGCATCGCCCACCACCTCGGCTTCGCCCAGGCCTTCACCTCCGTCGGCCAGGTCTACCCGCGCTCCCTCGACTACGAGGTCGTGACCTCGCTGGTGCAGCTGGCCGCGGCACCGTCCTCGCTCGCCAAGACCATCCGGCTGATGGCCGGGCACGAGCTGGTCACCGAGGGCTTCAAGCCCGGCCAGGTCGGCTCCTCCGCCATGCCGCACAAGATGAACACCCGCTCCTGCGAGCGCGTCAACGGCCTCATGGTCATCCTGCGCGGCTACGCCTCCATGGCCGGCGAGCTCGCGGGCGACCAGTGGAACGAGGGCGACGTCTCCTGCTCCGTGGTGCGCCGCGTGGCCCTGCCGGACGCGTTCTTCGCGCTCGACGGCCTGATGGAGACCTTCCTGACGGTGCTCGACGAGTTCGGCGCCTTCCCGGCCGTCGTCGCCCGCGAGCTCGACCGCTACCTGCCCTTCCTCGCCACCACCAAGGTGCTGATGGCGGCCGTGCGCGCCGGCGTCGGCCGCGAGGTCGCCCACGAGGCGATCAAGGAGCACGCGGTGGCCTCCGCGCTCGCCATGCGCGAGCAGGGCGCCGAGCGCAACGAGCTCCTCGACAAGCTCGCCGCCGACGAGCGGATCCCGCTGGACCGGGCCGGCCTCGACGCCCTGATGGCCGACAAGCTGTCCTTCACCGGCGCCGCCGCCGACCAGGCCGCCCTCGTGGTCTCCCGCATCGAGGAGATCGCCAAGCGCCACCCGGAGGCCGCCGCGTACGCCCCGGGGGCGATCCTCTGACACCGGAGCAGCTGGAGGCCGCCCGCGACCGCCTCGTACCCGACGTGGTCGCGGACGGCCTCCGCGTCCTCTTCTGCGGCATCAACCCCGGCCTGATGTCGGCGGCCACCGGCCACCACTTCGCCCGCCCGGGCAACCGCTTCTGGCCCGTCCTGCACGCCTCCGGCTTCACACCGCGGCAGCTGCGCCCCGCCGAGCAGGAGGAACTGCTCGGCTACGGGCTCGGCATCACCAACGTCGTCGCCCGGGCCTCGGCGCGCGCGGACGAGCTGAGCACCGCGGAGTACGTCGAGGGCGGCCGCATCCTGACCGAGAAGGTCGAGCTGCTGAAGCCGCGCTGGCTGGCGGTCGTCGGGGTGACCGCCTACCGCGTCGCCTTCGGCGACAAGCACGCGAAGATCGGCCCGCAGGAGCGGACGATGGGCGCCACCCGCGTCTGGGCGCTGCCCAACCCCAGCGGGCTCAACGCGCACTGGCCGCTGCCGAAGATGGCGGAGGAGTTCGCGCGGCTGCGGGAGGCGGCGGACGGCGACGCCTGAGCGTGGCCTGATCATGTCCGGCGCCGCCGGACCGCGCCGTCGTGGCCGGGGTCCGCCGCGGCGGGGAAGACCAAGCGGCCGTTGCCGGCGCCCCGGCCCTGCGGTGCCGCGCAGCCGCCTTTGGTGCGTACCGGCCGCCCCTCTCCGGAGGAGGTCACGCGTCACGGCGACGCAGCGACCACCAGCCCGCCGCGGCGGCCAGCACCGCCCACGCGGCCATCACTCCCATCCCCGGCCAGGCCCCGAGCGGGCCCTCGGGGACCGGGTGCAGGATCTGCTGGCCGGCCCGGTCCGGGAGGAAGGCCACCACCTTCCCGATGCCCGGGACCCCCGCGAAGACCGGCGAGATCAGGAAGACCACGGGCGTGAGCACCGACAGCGCGCCGACCTGACTGCGCAGCACCGCGGCCACGCCCGCCGAGAACACGGTGAGCAGCGTGAGGTACAGACCGCAGCCGATCGCCGACCGCAGCGCGCCGGGCGCCCCCAGCCCCACCCCGTACTCGCCGAGCAGGACCTGCGCGCCGAGGAAGCAGCCGAAGCCGGTCGCCAGGCCCACCGGCAGGGCCGCGGCGCCCACGACGAGCAGCTTGCCGCCGAAGAACAGGCCGCGGCGGGGCACGGCGGCCAGCGAGAGCCTGATCCCGCCTCCCGCGTACTCCCCGGCGACCGCCATCACGCCGAAGCAGACGGCGGCGATGTGCCCGAAGTTGAGGCCGAAGTAGGAGCCGTAGACGGGCTCGAAGTCCGCGTTGCCGGCCTCGGCCCTGCCGACCATGGCGTGCACCAGCACGGTGACGCCGACGCTGCAGACGAAGGCGGCGAAGAGGGCCACGAGCAGGGACCGCACGGAACGGATCTTCACCCACTCGGAGCGGACGACGGGTGCGAGGGCGGTCGCGAGGGCGGTCATGAGGGCGTGCCTTCCTGGTGCGTGAACTCGGCGGAGCCGGCGGTCAGGGCGAAGTAGGCCTCCTCCAGCGAGGCGCTCCCGCCGACGAACTCGTCCAGGGGCGCGTCGGCCAGCAGCCGGCCCCGGCCCAGGACCACGAGGTGGTCGGCGGTCTGCGCCATCTCGCTCATGAGGTGGCTGGAGAGGAGGACGGTCCGCCCCTCCCCGGCCAGGCGGCGGGCCAGCCGGCGCAGCCGGAGGATGCCCTCCGGGTCGAGGCCGTTGGTGGGCTCGTCGAGCAGCACCACGGGCGGGTCACCGAGCAGCGCGGCGGCGAGCCCCAGGCGCTGCCGCATCCCCAGCGAGAAGGTGCGCACGCGCCGCCGGGCCGCGCTCGCGATCCCCGTCTCCTCCAGCACCTCGTCGACGCGCCGGGCGGGGATGCGGTTGCTGAGGGCGAGGGCGAGCAGGTGGTCGCGGGCGGTCCGGGCGGGATGGGCGGCCGAGGCGTCCAGCAGCGCGCCGACGTGCCGCAGCGGTTCGGCGAACGAGGCGTACGGGCTGCCGCCGACGAGAGCCGTCCCGGAGGTGGGCCGGTCGAGGCCGAGGAGGATGCGCATCGTGGTGGACTTGCCGGCGCCGTTGGGGCCCAGGAAGCCGGTCACCCGGCCGGGCCGGACGGTCACGGTGAGCCCGTCCAGGGCGCACACCGGGCCGTACCGCTTGGTGAGTCCGCGGATCTCGATCAAGGTCATGGCCCAAGGCTCGCGCCCGGACCGGAGGCGGCGCTTCCCCCTCGCGTGGGGACCGTCTCCCCCACGCGGGGGAGGCCGCGGCCCGCGGGGCGCTGGAAGGATCAAGTCATGATCGTTCCCCTGCGCCCGGTGGTCCGCGCGGTCACGTACACCCGCTGGCTGCACCTCGTGATGGCGGCCGTCGTCGCCACCGTGTTCGCGTTCGTGACGCCCGGGCTCGGCAACGTCAACAGCCCGGCCGGCGCCTGGCTGCTCGTGCTGCCGCTGCCCTTCCTGGCGGTGGCGGCCATGCTCCCGGGGGTGCGGCTCTCGGAGGGCATGCAGGCGCAGTTGCTGCTGTTCCCGGCCGGGAAGAAGGGCCCGGAGCCGCACTTCACCCCCGCGCGCTCGGCCTCCTGGACGGACCGCCGACGCACGGCAGCGTGGCTGGTCGTGCGGTACGAAGCGGGCGTGGCGACCGCGTTCCTCTCGGTCCACGCACCGACGCTTGCGGTGCGGCTCATCAGCAGCGCCGCGGGGGACGGCACGGTGCGCATGCCGCTGTGGACCCCCGCGCCGGGCCACTGGTCGTGCGCCGTGCTGGGCCTGCTCGTGCCAGTGCTCCTCCTCGCCTTCGTCGTCCTCGCGGGGGAGCTGCAGGCGCGCGCCGCGAGGGCGCTCCTCGGCCCGTCCGCGGCCGAGCGGCTGGCCGCGCTGGAGGAGCGGACGGAGCGGCTGCTGGAGCACAACCGGCTCGCCCGCGAGCTCCACGACTCCGTCGGGCACGCCCTGACGGTCGCCGTGGTGCAGGCGGGCGCGGCGCGCGCGGCCGGCTCGCCCGCCTTCACCGAGCAGGCCCTGGCCGCCATCGAGGAGACGGGCCGGCCCGCGCTGGAGGACCTGGAGCGCGTCCTCGCCGTCCTGCGCGAGGACGCGCCCGGAGCGGCGGCCGGGCGCCCGGCCCTCACGGACGTCGAACGGCTGCTCACCGCCGCCCGGGGCTCCGGCGCCGAGGTCACCGCCGACGTCACCGGCGGCCTGGAGGCCGTGCCGGGCCCGGTGTCGCGCGAGGGCTACCGCATCGCCCAGGAAGCGCTCACCAACGTGGTGCGGCACGCGGGCCCCGTACCGGTCTCGCTGCGGATAGCGGTCCGCGCGGGCGTCCTGGAGCTGGACATCCGCAACCCCCTTCCCGGGGCCGGGGCCGGGTCTGCGGGCAGCGCCGTCAGCGGCGGCGGCAGCGGGCTGCGGGGCATCCGCGAACGCGCCGCGCTCCTCGGCGGCCACGCCGAGACCGGTGTGCACGAGGGCGTTTGGCGGGTGCGGGCGGTGCTCCCGCTGGGGGTGTGAGAGCTCCTCGGCGGGTGCGCATTCCGCCGGACCCTCGCCGCAGCGGCGAGTGACGACAACGAGGCGGCCCCGCGGCACGATCTATGGTGGCCCGATGCCGATATCCGTTCTGCTCGTCGACGACGAACCCCTGGTGCGCGCGGGCCTGCGCGCCATCCTCGAAGCACAGCACGACATCGAGGTCGCGGGCGAGGCCGCGGACGGCGCGGCCGTGGTCCCGATGGTCCGTCAGCTGCGGCCGGACGTCGTCGCGATGGACGTCCGGATGCCGCTCCTGGACGGCATCGAGGCGACCCGCGCCGTCCTCCGCTCGGCCGACCGGCCGCCGAAGATCGTGGTCGTGACGACGTTCGAGAACGACGAGTACGTCTACGACGCGCTGCGCGCCGGCGCCGACGGCTTCCTCCTCAAGCGTTCCGCCCCCGCCGAGATCGTGCAGGCGGTCCGCACGGTGGCCGCCGGCGACTCGCTGCTGTTCCCGGCCGCGCTGCGGCGGCTCGCGGCCGGGCGGGGCAACGAGCGGGCCCGGGCGGCCATGGAGCGGGCGGCCCTGACCGCGCGCGAGGCCGAGGTGTTGCGCCACATGGCCCGCGGCCTGTCCAACGCGGAGATCGCCCGGACCCTGACGCTCGGTGCCGAGACGGTGAAGACGCACGTCAGCGCGGTGCTGGCGAAGCTCGGGGCGCGGGACCGCACCCAGGCGGTGATCGCCGCCTACGAGTCGGGGTTCGTGACCCCCGGCTGAGTCCCGAGGCTCGCCGCGGGCCACCGCACCCGATACGATCCGGCCAGTAGGCAAAGGACGCGTAAACGCGAGGAGGCGGCGACGTTGGGGCGGCTCACCGGCGGGGACCCGTCGCTGCTGCGGCGGATCAACTCGGCCGTCGTGCTGCACGCGCTCCGCACGGCCGCGTCCCCGGCGTCCCCGCTGGCCGCCGCGCCCACCCTCACGGACCTGGTCAAGGTCACCGGCCTGTCCCGGCCGACCGTGGAGGGCGTGGTCGAGGGCCTGATGGAGTCCGGCCTGGTGGTGGAGGCCCCCGCGGAGGAGGGCGAGGCGCGCCGCCAGGGCCGGCCCGCGCGCCGCTTCCGCTTCCGCGTCGAGGCGGGCCACCTGCTCGGCATCGAGATCGGGCCGCACCGGATCGCCGCCCTGATGGCGGACCTGAGCGGGCGCGTCATGGGCTCGGCGTCCGTGGACGTCGCGGAGACGGCCCCGGCGGACGAGCGGCTGGACCGCGTGCGGGAAGCCGTCGCCGACCTGCTGGCGCGCTCGGGCGTGCCGCGCAGCGGGCTGCGCGCCGTCGGCGTGGCCACCCCGGGCATCGTCGAGGCCGACGGCACGGTCCGGCTGGGCACGGCGCTCCCCGGCTGGACGGGGCTGCCGCTGGGGGAGCGGCTGCGCCGCTCGTTCCGCTGCCCGGTCCTCGTGGAGAACGACGCGAACGCCGCCGCCGTGGCCGAGCACTGGAAGGGCGCGGCCACCGGGTCCGACGACGTCGTGTTCGTCCTGGCGGGGCTCAGCCCCGGGGCCGGTTCACTGATCGGCGGGCGGCTGCACCGGGGCTTCGGAGGCGCGGCCGGCGAGATCGGCGCCCTCCACCTGCTGGGCCGCGAGGCCACTCCGGAAGAAGTGCTGTCCACGACGGGCGAGCCACTGCACCCGCTGGACGAGGCGCAGGTGGCGCGGGTCTTCGCGCTCGCGCGCGAGGGCGACGAGCGGGCCGCCGAGGCGGTGGAGCGCTTCATGCGCAGGCTGGTGCACGACGTGGCCGCGCTGGTGCTGGCCCTGGACCCCGAGCTGGTCGTCGTCGGCGGCTGGGCGGCGGGCCTCAGCGGCGTCCTGGAACCGCTGCGCACGGAGCTGGCCCGCTACTGCCTGCGGCCCCCGCAGGTGGTGCAGTCGATGCTCGGCGAGGCGGCGGTGGCCACGGGGGCGCTGCGGCTGGCCCTCGACCATGTGGAGAAGCAGCTGTTCGCGGTGGAGAGCACGGTCACCGCACGGCGGTGAGCGGGAGCGCTCCGCTCGGGCCCGCCGCGACCGCCTTGCCCGCCGAGTGGCCCCGCCACGGGCCCGGACGCCGGTCCGCACCCGAACCGCCGCAACGGCTTCGAGGGTCCGGCGGACGCGAGGTCACCCGTAACGCCGCCCCCGGCACACACAGCCGGCGGAGAGAAGCCGCACCCCGCTCGGGGCGCGCCCGGTACAAGCGTCCGCCGCATCGGCGTCGAGCCACCACGGCGAGGGGCCGGCGGAATTCCGCGCACCGTAGCCGTGCGTCCGGCCGGGAACCGCCGGAGGCAACCGTCAGCCCGCAGCCAGCAGCTGTACCCCCGTCTCACCGAAGGTGAGCCGGCAGGTGTCCGCCCGGTACGTCGCGACGGCCACGGCCGCGGTCGCACCCTCGGCGAAGTAGCGGGTGGTGACGAGGAGGACGGGCGCGCCGGGCAGCCGGTCGAGCTGCTTGGCGTCCTCGGCGCGGGCCGAGCCCAGCTCCACCGCGCGGTCCTGGCCCTCCAGGGAGAGGCGCTGCAGCTCGCGCAGGACCGTCCGGGCGCGGGCGGCGCCCGACGCGGTGTCGATCGCGGCGAGGCCCGGGACGGAGTGGCCCGGCACGTAGAGCAGCTCGGCGGCCACCGGCTGGCCGTGCGTCCGGCGGATCCGGCGGACGGTGTGCACCGGCCGCCCGGCGGGCGTGCCCAGCAGCCGGGCGACGGCCGCGGGCGGAGCCGCCTCCAGACAGTCGACGGCCTGCCAGGAGTCCGCGGCGGTGCCCGGCCAGGCCTGCTCGGCGTCACCGACGGCCACGCCCACGCGGGGCGGGGCCACGGTGGTGCCGACGCCGCGGCGGCGCTGCAGTCGTCCTTCGAGCTCCAGTTGTTCGAGCGCCTGCCGGAGCGTGGCCCGTGCGACGCCGAACCGGGCGGCGAGCTCCCGCTCGTTCGGCAGGATCTCACCCACCGCGAACTCGGAGTCGAGCGCCTCGCTGAGCACGGTCTTCAGGTGCCAGTACTTCGGCTCCGGCACCGTGTCGAGCTGCGTGGTCCCCACCCTGTTCCTCCGCAAAGCATTTTGCGCGCTTCTTTATTAAAGGTTGTTGCAGTATGGCGACCATAGGACGGTGCCCGGACTTGGTCAAGACCAATGCCCCGATTACCGTACGGGCGGAAGAGGACGGAAGACAGCGGGCGAAGGGCGAGGGGGGCAGGGCACCATGGATCAGGTCACGGTGGTCACGGGAGGCGGCCGGGGGATCGGCGCGGCGGTCGCGGTGCGGCTCGCGCGCGCGGGCCACAGCGTGGGCATCGGCTACGAACGCGCGCGCGAGGCCGCCGAGGCGACGGCCGCAGCGGTGCGCGCCGAGGGCGTCCGCTGCGTGGTCGTCCAGGCCGACACCAGCGTGGAGGGCCAGGTCGACACGCTGTTCGAGACGGTGCGCGCGGAGCTGGGCCCGGTCACGGGCCTGGTCAACAACGCCGGCGTCACGGGCCTGCTCGGCCGGTTCACGCAGACGCCCGTGGAGCGGATGCGCCGCGTCGTCGACGTCAACGTGACGGGTGCTCTGATCTGCGCCCGCCGTGCGGCCCTGGAGATGTCGACCCGGCACGGTGGCATGGGCGGCGCGATAGTGAACATCTCCTCGGCCGCGGCCACCCTCGGCGCCCCCGGCGAGTACGTGCACTACGCGGCGAGCAAGGCGGCCGTGGACGCGATGACCGTGGGGCTGTCCAAGGAGCTCGCCGAGGAGGGCGTCCGCGTCAACTCCGTGCAGCCCGGACTGATCGTCACCGACATCCACGCGGCGATGGGCGACCCCGACCGGCCGGCGCGCAAGGCCGCCGTCGTGCCCATGGGCCGCCCCGGCATGCCCGACGAGGTCGCGGGGGCGGTGGCGTGGCTGCTGTCGCCGGAGGCGTCGTACACGACGGGCGCGGTGCTGCGCGTGGGCGGCGGCCTGTAGCGCCCGGTCAGCCGGCCAGGCCGCTGAGCTTGTCGGGGTTGCGCACCAGGTAGACCGTCGTGATCCGGCCGTCCGCCACCTCCAGGCTGAGCGCGCTGTCCGGGCGTCCCCCGGACAGGACGAGGAGGCCCGGGCGGCCGTTGATCTCCATGAAACGTGCCTCCGCCTCCGGCAGGGGCTGCCGCGCCACCGCGTGCAGGAAGCGCCCGACCTTGTCCGCGGTCTCGATGACGCGCAGCGGCGCCTTGGCCTTGCCGCCGCTGTCGCCGACGAGCCGGACGTCGGGCGCGAGCAGCTCCAGCAGGTTGCCGATGCTGCCGCCCGTGGCCGCGGCGAGGAACTTCTCGGTGAGGTCGCGCTGTTCCGCCGGGTCCACGGTGAAGCGCGGCCTGCGCTCGTCGACATGGCGGCGGGCCCGGCTCGCGAGCTGCCGCACGGACGCCTCCGAGCGGTCGAGAGTGACGGCGATCTCGCCGAAGGGGAAGCCGAAGGCCTCCCGCAGCACGAAGACCGCCCGCTCCAGCGGTGACAGGGATTCCAGGACCACGAGCACGGCGAGCGAGACGGAGTCCGCCAGCACCGCCTGCTCGGCGGTGTCCGGGACGGCCGGGCCGTAGTCGGTGGCGATCGGCTCGGGCAGCCAGGGGCCCACGTACGCCTCGCGCCGCGCCTGGACCTGGCGCAGCCGGTCGACGGCCAGCCGGGTGGTGACCCGCACGAGGTAGCCGCGCGGGTCGCGCACGTCCTCCCGGCCGGCGCCCGACCAGCGCAGCCACGCCTCCTGGACGACGTCCTCGGCGTCGGTGACGCGGCCGAGCATGCGGTAGGCCACCCCGGTCAGGACGGAGCGGTGTTCCTCGAAGGCATCGAGCGCGGTGTCACGTGCGGTCACCGGGTCATCGTACGGCTCTTCGCACAGGGTCTACCCTGCGGTAACTCTTACTGACATCCTGTCTCAATACCTCACCGGTCACCCCAGGATGACGAGGAGCCACGCATGGCCGACACGGTCGTCTTCCCCATCGACACCCCCGCCGGACGGCGCACGGCGGAGGTGTCCTACGAACGGCTCGGCGGCGGGGAGCCGCTGGTGCTCCTGCACGGCGTCGGCCACCACCTGCAGGCGTGGGACCCGGTCGCGGGCATCCTCGCCGCTGAGCGCGACGTCATCGCCGTCGACCTGCCCGGCTTCGGCAACTCGCCCGCGCTGCCGGACGGCGTCACCTACGACCTGCGCGGCGTGGTCCCCGTCCTCAGAGCGCTGTTCGAGGCCCTGGGCCTGGACCGGCCGCACGTCGCAGGCAACTCCCTCGGCGGGCTGCTGGCCCTGCAGCTCGCGCACGAGAAGCTCGTACGGACCGCGGTCACGCTCTCGCCCGCGGGCTTCTGGACCGAGGCCGAGCGCCGCTACGCCTTCGCCGTGCTGCGGGCGATGCGGCGCGGCGCCGAGTCGCTGCCCCCGCAGGCCGTCGCCCGGCTGGCCCGCACGGCAGCCGGGCGCGCGGCCCTGACCGGCGCCATCTACGCCCGCCCGGGCCGCCGTTCGCCCGACGCCGTGATGGCCGAGACGCGGGCCTTGCGCGAGGCCGCCGGCTTCGCGCCCACCCTCGCCGCAGGCCGGGGCGGCCTGTTCACGCACGACATCGCGGACGTCCCCGTGACCGTCGCGTGGGGCACGCGCGACCGGCTGCTGCTGCGCCGCCAGGGCGTCCGGGCCAAACAGGTGATCCCCGCGGCACGGCTGGTCCGGCTGCCGGGATGCGGGCACGTGCCGATGAACGACGACCCGGCGCTCGTGGCGAGGGTCATCCTCGACGCCACGCGCTGAGCGCCGGCCCGCCGCGACCGGGCCTGTCCGGCGCTGCGGGCCGGCCGCGCCGCGCCGGCTCGCCGCCGTGGCGGAGAAGAGGCCCGCCGCCACGGCGCAGCACCCCGGCGGTGAGGGCCCGGCGGAACGGACGGACCCTCGGCCGGTGATCCGCCGGAAAACCCCTACGCGTTGGACCAGTCACGCGTGGACAGCACCAGGCGGTAGCCGTCGGGGTCCTCGACCGTGACGCCCCACGTGTCCCAGTAGGGGTTGTGGGCCTCGACGCGCCTGCCGCCGTGCGCCTCCAGGCGGTCGACGAGCTCCTGCGGGACCTCCCCGGCGACGTAGACGACGAGGAGGTCCTCCACGGTGGGCGCGGGCCGGACGAACTCGCCCTCCGAGACGACCAGTTCGAGGTGCCAGCCCGCGTCGGGCCAGCCCAGCATCAGCAGCGAGTGGTCCTCCCGGGGCGGGGCGTCCGGGGCGGCCTCGTGCCGGTAGAGGACCGAGAGGCCGAGCCCCCCGGTCCAGAACCGCTCCGCCGCCGCGAGGTCGCGGGACGGGCGGGCGATGCGCACGTGGGCCTTTCCGTCGACAGGCACGCCGTTTCTCCTTCGCTCGGGAACACCGGACGATCTCCGTCTGACCTGCACGGATATCATCGACCGGACAGCCCGTGGGCCGTCAATGGGGCCCCTGGTCAGCCCAGCGCCTCAGGAGAGCCATGCCGTCCGCCCAGCCCCGCGTCCTCTACGTCACCGACCTCGCTTACCCGGCGCGCGGGCGCAGGTACTGCGACGAGGACATCTTCCTGTCCTCCCGGCTGCGCGAGGACTTCGACGTGGCCCTGTGCCACCCGCTCGACGCGGCCGCGCTGATGGACGCCTTCGACGCCGTCGTGGTCCGCAACAGCGGGCCCGTGCTGCACTACCAGGCCGCGTACGACGACTTCGCGCGCCGCGCGGCCGAGGGCGGCGTGCGCGTCTACAACCAGCTGACCGGCAAGGCCGACATGGCCGGCAAGCAGTACCTGCTGGACCTCACCGCCGCCGGCCTCCCGGTCATCCCGACCGTGGACCGCCCCGAGGACACCGGCCTGCTGCCCGACGCCGGCGAGTACGTGGTCAAGCCGAAGCTCGGCGCGGACTCCATAGGCCTGCGCTTCGTCCCGCGCGAGGAGCTCGCGGACCTCTCCTACGAGGGCGTCCTCGTCCAGCCGCGGATCCGCTTCCGCTACGAGGTGTCGTTCTACTTCGTCGACGACGCCTTCCAGTACGCCCTCCACGCGCCCGACCCGGACCGCCGCTGGGAGCTCGTGCCGTACGAGCCCACCGCGGAGGACCTGGCCTTCGCGCAGCGCTTCGTTGCGTGGAACGGCATCGAGCACGGCATCCAGCGCGTGGACGCCTGCCGCGCCCCCGGGGGCGAGCTGCTGCTGGTCGAGCTGGAGGACCTCAACCCGTACCTGTCCCTGGACCTCGTGGCACCCGAGACGCGCGACGCCTTCGTCACCGCCTTCAAGGCCGCGCTGCGCCGCCTGCTGGAGAGCTGAGCCGGCGGGGGAGGGGCGGCCTGCGGGCCTCCGGGCGGGAGGGGCCTACGGCTGCGCCCGCAGCCACCCCGTCACGTCGGCGGTCCCGGTCCCGGTCCCGCCGGCCGGCGGCGTCACCCAGAACGCACGGCCCTCGTCCGCGCTGAAGTGCGCGCCCGCCCGGCCGTCACCGGACGAGCGGCCCGTCAGGCGGCGCCCGATCCACGGCACGAGGTGCTCGCGCGTGAAGCGGGCGTCGGAGGCGCGGCGCGCCGCCCAGCCGGCGCGGACGGCCGGGGGCAGGGGCGCGCGCCAGTCGTCCTCCGGCTCGTGGCCGAGCGCCTGCCACACGGCCTCGGCCACCCGCCGGTGCCCCTCGGCGTTCAGGTGCAGGCGGTCGTCGGCCCACAGCCGCGCGTCGCCCAGCACCTCGGCGCCGAAGAGGTCCACGACCACGGCCCCGTGCCGCTCGGCCAGCGCGTCGACGAACGAGAACAGCTGCTCCATGCGGGGGCGGAACCGCTCCAGGACCGGGCCGCGCCGGCCGGGGCTGCGCATCAGCACCAGCTGCTTGCAGCTCGGCGCGAGCCGGTCCGCTGCCTCGGCCAGCCGGGCGCACACCGCGTCCACGTCGCACTTGGGCCGCAGCACGTCGTTCAGGCCGCCGACCAGCGTCACCAGGTCCGCGCCCAGCGCGGCGGCCGGCGCGGACTGCTCGTCCGCGATCTGGCCGATCAGCTTGCCGCGCACGGCGAGGTTCGCGTAGCGGAAGCCGGGGCTGCGGGCGGCCAGCCGCGCGGCGAGGAGATCGGCCCAGCCCCGGTAGGAGCCGTCCGGCAGCCCGTCGGACATGCCCTCGGTGAAGGAGTCCCCGACCGCGACAAAACTGGTGTACGTGGCATTCATCTGCATGGCGCGGGCGATCCTACTCCTGTCCCGCGATCGCCCGGGCCGGGGCCGCGCCGGTGCGGGTCACTGCACCGCGCGCCCCACCAGCTCGCGCAGCAGGTCCTCCAGCGTGACCAGCCCGGCCAGCTTGCCGTCCTCGCCTATCACCGCGGCGAGGTGCGTGCCCGTGCCGCGCATCGTGGTGATGACGTCGTCCAGCGGCGTCGTCGCCGGGACCGTCGCGATCCGGCGCATCCGCTGCAGCGGGAAGGGGAAGTCCCGCGGCCGGGCGTCCAGGGCGTCCTTCACGTGCAGATAGCCCAGGATGCGGCCCGCCGCGTCCACCACCGGGAACCGCGAGAACCCGGAGTCGGCCGACAGCCGCTCCAGCCCCTCGGGAGTGACGCCCAGCGGCGCCGAGACCACCCGCTCGACGGGCGTGACCACGTCCCGCACCGGGCGCTTGCCCAGCTCCAGGGCGTCGCGCAGCCGCTCCGTGGCCCGCGAGTCGAGCAGGCCGGCCGCGCTGGAGTCGGCGACGATCCGCGCGAGCTGGTCGTCCGAGTACGTCGCCGCCACCTCGTCCTTCGGCTCCACCCGCAGCAGTTTCAGCAGGCCGTTGGCGAAGGAGTTGATGGCGAAGACGAACGGGCGCAGCGCCCGCGCCAGGGCGACCAGCGGCGGGCCGAGCCGCAGGGCGGTGCGCACCGGCTCGGCCAGCGCGATGTTCTTCGGCACCATCTCGCCGAACAGCATGTGCAGGTACGTCGCCACGGCCAGCGCGATGACGAACGAGATGGGGTGGACCAGGCCGTGCGGCACCCCGAGCACGTCGAAGACGGGCTCCAGCAGGTGCGCGATCGCGGGCTCGGCGACCACGCCCAGGACCAGCGTGCACAGCGTGATGCCGAGCTGGGCCGCGGCCATCAGCGCCGAGATGTGCCGCAGGCCCCACAGGACGCTGCGGGCGCGCCGGTCGCCCCGGTCGGCGTACGGCTCGATCTGGCTGCGGCGGACCGAGATGAGGGCGAACTCCGCGCCCACGAAGAAGGCGTTGACGACGAGCGTCGCCAGACCGATCAGCAGCTGGACGAAGGTCATCGGCCGGCCTCCCCCGGGTTCCCGGTGCCGGCGTCCGCGTCCGCGGGCGGCCCGGTCAGGCGCACGCGGGCCGCGCGGTGACCGGTCGCGTCGACGACGTCGACGCGCCAGCCCGCGACCTCCACGGTGTCGCCCCGGCCGGGGATCCGGCCGAGCTCGGTGGCGACGAGACCGGCCAGGGTCTCGTACGGCCCGTCCGGCGCGTGCAGCCCGATGATCTCCAGCTGGTCGGTGCGGGCCGCGCCGTCCGCGTCGTACAGCGGGCGGCCGTCGGGGTCCGTGCCGGCGGGCGCGAGGTCGGGCACCTCGCGGGGGTCGTGCTCGTCGCGGACCTCGCCGACGACCTCCTCCACGATGTCCTCCAGGGTGACGACGCCGGCGGTGCCGCCGTACTCGTCGATGACGACGGCCATCGTGCGCTTGCCCGAGAGCCGGTCCAGCAGCCGGTCCACCGTCAGCGACTCCGGTACGAGCAGCGGCTCGCGCAGGATCGAGGTGACGGGGTGGCGGGGGCGCCGGTCGGCGGGTATCGCCAGCACGTCCTTGATGTGGGCGACGCCGACGACCGTGTCCAGGTTGTTGCGGTAGACGGGGAAGCGGGACAGGCCGGTCGCGCGGGTGGCGTTCGCGACGTCCTCCGCGGTGGCCTGGGCGTCCAGGGCGATGACCTGGACACGGGGCGTCATCACGTTCTCCGCCGTCAGGTCGGCGAGGCTCAGGGTCCGCACGAACAGCTCGGCGGCGTCCGCCTCCAGGGTGCCCTCCTTGGCGGAGTGGCGGGCCAGCGCGGCCAGCTCCTGCGGGCCGCGCGCGGAGGCCAGCTCCTCGGCGGGCTCCAGGCCCATCCGGTGCAGGGTCCGGTTCGCGGTGTTGTTCAGGTGCCGGATCAGCGGGCGGAACGCGGCGGAGAACGCGCGCTGCGGGCCCGCCACCCGCTTGGCGACCGGCAGCGGCCGGGAGATCGCCCAGTTCTTCGGGACGAGCTCGCCGACCACCATCAGCACGACGGTGGACAGCACCGTGGCCAGCACCAGGGCCGTCGAGGAGGCCGCGGCGGCGCCGAGGCCGATCGCCTCCATCGGCCCCGTGAGCAGCGTCGCGATGGACGGCTTGGAGATCATGCCGATGATCAGGCCGGTGACGGTGATGCCGAGCTGGGCGCCGGAGAGCTGGAAGGTGAGGCTGCGCACGGCCTGGATCGCGCCCGCCGCGCCGCGCTCGCCGTTCTCGGCGGCGCGCTCGAGGTCGGCGCGCTCGACGGTGGTGAGCGAGAACTCCGCCGCGACGAAGACGGCACAGGCCAGCGTCAGCAGCAGGGCGACCACCAGCAGGACTACCTCGGTCATCGGTTCACCTCCGTTCCATGATCGGACGGAGGGACGGGGACCGCGCGATGTCGGCTGCGGGGGCTACTGGGAGGCTCGCCCATGGGCGGACGCTCACACCTTTCATGTCGTACGGGAAGCTGTCCACCCATGGTAAAGGACGGGCAAAAGGCGCCCGGTGCCGAGCGGGGCTCCTCAGCGAGGAGGGCTCACGGAGGAGGGCTTACGCGTGACCGCCCGCCGGACCCGCCGGGTCCGGCGCCGCGGGCCGTCTGGCCACGCCCAGGACACAGGGCGAGGCCGGGGTCGGCACCCGGGTCCGCGGGACCCGCAGCCGGCTGTACGCACCGAGCTCGAACCCCGCCGCCTCGATCGACGCCAGCGGATCCCGCGCCGTGTGACACCCGCCGAACAGCACCGGCCACAGCGTCCGGTCCAGCGCGTACTGGGTGACCGCCAGCGCCCGGCCCTCCGCCCGCCCGTGCTCGAAGAACCGCAGCTCACCGCCCGGCCGGAGCACCCGCCGCAGCTCCGCCAGCGCGCGCCGCACGTCCCGTACGGAGCACAGCACCAACGAGGTCACCGCCGCGTCGAACGCCTCGCTCTTCACCGGCAGCGCCTCGGCCGCGCCCGGCACCACGTCCACCGGGACGCCCGCCCGCACCGCCGCGTCCACCGCGATCCTGCGCAGGCCGCGCTCCGGCTCGATCGCCACCACCTCGGAGACCGTCGGCGGGTAGAACGGGAAGTTCAGGCCGTTCCCCGCGCCGATCTCGATCACGCGGCCCGACAGGCCGGCCAGCAGCTCGCGCCGGTGCTCCCCGATGCCCGCCCGCTCGTCGATGATCGGGCTCACCCTCGCGTAGAAGCGGGCGAAGACCGGATGGTGCACGGCGTCGTGCGGCAACCTGGTGCTCCGAAGCGGCGGCATGGCACACACCCCTTTCCGGGGACGACGGCTACCGCGATTGTTCCCCGGCCGGAGCGGCCCGCACCGTCGCCGCGCCGCAAGCTCCGCTGCGGTCGCGGCAGTTGGGGCGGGCGGGGTGCGTGGGGTGGCCGGGGCGGGTGAGGTCAGCGGTGGGTCGCGGTGAAGCCTTCGGCGTCCCAGGAGCCGGACAGCTCCGGCGCCAGCCAGGAGGGGGCCGCCGTGCGGAAGGCCTCCGGCGGGAGGGTTCCCGCGCCCTCCGGCACCGCGCCGAGCAGCGGGGCGCCGGCCGCCTCCGGCAGGTCGGCGAGGTTGCAGCGCATGGCCAGGTCCGGGGCGGCCGGCCAGCTGCCGATCACGACGCCCTGGCAGCGCAGGCCCCGCGCGCGCAGGGCCTCCGCGGTGAGGGCGGTCGTGTTGAGGGTGCCGAGGCCGG
Source organism: Streptomyces sp. XH2 (assembly GCF_049725035.1). Taxonomy (NCBI): domain Bacteria; kingdom Bacillati; phylum Actinomycetota; class Actinomycetes; order Kitasatosporales; family Streptomycetaceae; genus Streptomyces; species Streptomyces sp. XH2. Next base: position 358,122 of record NZ_JBMMMZ010000004.1, on the reverse strand, counting down.
CCTGCGCGACGAGAAGGACGGGGGCGCCCAGCAGCCGCGCCGCGTCCGCGAGGGTCGTGCCCTCCTCGTCCAGGCGGACGAGGAGGCCGCCGGCGCCCTCGACGAGGACCAGGTCGTGGCTCTCCGCGAGCCGCGCGGCCGCCTCCGCGATCTCCGGCGGCCGGACGGGGGAGAGGCCCGCCCGGGCCGCGGCCGTGCCCGGCGCGAGCGGCTCGGGGAACCGCGCGAGCTCCTCCCCGGTCACCGCGTCCCCCGCGAGCCGCCGCACCTCGGCGACGTCACCCGGCTCGCCCGGGGCGACACCGGTCTGCGCGGGCTTGAGCACGGCGACGGTGCGGCCCGCGGCGCGCGCCGCGGCGGCGACGGCCGCGGTGACGACGGTCTTGCCGACCTCGGTGCCGGTCCCGGTGACGACCAGTACGGTCATGGGTCTCCTCAGCCTTCTGTCGTGTGTTCCTGGTTCCCGGCCGGGGGCTGTCCGGCACCGCCGGGCCGCGCCGTCCCTGCCGAGCGCCGCTGCGGCGGAGACAAGAGGCGCAGCAGCGCCGCATTCCTCCGCCGCAGCGGTGATCAGCCACCGTGGCGCGCTCCGGCGGTGCCGGACGGGCCTCGCCGCGGTGGCGGGCCGGCCAGGGCGCATGAGCGTGCCGGGCACCCCGTATCCGCCGCAACGGCGCTCAGCCGCAACGGCGCAACGCGGCGGTGCCGGACAGCCTCGGCCCGCGACCGGCGCGACCGGAGCCGCAGGCCGCGCCCCGGCCCCGCCGGTACGGCCCGCGTCAGGCGACGCGGGCCGCCGCGCACACCGCCGCGCACACCCGGGCCACGTCCTCGTCGTCCGTCACGTACGGCGGCATCACGTACAGCAGGTCGCGGAACGGCCGCAGCCAGACGCCCTCGCGGACGACCGCGCGCGTCGCGGCCGCGACGTCGGCCTCGTGGTCGAGCTGGACGACGCCGATCGCGCCGAGCACCCGGACGTCCCGGACGCCCGGGAGCGAGGCCGCCCCGGCGAGGCCGTCCCGCAGACCGGTCTCGATCCGCTTGACCTCCGTCTGCCAGTCCTGGCCCAGAAGAAGATCGATCGAGGCGATGGCAACCGCCGCGGCGAGCGGGTTGCCCATGAACGTCGGCCCGTGCGCCAGCACCGGCACCTCGCCGCGCGAGATGCCGTCGGCGACCCGCGTCGTGCACAGCGTCGCCGCCATCGTCAGATAGCCGCCGGTGAGCGCCTTGCCGAGGCACATCACGTCGGGCGTGACACCGGCGTGGTCGGCCGCGAACAGCCGGCCCGTACGGCCGAACCCGGTGGCGATCTCGTCGAAGACGAGGAGCACGTCGTGCTCGTCGCACGCTTCGCGCAGGACCCGCAGCAACGCCGGGTCGTGGAAGCGCATCCCGCCCGCGCCCTGCACGAGCGGCTCGACGATGACCGCGGCGAGTTCGTGGGCGTGGGCCGCGAGCGTCTCGCGCAGGTGCGCCGCGTACGCGGAGAGGACCTCCGGGCCGGAGGAGAGCGCCGGCGGCGCGTCCGCGAAGACGTGCTTCGGGAGCGCCCCGGACCACAACTCGTGCATCCCGCCGTCGGGGTCGCACACGGCCATCGGCTGCCACGTGTCCCCGTGGTAGCCGCCGCGCCACGTCATCAGCCGCCGCTTCTCCGGCCGCCCGGCCGAGCGCCAGTACTGCAGGCACATCTTGACGGCCACCTCGACCGACACCGAGCCGGAGTCGGCGAGGAAGACGTGTTCCAGGCCCTCGGGGGTGATCTCCACCAGCCGGGCGGCGAGCCGCACGGCCGGCTCGTGGGTGAGCCCGCCGAACATCACGTGGCTCATCCGGCCGAGCTGTGCCCGCGCGGCCTCGTTGAGGACGGGGTGGTTGTAGCCGTGGACGGCGGACCACCACGAGGACATCCCGTCGATCAGCTCGCCCACGCCGCCGACCGGCTCGGCGAGCCGCAGCCGCACCCCCGACGCGGACGCGACGAGCAGCGGCTCCTGGCGGCCCGGCATCGGACCGTAGGGGTGCCACACGTGCTGCCGGTCGAGGGCGAGGAGCTCACCGGGGCTGAGCGGCTCAGGCATTGGGCGGCAGGTCCGTGCCCGCGCCCCGGCGCCGCACGGCGACCAGGTCCGTCCGCGCGTCCTGGCCGGTGACGGCCTCGGCCTCGGGGGCCGCGGCCGTGGGGGAGTCGTCCCCGCAGGGCCCGCACGAGCCCCCGCCGCAGCCGCCGGCCGCGACGGCGTCCGCCCGGTGCGCCGGCAGGGTCGTCTCGCCCGCGCCCTCGACCTCGAACCCGGCGTCCGCGATCATGTCCAGGTCGGCCTTGCCCTCCTGGCCCTCACTGGTCAGGTAGTCGCCGAGGAAGATCGAGTTGACCAGGTGCAGGGCGAGCGGCTGCATCGTCCGCAGGTGCACCTCGCGCCCGCCGGCCAGCCGGACCTCCACGTCCGGGCAGACGAACCGCACCATGGCGAGGATGCGCAGCGCCCGCTGCGGCGTGAGGTTCCACTCCTTGGCCAGCGGCGTGCCCTCGAAGGGGATGAGGAAGTTCACCGGCACCGAGTCCGGGTCCAGCGCGCGCAGCGAGAAGACGACGTCGACCAGGTCCTCGTCGGTCTCGCCCATGCCCGCGATCAGGCCGGAGCAGGCGGACATGCCCGCCGCCTGGGCCTGCTGCACGGTGTCGACGCGGTCGGCGTAGGTGTGGGTGGTGGTGATGCCGCCGTAGGTGGCCTCGGAGGTGTTGAGGTTGTGGTTGTACGCGTCGGCGCCCGCGGCGCGCAGCCGCTCGGCCTGTCCCGCGGAGAGCAGACCGAGGCACGCGCACACCTCGACGTCCTCGTTCTGCTCCTTGATCGCCTCGATGGTCTTCGAGACGCGGTCGATGTCCCGGTCCGTGGGCCCGCGCCCGCTGGCGACCAGGCAGACCCGCTTCGCGCCGCCCGCGACACCGGCCGCCGCGGCCTTGGAGGCGTCCTCCGGCTTGAGCCAGGTGTACTTGAGGATCTCGGCCTTGGAGCCGAGCCGCTGCGAGCAGTACGAGCAGTCCTCGGGGCACAGCCCCGACTTCAGGTTGACGAGGTAGTTGAGCTTCACCCGGCGCCCGAACCACTTGCGGCGCACCTTGCCGGCCGCGGCCACCACGTCGAGCAGGTCGTCGTCGGAGGTCGCCAGTACGGCGAGCGCCTCTTCACGGCTCGGCAGCTCGCGCCGCAGCCCCTTGTCCACCAGCGTGTTCAGCAGGTCCATGGCGGTGATCCTCGCTCACGGCCGCACCCCCGGCCAAGGTAGGGATTACACAACAGGGGCGGATTGATGTGTGTGTATTGCCACACCCTGACCAGGAGTGACGGCCGCTACGTTCTAGGGAGGTTCTATACGGGCTCCACAGAACGCCCCACGGAATGCTCCGCAGAACCGGCCCACAGCCCCTGGATCGCGAAGGACGGCCGCATGCCTCAGGACGACGCCTTCGGCTGGATCGACGCCCACCACGAGCGGCGTCTCGCGGCCGGTCTCGTACGGACCCTGCGGCCGCGGCCGGCCGACGCGCCGCTGGTGGACCTGGCGGGCAACGACTACCTCGGCCTCACCCGCCACCCGGAGGTCACCGAGGCCGCCGCGGCGGCCGCCCGGCAGTGGGGCGCCGGCGCGACCGGCTCCCGCCTGGTCACCGGAAGCACCGACCTGCACGCGCGGCTGGAGGCGGAGCTCGCCGCGTTCTGCGGCTTCGAGGCGGCGCTCGTGTTCTCCTCGGGCTACACCGCCAACCTCGCCGCCGTCACCGCGCTCGCCGGTCCGGGCGACGGCGCCGGCGGGGCCCTGCTCGTCTCCGACGAGGGCAACCACGCCTCGCTGATCGACGGCTGCCGGCTCGCCCGCGCCGAGAAGGCGATCGTGCCGCACGCCGACCCCGCCGCCGTCCGCAAGGCCCTCGCCGCGCACGCCGGCCGCGCCCTGGCCGTCACCGACTCCGTCTTCTCCGTCGACGGCGACGCGGCCCCGCTGACCGCACTGGCCGCGGCGTGCCGCGAGCACGGCGCGGCGCTGCTCGTGGACGACGCGCACGGGCTCGGCGTCCTCGGCGAGGGCGGCCGCGGCGCGCTGCACGCGGCGGGGCTCGCCGGCGCCCCGGACGTCGTCGCGACGGTCACCCTGTCGAAGGCGCTCGGCAGCCAGGGCGGCGCGGTGCTCGGCCCCGCGCGCGTGATCCGGCACCTCGTGAGCAACGCCCGGACGTTCATCTTCGACACCGGCCTCGCCCCGGCGGCGGCCGGCGCCGCGCTGGCGGCCCTCACGGTGCTGCGCCGCGAGCCGCAGCGCGCGGCCCGGGTCCGGGAGATCGCCGCCGAGCTGCACCGCAGGGTGGTGGCGGCGGGTTTCCAGGCGGTGCGGCCCGACGCGGCGGTGGTGTCCGTACGCGCGCCCTCGCCGGAGGCGGCCGTGCGGTGGGCGGCGGATTGCCGGGAGGCCGGCTTCGCCGTCGGCTGCTTCCGGCCGCCGTCCGTGCCGGACGGCGTCTCACGGCTGCGGCTGACCGCCCGGGCGGACCTTTCGGACGGACAGGTGACGGCGGCGGCCGACGCGATCGTACGGACCGCGCCGGCCGGATGAGCCCGCGGCGGTCCTAGCGGAGACCGGCGCGCAGCCCTTCGACGAAGCAGGTCCACGAGGCGGAACGGAAGAGCAGGGCGGGACCGGCCGTGTTCTTGGAGTCGCGCACGGCGAGGAAGCGGCCCGGGAGCGGTCCGGCCGTCTCGACGCAGTTGTTGTATCCGGTGCTGTAGCTACTGCGCCGCCACGAGGCGCCGCGGAGAGACGAAGGGGCGGCAGGTACGTACCGAGGCATTGCGGACATGGTGCCTCCTTACGCGCCGTCGTTGATCCCGGCGATGAATTCCAGTGAGTTCTCGTGCGAGAGCGCGTGTTCGCGCAGCGTCGTGAATGCCGCGCCGTACGCCCGGAGGTCTTCTTTCCGCTCCAGGTAGAGGCTACTCGTCAAGTGGTCGAGAACAACCACATCCAGATCAGCAATGCGCGGAAATGAGAAGATAACAAAAGGCCCGGTGATGCCGATATGGCCGCCGCTGGAGAACGGCAGGACGTGCAGCCGCACATGCCCCAGCGACCCCGTCTCCACCAGATGCCGCAACTGCCCTGCCATGACCTCCGGGCCGCCCACCTCATGGCGCAATACCGCCTCGTCCAGCACGGCGCACACCTCCAGCGGCCGCTCGCCCCGCAGCACCGCCTGCCGCGCCATGCGCACCCGCACCAGCTCCTCGACCAGTTCCGGAGCGGGATCGCCCAGCGCCGCGCGCGTCACGGCCCGGGCGTAGGCGGGCGTCTGCAGCAGGCCGGGCACCACGGTGGTCTCCAGGGTGCTTAACCGCGAGGCCTCCGACTCCAGGCTGATGAAGTCCAGATAGGCGGGCGGCAGCCGGTCGCGGTAGGCGTACCACCAGCCGCGCCGGGCCCCCGCGCCCTCGCCCGGCACGGGCGACCCCGCCCCGCACAGCGCCCCCAGCAGCACGCGCAGTTCGGAGTCGGTGACCCCGTAGGCGTCCAGGAGCCGTGCCACGTCCGACGGTTTCACGCCACTTGCGCCCGTCTCGATCCGGCTGACCTTCGACTGGTGCCAGCCCACCGCGCGCGCGGCCTCCAGGCTCGTCAGCCCGGCCAGCTCGCGCTGGCGGCGCAGCTCCGCCCCCAGTTTGCGGCGGCGCACCGCCGGTCCGTACCGCATTCGGCCCTGCCCTCCCCTAGATCACTGCCACTGTCGCTGTCATACGTCAGTGTCAATAGCCCAGTGTGCCGGGCGAATACGGTCGCTCGTCGCAGAGTTCACTGCTTTGAGCGACAGATATATGCATATCTTGGTGGATCGCTCCCATCACAGGCGTTATCAGTGACAGTCTGTCGAGACATCGGCTGAAAGGGCCACCGCCATGGCAGACCACCAAGAAGCCACCGTCACCCTGCCGAGCGCCCCCGGCTCGGTATCCACGGCGCGGCGTTATGTCGCGGAGGTGCTGGCCGACTGGGGGCTGCCGGGCGGGACGGACACCGCCGAGACCGTGCGCCTGATCGTCTCGGAGCTCGCCACCAACGCCGTGCAGCACACCCGGGGCCAGTCGCCCACCTTCACCGTGGACGTCCGCCTCGACCGCGACCAGCAGCTGCGCATCGGGGTCACGGACAGCCACCCCCGCTTCCCCCGGCGGCTGCCCGCCGCGGTCCAGCAGGACAACGGCCGCGGCATGGTGATCATCCGCTGTCTCACCGCGGAGTACGGGGGGCGGCTGTTCTTCACCCCGACCTCCGACGGCGGCAAGACGGTGTGGATCTCCCTCCCCTGGACCGTGCCGGTCAGCGCCGAGCGCTGAACTCCCCTCCGGCCGGCCAGGCCCCCCGCACGGGGTGCGGGGGGCCTCGGACCCCTTCGGGGCGGTCGCGGGCTCGTTCGCCCGGGGGTCAACGGATCAGCCGACCCGGCCGTAGAGGACGCTGTTGGTCCAGATCCGCTCCAGGCGGACGACCGCGCCCGTCTTGGGCGCGTGCCAGATCCTCCCGTCCCCGGCGTATATCCCGACGTGGTAGATGCCGCGCCCGGAGACGAAGAAGACCAGGTCGCCGGCTTCGCGTGCGGACCGCGGGATGTGCTGCGTGCTGTTGTACTGCTGGGCGGCGGTGCGGGGCAGGGACTTGCCGGCCCGCTTGAAGGAGTAGAGCGTGAGGCCCGAGCAGTCGAACCGGTAGGGGCCGGTCGCTCCCCACTGGTACGGGGAGCCCTGCTTCGAGGCCGCGATCCGGAGTGCCGTGGTGGGGGCGGAAGACGCTTCCGCCTCTGCCGCGCCGCCCGGTGCCAGCACCGTGGCGCCGACCGCGGCGAGAGTGAGGGCCGATGCGGCACCGGCCCTGGACAGCTTCGACGGACGTTTGTGCGCGCTCATGCGCTAACCCTTCGTCAGCCGCCTGTGAAGGATGACCTGTCGGGTTCGGGCAGGCGAAGGTTGCCCGGCCGTCGTCAACGGCTTCACCCCAAGGGCCGACCGCACTACTCTTGGTCGTCCCACCACTCTTGGGTCCTCCATCCCTGCCGTGCACTCAAGTCGACCCGGCATCCCGTCGGCGGCAGGGTTCGGCGTCCGCCGGGACCGCCCCGCCGGGGTGGCGGGGTCTTGTCGTCGCAGGGATCTTGGCGCAGCCGCCGTGCGGATTCCGAGCGGAACCGGGGGTATGTGAGGCTGATCACTCCTGGGCAATTCCGGTGGACAAAGGGCGAATTGATCAGGTGCGCGCAAGCCGGCTGAGGGGCTGGCCTGCGGCGGTTCGTACCCGGCCGGGCGCAATCCGGCCGTCCGCCCCAAATCGATCACCGCGCCCCGTCTACGCCGTGATCCTCCATGGGGCGGAGCCGGGTTTATTCGCGTGCGGACCCCCGGCCCTCCGGCGCACATGGCGCGGAGATCCCTTCGCCCCCGGCGCTCTGCGCCGGAGCCCTGTACCGCCCGCGTCGGCACGGCCCGTCCACACCTTCCGTTCGCCCGGTTCGCACACGTCTGCGAGCCGGGCCGCGGCCGCGGCCCGGCGACGGCGGTGTCTGCGGTGCCCGTAGCCGGCGGTACGTGTCGTGCGGGCGGACGGCCATGATCCGGCCCAGATGATCCAGTAGGTGCATGCGACAGCGGGCCCGCAGTGCTCTGGCCATGACAACGCAAAGAGTGAGTTAACGCGTTGGAAAAGGTTCGGCCCTAATCTGCAATCCCTGGCCCCCGGCCGAAGAACCCCAGGTCAACACCGTGTTGAACTTCGGGTGGCGGCCCGGTGTGTCCATCCGGGACCCCCGGGACGACAGTGAGGTGGCACCCATGCAACTCTCCCCGCGCGAGCAGGAACGCCTGCTCCTCCACGTGGCGGCCGACGTCGCCGCGCGGCGCAAGGCCCGTGGCCTGCTCCTCAACCACCCCGAGGCGGTGGCCCTCATCACCGTGCACGTCCTGGAAGGCGCCCGGGACGGCCGCACCGTCGCCGAGCTCATGTCCTCCGGCCGCAAGGTGCTCACCCGGGGCGAGGTCATGGAGGGCATCCCCGAGATGATCCCCGACGTTCAGGTCGAGGCCACCTTCCCCGACGGCACCAAGCTCGTCACCGTCCACGATCCCATCTGCTGAAGGGGCGGACCGATGATCCCCGGAGAGATCCTGCACGCCGCCGGACCCGTGGCCCTCAACCAGGGCCTGCACCGCACCCGGCTCACCGTGCTCAACGCCGCCGACCGCCCGGTGCAGGTCGGCTCGCACTACCACTTCGCCGAGGCCAACCCCGGCCTCGACTTCGACCGGGCCGCGGCCCGCGGCAAGCGCCTCGACATCGCCGCGGGCACCGCCGTCCGCTTCGAGCCGGGCATCCCCGTCCAGGTCGACCTCGTGCCCATCGGCGGCAAGCGCATCGTCGAGGGCCTGCGCGGCGAGTGCGGGGGACCGCTCGATGAGTGAGCTCAGCCGCGTCGCCTACGCCGACCTCTACGGACCGACCACAGGCGACCGCGTCCGCCTCGCCGACACCGGCCTCGTCGTCGAGATCGAGGAGGACCGCAGCGGCGGCCCCGGCCACGCCGGCGACGAGGCCGTCTTCGGCGGCGGCAAGGTCATCCGCGAGTCCATGGGCCAGTCCCGCGCGACCCGCGCCGACGGCGCCCCCGACACCGTCATCACCGGCGCGCTCGTCCTCGACCACTGGGGAATCGTCAAGGCCGACGTCGGGATCCGCGACGGCCGCATCACCGGCATCGGCAAGGCCGGCAACCCCGACACCATGGACGGCGTCCACCCCGACCTCGTCATCGGCCCCGAGACCGAGATCATCGCCGGCAACGGGAAGATCCTCACCGCCGGCGCCGTCGACGCCCACGTCCACTTCATCTGCCCGCAGGCCGCCGACGAGGCCCTCGCCTCCGGCGTCACCACCCTGCTCGGCGGCGGCACCGGGCCCGCCGAGGGCAGCAAGGCCACCACCATCACCCCCGGCGCCTGGCACCTCGCCCGGATGTTCGAGGCGATGGAGGGGTACCCCGTCAACATCGGCCTGCTGGGCAAGGGCAACACCGTCTCGTACGACTCGATGCGCGCCCAGCTGCGGGCCGGCGCCGTCGGCTTCAAGATCCACGAGGACTGGGGCGCGACGCCCGCCGCCATCGACGCCTGCCTCGCCGTGTGCGAGGAGAGCGGCGCCCAGCTCGCCATCCACACCGACACCCTCAACGAGGCCGGCTTCGTCGGCGACACCCTCGCCGCCATAGCCGGCCGCTCCATCCACGCCTACCACACCGAAGGCGCCGGCGGCGGGCACGCGCCCGACATCATCACCGTCGTCTCCGAGGCCAACGTCCTGCCCAGCTCCACCAACCCCACCCGGCCGCACACCGTCAACACCGTCGACGAACACCTCGACATGCTGATGGTCTGCCACCACCTCAACCCGGCGGTCCCCGAGGACCTCGCCTTCGCCGAATCCCGCATCCGGCCGAGCACCATCGCCGCCGAGGACGTCCTGCACGACCTCGGAGCCATCTCCATCATCTCCTCCGACTCCCAGGCCATGGGCCGCATCGGGGAGGTCGTGCTGCGCACCTGGCAGACCGCGCACGTGATGAAGAAGCGCCGCGGCGCCCTGCCCGGCGACGGCCCGGCCGACAACGCCCGGGCCCGTCGCTACGTCGCCAAATACACCATCAACCCCGCCGTCGCGCAGGGCCTCGACCACGAGATCGGCTCCGTGGAACAGGGCAAGCTCGCCGACCTCGTGCTCTGGGACCCCGCCTTCTTCGGCGTACGCCCCCAGCTCGTCATCAAGGGCGGCCAGATCGCCTACGCGCAGATGGGCGACGCCAACGCCTCCATCCCCACCCCGCAACCCGTCCTTCCCCGGCCCATGTTCGGCGCCCATGGCCGCGCGCCCGCCGCCAACTCCCTCAACTTCGTCACCCAGTGGGCCATGGACGACGGCCTCCCGGAACGGCTGGGGCTGGGCAAGCGGTTCGTCCCCATACGGTCCACGCGCGGCGTGACCAAGGCCGACATGCGCAACAACGACGCCAGGCCGAGGGTCGAGGTCGACCCCGACACGTTCACCGTCACCGTCGACGGAGAAGTCATCGAACCCCGGCCCGCGGCGGAACTGCCGATGGCCCAGCGCTACTTCCTGTTCTGATGACAGGGACCACCGAAGCCGCGGCGGCCGCCCCGCCGGGGGCGCCCGCCCCGCCCGGGCCGGGCCGCGGGGCGATCGCCGCCCTCCTCGTCCTCGCCGACGGGCGCTTCCCCGCCGGAGGGCACGCGCACTCCGGCGGGGCCGAGGCCGCGGTCAAAGCGGGGCGGATCACCGACGGGCCCACCCTGGAGGAGTTCTGCCGGGGACGGCTGCACACCGCCGGGCTCACCGCGGCCGCCCTCGCCGCCGCGGCCGCCACCGGGGTCGACCCGCTCGCTCTCGACGCCGCCGCGGACGCCCGCACTCCCGCACTCGCCCTGCGGGCCACCACCCGGCGCCTGGGCCGGCAGCTGATGCGCGCCGCCCGTGCCACGTGGCCCTCGGACGCGCTCGACGCCCTCGCCGCGGCCCGGCCGCGCGGCGCCCACCAGCCGGTCGTCCTCGGCCTCGCGGCCCGGTCCGCGGGACTGGGCCCGCTGGACGCGGCCTACGCCTCCGTCTACGAGTCGGTCAGCGGCCCGGCCACCGCGGCCGTACGCCTGCTGAGCCTCGACCCGTTCGACGCGACGGCCGTTCTGGCCCGGCTCGCACCCGCGATGGACGCGGTCGCGGCGCGGGCGGCGGAGGCCGCGGCGCGGGCGGCGGTGGAGGGCCCGGACGCCCTGCCGGCCTCCGCGGCCCCCCTGCTCGACATCACGGCGGAACTCCATGCGGCGTGGCCGGTACGCCTCTTCGCAAGCTGATGCGCGCCCGTCCACACGGCCTGGCGGCACCTGCGCATTCCGCCGGACACACGCCGCGGTGGCTTGCCGCCGTCGCGGCGGGCTCTTTCTTCCCTGCGGCGTGGCATGGCGGTCCGCCGGCACGTCCCACCGCCGCGACGGCGATCGACCACCGCGCGGCAGCCCGGCGGTGCCGAAGTGCGCCCGGACGGCTCCGGCTACCGGGCACTCGGCCGCGCACCCGCGGCCGTGCATATCTCGCTGGTGCGGCGAACCTCTCTGCCGCGACGGCGATCGACCACCGTGCGGCAGCCCGGCGTGCCGATCCACACCCGGACTGTGCCGGCTCCGGACAGCGCGCCGCGTGCTCGCCGCCGTGCGTACCTCGCCGGTGCAGCGAACCTTTCCGCCGCGACGGCGATCGACCACCGCGCGGCAGCCCGGCGGTGCCGCACCGAGCCCGGCCCGCGCCGGTTCCCGTCACCAGGCCGTCGCCACCGTGCGTACCCCGCCGGTACGGCGCACAACTCTCCGCCGCAACGGCGATCAGCCACAGCGGCGAGGGCCCGGCGGCATCCGCAGTCACCCGCAATCACCCGTAGCCACCTGAACTCTTTCGATCACCGACCCCCCGGAGGGGACCATGCACCTGGACCACCCCGAGACCTACCCCCACCGCCACACCTACGGCGCCGCCTCCCCCGTCCGCCCCGACGGCTCGCGCCGCGCACTCCGCATCGGGCTCGGCGGGCCCGTCGGGTCCGGTAAGACGGCGACCGTCGCCGCCCTGTGCCGCGCGCTGCGCGACGAGTTGTCCATCGCCGTCGTCACCAACGACATCTACACCCGCGAGGACGCGGAGTTCCTTCTGCGCAACGCCGTCCTGCCGCCGGAGCGGATCACCGCGGTGGAGACCGGGGCCTGCCCGCACACCGCCATCCGCGACGACATCTCCGCCAACCTGGAGGCCGTGGAGGACCTGGAGGCCGCGTTTTCCTCCTCGGGGGCGGGGCCGCTGGACCTCGTCCTGGTGGAGTCCGGCGGCGACAACCTCACCGCGACCTTCTCCAAGGGGCTGGTGGACGCGCAGATCTTCGTCATCGACGTCGCGGGCGGCGACGACATCCCCCGCAAGGGAGGCCCCGGCATCACCACCGCCGACCTGCTCGTCGTCAACAAGACCGACCTCGCCCCGTACGTCGGCGTCGACCTGGCGGGCATGGCGCGCGACGCGAAGACGCAGCGCGGCGAGCTCCCCGCCGTCTTCACCTCCCTCGTCACCGAGGGCGGCGTGGAGCCCGTCGCCACGTGGGTGCGCGCGCAGCTCGCCGCGTGGACCGCGGCGCCGTGACCACGGCCCTCGCACCGGCGGGGCCCGGCCTGCTGGCCTCCGCCCAGGTCGTCGCCGCGGCCGACGGCAGGGGCGGCACCGCGCTGCCGGTCCTCGACGGCGCCGGCCCGTTCGCGCTGCGGCGCCTGCGCTCGGTGGGGCGTGAGGCGCGCGTGTGCCTGGTGGGCGCGATGAGCGCGCCGCTGGGCGGTGACGCCCTCGCGCTCTCCGCCGAGGTGGGCGACGGCGCCGCGCTGCACTTCCGCACCACGGCCGCGACCATCGCCCTGCCGGGCCGTACGGGCGCGCCGGCCATGTACGACGTCCGCATCCGGGTCGGCGACGGCGCGGTGCTGTACTGGCTTCCCGAGCCGCTGATCTCGGCCCGCGGCGGCGAGCTGCGGATGACCACGACCGTCGAACTCGCACCGACCGCCCGGCTGGTGTTCCGGGAGGAACAGATCCTGGGGCGCGCGGGGGAGCGGCCGGGGCGGCTGACCGCGCGGCTGACGGTCCGTCACGACGGGCGTCCGCTCTACGACCAGGAGCTGTCGTACGGGCCGGGGGCGCCCGGCTGGGACGGCGGGGCGGTCCTGGGGGGCCACCGAGCGGCGGGGCAACTCCTCGTCGTGGACCCGTCCTTCGCGGTGCGCCCGCCCGCGGCCCGGGCCCTGGGGCCGACGGCCGTCGTCGCCCCGCTGGCCGGGCCGGCCGTCGTCGTGAGCGCGGTCGCGCCGGACGGCCTGCAGCTCCGTACGCTGCTCGAAAGCGGCCTCTCCGGGGTGGATTTCGGTATACAACCCGATACGGATGATCCGGGACAGCAGTGACGAAATGCACCACTCGTGGCACGCCATGTTTCGTCATTCTTACGGATTAGTAAAGAACGCTCGTACGATCTGTCCATTGTGGGATGGGAGACGAAAGGATCCCCTTGCAGCATTGCGATCTCCGCCGCCCCAAGCGGCGTACCTTGCAGGGGGATTCCTACGTGAGACACACGTCAATACTCGGCGCGGCCGGCACCCTGGTGACCGGCGCGCTGGTGGCCGGGTTCCTGACCGCCCCGGCCGCCGGCGCGAGCGAGCGCGTGCCGGGCGGGGCCGCCGAGGCCCGCGGCGCGAAGGTGGCCGCCGATCGCGCGGCCAAGGCGGGCATCAAGTGGCAGGACTGCCCTGCCGCCTGGGGCCTCGAGAAGCCCATCCAGTGCGGCTACGTCACGGTTCCCGTCGACTACGCCAAGCCCGACGGGCCCACGATCAAGATCGCAGTGGACCGGGCCCGCTCCACCGGTACCGCGGACGAGCGCCAGGGCGCCCTCCTCTACAACCCCGGCGGCCCCGGCGGCTCCGGCATGAAGTTCCCGCGCCGGATCACCACCAAGGCCCCGCTGTGGGCCAAGACCGCGAAGGCGTACGACTTCGTGGGCTTCGACCCGCGCGGCGTGGGCCACTCCGCCCCGATCTCCTGCATCGACCCGCAGAAGTTCGTCGCGGCCCCCAAGGCCGACCCGGTGCCCGACAGCGAGGCCGACAAGCGCGCCCAGCGCAAGCTGGCCCGCGAGTACGCCGACGGCTGCGCCGAGCGCAGCGGCAAGCTGCTGCCGTACCTGACGACGGCGAACACCGCGCGCGACGTCGACGTCGTCCGGGCCGCCCTCGGCGAGAAGAAGCTCAACTACCTGGGCGTCTCCTACGGCACCTACCTCGGCGCCGTCTACGGCACGCTCTTCCCGGGCCACGTCCGCCGCCTGGTCGTCGACAGCGTCGTCAACCCGGACCGGGACAACATCTGGTACCAGGCCAACCTGGAGCAGGACATCGCCTTCGAGTCCCGCTTCAAGGACTGGGAGACGTGGGTCGCCAAGCACGACGACGCCTTCCACCTCGGCACCACGCAGGCCCAGGTCCAGAAGAACTGGGAGACGCTGCGGGCGTCCGCCAAGAAGAAGCCCATCGGCGGGGTCGTCGGCCCGGCCGAGCTGATCAGCTTCTTCCAGGGCGCGGCGTACTACGACACCTCGTGGGTCCCGGTCGCCGAGACCTGGAGCAAGTACGTCGCGGGTGACGAGAAGGCGCTCGTCGAGGCCGCCGGCCCCGACCTGTCCAACACCGCGGGCAACATCGCCTCGGAGAACAGCAACGCCGTCTACACCGCGGTCGAGTGCGCGGACGCCAAGTGGCCCACCAGCTGGGCCAAGTGGGACCGCGACAACACCCGCATCCACCGCCAGGCGCCCTTCATGACCTGGTCCAACGCGTGGATGAACCTGCCGTGCGCCACGTGGAAGGCCCCCCAGGGGAACCCCGTCGAGGTCACGACCCACAAGGGTCTCCCGCAGACCCTGATCATCCAGAGCGAGCGTGACGCGGCGACCCCGTACGAGGGCGCCGTGGAGCTGCACAAGCGCTTCAAGGGCTCCCGCCTGATCACGGAGAAGGACGCCGGCTCGCACGGCGTCACGGGCGAGGCCAACCCCTGCGTCAACGCCCGGCTCGACGCCTACCTCGTCGACGGCAAGCTCGACGCCCAGGACGTGACGTGCGCCCCGCACGCCACCCCCGAGCCGAAGGCCGCCGCGGCGAAGTAGCCCCACCGCACCGCACCGTGGCGCCCCGGTCCTCCCGGACCGGGGCGCCACCTGCGTTGTTGCCGCACCTCAGGCGCCATCGGGAGGGTTTTTGGCTGGATGACCATTTGATGAGCATTCTGGGAACCTCGACGGTTCTCGGTGTTTTGAGTGCAGTTCCCTCGTAGCCTGTGCACATGCCCGTCAACCCGGACCTCACCCAGTCGCCCGAGGAGATCAACGACGCGATCCGTGCGTTCCTGGCCGAGCGCCGCGGCCGGATGCTCAACGGTGAGGAGCGCAGGGCCTACGAGCGGTTGCGGGCGGAGTGGCTGGTGGCCGTGCGGGCCGGTGCGGGGGCGGCCGTGTCGTCCTCCTCGTGCGCCGGGGCGCAGTAGGGTGACTCCTCCCGCGGCCGGCCGGGTGGCCGGCCGCTGCCGCCCGGGGGACGGCGCGGCGCGGCGGCTTGCCGGGCCCGGTCCGCGCGCGATGGCCTTGACCCGGGCACCCCGCTCCAGGAGGCACCGATGTCCCTACCCCGTACCGCCGTGGCCGCCTCGGCGGCCGCCGCCGCGCTGCTCCTCCTCGCCGCACCGCAGGCCGCGGCGGAAGGCAAGCCGGGCCGGCCGGGCAAGCACGGCCGCGCCGGCGGCGCCGACGGGCAGTACTTCCTCACCGTCTCCGGCGCGCAGAACACCTGGATCCGCGGAGTGCAGCTGAGCTGCCCGGACGCCGACGGCCACCACCCGCACGCCGCCGAGGCGTGCACGACGCTGAACAAGGCGAAGGGCGACCCCGGCCGGGTGCCCGGCGCGGAGCACCGGTGCACCCGCCAGTACGACCCCGTGACCGCGACCGCCGAGGGCGAGTGGAACGGCCGCCCCGTCGTCTGGCACAAGACCTTCCCCAACGCCTGTGCGCTCGACGTGGCGACCGGGCCCGTCTTCCGTTTCTGAGCCCCGGGCCCGCCGCCGGGCCGCCCGGCTCCGGCGCTCACGTCCCCCGGGCGACGAGCGTCCCTATCGTCAGCAGCGACAGCATCACCCACGCGAACCACAGCCAGCCGTCGCTGCCGATCGTCACCGAATACGCGGTCACCACGACGAGGCCCCCCACCGTCAGCCCCGCCATCGTCTTCGCCGATCCGGGCATCCCCGCACCTCCTCACGGCGGCCCGTGAGCGCGCGGACGCGCGAGGGGCCGCGGCCTGGAGTCCATCGTCTCCCGGCCGCGGCCCCTGCCGCCAGATCCCGTGCGCATGCTCCCGCGTGCGCCCGTCCCTCAGGTCTCGCGAGAGCGCAGCGAGGCGAGGTACGCGTTGTACGCCTCCAGCTCCTTGTCGCCGTTGCGGTCCGCGGCGCGGTCGGAGCGCCGGGCCTGCCGCTGCTCGGAGCGGTACCACTGGTAGGCCAGCGCGAGCAGCACCACCACCGAAGGGATCTCGCTGAACGCCCAGGCGATGCCGCCGCCCGCCTGCTGGTCCTCCAGCGCGTCGATGCCCAGCGAGGCCGCCGGGTGCATGTACGTGCCGATCATCGGCTCCGACGCCATCATCAGCGCGATGCCGAAGAACGCGTGGAAGGGCATGCCCGCGAAGAGCTCCAGCATCCGCATCACGTAGCCCGGCCGGTGCGGGCCCGGGTCCACGCCCATGATCGGCCAGAAGAACACCAGGCCCACAGCGAGGAAGTGGACCATCATCGCGATGTGCCCGGTCTTCGACTCCATCAGGAAGTCGAAGAGCGGGGTGAAGTACAGCGCGTACAGGCTCGCGATGAACATCGGGATCGTGAAGACCGGGTGCGTGATGACCCGCATGTAGCGGCTGTGGAGCAGCGAGACCAGCCACTCGCGCGGCCGCCGGCGGCCGCCCCCGGCCGCCGGCAGGGCCCGCAGCGTCAGCGTCACCGGGGCGCCGAGCAGGACCAGGATCGGCGAGAGCATGCTGATGACCATGTGCTGCACCATGTGCACGCTGAACATGACCATGCCGTAGTCGTTGAGCTTGGTGCACATCACCAGCCACACGGTCAGCACACCGAGGACGAACGCGACGGTCCGGCCCACCGGCCAGGCGTCGCCGCGGCGCCGCAGCCGGACCACGGCCCAGCCGTAGAGGGCCAGCGCCAGCAGACAGCCGGTCATGAAGAACGCGTCGCCGCTGAACTGCAGCCCCCGTTCCAGCGTGAACGGCGGCATGTCCATGTGCATCAGGCCGGGCCCGCTGTGATCCATCCGCTCTCTCCCATTTCGCACCAAGGCGCCGGGACCAGACTAGAGGCGCCCCCGGCCGTGACCACGGCCGGGGGCGCCTCCTGCGCGTGGATCACAGCACGCACTCGACCTCGGTGTACCGCTCCTGCGGCACGGTCTTGAGCCGCTCGGCGGCCTCCGCGAGGGGCACCAGCGTGATGTCCGTGCCGCGCAGGGCCGTCATCATCCCGAACGCCCCGCGGTGCGCCGCCTCCACGGCGTGCCAGCCGAACCGGGTCGCGAGGACGCGGTCGTACGCGGTCGGGGTGCCGCCGCGCTGCACGTGGCCGAGGATCACCGGGCGGGCCTCCTTGCCCAGGCGCCGCTCCAGCTCCCCGGAGAGCTGCCGGGCCACACCGGCGAACCGCTCGTGCCCGTAGACGTCCGTGGCACCGGTCTCGAAGGCCATGGAGCCCTCGCGCGGCTTGGCGCCCTCGGCGACGACGACGATCGCGAAGCGCTTGCCGGCCTCGAAGCGCCGGCCGACGACTTCGGTCAGCTCGTCGATGTCGAAGGGCCGCTCGGGCACGACGATGGCGTGCGCGCCGGCGGCCATGCCCGAGTGCAGGGCGATCCAGCCGGTGTGCCGGCCCATCACCTCGACGATGAGCACGCGCTGGTGGGACTCGGCGGTGGTCTTGAGCCGGTCCAGGGCCTCGGTGGCCACGCCGACGGCGGTGTCGAAGCCGAACGTGACGTCCGTCGAGGCGATGTCGTTGTCGATGGTCTTGGGCACGCCGACGATCGGCAGGCCGGCGTCCGACAGCAGCCGGGCGGCCTTGAGCGTGCCCTCGCCGCCGATCGGGATGACGGCGTCCAGACCGAGGTCGGCCACGTGGCCCTTGGCCCGCTCGACGCCGTCCCGCAGCTGTGCGGGCTGGACGCGGGAGGAGCCGAGGATCGTGCCGCCGGTGGCCAGGATGCCGGCCACGGCGTCCAGGTCGAGGCTGCGGTGGTCGCCTTCGAGGAGGCCCTTCCAGCCGTCGTGGAAGCCGATGACCTCGTCGCCGTGGTCGACGACCGCGCGGTGCACGACGGACCTGATGACGGCGTTCAGACCGGGGCAGTCGCCACCGGAGGTGAGTACACCAATGCGCATGACAGGGAGAAACCTTCGCAACAGGGCGGGGGACCGGACCCCGTCGTCCGGTTGCGTCCCCGCCACCCTAACCGCGATGGGTGGCGGGGGACGCGACCGTCCGTCATGCGGTCGCCGGGGCTACGCCGACTGGGTCGCCGCGGCGATCCGCTCGGCGCGCAGCGCCTCGTACCAGCGGTCGTCGACCGGCGGCAGGGCGTTGACGTCCAGCGCCAGCTTGATCAGCATGTCCGAGATGTGCGGGTTGCGGGCCATCACCGGACCGTGCATGTACGTACCGAAGACGGTGTCGTTGTACGCGCCCTCGAAGCCGTCGCCCGTGCCGTTGCCGTTGCCGTAGCGCACGCGGGCGAACGGGCGGGCCGTCGGGCCGAGGTGGGTGATGCCCTGGTGGTTCTCGAAGCCCGTCAGCGGCGGCAGGCCCAGCGGCTCGTCGATGTCCGCGAGGACGTCGCCGACGCAGCGCTCGCCCTCGCCGCGGGTGCTGATGACGTCGAGCAGACCGAGGCCCTGCTCGCGCTGGCCCAGGTCGTTGATGAACTCGTGGCCCAGGATCTGGTAGCCGGCGCAGACCGAGAAGACGATCGCGCCGTTGGCGACGGCCCGGTTCAGGCCGCCGTCGCGGCGCAGCCGCTCGGCCGCGAGCCGCTGCGGGCGGTCCTCACCGCCACCGATCAGGTAGATGTCCCCGGAGGTCGGGATGGGCTGGTCGGACCGGATGTCGACGCGCTGGACGTCCAGCCGACGCTGGCGCGCCCGCCGCTCCAGGACCAGGACGTTGCCCTGGTCGCCGTAGGTGCTGAGCAGGTCGGGGTAGACCCACACCACACGCAGACTGTTCTGGCTCATGCTCACAATCCTTCTCAGTCTCGGCGGGGTCAGTTGCCGACGCGGCGGCGGACGTCCTGGAACGCCGTGTAGTTGGCGATCAGCTCGATCTTGCCGGGCGGGCACTGCTGCACGGCCTCGTCGACGGTCTCGCAGACCCGGAAGTCCAGGCCCGCGACCTCCAGCCGGACGGCCAGGTCCAGCTTGCGGTCGCCGATGACGAAGATCGGGTGGCCGGCGAGGCGCGGGTAGTCCACGTCCCACAGCCAGGAGGTGTCGGTGCCGTCGGCGCCGCGGGCGTTGACCGCGAGGATCACCGGCGCGGGCGGGCCGTCGATCAGCGAGAACGTCTCCAGCCAGCCGGCCGGGTTCTTGGCCAGCAGCAGCCGGATGTCGCGGCCGAGGAACTGCACCACGTCGAACCGGCCCGCGACCGCCTGCACCTGGTACATCCGCTCCAGCGCGACCTGCGGCGGGACGCCGAAGGTGGCCGCGACGGCCGCGGAGGTGGTGGCGTTCGCCTTGTTGGCCCGGCCCGGCAGCTGCAGGTGGATCGGCCAGGCCGAACCGTGCGGGTCGAGGACGTAGTCGCCCGACAGCGCCCAGCTCGGGGTCGGCCGGCGGAAACCGCACTCGCCGCAGAACCAGTCGTCGCCGGGGCGCTGCATCACGCCGCCGCACGACGGGCACGACCAGGCGTCGTCCTTCCACTCCTGGCCGGCCGCCACCCACACCACGTTCGGCGAGGAGGAGGCGGCCCACACGATCAGCGGGTCGTCCGCGTTCGCGATGATCACTGCCTTGGTGCCGGCCAGGCCCTCACGCCACTTCTCGGCGAGCATGCGCGTCTCCGCGGCCCGGTCGAGCTGGTCGCGCGAGAGGTTCAGCAGCGCTATGGCCTTGGGGGAGACGTCCCGGGCGACACCCGCCAGGTACTTCTCGTCCACCTCGATCACGCCGTAGCGCGCGTCGGAGCCGCCCGCCAGCGCCGAGGTGATGCCCGCGGGCATGTTCGCGCCCAGTGCGTTGGACACCACCGGGCCGCTGGCGCGCAGCGCCTCGGCGATCAGCCGCGTCGTGGTCGTCTTGCCGTTGGTGGCGGACACCAGGACCACGTCCAGGTGGGTCGCCAGCCGGGCCAGCAGGTCGGGGTCGAGCTTGAGCGCGACCTTGCCGCCGATCACCGATCCGCTGCCGCGGCCCGCGGCCCGCGACACCGCCGCAGCCGCCTTGCCCGCCGTCACGGCCAGCTTGGCCCGCGGCGACAGTGGCCCCGAGTTGCCTGCCATCGTCCTAGATCCTCCTTGTTCCGGCGCCGTGCCCGTCCCTGGTCCGCCGGTGGTGGAACGCCCCCTCCGCGCCGAATCGCCAGCCAGGAGGCCCGGTCGGGGATCAGCCTATCGAGATCCGGCCGCAGGCCCGAACCGGCCGTCCACGTAGCGCGAGGTTGACCGTAGGGTTGGCGCATGCGAAACGGCTCCATCCCCGGCTCTTCCGGACGCGTCCGGCCCATGCGGCTGCTCGGCGACCCGGGGCTCGGCACCCCCTGCGAAGACGTCACGGACTTCGGCGACGACCTCGCGCGGCTCGTCGAGGACATGTTCGCGACCATGTACGCGGCGGGCGGCGTGGGCCTCGCCGCCAACCAGATCGGCGTCCCGCTGCGCGTCTTCGTCTACGACTGCCCGGACGACGAGGACCGCCGCCACCTGGGCCACCTGGTCAATCCCCGGCTCGTCGAGGCCGACGGGATCACCGTCCGCGGGCCGGAGGGCTGCCTGTCCGTCCCCGGCATCGAGGCGGGCACGCCGCGCTTCGACCACGCCGTCGTCGAGGGCTTCACCCTGGACGGCTCGCGGGCGCGCGTGGCCGGCACCGGCTTCTTCGCCCGGTGCCTGCAGCACGAGTGCGACCACCTCGACGGCGGGCTCTACCTGGACCACGTGACGGGGCTGCGCCGCCGCCGCGCGATGCGGGCCGTACGCCGTGCGCCGTGGGCGGGGCGCACGGAGGCGCGGCCGGAGCCGGCCCGTACGGCGTAGGGCGTACGGGCGGCCGGCCGCGGTGCCCTTCGGGAAACCGGGGCCGCCCGAGAAGCCGGACCGGCCTCAGAAGCCGGGCCCGCCCGGCAGGTCGCCCGAGGAGGCGAGCCGGCCCCACAGCAGGTCCGCGAGGTGGCGCACGAGGTGCTCGCGGGGGAAGGGGCGCTCGCGCAGCCACCAGTCGCCCGCCGCGTGCATCATGCCCACGATGCCGTGGCCCCAGGTCCGCGACAGCTCGTCGCTGTCCGGGCCGAGGTCGACGCGCTCGGATATGACCTGGGCGAGCTCCTCGCCCATCCGCCGCAGCAGGGGCGCCGAATGCCGCCCCACGTCGAAGCCGGCCTCGGAGGGCTGGCCCTCGTCGGCGGGGTGCATCAGGAAGCGGTAGACCTGCGGCCGGGCCTCTATGGCCGCGAGATAGCTGTCCAGCGTCCGCTCGACGCGGTCGCGGCGCTCGGCCGGGGCGTCGAGCGCGGCCCGCAGCCCCACGAGCAGCGCATCGGTGTGCCGGGCGGCCAGGGCGCGGTAGAGGCCGCCCTTGTCGCCGAAGTGCCGGTAGAGGATCGGCTTGGTGATGCCCGCCTCGGCGGCGATCGCGTTCATCGAGGCCCCGGGCCCCTCCCGCAGCACCACCCGGTCCGCGGCCTCGAGCAGCTCCTGGCGGCGCCGCTCCGCCGCGTGCTGCTGGTCCTCCCGCTGACTGGTTTCCATATGACCTGCCTCCCCGCCCCTGTGAATCGTGATGCCTGCGCAACGTAACACCCGCTCCACCCAGCGAATCCGGGAGGAGGGACGGTTGACACTACTACCGGTCGGTAACATACTCGCGTTACCGCGAGTAATGCTGTGTCGAGGGGTGGGAGGCCGCGTGGCTGGGTTCACGATGGAGCTGGGCGAGGACCAGCGGGGGGTGCGCGACTGGATCCACGGCTTCGCGGCCGAGGTGATGCGCCCGGCCGCCGCCGAATGGGACGAGCGCGAGGAGTTCCCCTGGCCCGTCGTCCAGGAAGCGGCCCGCATCGGCCTCTACTCCCTCGACTTCTACGCCCAGCAGTTCTTCGACCCCACCGGCCTCGGCATCCCCATGGCCATGGAGGAGCTCTTCTGGGGCGACGCCGGCCTCGGCCTCGCCATCACCGGCACCGGCCTCGCCGCCATCGGCGTCCTCACCAACGGCACCGATGAGCAGATCGGCACCTGGCTCCCGCAGATGTACGGCGACGCCGACGACGTGAAGATCGCCGCCTTCTGCTCCTCCGAGCCCGACGCGGGCTCCGACGTCTCCGCCATGCGCACCCGGGCCGTCTACGACGAGGCCAAGGACGAATGGGTCCTCAACGGGACGAAGACCTGGGCGACCAACGGCGGCATCGCGAACGTCCACGTCGTCGTCGCCGTTGTGGATCCCGGGCTGGGAGCGCGCGGCCACGCCTCCTTCATCGTCCCGCCGGGCACGCCGGGGCTCTCCCAGGGCCAGAAGTTCAAGAAGCACGGCATCCGCGCCTCGCACACCGCCGAGGTCGTCCTCGACGGCGTGCGCCTCCCCGGCCACTGCCTCCTCGGCGGCAAGGACAAGCTGGACGAGCGCCTGGCCCGCGCCCGCGAGCGCGCCCGCAGCGACGGCGGGCGCACGCACAACGCCGCCATGGCCACGTTCGAGGCCTCCCGCCCCACGGTCGGCGCCCAGGCCGTCGGCATCGCCCGCGCCGCGTACGAGGTGGCGCTCGACTACGCCCAGACGCGCGTCCAGTTCGGCCGCCCCGTCATCGACAACCAGGGCGTCGCCTTCCAGCTCGCCGACATGCGCACGCGCATCGACGCCGCCCGGCTGCTGGTGTGGCGCGCGTCCTGGATGGCCACCGCGGGCAAGCCCTTCACCTCGGCGGAGGGCTCGATGTCCAAGCTCTTCGCGGGCGAGACGGCGAAGGCCGTCACGGCCCAGGCGATGCAGATCCTCGGCGGGAACGGCTACACGCGCGAGTACCCGGTGGAGCGGATGCACAGGGATGCCGCTATTTACACCATTTTTGAGGGGACGAGCGAGATCCAGCGGCTGGTGATCGCCCGTACGATCTCGGACGTACCGATCCGCTGAACCGGGGGAGCGTGGGCGTGCTGCACCATCTGGAGCTGTGGGTGCCCGACCTGCAGCGGGCCGAGAAGAGCTTCGGCTGGCTGCTCGGCGCCCTCGGCTGCACGCCCTACCAGCGCTGGGAGCACGGCCGCAGCTGGCGTCTTGGCGACTTCTATCTCGTCGTCGAGCAGTCGCCCGCGCTCACGGGCGGCACCCATGAGCGGTGCGGGCCGGGCATGAACCACGTCGCCTTCCGCGTGGAGAGCCGGGCGGCCGTCGACGCTCTCGTGGAGGCGGCTCCCGGGCACGGCTGGCAGCTGATGTTCCCCGACCGGCATCCCTACGCCGGCGGAGCCGGCCACTACGCCGCCTACCTGGAGAACGAGGACGGCTTCGAGGCCGAACTCGTCGCCGTCACGGCGGAGGACGCTCCCTGACGGCCGGCTCCTGACAGGGGCCCTGACGGTACTTCCGGCGGGCGACCCCGCCTCCGCCGTGCGGCGGAGGAGGCCCGTTCCGCGGGCGGACGCGGGGCTGCCGGCCCCGCGACCAGTATGTATCGCATGCTGAAGATGAACGCCCTGCCCGATGTGCCCCGATGGGCCGTCCTCGCGGCCCACGCCGTGCCCCTGGTCACCCTGCCGTCGGGGCTGTGGCGGATCGCACTCGTCGCCGGGCTGCCGGTGGCTCCGCCCGACGGCGACGTGTCCTTCGGGGAAGACCTGTACGTCCTCTCGCTCACCGTGGTCTCCGAGGCCCTCGCCCTGCTCACGCTCGGACTCGTGCGTTCCTGGGGCGACGTCGTGCCGCGGTGGATCCCCCTGCTGGGCGGCCGCCGGGTGCGCCCGCTCGCGGCGGTGGTCCCGGCCCTGCTGGGCGCGACGGCATTGACGGGCCTGGCCGTCTGGTTCTTCTGCGCCCCCTACGTGAACCCGGACCAGGCCGTCTGGCAGGGAACCCCGGCGCAGGACGCGCTCCTCGCCGCCTGTTACCTCCCCCTGCTGGCCTGGCCGCCGCTCCTGGCGGCCGTGACCGTCGCCTACTACCGGCGCCGTACGGCCCGGAACGGGGCGAAGGAGGGGGCTCTCGCCCGGGTGTGAGCGCCCCTGATACCCACCCCCGCAAAAAAGATTCCGCCGAATCGAAGATTTTTCTGTTATCCGCTGCGCGCCCCCTGGTCTCCCCATGCGTAAGACCGCCGATGCGGTGGAGCGGAAAGAGGTGGGCGGAACGTGAACTTGGACAGCACGGCCGACGTGGTCGAGGCGGCGCGCGGCGGGGACCGCGCGGCGCAGGGCGAGCTGGTCGCCGCATCCCTGCCCCTGGTCTACAACATCGTCGGCCGGGCCCTGAACGGCCACGCGGACGTCGACGACGTCGTGCAGGAGACCATGATCCGGATGGTCGGCGGCCTGGGCGGGCTGCGGGACCCCGAGGGGTTCCGGTCGTGGCTCGTCGCGATCACGATGAACCAGATCCGCAGCCACTGGCGCAAGGAGCGGGGAGACCGCAAGGACGCCCCCGCCGGCGGCCCGCAGGAGATGGCCGAGGCCGCAGCCCCCGAGCCCGACTTCGTCGAGTGGTCGATCCTCCGCCTCGGCCTGCAGGGCCAGCGCCGGCAGGCCGCCGAGGCCACGCGCTGGCTCGACGGCGACGACCAGGTCGTCATGTCGCTGTGGTGGCTGGAGGCCGCGGGCGAACTGAACCGCGCCGAGGTCGCCGCGGCCCTGGGCCGCTCGCCGCAGTACACCGCCGTCCGCGTCCAGCGCACCAAGGCGCAGCTGGAGACCGCCCGCGTCGTCGTCCGCGCCCTCGCCACGACCCCGCGCTGCCCCGAGCTCGCCGACGTCCTCGGGGGCTGGGACGGGGCGCCGGGCCCGCTGTGGCGCAAGCGCATCGCCCGGCACGCGCGCGGCTGTTCCGACTGCGGCGGGCACTGGTCCGCGCTGGTGCCCGCGGAAGGGCTGCTCGCCGGCCTCGGACTGGTCCCCCTCGGGGCCGCCCTGCTGGGCCGGCTGACCGGGAGCGCGATGGGCGACGCCATGACGGCCTGCGCCGCGACGGGACCCGCGGGAGACGCCGCGCCCTCCTCCGCTCCGTCCGGGGCGGCAGGGCGCACGGCCCGCCGGGCCGTCGTCGCCGGTGTCATCGCCGTCGTCGTGGCCGGCGCCCTGGGCGGCGGCCCGCAGCTCTTCAGCGCCGCCCCCAAGAGCGCGGCTCCGCAGGCTCCGGGCGGCCCCGTCGAGATCGTCCCGGTCACCGCCGGCGGCCCCACGGCGACCGTGCCCGAGCGCACCGCCGCCACGCCCGTCGCCCGCTCCGAGAACAACGGGCGCACTCCCGTACGCGAATCCGCCGCTCCCGCGCCGACGGCCTCGGCATCCACCCCGTCCGTCGCTCCGGCCACGGACACGGCACCCGCCCGGACCGGCGCGCAGACCGAACCGAGCAGGAAGCCCGGCGCGGAGGCGTCGCCCCGGCGCACCCCGCCGCCGCCCGCTCCGGGGACGGACCTCGCGCAAGAGGTCGTCCGCATCGTCAACAAAGAGCGCGCCAAGGCCGGTTGCGGCCCCGTCCGCCGCAGCGCCGAACTGGTCGCCTACGCCCAGCGCCGCACCGACGACACGGCGCCGCACACCCCGCTGAACCAGTGGTCCGCGTTCGCCCGCGGCATGGCCGCACCCGGCCACTACTGGAGCACGTACGGGGTGAACGCCGCCACCGGCCACGGCAGCGCCTCCGCCGTCGTGACCGCGTGGATGAACGACCCCGGGCAGCGCAGGACCGTCCTCAACTGCGCCTACACCGAGATCGGCGTCGGCGTCACCTTCAGCTACGACGGCCCGCGCTGGCTGCAGGTCTTCGCCGCGCGCTGAGCCCTCGGCCCCCCCCAGAGCCACCCCCCTTGCCGGGCGGGCCCCGCGCCGCGCCCGGCCGTCCGCAACCCCCCACCGAAGGGAACTCCGTTGCCACGCAAACACAGCCACCGCCGCAGCAGAACCGGCCGCCGCGTCATACTCACGGCGGCCGCGGCCGCCGCGGCCGCCGGCATCACCTTCGGCGTCATCAGCGTCGGGTCCGCGACCACGGGCGGCGGCAGCCCGCAGCCCGGGGCGGTGAGCGCCCCCGCCTCCGAGCCCGTCCACAAGAAGCCGCCCGCCCCCCTCACCTCGGCCCCCAAGGCCGACAAGCGCCGCGGCCTCGTCTACGAGGGCCTCAAGCCCGCCCCCAAGGGCGACCGCTGCGTCGGCGTCTACAGCGTCTCCCGGGCCGGCCTGTGCACCCACGGCCCGGACGCCCCGCCCAAGGGCGTCGACATCACCAAGGACACCCCGCCCGCGGCCAAGGGCACCTCCGGGCCCTCGTCCCTCGCCGGCGACGGCGAGCAGGCCCCCTCGGCCGGCGAGGCCCTGCGCGGCGCACCGGCCGTGATCGACGCCCGCAAGGGCGGCGTGGCGGCCTCGCCCGCCGCCCCCGGCTCGCCCGCCGGCCCGCAGGACGGCTCCGGCTCCAAGGTCGTCTGCGAGGGCGACGGCACCACCGGCAACCGCGTCCAGGTGCTGTACGTGCACGCCCCCGGCCGCGACCGGTTCGGCCAGTACGCGGCCTCCTTCAAGCAGTGGGCGGCCGAGACCGACGTCATCTACAACGCCAGCGCCAAGGAGACCGGCGGCGAGCGCCACGTCCGCTACGTCACCGAGGCCGACTGCACCGTCTCCGTCCTGGACGTCGAGGTCTCCGCGGGCGACCTGCAGGAGTTCGGGGCGATGAACAACGCCCTGGCCGCCAAGGGCTTCAACCGCCGCGACCGCAAGTACATGGTCTTCGCGGACGCGCAGGTCTACTGCGGCATCGGCACCTTCAACGGCGACGAGCGCCCCGGCCAGGACAACCTCAGCAACTTCGGCCCCTCCTACGGACGTACGGACTCCGGATGCTGGGGCGGCAGCACGCCCGCCCACGAGCTCGGCCACAACCTCGGCGCGGTCAACAACAGCGCCCCGCACACCAGCAAGGCCGCGCACTGCGTCGACGAGTGGGACATCATGTGCTACTCGGACGCCCCGTACTACCCGAAGATGCAGACCATCTGCCCCGACCGCGCCAACGACAACCGTCTGGACTGCGGCCACGACGACTACTTCCACACCAACCCCAAGCCGGGCAGCTACCTCGCCACCCACTGGAACATCGCGAACAACCGCTTCCTGATGGCCGACGGCGGCACCACGAACCCCGACCCCGGCCCCACGCCGACCCGGACGCCCGGCCCCGGCCCGACGCGTCAGCCGACCGCCGGTCCCGACGCCCAGGTCAGCCAGATCACCCCGAACTCCGCCGTCGTCAGCTGGACCAAGGTCCCCTCGGCCGCCGGATACGACCTGCTGGTCGACGGGAAGAAGACGGCCGACGTCAAGGACACCGTCGTCCGCCTCACCAACCTCACCCCCGGCACCGCCTACAAGGTCGCCGTCGCCGCGCGCGGCACCGACGGCAAGACCTCCGCGCCGGGCCGCGCCGCGGCCTTCCGCACCCTTTCCACGGACGGCGGCTCCCCGGTCCGCCCGGGCACCCCGTACCTGATGGTCAACGGCCTCACAGGCCAGGCCGTCGACCTGTGGGGCGGCTCCGCCGCGGACGGCACCGTCGCCATCGCCTACCAGCGGCACGGCTACGCCAACCAGCAGTGGGTCTTCGAGAACGCCGGCGGCGGAACGCTGCGCGTGAAGT
The DNA here is from genome assembly GCF_049725035.1 of Streptomyces sp. XH2. Classification (NCBI taxonomy): domain Bacteria; kingdom Bacillati; phylum Actinomycetota; class Actinomycetes; order Kitasatosporales; family Streptomycetaceae; genus Streptomyces; species Streptomyces sp. XH2. The sequence continues at coordinate 330,256 of NZ_JBMMMZ010000004.1, read as the reverse complement.
CGGCCCAGAGCGGCAAGTGCCTCGAACTGGGCAGCGGCGGACAAGCCGTGGCCGGCCAGTACGTCGCCCAGCGGCCGTGCCGCGACACGGCCGCGCAGAAGTGGCGGCTGAACGGTGCCGGCGGCGGGGCGTACGTCCTGCAGCCCGAGGGCTCCTCCCTGGTGCTGGGCATCAGCAAGCGCTGGTACTACGGCGGGTGGCTGCTCGAACTCCAGCAGAAGAACGGCCAGGGCTACCAGAACTGGACCCTGGCGAAGGCCGCCTCCTGACGGCCGCCTCCTGACGGCCGCCCCTCGGCGGCCGTCCCCTGCGCCGGGCCGGCCCCCGCTCCACCCCCCCCCCCCCGGGCGGCCCCCGCCCCTCTCCGTCCTGCTCACCCACCGAAGTCCCCCCCCCTTCCCCGGAGGAACGCCGCGATGAAGCCACGCTCCCTCACCCTGGCCCCCGCGCTCGGCTGTGCCGCCGCCCTGCTGGTCCTGGGCACGCCCGGGCCGGCCGCCGCGCACGGCGACACCATCCACTTCACCGTCGGCGGCGCGCAGTCGGACGGTCACGTACGGGCCGTGGCGGCCTGGGACAACGACGACGACCCCGTGGACGAGCCGGTGGCCGGCACCCTGACGGCCACCGGCCGGGACGGGCGCACCCTCGGGCCGTGGCAGCTCGTGGCCGTCGAGGGCGAGAAGGCGGCCTACACCACCCGCGAAGCGCTGCCGCCGGGCAACTGGAAGGTCGTCGTGCACAGCGGCTTCCCGGACCTCGGCCACGGCGAGGGCACGGTCGACGTGGCGGCCCGGGGCGAAGGCGGCCCCGCTCCGGCGGTCACGGCACCTCCGGCGGCGAGGTCCGCACCGTCCGGAGAGACCGCCGCCCCGCAGAAGGCGGCGTCCTCGCCCCGTACGGGCCTGGGCATCGGCGCCGGCGCCGTCGCGGCAGCCGTCGTGATCGCGGCCGTGGGCGGCGTGCTCCTGTTCCGCGCCTGGCGGTCGAGGTCTCACTGAACCTCTCCACGCGGCAATGTTCTCCTGCTCAAGGGCCGTGCCGCACTGCGGTGGACCATGGCAGTATGACGATCTCGGTCACGGGCTGTGCTCCCACCTGTTCTTCGAACAGTGCCGGCACCGAACGGCTTGCGCCTGCTGCGTTTTCCACGCCCCCGAGGAATCGACGAAGCCCAACTCGTCGAAGCCGAGGTCAACGTGCCGCGCATGCTTGTGAGCATTGCGCTCACCGAGGGGGAACGCGCCGCCGTCAACGACGGCCTGAGCGCCCTCGATCGCCTGCCCGGGCGCCCCCGCCGAGGTGGCTGCCCCAGCCGGCCTCGCACCGAGCGAGCTCCGCGCAGAACCTGGTCGGCCCCCGCCCCTGACTGCCCGGTCACCGCCTGACTCCACCGACTGAAAGTGCTGCTGACATGCGACCCGCCCTCTTCACCATCGACCTCCCCGGCCCGGGGCGACTGAGCACCATGGCCGGACCCCGCGGCAACGACTGGCTTGAGGACGAGATGGCCGCGCTGAAGAACTGCGGCGTCGACGTCCTGGTCTGCGCACTCACCGGACCCGAACTCGGCGAACTCGGCCTCGCGGACGAACCCCGGGCAGCCGCAGCAGCCGGGCTGCAATTCGTCGCGATCCCCATCCCCGACCGCACCGTGCCCGACCGCACCATGATCCTGCCCACCCTGCACGGACTGGCCGAACGGCTGCACGACGGCGCACACGTCGTCACCCACTGCCGGGCCGGCATCGGACGCTCGTCCCTTCTCGCGGCCGCACTCCTCATCCTCAACGGCGTCGACCCCGATACCGCCTGGAACCAGATTGAACGAGCTCGTGGGCTCGCCGTCCCCGACACCGCTGAGCAGCGGGAGTGGACGATGGAGCTGCTCAAACAGGCATGACGTTGATAACGCCGCGGCCCGCCGCGCGGTGGCTGCGCTGCTTCTGCAGAGGTGGCTGCGCATGGCGCTCTGCCGGCCGTGCTTCGCCAGGAACCGGCGTCGTGAAATCATCAAGCGGTGACCGAAACGAGCAGTGATGACCGCCGCGCCTTCCGGTGCCAGACCGAGCGGGTCGTCAATGAGATCGCCCAAGGCCTCCGCACGTTGGAGGCCGGCGTGGCCTGGTTCTCCGGTCTCGAGCCGACACGCCGGCAGGAGGCGCTGCAGGACGTCGCCGGCTATGCGATGCAGGCGCACATCACCGCTGCGGACGGTCGTGCGGGGGTGGCGCGGTCCGGTGTGAAGCCCACGGCCAACCCCGCGGTGATGATCTGCACGGACCCGCCCCGCTACGGGTTCGCGGGTCTCCCCGCCGCCGAGCACCTCACGTCATTCCGCGTCCTCGTCTCCGCGTTCGCCATTGCCGACACTCGCCGCCGCGAGACGTATTGCAAGGGTGCCTGCGGACATGCATGGCACAACCTGCCGGCGGCAACCGAGCAGCCGTAGCATCAGCCATGGCGGCTCTTGGCCGGGCCGACTGCGGGCGGCCCTCCCGTGTGGCGCCCGGTCAGCCGGCCCGGACTCGTTCGGCTTGGGCCGTACAGCCTCCGGCGGCCGGTGGGGGAGATCACCCGATCGGGTGAAAGTGGTACGGGGACGCCGTCACGCCTCCAGGGCGGCGAGGAAGCCCAGCAGCTCGGCGTTGACCTCGTCGGGGCGCTCCTGCTGCGTCCAGTGACCGCAGCCGGGCAGCGTCACGCTGCGGTGCAGGCGCGGCACGACCCTCTCCAGCGACGCCACCAGCTGCGCGACACCCGGGAAGGACCGTACGAGGTCGCGGTCGCCCGCCACGTACAGCGCGGGCACCTCGATGCGGCGGCCGTCGAAGGGCGCGAGGAGCTCCCAGTTCCGGTCGATGTTGCGGTACCAGTTGAGGCCGCCGGTGAAGGCGCGGTCGCCGTGCGCGGAGTACTCGCGGACGAACGTGGCGACGTCCTCCTCGGTGAGCCAGCCCGGCAGCTCCTTCGCCTCCGGCATCGTGTCCACGGCCGTGCTGCCGGCCGGGATCACCCACGGGCGCGGATCCTCGTTCTGCGGGTTGTCGCCCGAGGCGCCCACCAGGAACCGCCGGAACGTCGTCGCCGGATCCCGCACCAACTCCGCGTCGGCGACGCCCGGTTCCTGGAAGTACAGCTGGTAGAACCCGTCGCCGAGCAGGGAGCGCAGAGCCGGCAGCGGGGCCTCCGGGCCGCGCGGCGCCGGCGGCACGCTCAGGCCGGCCACGCCCCGCACGACGTCGGGCCGCAGCAGCGCCGTCGTCCAGGCGACCGGCGCGCCCCAGTCGTGCCCGACGACCACCGCGCTGTCCTCGCCGAGCGCGTGGATCAGGCCGATCACGTCACCGGCGAGGTGGAGCAGGCTGTAGGCGCCGATGTCGCCGGGCTGCTGGCTGCGTGCGTAGCCGCGCTGGTCCGGGGCGACCACCCGGTAGCCGGCGCCGGCCAGGGGAGCGAACTGGTGCCGCCAGGAGTACCAGCACTCCGGGAAGCCGTGCAGGAGCACGACCAGCGGCCCCCGCCCCTGCTCGGCGATGTGCAGTCTCACTCCGTTGACCTCGACGAAGCCGTGCCCGACCGAGCTGTCCATGTCCATGGCGTCCTCCTGGGGCGTCACGCCGGCGCGTCACCGGCGCGATCCGTGGCGTACTCCACAGTAATCGGCAACTTCGGCGCGTGGACCCGGGATTCCCGCTTCCGCGGCGCGCTCCGGCGGTGGGCGTTCGGCCGGGTGGCGCGCTGCTGTTGCACGAACCCCGGGGGTGGGTCATGGGTAGGGCATGAGCGAATACGAGCGTTCCCGGACGATGCCCGATCTCCCCGAGCACGTCTTCGACCAGGCGAGCGTCGTCACCTGGTTCAGCAGCTGGCTCCCGGAGGAGGTGCACGTCCGGCCCGGGGACCCGCCGGCCGTGGCCGTCCACGAGGACCGCACCGGCCTGGACGCGCCCGCGCTGCTCCACTCGGACCGGGAGCGGATGCGGCTGGAGTGGGGAGCGCTGGAGGGCGGCAGCGGCTACACGGGATGGCTCCAGGTGGCCGGCTACGGCACCGGGGCGAGCGAGGTCACCGTCCACCTCTCGTTCTCCGACCGGCGGCACGACCCGGGGGAGGAGGCCGTGCTCGGCGCCCTCGACCGGAGCCTCGCGCGGCTGGAGGAACAGGTGCGGCTCCGGGTCGAGGACGCCGGATAGGGGCGACCGCCCTCCGGGGGTCGGATCGCCCCTCCGGGCCGGCCTCTGCGAGACCGGCCTCCGCATCGGCCTGCTCAGAGGTCTGCTCAGAGGTCTGTCACCCCTCCGGGTTGGCCTCCAGGCAGGTCAGTTCGATGTCGTCGATGATGGCCTCGTTCGTCTGGCCCTTCAGGTGCGCGACGTTCTCGATGCCGACCGCCATCCAGCCCGACACGCTCATGACCAGCACCCGCAGCCCGTCCGTACCGTGCTCGGCGAGCACCCTGTCCGCGACCTTGAGGGCCTCCTCCGGCACCCGCTCCGCCGGTTCGAGGCCGACGATGGTGCGCATCAGCCCGATGGTGGTGTGCGAGATCTCCGGGGCGATCGCCCGCAGCCTCCGGTCCTCTTCCTCGTCCACGTGTCCTCGATTCTGTCCGTGATTCTGTCCGTCAGCGGGTCACGTGGAAGCACCCTAGGCGTCCGCGCGCCGGGTGCGCCCCCTCGCGTCCGCGGGTGATCCCCGTTGTGGGTGAACCGTGTTCAAGAAGCTCTCAAGTCGCCTTCGGATATGGCAGAACGCGCTCGCAAAGCGACCGGAGCGGGGCGGCTCCGGCCGTTGTCAGTGCCTGGTGCCAGGATGCCCGGTATGACTCCTCGGCTTCTCACCGACATCGAAAAGGCCCTGCGCAGCAGTTGGGGCGCCGACACGTGCACACCGGAGTGCAGGTCGCAGTGGAACTCGGCAAATCCGGCCCGCGACCAGTGCGGGGTCACCGCGCTCGTCCTCAACGACCTGCTGGGCGGCGACCTCGTCCGGGGCGAGGTCCGCGTCGGCGGTGCGCGGACCGACTTCCACTGGTGGAACCGCCTGGGGGAGGGGGTGGAGATCGACCTCACGCGCGAGCAGTTCGGCCCCGAGGAGATCGTCACCGCCGGCGTCGTCATACCGCGCCCGCCGGAGATCAAGCGCCTGCGCGAGGAGTACGAACTGCTGCGCGCCCGGGTGCTGGAGAAGCTGGCGGAACCCGCGGTGGTGTAGACGGCGGCGCCTCGTCCGCACGTCCTCGGCCGGGCGGCCGCGCCTGCCCGGACGGGCGGCCGCGCGTGGTCAGCCGAGCAGCGCCGCCGTGCACTCCTCGGCGAGGTCCTCCGCGTGGGCGGGCAGCGGCTCGCCGGCCCGCATGCGGCGGCGGACCAGGGAGAGCGGCAGGTCGATCATGGCGACGCCGACGCGTTCGGCCGCCGCGGGCCCCTCGGCTCCCAGGGCCGCGGCGAGGCCCGCGAGGGCCGCCCGGACCCGCCGGTGGCCCTCGTCGGCGCGGCGGGCGTGCTCCTCGGACCACTCGGCGCGCGCGAAGTCGGCGGCCCCGTAGAGCAGGAGCGCGGCCTCCTCCGGGTGGGCACGGCTCCAGGCGACGGTGTGGCGCGCCGCCGCGGCGCCGGCCCGCCGGGGATCGGGATCCCCTTCGAGGACGGCGAACCAGCCTTCCTGGAAGCGCTCGACGGTCCGCAGCCACACCTCGGCGAGCAGCGCGGTCCGCCCCGCGAAGCGGTGGTAGACCGAACCGCTCGGCGCCCCCACCCGCTTGGCGACCGCGGACATCGTGACGCCGGCCGGCCCCGACTCCGCGGCGAGCCGCACGGCGGCGTCGAGGAACTGGTCCGTGTCGAAGCGGGAAGGGCGTGCCATGAGGTGGAGATTACTCTCCACAATATTAGAGAGGAGTCTCTATAATCGGTCGGGAACGTCACGGGAGAACATCACGGAGGATGGGGGATCCATGGACGTGTACAACGTGCACGAACGCCTGCTGCCCGTACCGGAGCGCGAGGCGGGCGCGCTGATCGACGGCCTCGCGAGCGACGGGGACCGGCTGTGGCCGCGCAGGTCCTGGCCTCCGATGGCCTTCGACCGCCCTCTGAGCGTGGGGGCGGTCGGAGGCCACGGGTCCGTCCGCTACCGCGTCGCCGCCCACGTCCCCGCCACCTGGGTGCGCTTCGCCTTCAGCGGGCCGCGCGGCTTCCACGGCTTCCACGAGTTCGCGGCCCTGCCCGCCGGCGGGGCGCACGCCGACGGGGAGCACTCGCTCCTGCGGCACACCCTCGCGATGGCCGCACGCGGCCCCGCCCGCCTCACCTGGCCGCTGTTCTGGCGGCCGCTCCACGACGCCTGCCTGGAGGACGGCCTGGACCGCGCCGAGCTCGCCTGCACGGGCACGGTGGCACGCCCCGCCCGCTGGAGCCCGTACGTGAGAGCGCTCCGCGTCCTCGCCCACTGACCGCCGGCGCCGGGCACCCACCGCCCCGCCGGTCCCACGGTCAGGGCCCGTTCGCGTCCACGCCGCAGCACAGGGGACTGCGGCGCGGGCGCGAACGCGGCCCCGATCATGGCCGGTTCGGCCCTGTGACCCCCGCCGCGCGACGGGCGAGGCTGATCACGACCGAACCCGTCAGCGAGGGGAGCACTTGTGACCGGCCACAGCACGCCACGCAGCAGCGAGGAAGCGACCCGCAAGTACGAGGAAGCCACCCGCGACTACTACGACTCCGGCGACGTCGACGCCTTCTACGACGCGGTCTGGGGCGGCGAGGACATCCACACCGGCATCTACGCCCACCCCGGCGAGGCCGTAGCCGACGCCTCCCGCCGCACCGTCGACCGGCTCGCGGACCGCCTCGCGCACCGGCTCGGCCCGGACCGGACCGTCCTCGACCTCGGCTCCGGATACGGCGGCACCGCCCGCCGCCTGGCCGGGCGCTTCGGCTGCCGCGTCGTCGCCCTCAACCTCAGCGCCGCCCAGAACGAGCGCCACCGCGCGGTCAACGCCGCACGCGGCCTGGACGGCCTCGTCGACGTCGTCACCGGCTCCTTCCACGACATCCCGTGCCCCGACGGCAGCTTCGACGCCGTGTGCTCCCTGGAGGCCTTCTGCCACAGCGGAGACAGGCCCAGGGTGCTGAGCGAGGCCGTCCGCGTCCTCAAGCCCGGAGGGGCGCTGGCCTTCACCGACATCATGGCCGCCGAGGACGTGACGGCGGAGGCGCTGCGCCCGGCGGTCTCCCGGCTCGGCGTGGACTCCCTCGCGACCGTGTCCTTCTACCGCGGGCTGCTCGCGGAACTCGGCCTGACCGGTGCCGGATTCGACGACCACAGCGGCCAGCTGGTCACCCACTACGACCGGCTGACGGCCGAGACGGCGGCGCGCACGGCGGAGCTCGGCGGCCGCATCGGCGCCGCCTATCTCGCCCACCTCAACGAGAACCTGCCCGTGTGGGCCGACGCCGCGCGCCGCGGTCTGCTGCGCTGGGGCGTCCTGCACGGCAGCCGCCCGTAATCGTCCGTGACCAACCGGCCACGCTCTGGCTTGATTTGCCTTCTCCCCCTGATCGATACCCGCGAGTAGCGTGCCCCGGCGCGGGGGCCTCTCTGGGAGAAGGGCGTTGGCATGTTCTATAGCGCGTTCAGGGCTGTGGTGCTCGTGCCGCTGCTGCGGTGGCTCTTCCGGCCGCGGGTCGAGGGCCTGGGCCGGGTGCCGCAGCACGGCGCGGCGATCGTGGCGGGCAACCACCAGTCGTTCACCGACCAGTTCCTGATGGGAGTCGTCCTCCGGCGCCGGATCACCTTCCTCGCCAAGCAGGAGTACTTCACCGGCCGGGGCCTGAAGGGCCGGCTGGCCGCGGCCTTCTTCCGCGGGCTCGGGGCGATACCCGTCGACCGCTCCGGCCGGGCCGCCGGCCAGGCCGCCGTCGACGAAGGCGTGCGCGTCCTCGGCCGCGGCGAGCTCCTCGGCATCTTCCCGGAGGGCACGCGCTCCCACGACGGGCGGATGTACAAGGGCAAGGTCGGCGTCGCGGAGATGGCGATCCGCTCCGGCGCGCCCGTGGTGCCGTGCGCGATGATCGGCACGTTCGAGGCGCAGCCCGCGGGGCGGCGGCTGCCCCGCCTGGTCCCCGTCACGGTGCGCTTCGGCGAGCCCCTGGACTTCTCGCGCTACGCGGGCATGGCCGACAATCGGCACGTCCTGCGGGCGGTCACAGACGAGATCATGTACGCGATCCTCAAGCTCTCCGGACAGGAGTACGTCGACATGTACGCCGTCGACGCCAGGGCGCAGATCGCCGCCCACGATTCCGGCCCGGTCCGCACGGACGCCGCCGGCGCCTCGCAGCTGGCGCCGGTCCCGGACCGCACGCCCGGCGACCGCACGCCCGCCGACAGCCCGGCCGCCGCCCGGCACGCGGCGCCCGGAGAAGGACGCCACGCGGCGTAGGAGACGCGGGAGCCCGGCCGGGGCCGCCGCCGGGGACCGGTGCGCCGGACCGCGGCCGGGGCCCCGCCGGAGCGGGCGGGGCTCAGTCGAAGCGGATGTGCCTGATCCCCGTCCACGCCCGGCGCAGCCCGCCCCGCAGCGCGCCGTCGGTGTTCGGAGCGAGGGCCAGGCCGGCCGCTCCGGCAACGGCGTCGGCGACGGCTGGGACCGTGAGCCGGTCGGTCCACAGGTGCGCGGCGAACTCCGGCTCGCGCAGCCGCTCCAGGCACCGGTCGAGCATCGACTCGGCGAAGCTCTCCCGCCGCCCGGGCGCGGCGCGACCCGCGGCCGACCGCAGGGCGTGCACCACGGAGCGCTCGCGCAGGCGCCGCAGCACCGTGGCGCGCGTGGCCATGAGGGTGAAGTGCCGGACGTCGTGGCCGCGTTCGCGCAGCCGCCCGACGGTCTCCCGGAAGACCTCCGGCTCCACGACCGTCATGGGCACGATGACCGGCCCGCCGTGCTCGCGCAGGGCCAGGTCCAGCACCTCGTACACGCCCTGCCGCCAGGCCGGGAAGTCCTGGAAGTCGCCGCGCAGGGCCGGCGGGACCATCCGGTGCAGGCCGAACCCGACGTGCTCGGGATCGCAGATGACGCTGCCGGGCAGCCGCCGCCGCAGCTCGTGCGCGCTCTGCGTCTTGCCGCCGCCGAAGGGGCCGTTGATCCACAGGAGCATGGCCCGACCTTACGCCGCGGGCGTTCCCGTAGGCTCCCCGCCCATGAATGACGACGTGCGCAACATCGTGCTGGGCCTGGTCGCCAGCGGGATCAGTGCCGCCGCGGGCTGGTTCGTGAGGACACAGCTGTGGCGCCGGCAACTCCGCCGCAAGCAGGCGTTCTTCGGCCTCCCGAGCGGCTCGGAATGCCTGCTCGTGGTCAACCAGGACCCCAGCGCGAGCGGCTGGGGCGTCGCGCGGCACGACGCCTTCGCCCTGCTCGAACTCTCCGCGCTGATCAAGGAGTGCGGCGCGCACGCGGACATCGTGGTGCACGACGCGGCCCGCCAGGGGATCGGCGTGCGCACCGAGTTCTGCGTCGGCGGGCCCGCGTCGAACCGGCGCACCGAGGCCCACCTGCGCTCCCTGCTGCCCGGCGTCGAGGTGAACACCGGCCGCGGCGGTCCCGACGAGGGCGCCATCACCGTCGGCGGCGAGACGTACCGGGTGGACAAGGGCTCGGCCGAGTACGTGCTGCTCGCCCGGCTGACGGGGCCCGGAGGCAGCCGGCCGGTCTTCCTCGCCTCCGGCCAGCGGAGCGTCACCAACCAGGCGGCCATACGGTACCTGGCCCTGCACCACGCGCAGCTCGCCCGCCGCCACGGCATCGACGGCACGTTCTGCCTCCTGCTGAAGGTCGTCAGCTCGGACGCGTACGGCCCGGACATGGTCGAGCTGCTCGCCGACGTCACGGCGGCGGCCACCACCCGCTGACCCGGCACCGCGCACGCGCCGCCGCGCCGCCGGACCCCGGACTCACCCGAACCGGCGGCACCGGCCGTGCGGTGGTTCCGTCCGCGCGGGCGCCTTCGCTACGGTGGCCGTGCCCGGCCGACCCTGGAGGCAGCTCGATGGCACCGCGTCAGGACCGCCGGCCCGACGGCTCCGGCCTGCGGGCGGGACGCGCGCCGGGGGCCCGGCCGCTGACCGGCCACCTGACGGCCCTGTACCGGGCGCCGCTGCCCTTCCTCGACGGCCTGCCGCGCCACGGGGACGTCGTCGAGATCCGCCTCGGCCGCCGGCCGGTGTTCGTGCTCTGCCACCCCGCCCTCGTACGCCGCGTCCTCACCGACGACCGGGTCTACGACCGGGACGGCGCCACGTACGAGCGCTCCCGCCGCGCCATGGGCAACGGCCTGGCGACCTGCCCCCAGGCCGATCACCGGGCGCAGCGCCGGCTGATGCAGCCCGCCTTCCGCCCGGACCACCTGGCCCGGTACGCCGCCGTGATGCAACAGGCGATCGGAGAGACGACGGACGGCTGGCGGCACGGCCGCGAGACCGACCTCGGCCGCGAGCTGTTCCTCCTCGCCTCGAAGACCGCGGTCCGCGCGCTCTTCGGCGCCGACCTGCCGCCCGCCGAGGCCCGGGAACTGCACGACGCCCTGGACACGTTCCTCAAGGGCATCTACCGGCAGTCGCTCCTGCCGTGGGCCGCCCGGCTGCCCACCCCCGGCAACCGCCGCTACGCCCGGGCCCTGGCCTGCTGGCGGGCGCACACCACCCGCCTCATCGGCACCCACCGCGCGCACGCGGCGGAGCAGGAGGCCGGCCGGGCGGACGATCGGGCGGACGACCGCAGGAACGTCCTCTCCCACCTGCTGTCCGTCCGTACGCCCGACGGGACAGCGGTCGCCGACGACGCCGTCCACGACCAGTCCACCGCCCTCGTCCTCGCCGGCATCGAGACCACCGCCGCCGCCCTCGCCTGGGCCTGCCACCTCCTGTCGCACCACCCCGGCGTCGAGGAGGAGCTGTACGCGGAGGCGCACGGCGTCCTCGGAGGGCGGGTCGCGACGCAGGACGACCTGCCCCGGCTGCCGCTGACGGCGCGGGTCGTCACGGAGACCCTGCGCCTGTACCCGCCGGCGTGGCTCATCCCGCGTTCCACCACGGTGGAGACGGAGCTGGCGGGCAGGCGCTTGCCGGCCGGCAGCACGGTGGTGTTCAGCCCGTACGTCGTCCACCGCCGCGGCGACCTCTTCCCCGAGCCCGCCCGGTTCCTGCCCGGGCGCTGGGCCGAGGACGAGGCCTCGGGGGACGGGGAGAACGCCGCCGGCGCCGTGCGGCTGCGCGCGTACGCCCCCTTCGGCCTCGGCGCCCACCGGTGCATCGGGGAGGCCTTCGCCCTCACCGAGGCGACGATGACCCTGGCGACGCTGGCCGCCCGCTGGCGGCTGCGGCCCGTCCCCGGCGCCGCCGTCCGCCCGGCGGCCAGGGCCGTACTCGCCCCCGAGCGCCTGCCGATGTACTTGTACGAGCGGTGAGCCGCTGCCGGCCGTAGCGCCGGGCGCGCTCTTCACTCGCCCGGGAACACCTTCGTGACCACCCCGCCGTCGGCGGTCAGATAGCCGTAGAGCATGCCCTCGCTGCTGTACGGGGCGGCGAGCACCCCCCGGGGGTCGAGGGCGATCACGCCACCCGTGCCGCCCAGGGCGGTCAGCCGCTCGCGCACGACCTCGTGGGCGGCCGAGGCCACGTCCCGGCCGCCGAACTCCATCAGGTGGGAGATCGTCGCGGTCGCGGCGCCCCGCAGGAACACCTCGCCCTGCCCGGTCGCGCTCGCCGCGACCGTGCCGTTCTTCGCGTACGTGCCCGCGCCGACGACGGGGGAGTCGCCCACCCGGCCCGCCATCTTGTTCGTCATCCCGCCCGTGGACGTCGCGGCCGCGAGGTCCCGCCCGCGGTCGACGGCCACGGCGCCGACCGTGCCCATGGCGGCCTCGCCGACCGCCTCCGCGCCCGCGGCCGGCGTTTGCCCGCCCCCGCTCCGCCCCTTGGCCCGCATCAGGCTGTCCCAGCGCGCCTGCGTCCAGAAGTAGTCCTGGGTGACCGCCGGCAGACCGTTGCGCGCGGCGAAGTCGTCGGCGCCCTGGCCCGCCAGCAGCACGTGCGGGGTCCTCTCCATCACGAGCCGGGCCGCGGAGACGGGGTTGCGCACGTGCCGCACGCCGGCCACGGCCCCGGCCGCCTGGTCCGAGCCGCGCATGACGGACGCGTCCAGCTCGTGCCCCGCGTCCTCGGTGAACACCGCGCCCCGGCCCGCGTTGAACAGCGGGTCGTCCTCCAGGACCCGTACGGCCGCCTCGACCGCCGCCACACTGCCGCCGCCGTCCCGCAGCACCTTCTGCCCGGCGCGCAGGGCGCCGGCCAGCCCGTCGCGGTAGGCCTTCTCCGTACGGGCGTCGGTGTCCTCCCGCCGCAGCGCCGTCCCGGCACCGCCGTGCACGGCCACCACCCCCCCGGGGCCCTCCGGCCGCGGCGGCGCCCCGCGCCCGGTCGCGACCGCCACGGACGTCGTGGCGGCGGGCTCCGCGGCCGGCTGCGACAGCGCCGGGAGCGCCGCCACGACCGCCACCAGGGCGGCGAGTACGGGAACGATCCAGAGTCTCGAACGCACGCGCATGGGCCCTCTCCTCGCTCGGTGTCCCGCTCACCTTGCCGAGGAGAGGCGCGCGACGGAACGGGATCCGGGGAAACGGCCGGGAACGGCCGGGAACGCCGCCTTGCCGCCGTGCGCCGAGGCGCCGTCGCTGCCGGAAGGGTCTTACACGGGCTTGCGGGCCTCGATGAGGAAGCGCGACGAGTGGGCGACGAAGGGGCCCTCCGCCCGGATGCGTTCGTGCAGCTCGCGCAAGCGGTCGCGGTACTGCTCGACGGTGAAGCCGGGAACCATCCAGATCACCTTGCGCAGGAAGTAGATCACCGCGCCGACGTCGAAGAACTCCATGCGCAGGGTCTCGGCGCGCAGGTCGACGACGCCGAGCCCGGCGGCCTCCGCCTCCCGCCGCTCGTCGTCGGGGTGGCGCCTGCGCCGGACCTCCTCCGGCTGCGGCCCCAGGAAGTACTCGACCAGTTCGAAGGCGCTGGCCGGGCCCACGTGCTGGGCGAGGTACGCGCCGCCGGGCCGCAGCACGCGGGCGATCTCCTCCCACCACACGGTCGCCGGGTGACGGCTGGTCACGAGGTCGAACGCCTCGTCGGCGAAGGGCAGCGGCGGCTCGTCGGGGTCCGCGACCACGACCGCCCCGAGGGGGTGCAGCAGCTTCGTCGCCTTCGCCACGTTGGGCGGCCAGGACTCCGTGGCCACCATCGTGCGGGGCAGCCGGCGCGCGCCGGCGAGGACCTCGCCGCCGCCCGTCTGGACGTCGAGGGCCGCGTCCACGTGGGCGAGGCGCTCGCTCATCGTGCGCTGATAGCCCCAGGACGGACGCTGTTCGGTGGCCCGGCCCTCCAGCCAGGAGAAGTCCCAGCCGGCCACGGGGACGGTCGCCGCCTCCGCGACCAGCTCGTCGAAGCCGCGCTGCACATCAGGGTTATCAGATGACATATAGGAAGTAATACCCCAAAGGGCCTGGATGGCTTCGGAGGGCGGCCCGAGGCGGCTCGGACGACAGCGCACGGACGGCGTACGGCTGCGCCGGGAGCGGGGGCAGGGCGCCCCCGCCGTCGCCGCGGCGAGGGACGCCGGCCCGCTGCGGCCGGGCGACGGGCCCGGCCCGTCGCCCGCTACGACTCCACGTTCGTACGGGCGGCCTTGCCGTCGTGCGCGATCCAGTCCGTGAACGCGTCCTTGCCCGTACCGCGCATCCGTGCGCTGCTGAGCCGGTTGTCCAGGCCCATGACGACGACGACCGGATCGCCCTTGCCGTCGAGTGCGACGCCGGGGACCCCGCGGTGCGGGATGCCCTCCTTGCCCCACGGGCCCGGCCGGCCCGAGCCGGCGGAGAGCCGGATGCGGCCCTTGGCGTCGTGGTCCGTGAGGACGGTGGTGTTCCCGGCCTGGGCCACGGCGACCCGGCCGTGGCCGTGGAGCGGCTCGCACTGGGAGGAGATCCGCCAGCCCTTGTCGTCCCCGAGCCGGTCGGCGACGAGCACGCGGGAGGTGTTCGGCTGGCGCACGGCCATGCGCATGCCGCCGTTCGCGAGGGGAACGAGGGACAGTGGGCCGGTCGTGGCCGGGAGCTTCGTGGGTTCGGTCATCTGCAGCGGCGCGCCGGGGCCCTGCGACATCCAGTGGTGCACGGTCTTCGTGTCGGCGGCCACGAGGTGGATCCGGCCCTGGCTGTCGAGGGCCGCGTCGAGCCCGTCCTCGGTCTTCACCGGCGGGCCGGCCGTGGGCAGCGTCTCCCAGTCGGAGAAGTCCTTGCCGCCGGAGCCGCTGCGGAAGGCCACCTCGCCCTCGAAGGTGCGGACGAAGACGTGGACCGTGCCGTCCTTGCCGGCGACCGCGACCGGGTAGCCCATCTCCATCGTGCGCTCCGGGTCCTGCTCGGGTGAGCCCAGCGACTCCCAGGCGCCGAAGGCCGGGGTGCCGCCGTTGCTGCCGGTCTGCAGGGCGGTGACGACCTCGCGCCGGTGCGGCTGGTCCTTCGCGGGCAGCACCGTGCGTATGGAGAACAGCTGGAGGTTGCCGTCGGACAGGCGCAGCGCCTGTATCTGGCCCTCCAGCATCGAGCCGCCGACCGAGGTGGGCGTGGACCAGATGCCGCTGCCGGCCTTGGCCTCGGTCCAGCACTGCGCGGCGCCGTCGAGGATGCCGAACGCCGAGAGGCGGCCGTCGGGCAGCGGCTGCACCCAGCGCATGGTGCCGGGGGCGCGGTGGCGGCAGTTGCTCGACCAGCCGTGGTACTTGGTGTGCGAGGTCTTGCCGACCTTGCGGTCGCCGCAGCCCGCGTCGTCGCCGCAGTCCTTGCCGTCGGCCCAGCCGTAGGTGTCGAGGAACTTGAGCTTGTGGTCCGTGGTGGCCTTGTCGAGGTTGCTGGGGAGGTGGGAGACCTCGTAGCCGACGTAGCTGTCCACGGCCGTCGGGCGGGCGTGCTTGCGGCCCCAGTACTCGGAGAGCGCGGCCTGGGCGAAGAACGCCGACGTGGTGTGGTCCTGGTGGTCGTACTTGGCTATGCCGCGCAGGACGGGCGGGGCGTCCGGGAACTCCGGCGGCTTGGGCAGGTGCGTCGGGTTCGGGTCCAGGGTGCGGACCACGGTCGGCTGGTAGCGCTCGAAGATCGCGACGAGGGTGTCGATGACCTGCTGGCGGCCGTACTGGAAGGTGCGCTTGACCGGGCTGGCGGCCGGCAGCAGCGTCGTCAGCTTGGGCGTCGCCCCGAGCCACAGGCCGCGCAGGCTGTCCTTGCGCGGGTTGCGCAGGGTGCGGGCCTCGACCAGCTCCAGGAAGATCAACTGGACCTGGGGGGCGGCGCGCAGCGTGTGGAGCTCGACCTGGATGCCGGGCAGGAGGGACAGCGGCTCGACCGTCCAGGGGCTGAGCCAGTCGCCGGTGGCCATCTGGGCGGTGGCCTCGCGGAAGCCGTTGAGCCGGGCGCGGACGAATTCGCCGCGCTTCTCCGGCAGCTGCTTGTAGCCGCGGGCGTTCGACAGCTCGTTGCGGCCGTCCGACTCGCCGCCGGTGAGGCAGACCGTGACGGAGGGGCCGCCGCCGAGGATCGACTGCTCCAGCTCCGGGTTCATGAAGTAGAGGGAGTCGTCGGGGTGGGCGATGACGTGCACGAACGACTCGGAGGTCGTGGCCTTCGCGGGCCGCACCGGGGTGCCCTCGTGCCCGGACTTCTTCTTCGCGTCGGGCGCGAGCCACTGCCAGGCCCCCACCGCGCCCGTTCCGAGGACGATGCCGCCGCCCGCGACCTGGAGCACGCGTCGGCGCGGTATGTGCCCTGGCACAGGAATTCCCCCAACTCTGCTGCGCTGGACGCGCAGTGGAAAAGCGAAAGGGCGATTAGAACTAATCGCCCGTGGATCATGAGTTCGATCTTATGAAACGCAACCTGCTGTTTCCCCGCTGTTTTGTAACAGACGTACGTCGGCCGCATGTAGTTTCGTGCGCGGTTGGGCAACGCGGCCCGTGCCCCCCGGGCGGTGGTCACCCAGGGTCGCGCGGCGGTAGCGGAACGGCTTCCGGAGGGGTGCCGGCAGTGGGGTCTCAGGCCTCCGTGTCGAGGCCGCCGGCGTCGTGGACGAGCAGGGCGATCTGCACCCGGTTGTTGAGGCCGAGCTTGGTGAGGACGCGCGAGACGTGCGTCTTGACCGTGGCGACGCTCAGGTAGAGCGCGCGGGCGATCTCCGCGTTGGACTGCCCGCGGCCCACCGCGACGGCGACCGCCCGCTCCCGGTCATTGAGCAGGGCCAGCTGCGCCCGTGCCCGGTCGCCGCGGGTGTCCTGCGCCTGCTGCTGCTCGTGTCCCGTGACCCGGGCGATCAGCTGCTGCGTCACGGCGGGGGAGAGGACCGGCTCGCCCGCAGCGACCCGGCGCACCGCAGCGACGATCTCGGCCGGCGGGGTGTCCTTGAGGACGAAGCCCGCCGCCCCGGCGCGCAGGGCCCGCAGCACCTGCTCATCGGCGTGGAACGTGGTCAGGACGATGACCTCCGGGGCCTGCCGGCGGCTGCGCAGTTCCTCGGTCGCGGCCAGGCCGTCCATGGCCGGCATGCGGATGTCCATCAGGATGACGTCGGGCGCGTGCCGGTCGACGAGCGCGGCGACTTCCGTGCCGTCGGCGGCCTCGCCGACGATCCGGATGTCGGGCAGACCGCCCAGCATGAACGACAGACCGGCCCGTACGAGCGGGTCGTCGTCGACGAGCAGGATCCGGATCGGCGGCGTCTGCGGCGAGCCGGGGTCGTTCGGGGCCGCCGGGTCCTGGGGAAGCCCGGGACCGTGCGGGCGCTGCGGGGCGTTCATGGCCGCCACGGTAGCCAGCCGTGGACGCGGAAGCCGCCGTCAGGGGTGGGGCCGTGCGAGCAGTGGCCGCCGGCGAGGGCGGTGCGTTCGGCCAGCCCGATGAGCCCCTGCCCGGATCCGGGCACGGACGCGCCGCTCCGCCCCGTGGCTGCTCCCTCCCTGCCGCACTCGCCTGGTGTGCTTGGTGTGGCTGATGCGCTTGGTTTACGTGCTTCACCTGGTTCGCCGGCCGGCGGGTTGGTGACCTCGACCGTCAGGCCCGCTTCCGGGGAGCCCTCCACCCGGACGCTCACCCCGGCTCCTTCGGCATGCTTACGGGCATTGGTCAGCGCCTCCTGCACGATCCGGTACACCGTGCGGCCCGTGGCCTCCGGCACCGACGCGGCGTCGGCCACCCGCTGGTCGAGCACCACCGCCATGCCCGCCTGCCGGGACTCCTCCACCAGTGCCTCCAGCGCCGCCAGGGTGGGCTGCGGACGGTCGCCGCCGCCGTCCGCTCCGGGGGCGCGCAGCACGCCGATCACCTCGCGCAACTCCTCCAGGGCCTGGTGAGCGCTGTCGCGGATCACTCCGGCGGCCCGGGCGACCTCCGCAGGCGGTGCGTCAGGCCGGAACTCCAGCGCGCCCGCGTGCACGCACAGCAGGGACAGCCGGTGCGCGAGGACGTCGTGCATCTCGCGGGCGATGCGCTCCCTGGCCAGACGCTGCGCCTGCTCGGCCCGCAGCCGCGCCTCCGTCTCGGCGCGCAGGGCGCGCTCGCGCAGCGACAGGACCAGCTGACGCCGGGAGCGGACGAACATGCCCCAGCCGATGACGGTGAGGACCAGCAGCACGCCCGTGGCCGTCGCGACGAGGAACGGCAGGTCGGGGTCGGGGCGCACAGCCGCCTGCACCGGCTCGCTGATCAGGGCGAGCCCTCCCACGGCGGCCACGGTCCGGAACGGCCGGTGCACCGCCACGGTGAACACGGCGACCAGCATGGCCCCGGAGGCCGGGGGCACGAACGTGCTGACCACGATCAGGGTCGCGGCGAGGGGCACCGGCCACCGGCGGCGCGTCCACAGCGCGACGCAGGCGGCGGCGCCCACGATCTGGTCGGCGGCGAGGAGCGCGGGCGAGACGTCCGGGTCCTTGCGCAGGGCCTCGGCGGCCAGTATTCCGATCACGGCCGCGAGCGCGAGGCAGAGGATGTCGACGGCCCAGTCGCGCAGGCCTCGCGCCGCGCGCGGCCGCTCCTCCCTCATCTCCACCCCCATTTCCTCCGTCATCGCCCCTGCTTTCCCGTTCATGAACAGCCAATTTACTGAGCAGGAGGAGGGGGCGGGAGCGCCGGACGGCGGTCCTGTACCAAAGTCGGAGGAGACAAGACTTTGGTCGGTCCCGAGGGTGCGGCGAAGGCTACTTCGGCCGGTCCCGCCGGAGCCTTCCGGGCGATGACCGGGGCCGGCCGGCGGGCCGAGCATGACAGGCATGAAGAAGACGCTCGAAATCCTCGGCTTCATCCTCGCGCTGCAGGGCCTGGCCGGCATCGTCCACGCCGTCACCGGCTGGTTCCGGTACGGGGTCGTGGTGCGCCACCTCGGCTTCCTCGACGGGTACGAGGTGTACGCGAGCATCGTGCTCGCGGTCCTCGGCGTGAGCATGCTCATAGCCTCCGACAAGGCCGACGCCTGGTCCGGCGACCGGTCGGGAGCCGGGCCCGGGGGCCGGACGCGCGCCTGAGGGGAGACCTTCCCGGCGGCCGCGTGGCCGGTTCGGGTTGCTGCGCCGGGGGAGCGGGTTTCCGTAGGCTCGTGGCTGCAAGCGCGTGTGTCCCGCAAGCGGTTCCAGGGGGTTGACGTGTTGTACGCATTCGGCTTCGAGCGGCTCGGCGTCGTGGTGAGCGACCTCTACTTCATCGACCCGGATCCGCTGCCGGGGCAGGCGACCCCCGAGCGAGGGGTGCGCCTGGAGCTCCGGCTCTTCGAGCGCGGCGAGCCGGCCGGATCCATCTACGCAGCACGGCCGATCACGATCGCCCGCCCGCTGTGGCGGGTCGACCTGCTGCAGGATGCGGACGCCGCCCCGGCCGCCTTCGACCGCACGCACCACCACCCGGACTTCGACGGCTGGATCCCCGGCCCGCGGGTCTTCGTCGAGGAGCTGTCCGCCGACCCGCTGGCCTGGCTGGCCGGCAAGCTCTCCGACGTTCCCGGGCTGCTGAAGGAGACCGGCGTCTCCCCGGGCGAGCTCACCGAAGCCGATGCGGCCGGACTCCGCGCAGCCGCGCCCGAGATCACGGACACCGTCCGCCGGCTGCTGGAGCGGGTCTGGGCCGGTGAGCTCGGCCGGCCTCCGGGCGGGGACGGCTCCGGGCCGGTCACCAGTGCGCGGATCAGCTGGTTGTAGCGGATCGGCGGTCCAGTCGCCACTGCCGGCGGTCCCCACCGCCGGCGGCCCCCTACCGGGGTATCACCCCAGGGTTACCGAGGTATCACCCCAGGGTTGGCCCCCTGGGGTGACGTCTTCCCTGACGTGCTCTTTCTAGCTTTCCCCCTGTCACCACACAGGGCGAGGGAGAGACGTTCATGGGCCGCTTCAAGCGCACGCTGGTCGCCGCCGCGCTGGCCACCACGATTGTCGCGGGCACGGCGGGCTGGGCCGCCGGCAGCGAGCAGACGGCCGTGACCGGTCCGCCCGCGGGCGCGGCGGAATGGCGCGCGGACCGCTCCCTGCACCGCACCCTGCCGGACCCCGCGACGGCGACGCCGCGCACGGTCGCCGCGTTCTTCGCCGGCCTCACGGAGGAGCAGCGCAAGGACCTGGCGGCCCGTCATGCCCTGACCGTCGGCAACCTCGACGGCGCGCCCGTCACCCTGCGGTACGAGGCCAACGCCCGGGCGATAGCCGCCGAGCGGGAGAAAGCGCTGGCCCGGGCCGGCAACGCCGGCCTGTCGCGGGCCGTGCGCGAAGAGGCCCGGAAGCGGGCCGACCGGTGCGAGCGGCTCCTCGCACCGGGCCGGCGGATCCTGGCCTTCGACCCGCGGGGCCGCGGCCAGGTCGCCGAGGTGTTCGGCGACCTGGCGACGGCCCGGCACACCGCCGTCGTCGTGCCGGGCTCGGACATCGACCTCGCCGCCTTCGACCGCGCGCACGACCGGTACGGCACCCCCGCCGGGATGGCCGCGGCGCTGCGGTCCGAGATGGAGCGCAGGGCGCCCGGCACCCCGACGGCCGTGATCGCCTGGGCCGGCTACACCACGCCCGTCGGTCTCGGCGTGGACGCCGCCACCGGCCGGCTCGCGCAGGCCGGGGCGGTCCGGCTGGAACGCCTGCTCGCCGGGCTGTCCGCCGCCGCGGCCTCGCCCACGGCGCCGCCGCCCGCCGTGTTCTGCCACAGCTACGGCTCGGTCGTCTGCGGGCTGGCCGCCTCCTCCGTCGACCGCAGCGAGGCGGCCGACCTCGTGGCGCTCGGCAGCCCCGGCATGCGGGCCGGTTCCGTGAAGGACCTGCACACCGGCGCCCGCGTCTGGGCGGCCGCACGCAACTCCTCGGACTGGATCGGCAACGTGCCCAACGTCGACCTCTTCGGCCTGGGCCACGGCGCCGACCCGACCTCCCCGGAGTTCGGCGCCCGCATCGTCCCCACCGGCGGTGCCCACGGCCACACCGGGTACTTCGCCCCCGGCACGGACTCCCTGCGCAACTTCGCGGACATCGCCCTCGGCGCGTACGCCTCGGTCCGCTGACCGCGCCGGGGCCTACGGCTCCCGCAGCGGGGGAGTGGCGCGCAGCACCGCGTCGAGCAGCCCGGGGAAGCGGGCGTCGAGGTCCTCGCGGCGCAGGGACACGGCCTTGGAGCGGCCCGCCTTGTGCTCGCGCGTGATCCCGGACTCGCGCAGCACGCGCCAGTGGTGCGTGGCCGTGGCCTTGGTGATCTCCAGCGGAAGGCTGCCGCAGGTGCGCGCCCCGGGCGACGCGTCGAGCTCGCGCACGATCCCCAGCCGCACCGGGTTGCCCAGGGCGGCCAGGACGTCCTCGACGAGGAGCTGGTCGCGGTCGGGGTGATAGCTGGCCATGAGGACGATCGTACGACGTGTTTCGTACCGACCGGCGAGTGAAGGTACGGTGATGTTCGTACCGTCGTACTGAACTGTTGCGCCGAATCCCGAGAAGGTCCCGTGTCCGTCACCTCCGCCCATGCTCCCGTCGCGATCGTCACCGCCGCCGCCTCCGGCATCGGCCGCGGCATGGCCTCCGAGCTCGCCGCCGCGGGGCACCGCCTCGTTCTCCTCGACATCGACGAGAGCGTTCACGAGCTCGCCCGCGACCTGGGCGGCAGCGCGGTGACCGGTTCGCTCACCGACCCCGCCGGCCTCGCCCGGCTCGTCGACCACGCCCTGGAGCGCCACGGCCGGATCGACGCGGTCGTCAACGGTGCCGGTCACGCCAGGAACGGCGCACTGCTGGACGTCACCGACGAGGAGTGGCACGACGGCCTCGACATGCTGCTGCTCAGCGTCGTCCGCCTGGCCCGGCTCGTCACCCCGCACATGGAGCGCGCCGGGCGCGGGGCCTTCGTCAACCTCTCCTCGTACACCGCCTTCGAGCCGCTCGGCATGATCCCGGTCAACTCCGCCCTGCGGGCCGCGCTCACGAGCTTCACCAAGCTCTACGCCGACCGGTACGCGGCCAAGGGCATCAGGATGAACAGCATCATGCCGGGCTACGTGGACAGCTGGCCCGAGCAGCCCGAGTTCCTCGCGCGGATCCCCGCGGGCCGGTACGCGACGGTGGCGGAAGTCGGCAAGCTGGCGGCGTTCCTCGTCTCGGACGCCGCCGCCTACATCAACGGGGAGTCCATCCGCATCGACGGCGGCGCCGGCCGGTCGCTGTGAGGCGTGGTGCCCGGTGACGAGCGCAGCAGGGTCCCGCTGGAGCGGGCGACCGGCCTCTCCGGCGTCACCGAGCGCCTCGCCTCCACCGTCGGCCCGGCGGCCGGCGGCGCGCTCGTGGCCCTCCTCGGTCCCATGGCAGGCATCGTCGTCAACGCCGTCTCCTTCGCCCTGGGGTCGCTCGTCATCGCGCTCGTCCTGCCGCGCGGCATGGGCCGCGCCGTACCGCCCGGAAGCGAGTCGCCGGACGGTACGGACAGCGCCCCCGCGAGCGCCCCCGCCAGCGAACCCGCGGGCGAACCGGCGGGCTACTGGCGCCGCTTCGGCGAGGGCTTCGCGTTCCTGCGCGGCGAGCCCCTGCTGCTCACCATCATCGTCATGGTCGGCATCACCAACCTCCTCGAAGCGGGCTTCGCAGCCGTCCTCGTCCCCGTGTGGGCCGAGCGGTCCGGGGACGGCCCGGCCGTCATCGGGCTCATGAGCAGTGCCACGGGCGTCGCCGCGGTCTGCGGCAGCCTCGTCGCTGCCGCGCTCGCCCACCGGATGCGCTGCCGGCCCGTGTTCTTCGCCGGCTTCCTGCTCGCGGGCGCGCCGAGGTTCGTGGTCCTCGCCTGCGACGCGCCGCTGTGGGCGGTGCTCGCCGTCTTCACCGTCAGCGGCTTCGGCGGCGGGTTCCTCAACCCCATCCTCGGCGCCGTCTCCTTCGAGCGGGTGCCGCGCGGCCTCCTGGGCCGGGTGCGGGCGCTCGGCGACTCGCTGGCCTGGGCGGGCATCCCCCTGGGCGGCCTGCTCGCCGGACTCGCCGTCACCTCCGCCGGGCTCGCGCCCGTCCTCCTGGCCGGCGGTGCGCTGTACTTCCTCACCACCAACCTGGCCGGCCTGCGTCCGGAATGGCGAGAGATGGACCGCGGGCACGGCGCGAGGGGGTCCGGGGCGGTGCAGTCCGCGGAGACCGCTCCGGGCTGATCATCTCCGACCTGCGGCCGATGCCCGGGGCGGAGAGGGCCGCATAGCTTAATGATCATGATGTGGACATCGCGGAAGACATCGCGGCGGGCCTTCGTGGCCGCCGCACTTCTCACGACCCTCGCCGTCTCCCAGATCCCGGCCGTCGCGGCGGCGTCCGGCCCGGCCGCGGTCCCGGCGGAGCGCGCCCGGACCGTGGCGCCGGACCGGATCCCGGCGCCCACCGGCAAGGAGCCGGTCGGCACGAAGACGCTGCACCTCGTCGACACCTCGCGGCCCGACCCCTGGAAGCCCGCCGCCGGCAAGCGGGAGCTCATGGTCACGCTCTGGTACCCGGCGCGGCACCAGGGAGACCGGAACGCCCCGTACATGTCGAAGGAGTTGTCCAAGGCGTGGATCGGCAAGGAAGACCTGGCCGGCATGCGCACCAACTCCACCGCCGACGCCCGGCCGGCCGGCAAGCGCCGGCCGCTGGTCGTCCTCTCCCCGGGCTTCGGGATGAGCCGTGCGTCGCTCACCGGCCTCGGTGAGGACCTGGCGTCCCGCGGCTACGCCGTCGCCGCGGTCGACCACACCTACGAGGCTCCGGTCGAGTTCCCCGGCGGGCGCATCGAGAGCTGCGAGCTCTGCCGGAAGTACGACGCCCTCCCCGCGGTCGCGCCGAACCGGTCCAAGGACATCCGGTTCCTGCTCGACCAGCTGACCGGCCCCCGCAGCCCTCTCGCCGTCGACGCCCGCCGGATCGCGGTCGCCGGCCACTCCATCGGGGGTGCGAGCGCGGTCCAGGCCCTCCACGACGACCCGCGCGTGGACGCCGCCGTCAACCTCGACGGCAACTTCTTCGGGGAGTTCGCCGGCGGGGTGAACAAGCCGGTGCTGCTGCTGGGCGCGCGGCGCGGCCAGGTCAGCGACCCCGGCTCGGCCGAAGACCCCAGGGTGAACTGGGACCGGAGCTGGAAGGAGCTCACGGGCTGGAAGCGCTGGCTCGACGTCCCCGAGGGCGGGCACATGACCTTCACCGACGCGCCCTGGCTCGCCGACCGGTTCGGCCTGCCCGCCGGCACGCCGCCGGATGAGGTCACGAAGGGATACGGCACCCTGCACGGCCCCCGCTCGACCGCCCTCACGCGCGCCTACGTGGGCGCGTTCCTCGACCGGCACCTGCGAGGGACCCCGAGCCCGCTGCTCGACCGGCCGTCCCCGGCCTATCCGGAAGTCACCTTCCTGAAGAGCCTGAAGAAGTAGCCGCAGGGCCCGGGGTGGTACCAGTGCCACCCCGGGAACGGATACCAGGGGGATCGTCCGCGGCCCCGTCCCCCGGGCACCATCGAACCGTCAAGAAAAGCCCAGGAGGTTCGATGTTCGAGTCCAGGAAGTCGCGGCGGGCCGTCTCCGCCGCGTCCGTCGTGTCGGCAGCAGTCGCCGTGGTGATCGCGGCCACCGCGCTCCCGGCGGGGGCCGCGGCCGCGGCGCCCCGGGCGGCCGGTCCGTCGTACACGGCCGGAGCGTCGCACACGGCCGCCGCGGTGACCGTGCCCGAGCGGTACGCCTCCCAGAAGCTGGACTGGAAGCCCTGCCCCGAGGTCGCGCCCGGCCTGGAGTGCGCGCAGATGACCGTCCCGCGCGACTGGCACGACCCGGACGCGGGCAAGGACCTCACGATCGCCGTGTCGCGCGTGAAGGCGGGCGACTCCGCCCGGCGGCGCGGCGTGCTGATGATGGCCGCCGGCGGCCCGGGCGGCTCCGGCCTCAAGCGGCCCGCGGGGCTCGCGAAGGCGGCCCCCTCCATAGGCGCCGTCCACGACATCGTCAGCTTCGACCAGCGCGGCGTCGGCGCGAGCACACCGCTGCAGTGCCAGACCCAGGAAGAGCTCGACGCCTTCTTCGCGGGGGACTTCCGCGACCGCTCGCCCGAAGCCGTCCAGCGCGTCCTCGACAACTCCCGCAAGCTCGCCGAAGCCTGCGGCACCAAGCACGGCGACCTCCTCCCGTACATCACCACCGAGCAGACCGTGCGCGACATGGACCTCCTCCGCTCCCTGCTCGGCGAGCGGAAGATCTCCTACTACGGAGCCTCCTACGCCAGCATGATCGGCGCGTACTACGCCTCCGTCTTCCCGCAGCGCGTCGAACGCGCCGTCCTGGACAGCAACATCGCCTTCGACGGCACGTGGGAGCAGTTCGAGACCGGCCAGCCGAAGAGCTTCCAGCGCCGCTTCGAACAGGACTTCCTGCCCTGGCTCGCGAAGAACGACGCCACCTACCACTACGGGAAGACCGCCGCCGAGGCCAAGGCCACCTGGGAGCGCCGCCGCAGCGCCCTGCACGACCGGCCCCTCGGCCTCGACGGAGGGAAGACCAAGGGGAAGACCGTCGACCCCAACCGCTTCGACAGCGGCACGATGCAGGCCGTCTACAACTCGCAGCAGGGCTTCCCCGGCCTGGCGACGGCCCTGGCCGCGCTGGAGCACTGGGACTCCGCCACGGATGCGGAGCGCCGGATGGCCGACAGGGTCTTCGGCTCGTACCTCTCTCCGAACTTCTTCGCCGAGTTCCTCGCCGTGACCTGCGCCGACACGCCCTGGAACCGCGACCGGGAGCACTGGGTCCGGCGCAGCGCCGAGGACACCGCGAAGTACCCCCTGGCCGGCGCCCGGGAGCTCGCGTTCTCCGCCACGTGCGCGGCGTGGCCCACGGCCCCCGGCCCGCGCGTGAAGATCACCGGCAAGGGCGTGCCGCCCGTCCTGATGCTCAACTCCCTGCACGACCCGGCCACGTACTACGAGGGCGCGCAGCGCGCCCACCGGGCCCTGCGCGGCTCGCGCCTGGTCACGGTCCCCGGCGGCGACCACGGCGTCTACGGCGGCGGCAACGCCTGCGCCGACGGCATCGTCGACAAGTACCTCCTGTCGGGGGAGCTGCCCGCACGGGACGTCACCTGCGAGGCCGCACCGGCTCAGTAGCGCAGCCCGGAGCGCCCTACAGCCGCCGCTCCAGGAGATGCGCGGAGAGCGCGACGAGTTCACCGGTCGCGCTCTCCGCGAGCCCCGCGCCGCGCAGGCACGCCCGCGCGGCCGCGGCATGGCGGCGCGCTTCCTCCAGGGCGAAGTCCCGGCCGCCCGCCGCCTCCACCAGGGCCGCCGCACGCTCCGCCGCAGCGGCGTCCGGTGCGGCCTCCGAGCCCAGCAGCCGGGTCAGCTCGCGCCCGGTCGCACCGCCGCCCCGGGCGACGGCGGCGAGCACCGGAAGGGTCTTCTTCCGCCGCAGCAGGTCGCTGTGGACCGGCTTCCCCGTCGTGAGCGGGTCGCCCCAGATCCCCAGCAGGTCGTCCACGGCCTGGAACGCCACGCCGAGCCGCCGGCCCGCCTCCGCGAGCGCGCCCGTCTGCAGCGCGGGGGCACCCGCGAGGACCGGGCCCAGGGACAGCGCGCAGCCGAGCAGGGCGCCGGTCTTGCGGCCGGCCATCGCCTCGTACTCCGGTATGCCCACGGCGTCCGGCCCGGCCCACGGCCGGTCCTCGAACAGCAGGTCGTCGGCCTGTCCGCGCACCAGCTCGCCCAGGCAGTCCGCGAGGTGCGCCACCGCCCGGCCCGCGTGCCCGCCCCCGGACCCCGCCACCGTCTGCACGGCGAGCGCGAACAGGGCGTCGCCCGTCAGGACCGCCGGGCCCGTGCCGAACGCCTTCCACACCGCGTCGCGGTGCCGCCGCCGCTCGTCCCCGTCCATGATGTCGTCGTGCACGAGCGAGAAGGTGTGCACCAGCTCGACGGCCACCGCCGCCTGCACGGCCGCCTCGGCCGGCGCCCCCACCGCCTCCGTGCCGAGCAGGGCGAACGCCTGGCGGACGCCCTTGCCGCCGGGGGACGCGCCCGGAGTGCCGTCGGCCTCGCACCAGCCGAACGAGAACGCCGCCATCCGGCCCGGCAGCGGATGCAGCGTCGCCACGGCGGCTCTGAGCGCCGGCTCCACCAACTCCTTCGCACGGGCCATCGCCTGGGGCGCGGGGGCGCGGAGACCGGTCTGTGTCGGCATGGGGCTTCTCTTTCCTGTGGTGGGCCCGGCGCGGGAAGCGCCGCACGGGCGGAGGGCGTACGGGACGGAGGTCGTACGGTCAGGCGGCCGGCCGGGCGCCGGCCGGCGACATCCCCAGCTCGGCCCGCGCCGCCTCGACCATCTCCCGGGCGTGCAGCAGCCCGATCCGGCCGAGCGTGCGGTGCAGGTCGTCCAGCTCGGCGGCCGTCGCGGCACGGTCGTGCCCCAGCCGGGCCCGGGACTTGACCAGCCCCAGCCTGGCCAGCGCAGCGCCCCGCGGCTCCGCCATCTCCTCGAACTCCGCGAGCGCGCCCCGGTAGCACTCCTCGGCCTCGGCGTAACGGCCCGCGCGGAAGAGCACGTTGCCCCGCATCTTGTGGTTGTAGGCCAGCGCGCTGACCAGCTTCATCCGCCGGCACGTCCCCTCCGCCTCCGCCAGCAGCTCCAGAGCCCGGTCGGTCCCGCCCCGCAGGGACAGCACGTCGGCGATCCCGCGCAGCGCCCAGGCGTGCCCGCGGGCGTCGTCGGCCCCGCCCGCTATCTCCGCGGCCTCCTCGAACATCGCGAGCGCGGTGTCGTACGAGCCGGAGTTGCGGTGCATCTGCGCGATGCCCTCCAGCGCCCACACCGTGTGCCGGGCCTCGCCGCGCCGCCGGGCCTCCGCCAGCAGCTGCTCGTGGAGCGCGCCGACGGCCTCGTAGTCGCCCTGGATGCGGCCGGTCTCGGCGAGGCCCGCGAGGGAGTAGCCCCGGGCGACGACGTCGCCGCCCCGCTCGGCGAGGGCGGCGGCTATACCGAGCCACCGGCGGGCCAGGGCCAGTTCGCCGCGCTGCCGGGCGAGCGTGCCGCCGCTCCACACGGCCCACGCCATCGCTCCCTGGTCGCCGGCCTCCCGCGCGGCCCGGTAGCTCGCCTTCCACGCGCGTCCGGCCTCCGCCACGCGGCCGAGCCGGCGGCTCGCCTCGGCGACGGCCAGCCCGGCGTGCGCCGCGTCCAGGGCGGAGCCCGCCAGCTCGGCGCGCCGCTGCTGCTCGACGGCCTTGGCGAGCACTTCTTCAAGAGAAGCGTTCACCGAGAGGTCCTCCAGGGAGCCCCGGTACTCGGGAGCAAATGCCTTGCCGTACATGGTCCGCCTCACGTCGGGATTCCGGATCGCTCGGGGAGGGCGCCACGCGGGGGAAGCCCCCGCGCGCCCTGCCGATGATCAAGAAACTACGGCCCGGGACCACTGCGAGTAATCAGACCGTGAGGCGGTGTTCCGTACATCTGAGGTCCGGCGCGGACGGCGCGGGTCATACGCGAGATGTACGGGGAACGGGGGCCGGGGGAAGGATTTGTAAAGTGTCCCGCTGGGAAACCCCCTGGTACAGGCGTTCGGTGCCAGGGGGAGCACGGGAAAGACGGGGGGCGGGACCATGAGCGATTCCGGTGTGCCCGGCGCGCTGGGCACGGGGGTCGGCTGGCGGCCGGAGCTCGCCGGCGCCCTCGCCGGACCGGTCCGCGCCGACTGGGTGGAGGTCGTGGCCGAGAACATCTGCCCCGGCCACCTCCCCGAGCCGCTCCGGCGGCTGCGCGAGCGCGGCACGACGGTGATCCCGCACGGCGTCTCCCTCGGCCTGGGCGGCGCCGACCGCCCGGACCTCGCCCGGCTCGCGGCGCTGGCCGAGCGGGCCGAGGCCCTCGGCTCGCCGCTCGTCTCCGAGCACATCGCCTTCGTGCGCGCGGGAGGGCCGCTGACCGGCTCGCCGCGCATCGAGGCCGGCCACCTGCTGCCCGTGCCCCGCACCCGCGACGCCCTGGACGTCCTGTGCGAGAACGTCCGCATCGCGCAGGACATGCTGCCCGTACCGCTCGCCCTGGAGAACATCGCGGCCCTCATGACCTGGCCCGGCGAGGAGCTGACCGAGGGCCGGTTCCTCGCCGAGCTCGTCGAGCGGACGGGCGTACGGCTGCTGGTCGACGTCGCCAACCTCCACACCAACCACGTCAACCTGGGCCAGGACCCGGCGGCCGCACTGGACGAACTGCCGCTCGACGCCATCGCCTACGTGCACGTGGCCGGCGGCATCGAGCGGGACGGCCTGTGGCACGACACCCACGCCCACCCCGTCACCCGGCCCGTCCTCGACGTCCTCGCCGAACTGGCCTCCCGCGTCGCCCTCCCCGGCGTCCTCCTGGAACGGGACGACGCCTTCCCCGGGCCGGACGAGCTCGCGGAGGAACTCGACGCGGTCAGGGCGACCGTGGCCGGAGCCCGGCGCTCCGCGCGGCCGGCCCGGCGGCGGAAGGAGGTGTCCGGTGTCTGAATCCACGAATTCCACGAACCCCACGAATTCCACGAACCCCACGGATCCCCCGGCGGCCACGGCCCCCTCGGACCCCACGGCCTCCACGGCCGACGCCGCACGGCTGCGCCTCGCACAGGCCCAGCACGCCCTGCTCTCGGCGCTCGTCGCGGACGCGCCCCCGCCGGCCGGCCACGACGCGCAGCGCCTGCGGACCCAGCGACAAGCACTGCTGGGCAAGCGCGCGGAGGTCGTCGCGAAGGTCGCCCCGGAGCTGCCCGAGATCCTCGGGGCGGACTTCCGGCGGCTGTTCCTCGACCACGCCCGCGGCCGCCCCATGCGCCACGGCTACCGCCAGGACGCCCTCGACTTCGCCGCACGGCTCCTGGAGACGGACGGCGCACTCACCGGCCCGGGGCAGCGGGAGCGCCTTACGGCATGGCGGGAGGCGCACGGCACGGCGGACCGCGCGACGGACCGCACGGCCGAGGCCCGCCCGCCGTCCTCCCGCCTCGCCACGGCCTGGCGCACCCTGCGTTCACGTGTGACCCGAAAGGCAACCGACCTATGACCAGCGGCATCGTCGTGCTCTCCGTGGTGATGTACCTCGCCCTCCTGGCCCCCTCGGCCCGGCTGATCGTCACGCGCAAGCGCACGCTCGCCGGCCCGCCGGCCGCACCGGGCGAACCCGGCCTCCTGGAGGTCGCGTACCTGCGGGGCGGCGCGATCCGGGTGGTGGACACCGCCATCGCCCGCATGTGCGAGGACGGGCGGGTGTCCGTCAACAGCAACGGCGAGCTGAAGGTGGAGCGGGCCGCCGCGTTCAACGCCGTGGAACGCGCCCTGCTGGCCCGGTGCGGCCCCGACTGGGGCACCAAGCTGTACCGCCTCCGCGTCCAGCTGCAGTTCGACCCGGCGGTGGACGGCGTCCGGAGCTCGCTCGTCAACCGCGGGCTGCTGATATCCCGTGCGGCGGAGGAGAAGTGGAAGCGGGCCGCGGAGCTGCAGGTGGGCGGCCTCGTCGTCGGAGCAGTCATCGCCCTGGGGCTGCTCGGCGTGCCCGCCGCCCTCCCGGTGGCGATCACGGGACTCGTCCTCCTCGCGGGCGGCATCAAGCTCCGGACGGCGTACGGCCCGCGCCCGAAGCCCGGGCACACGCCGCGCGGCCAGGAGTTCACCGACCGGGTGGGGAGGACGGGTCCCTGGAGCGTCCGCGCGTCCGCTGAACACCCCGAGGGCGTCGCGGGCGTCGTCGCCGTGCGCGACACGGCCGGGCCCGAGCCGGACCAGCCGTACCTGCACCAGCTCAGGCTGGCGATGCGGACGCGCCCCGCCACGAGCACCACCGCGAAGACCTCCAAGCGCGCGAAGTCCTCCTCCTCGTCCTCGTCGTCGTACTCCTCCTCCTCCGGCGGCGGGTACAGCTGTTCCGGCGCTTCCAGCTGCTCCTCGGGCTCCCATCACTCGGGCCACTCCAGCTGCTCCTCCGGTTCCTCCTGCTCCAGTTCGAGCTCCAGCTGCGGCGGCGGCAGCAGCTGTTCTTCCTGAGCGGTTCCTGAGCGGTTCCCGACCGGTTCCCGACCGGTTCCTCTGCTCTCCTCTTCCTCTCCTCCTGAATGCTTCGTTCCGGTGAGCTGGTAGCTTCACCAGGTGATCACTTCTTGATCACCTGGTCATCACCTCACCCCCGAAAAGGAAGCAGCCTTGGCTCGCCACCGGCTCCGCCGTTTAACCCGTACTGCAGGCCCCGCCGCGGTCTCCGCCCTCGTCCTCGCCGTGCTCCCCGCGACCCCGGCGTCCGCCGACTCCGGCACCCCGCACCTCGACGCCGTCGAGCAGACCCTCCGTCAGGTCTCGCCCGGCCTCGAAGGCCACGTGTGGGAGCGCACGGCGGGCAACGCGCTCGACGCTCCGGCCGGTGACCCCGCCGGGTGGCTGCTGCAGACCCCCGGCTGCTGGGGCGACGCGGGCTGCACCGAGCGCCCCGGCACGAAGCGGCTGCTGGCCAGGATGACCGAGAACATCTCGAAGGCCACGCGCACCGTCGACATATCCACCCTCGCCCCGTTCCCCAACGGGGCGTTCCAGGACGCGATCGTCGCCGGCCTGAAGAAGTCGGTGGAGAACGGCAACAAGCCGAAGGTTCGCGTCCTCGTCGGGGCCGCGCCGGTCTACCACATGAACGTGCTGCCCTCGAAGTACCGCGACGAGCTGCGCGACAAGCTCGGCAAGGCCGCCGACGGCATCACGCTCAACGTCGCGTCGATGACCACTTCCAAGACCGCGTTCTCCTGGAACCACTCCAAGCTCCTGGTCGTGGACGGGCAGTCGGCGATCACCGGCGGCATCAACAGCTGGAAGGACGACTACGTCGACACCGCCCACCCGGTGTCCGACGTCGACCTCGCCCTGACCGGCCCCGCCGCCGGCTCCGCGGGCCGCTACCTGGACCAGCTGTGGTCCTGGACCTGCGAGAACAAGAGCAACATCGCGAGCGTCTGGTTCGCCGCCTCCCCGGGCGCCGGCTGCATGCCCACGATGGAGAAGGACGCCAACCCCGCGCCCGCCCCGGCCACCGGGAACGTCCCCGTCATCGCCGTCGGCGGACTGGGCGTCGGCATCAAGGACTCCGACCCCTCCTCGTCCTTCCGGCCGGAGCTGCCGTCGGCGTCCGACACCAAGTGCGTCGTGGGCCTGCACGACAACACCAACGCCGACCGCGACTACGACACGGTCAACCCGGAGGAGAGCGCCCTGCGCGCCCTCGTCGGCAGTGCGCGCAGCCACGTCGAGATCTCCCAGCAGGACCTCAACGCCACCTGCCCGCCGCTGCCGCGCTACGACGTCCGCCTCTACGACGCGCTCGCGGCGAAGCTGGCCGCCGGCGTGAAGGTGCGCATCGTCGTCAGCGACCCCGCCAACCGGGGAGCCGTCGGCAGCGGAGGCTACTCGCAGATCAAGTCGCTGAACGAGATCAGCGACCTCCTGCGCAACCGCCTCTCGCTGCTCCCCGGCGGCGCGCAGGGCGCGAAGACGGCCATGTGCGGCAACTTGCAGCTCGCGACCGCCCGCAGCTCGGACAGCGCGAAGTGGGCGGACGGCAAGCCGTACGCCCAGCACCACAAGCTGGTCTCGGTGGACGGCTCGGCCTTCTACATCGGCTCGAAGAACCTCTACCCGTCCTGGCTGCAGGACTTCGGGTATATGGTGGAGAGCCCGGAGGCCGCCCGCCAGCTCGACTCCGAGCTGCTGGCCCCGCAGTGGAAGTACTCGCAGGCGACCGCGACCTTCGACTACGCCCGCGGGATCTGCCAGGGCTGAGGCCCGGCGTCCTCACCCGCCCGCAGGAAACCGCGGCCCGCGGCTGGTGACAGCCGCGGGCCGCGGTCGTTGCCGGAGCCCCGGCCGCGTCAGCGCAGCGTCATCACCTTCTGCGGCGCGCGCTCGGGCGTCCGCCCGGCGGAGTCCCCGGAGGGCACCTTGCCGCAGAACTCGGCCTCGGTCAGCGCGGTGAAGTCGCCGGCCCAGTCACCGTTCAGGTTGAAGGCGGCGGTGTGCTTGCCGCCGGCCGTGGAGGCGGCCATGGTGAGGGAGCCGTGGATGCCGCCGGTGTGCGACCACACGGTCACGCCGCACGACAGCGGGATCTCGGCGACCCCGAGGCCGTAGCGGGCCCCGGGCATCTTGCCGCCGGTGGAGACGGTGGTCTGCAGCTCGCGCTGCTGGGCCCCGGGCAGCAGCTTCCCGCCGATCAGAGCCGCGTAGAAGCGGTTGAGGTCGCCGGCGGTGGAGATGATCTCGCCGGCGGCCCCGCCCCACGACGGGTTGAGCTCGGTGGCGTCGAAGGGCTTCGTGCCCGGCTTCTCGGAGAGGGCCGAGGTGTAGGCCGTGCCGTGCGGGTCGGGCATCTTCGGCGACGTGCCCGGGAGGGTGGTGCCGCGGAGGCCGAGGGGGCGGATGACGCGCCGCTCGATCTCGGTGGCGTACGAGTGGCCCGTCACCTTCTCGGTGATCATGCCGGCGAGGATGTAGTTGGTGTTGGAGTAGTTCCAGCCCTCGCCCGGCCGGAAGTCCGGCGCGTGCGCCGTCGCGATCTTCACCAGCTCGGCCGGGGTGTGGGTCTCGAAGCGGTGCTCGCGGAAGCCGGGGCCGATCAGCTTCTGGAATTCCGGGTCCGCAGTGTAGTTGTAGATCCCGCTGGTGTGGTTGAGCAGCTGCCGGACGGTGATCTTCCGGCCGTCGTGGCCGTTGCCCCGGACCACGCCGGGCAGCCAGCGGTCGACGGAGTCGTCCAGGCTCAGCCTGCCCTCGGCCTCCAGTTGCAGGAGGACGACGGAGGTGAAGACCTTGCTGACGCTGCCGATGCGGAAGCGGTCCTGCGGCAGGCGCGGGCGTCCCGTGTCGAGGTCGGCGACTCCCGCGGACCCCTGCCAGGTGCCGCCCGCGTCCCGGGTCTGCCCCAGGACGCCGGGTATGCCCGCCCGTATCTGGACCTCCATGGCGCTGCGGGTGGCGGAGTGCCGGTCGTGCCGCCCGGAGGCGGTGCCGTCGGCCGTGCCGGCCTGCGCGGGGACGGTGAGGACCGCAGCGGTCACCGCCGCGGTGGCCAGTGCTCCCGTGACTGCTCTGTGGATGGTGCGCATGGTCATGGCGTGCAACCCCTCTGCTCCGGCCGGTGTGCGGACACGGTGCAGGACTTCGCGGGGGCGCCCGGGGTTGAAGGGCCTTGTGAGGGAGGAGCATGATCCGGCCACCAGGAAGGCGATCATCCGGTGAGGGACCGGGTGCGCGATCGAGGTGTGCGATCGGGTTGAGATACCGCACAGAATCCACCGCACGGGAACCGCGGAGGGAACTGCGGCGTCGAGGGGTGACCGCCCCCGGCCCGGACGGACCCGCCCCACGATCGGCTGAATCCCGTCCCCCGCGGCCGCTCCAGCGCTGCGCAGCAGCCGTCTCCACGTCCGGCCGGGGTCTCACCGTCGGGTATAACTCGCTCACCCAGGGTGCTCCGCGCCGGTGGGCGGGCGATGTCCGCGGCCCGTGCCGGCCGCCCGCGGCGGGCGCCCCCGAGGGGGTGCGGGCGGGGCGCGTGTAGCTTTGCCGTACAGCCGTGCCGTCGTCACCTCTACGGCAGGCGATCGTCACCTTCGCGTGTACTGCCGTGCCGGTACCGCCCTACCGATTCAAAGGACGCCCCACCCATGCCGTACGTGCGCCACTGGTTGCGCAACTCCGTCCTGCTGTTCGCCGTCGCGATCGCGCTGGGCCTGGTCGCGGTGCACACCGATCTCATCCAGCCGCACGACCTGAAGCTGGACCGCACGGTCCAGACCACCTTCCGCACCGGGTGGCTGAACGTGGTCATGGAGGGGGTCAGCGCTCTCGCGTCCCCGATCGCCGGCGTCCTGATCCTCGCGGTCTGGAGCGGCTGGCTGCTGTTCGTCCGGCGCCGGCCGGTGACGGCGGTCGCCACCTTCCTCGTCGTCGCGGTCGGCTGGAACAGCACCCAGCTCGCGAAGGCCATCGTCGCCCGGCCCCGGCCGCCGAGGGAGTTCATGCTGGACCCCGAGATCGGCTCCAACAGCTTCCCCAGCGGCCACACCGCCTTCACCGTGGCCGTCGTCATCGCCGCGTACTTCCTCTTCCGGGAGTCGCGCCACCGGCGCACCGTGCTGGTCGCCGGCGCCTTCGCCGTACTGCTCGTCGCCTTCTCCCGGTGGTACGTCGGCGCCCACTACCCGACCGACACCCTCGGCTCGGTCCTGATCGCCTCGTCCGCGATCCTCTTCGTCACCGGCGTCTGGCACGCCTGGCTGCTGCCGCGGCTCTACCGCGTCCCGCTGCTGGAGCGCTTCGGCCTGGACCAGGAGCTCGCCGAGCTGGAGGCCGCGGAGCACGGCGGCCATCACGGCCACACCCGTCCCGTGCCGCACAGCCGGCGCCGCGGCGGGGGCGGCGCGCCCGCCGGGGGGCGCCACCGCCGGCACGCCGGCCGCTGACGGCCGCGGCGCCGTCCGCCGCTTCTGACAGGACCTCGCAGGGCTGACGCCCTGCGAGGTCTGTTGTTTCTTCGCCTTCCACATTTCTGGAACAGGTTCTACGGTGTGCGCCGTCGGTGCGGGCGAGACCCTGGAGGGGCCGTGGACCTCGAGTACACCCCGGAACAGCAGCGCTTCCGCGCCGAGCTGCGCGACTACTTCGCCGGGCTGGTCTTTGGCCGGGACCCGGAGAGCCACGACGACCCCGCCGCGCAGAAGCGCTTCTACCGCGCCACGATCCGCCGCCTCGGCGCCGACGGCCGCCTCGGGGTGGGCTGGCCCGCCGAGTACGGCGGCAGCGGCCGGACCCCGATGGAGCAGTTCATCTTCTTCGACGAGGCCGCCCAGGCCGGCGTGCCGCTGCCCCTGATGGCGCTCAACACCGTCGGCCCCACCCTCATGCAGTTCGGCACCGCCGAGCAGAAGGCGTACTTCCTGCCGCGGATCCTCTCCGGCGAGCTGGACTTCGCCATCGGCTACAGCGAGCCCGACGCCGGCACCGACCTCGCCTCCCTCAGGACGCGCGCCGTGCGCGACGGCGACGACTACGTCGTCAACGGGCAGAAGATCTGGACCACCAACGGCGACAGCGCCGACTGGATCTGGCTCGCCGTCCGCACCACCCCCATCACGGACGACACTCCACCGCACAAGGGCATCACGCTCCTCCTCGTACCGACCAGCTCCCCCGGCTACTCCTGCACCATCATCAACACCCTCGCCTCCCACAGCACCACCGCCGGCTACTACGAGGACGTGCGCGTCCCCGTCCGCAACCGCGTCGGCGAGGAGAACCAGGGCTGGCGGATGATCACCACCCAGCTCAACCACGAGCGCGTCACCCTCGCCGCCCACGGCGCGACCGCGATCCGCGCCCTGCGCGACGTCCGGCGCTGGGCCGCCGCCACCGAGCTCGCCGACGGCCGCCGCGTCATCGACCTCGGCTGGGTCCGCACCCGGCTCGCCCGCACCCACCTGCGCCTGGAGGCCATGAAGCTCCTCAACTGGCAGATGGTCGACGCCCTGCAGCGCTCCGCCCTCACCCCCCAGGACGCCTCCGCCGCCAAGGTCTACGGCTCCGAGACCCGCCGCGACGCCTGCGCCTGGCTCATGGAGGTCCTCGCCGCCGCGGGCCCCCTCAAGGAGGGCTCCGCCGGCGCCGCCCTCCACGGAGAACTGGAACGCGCCTACCGCGCCGCCGTCGTCTTCACCTTCGGCGGCGGCAACAACGAGATCCAGCGGGAGATCATCTCCTGGATCGGCCTGGGGATGCCGCGCGTGCGCCGCTAACCTGACGACGACGGGAGGTGCCCCATGCCGCAAGCCGACCCCGGGCTCTTCGGGCCCGCCTCGGTCACCTGGCAGCTGCACGGCGACCCCATGATGTGGATCGCCGGGGTGCGCGCCCTGTGGCTGCAGGCGCTGCACCCCCGCGCGGTCCGCGGCGTGATGCAGAACTCGGACTTCCGCGAGGACGCCTGGGGCCGCCTGCTGCGCACCGCGAACTTCGTGGGCACCACCACGTACGGCACCACCGAGGCCGCCGAGCGCGCGGGCGCCGCCGTCCGCGGCATCCACCGCCGGCTGTCCGCCACCGACCCCGGCACCGGCGAGCGCTACCCCGTGGACGACCCCGGCCTGCTGCTGTGGGTGCACTGCGCCGAAATCGACTCCTACCTCCACGTCGTCCGCCGCTCCGGCATCCGCCTCAGCGACGCCCAGGCCGACGCCTACTGCGCCGAACACCGGCAGTCCGCCCGCCTCGTGGGCCTCGATCCCGCCGGCGTGCCCGGCACGAGCGGACAGCTGGCCGCCTACTTCGAGAAGGTGCGCCCCCACCTCGCCCTCACCCCGGAGGCCCGCGGGGTCGACGCCTTCCTGCGGCGCCCGCCCGTGCCGCTCCCGGCGGTCCCGGCCCGCGCCCTGGTCTGGGGCCGGGCGGCCTCCCTCGCCTACGCCGCGCTGCCCCCCTGGGCCCACCAGCTGTACGGCCGGCCGGCCCCGCCCCCGGCCGTCGTCACCCGCCGGCTGCGCGCCGCGGGCGCAGCGCTGCGCCTGATCCCCGCCGGCGTCCGCTGGCAGCTGCCGCCCAAGCACATCCTCCGCGCGGTCGCCAGACTCGGGCCCGGTACCCGTCCTTCCGTCTACAACCTGCACAGACGGGCCGCCATACTGGACGGACCGGGGGAGGCGCGGGGCATCGACGGGGGCGGCGGCGGGGGATGGCGGACACCAGGCTGATCCAAGGGCGGTACCGCCTGCTCGAACGCATCGGGCGGGGCGGCATGGGCGAGGTGTGGCGGGCGCTCGACGAGTCGCTCGGCCGGCAGGTCGCCGTCAAGTGCCTCAAGCCCATGGGGCCGCGGCACGAG
Source organism: Streptomyces sp. XH2 (assembly GCF_049725035.1). Classification (NCBI taxonomy): domain Bacteria; kingdom Bacillati; phylum Actinomycetota; class Actinomycetes; order Kitasatosporales; family Streptomycetaceae; genus Streptomyces; species Streptomyces sp. XH2. Next base: position 292,786 of record NZ_JBMMMZ010000004.1, on the reverse strand, counting down.
CCGTCCTACCTCCGGGTGCTGCGCGAGCGCTTCCGGCGCGAGGCGCGCGTCGCGGCCGCCCTGCAGCACCGCGGCATCACCGTCATCCACGACTTCGGCGAGTCCGACGGCGTGCTCTACCTGGTCATGGAGCTCCTCGACGGCCGCAACCTCAGCGAGCTCCTGGAGGACACCGGCGGGCACCCGCTGGCCGTGCCCGACATCCTGGAGATCGCCGAGCAGGTCGCCGCCGCCCTCGCCTACACCCACGGCCAGGGCGTCGTCCACCGGGACCTCAAGCCCGCCAACGTCATGCGGCTGACCGACGGCAGCGTGAAGATCTGCGACTTCGGCATCGCCCGGCTCGGCGACTCCATCGGCTACTCCTCGGTCTCCTCCCGCCTCACCGGCACCGGCATCGCCATGGGCACGCCCCACTACATGTCGCCCGAGCAGATCGGCGGCGGCCCCGTCGACCACCGCAGCGACCTGTACTCCCTGGGCTGCGTGCTGTACGAGCTCGCCACCGGTGCCCCGCCGTTCGACATGGACGACGCCTGGGCCGTGCTCGTCGGCCACCGGGACACCGCGCCCGTGCCGCCGCGCACCCACCGGCCGGAGCTGCCGGAGGCCTTCGAACGCATCGTCCTCGACCTGCTCGCCAAGGATCCCGACGACCGCCCTCCCGACGCCGCGGAGCTGCACGGCCGTCTGTTCGTGCTGGAACCCCACGGCAGGCTCACCCGCCCGGCGACCGTCCACCGGACGCCGCCCGAGCGCCGCCCGTACCCCGTGCGGTCCGCCGTCCGGCTGCCCGAGCCGCGCCTGCCCGGCTGGGCCAGGAACATGACCACCGGCTCCAAGGCGACCGGCCCCGGACCGCGGACGGCGCTCCCGCCGGACCCCGCGGCGGCGCTCACGGGCGCCTGGACCGCGGGGCCGGCGGGACCGGCGGGGCTCGCCGTGCCCGCACCGCGCACCGCGTCCGTCCCGGCCGTGCCCGCCGGCCTGCCCGCCGTCCGCGAGCCGTCCGTCCCGCCCGCGCCGGAAGCCGTCGCCGCGCTCGTGGCCCGCCACCAGGAGGGCCTGCGCCTGGGCCGGCTGGGCCGCTGGGAGGAGGCCGGCCGGGCGCACGCCGCCGTCGCCGCCGACCGCGAGCGGCTCCTCGGCCCCGACCACCCGGACACGCTCACCAGCCGCTACGAGGCCGCCTTCGCCCTCAGCGTGCTGGGCCGCCCGGGCGAGGCGCTGCGCGAGTACGCCCGCGCCGCGGCCGGGCGCGAGCGCGCCCTCGGGCCGGACCACCCCGCCACGCTCGCCGCGCGCCAGGAGACGGCGTACGTCCTCGGGCAGCTTGGCCGGCACTTCGAGGCGCACGACGTGTACGCCGCCGTGCTCGCCGCGCGCGAGCGGACCGCGGGCCCCGACCACCCGGACACCCTGCGCTGCCGCCACAACCTGGCCTTCAACCTCGGCCGCCTGGGCCGGCTGGAGGAGTCGTACCGCATGGCCTGCGAGGTGGCGGTCACCCGCTCCCGGGTCCTGGGCCCGGCCCACCCGGACACCCTCGTCAGCCGCTACGAGGTGGGTTACGCCCTCGGGCAGCTGGGCCGCTGGACCGAGGCGCTGCAGACCTACCGCGAGGTGGCCGTCGCGCGGCAGCGGGTGCTCGGCGCCGGCCACCCCGACACGCTCGCCGCCCGCTACGAGACCGGCATCTGCCTCGGCCGCCTCCAGCGCAGCGCGGAGGCCCTGCGGCTGTTCCGCGAGCTCGCGGACGAGCGCACCCGCGCCCAGGGGCCCGAGGACCCGGACACCCTGCGCGCCCGGCACTGCCTCGGCGTCAACCTCGGCCGCCTCGGGCGCTGGGAGGAGGCCCTGGCGGAGGCGCGCGAGGTGTGCGCGCTGCGCGAGCGGGTGCTGGGTGCCGACCATCCCGAGACGCTGGTCAGCCGGCGCGAGATCGCGGTCGCCTTCGGCTGGCTCGGCCGCTGGACCGAGGCCCTCGCCGTCTACCGCGAGGTCGCGCAGGCCCGGCAGCGGGTGCTGGGCGCCGACCACCCGGACGCCCTCACCAGCCGCAACGACGAGGCGCACTGCCTCGAACAGCTGGGCCGCTCCACGGAGGCCGTGGAGCTCTACCGGCAGGTCGAGGCGGTCCGCCGGGTCGGGGCCGCGCGGGGGCGGCCGCTGCACCGCTGAGCGTCCGGCCGGCCAACTTGGCTGACGTTGCGTCAGAAAAGCTCTTCCCTCGCCCGGCCCCCTGCGGCATCCTGCCGCCCATGCAGACCGAGTTGAGCCGGCGGCTGGGCATCGAGCACGCCGTCTTCGGCTTCACGCCCTTCCCCGCGGTCGCCGCGGCGATCTCCCGCGCCGGAGGGCTCGGCGTCCTCGGCGCCGTCCGCTACACCGACCCCGGCGACCTCGCCCGGGACCTCGACTGGATGGACGCCCGCACCGGCGGCGGACCGTACGGGCTCGACGTCGTCATGCCCGCCAAGAAGGTGGAGGGCGTCACCGAGGCGGACGTCGAGGCGATGATCCCCGAAGGACACCGCCGGTTCGTCCGCGAGACCCTCGCCCGGCACGGCGTTCCCGAACTCGCCGCCGGGGACCGGCAGGGCTGGCGCATCACCGGCTGGATGGAGGACGTCGCCCGCGCCCAGCTCGACACCGCCTTCGACCACCCGCTCGCCCTCCTCGCCAACGCCCTCGGCCCGCCGCCCGCCGACGTCGTCCGGCGCGCCCACGCCCACGGCGTCCTCGTCGCCGCGCTCGCCGGCAGCGCCCGGCACGCCGCCCGGCACGCCGACGCCGGCATCGACGTCGTCGTCGCCCAGGGCTACGAGGCCGGTGGCCACACCGGCGAGATCGCCACCATGGTCCTCACCCCCGAGATCGTCCGCGCCGTCGGACCGCTGCCCGTCCTCGCGGCCGGCGGCATCGGCTCCGGCGAGCAGATCGCCGCCGCGCTCGCCCTCGGCGCCCAGGGCGTCTGGCTCGGCTCCCTCTGGCTCACCACCGAGGAGGCCGACCTGGGCTCGCCCGCCCTGACGGCCAAACTCCTCGCCGCGGGCTCCGGCGACACCGTGCGCTCGCGCGCCCTCACCGGCAAGCCCGCCCGCCAGCTGCGCACGGCCTGGACCGAGGCCTGGGACGACCCCGCCGGCCCCGGCACCCTCCCCATGCCCCTGCAGGGCCTCCTCGTCGCCGAGGCGCTGACCCGCATCCAGAAGTACGAGGCCGAGCCGCTGCTGGGCACGCCGGTCGGCCAGATCGTCGGCAGCATGACCACCCGCCGCGGCGTCCAGGCCGTCTTCGACGACCTGACGAGAGGCTTCGAACGGGCCGTCGCACGCCTGGACCGCATCGCGTCGGGGGCGGAAGCCCCTGCGGGGCGGGCAGGACCGGCCGCGGACGCGCCGGACGCGCAGCGAGCGCCTGCGGTCCGTGGTCATGGGGCTCTCCCGGCGACCGGCACCGCGGGCGGCAGCGGCCGGCCCGGTGCAGGCCCCGATACACCGTCCGGCCGTCCGGCCCGCCGCGGCGCCGCGGACCCGCTCGGTCCGGCACCGGACTGACTGCCCGGACGGCGTACGCGGTCCCCGCCCGTAGCGCCCGTCCCGGCCGCGTACGCCGCACGCCGTGCACCCCGCCCGCGCCGTCCACCTCCTCTCCCGAAGGAGGCCCCATGCCACCCCAACCGCCCAACGGCTTCTGGGCACAGGCCGCCGCCGACCCCGGCCGCGTCGTCCTCGTCGACCCGGCCGGCGGCACCTGGACCGCCGGGCGCCTGCACGGCGCCGCCAACCGGCTCGTCCACGGGCTGCGCGCCGCGGGGCTGCGGGCCGGGGACGCGTTCGCCGTCGTGCTCCCCAACAGCGCCGAACTGCTCACCGCCCACCTCGCCGCGACGCAGGCGGGCCTGTACCTGGTTCCGGTCAACCACCACCTCGTGGGGTTGGAGATCGCCTGGATCGTCGCCGACTGCGAGGCCAAGGCGCTCATCGCCCACGAGCGGTTCGCCGCCGCGGCGACGGCCGCCGCGGACGAGGCCGCCCTGCCCGCCGCCGCGCGCTACGCGGTCGGGGACATCGAGGGCTTCCGCCCGTACGCCGCGCTCCTCGACGGCCGCCCGGACACCCCGCCCGCCGACCGCACCGCCGGCTGGGTCATGAACTACACCTCCGGCACCACCGGCCGGCCCCGCGGCATCCGCCGCCCGCTCACCGGCAGGCCGCCCGAGGAAGGCCACCTGGGCGGATTCCTCGGCATCTTCGGCATCCGGCCGTTCGACGGCAACACCCACCTGGTGTGCTCCCCGCTCTACCACACGGCCGTGCTGCAGTTCGCGGCCGCGTCCCTGCACATCGGCCACCCGCTGGTGGTCATGGACAAGTGGGCGCCCGAGGAGATGCTGCGCCTGATCGAGACCCACCGGTGCACGCACACGCACATGGTCCCCACCCAGTTCCAGCGGCTGCTGGCCCTGCCGGAGCACGTCCGGGCCCGCTACGACGTGTCGTCCATGCGCCACGCCGTGCACGGCGCCGCGCCCTGCCCCGACCACGTGAAGCGGGCGATGATCGACTGGTGGGGCGGCTGCATCGAGGAGTACTACGCGGCCAGTGAGGGCGGCGGCGCCTTCGCCACCGCCGAGGACTGGCTGAAGAAGCCCGGCACGGTCGGCAAGGCGTGGCCCATCAGCGAGCTCGCCGTCTTCGACGACGACGGCAACCGCCTCCCGGCGGGCCGGCTCGGCACCGTCTACATGAAGATGACCACCGGCGGCTTCGCGTACCACAAGGACGCCGGCAAGACCCGGGCCGGCCGCATCGGCGACTTCTTCACCGTCGGCGACCTCGGCCACCTCGACGAGGACGGCTACCTCTTCCTCCGCGACCGCAAGATCGACCTGATCATCTCCGGGGGCGTCAACATCTACCCCGCGGAGATCGAGGCCGTGCTGCTCGGGCACCCGGCCGTCGCCGACGCCGCCGTCTTCGGCGTGCCGCACGACGACTGGGGCGAGGAGGTCCGCGCGGTCGTCGAGCCGGCCGAGGGCCACGCGCCGGGCGCCCCGCTGGCCGCGGACATCCTCGCGCACTGCGCCGGGGCCCTGGCCGGCTACAAGCGGCCCCGGGCCGTCGAGTTCATCGCCGCCATGCCCCGCGACCCCAACGGCAAGCTCTACAAGCGCCGTCTGCGCGAGCCCTACTGGAAGGGCCGGGCCCGCCCGGTGTGAGCGGCGCCCGGCCCCGGTGCGCAGGAGCTGCTCAGCGTTCGCTCACGCGCACCACCCGCAACTGCGGCGAGGACATGATGTCCTTCTCGCAGAACCTGCCCCGGACCATGCGCCCGTCCGAGAACAGCCGGGTCTGGTCCGCGGAGTGCGGCGACGCGGGGTCCGAGGACTGCCCGTACGTCAGGAGCGTGCGGGCCACCGGGCAGGAGCCGCCGTCGAAGCCGACGGCCTGGATGTAGCTGGAGCCGTGCCGCACCTCCGACCAGCCGCCGCGGGCGGAGTCCCACGGCGCAGACTCGATCATGTTCCAGATGCCCAGCGCGTCGGCGCCGCCGGAGACGGGGATCCGCCGGCCGTCCCGCACGACGAACTGGTGCTCGCCCAGGGGCGCGTCCAGGGCGATGCCCGCCGACCGCAGCTCGGCGACCGTGTCGGCGAGGGCGCGGCCGAACGCCGGCGAGGCCGTGTCGAGGGTGTTCGGCGTGGTCACGGGAGCGGCGGCGGAGAACGGGACGCGCCACAGCTTCGCCTGCGGGACGGAGCGGACGAGCCTGTCCCAGAAGCGGGCGAAGAGGACCGCTCCCTTGCTGCCGGTGCGCACCGTACGGTCCCAGCGGCCCAGCACCCCGCAGGCCTCCGTGACCTCGACGGCCTTGCCGTCACTGCCCGTCGCCTCCCCGCCCGGCAGCGCGGCACACGCCTTCGCCGCGTCCGCCGCGGCCAGGTCGCCCGCGGGGGCACGGTTCGCGAACTGCTGCCGCTCCAGGTCCGCCACGGTCAGCCCGCCGCGCCGCGCCATGGCGGAGACGTCCTCGATCGCGCCGCGGGTGCGCACCGAGCGGGGCGTGGCGACGTCGCCGAAGATCCGCGGGTAGCCGGTGAGCGGCCGGTCCGCATTGGCCAGCCAGGGGCTGTTGTTGGAGTTCTCCGCGTACGGGGCGTCGACCAGTGACGGCATCGCGGACGGCCCGAAGACGCCGGGCTGGACGGCATCGGCGTCCCGCCCGAGCGCGCAGTCACGGCGCGAGCCGTCCAGGACCGCGAGGCCGGCGGCCGGGAAGGTCTGCTTCCCGAGCGCGGTGGAGCAGCGGCCGGCCAGCTCGTCGGTGACGCGCGGCAGGACCTGGGACTGGGTGTAGAGGCTGTGACCGCCGGAGTCGGCGGCGATCGTGTTCACCCACGGCAGGCCCTGGGTGCGGCGCAGGGCGTCCTGGATCCCGCGCACGCTGCGGGACTTGCCCAGCGCGAGGGAGCTGTCGGTGAAGCGCAGGCTCTCCGCATTGGGGTCCACCAGGGCGTACGCCTTGCCGTCCGCCCAGGGCAGCGGGAGCTCGTCGAGCGAGGTCACCACCGGCCCGTACCGCGTCCACCACTGGCTGCGGGTGACCTCGGACGCCCGGCCGTCCTCGCCCCGCACGGGCACGGTGACCTTGCGTTCGGTCATCTTCTCCCGTCTGCCGTCCACGAGGTAGGCGTGCGGATCGCCGGGCGCGGTCCTCAGCTCGTACAGGCTCGTCGGCACGCCGGTCGCGACCGTGTGGCTCCAGGCGACGTGCTCGTTGTGGCCGATCTCCACGACGGGGACGCCGAGCAGCGAGCCGCCGGAGACGTTCAGCTCGCCGGGGATGGTCTGCTGCGACTGCCAGAAGCGGCGGCCGCCCTGCCACGGGTAGTGGGGGTTGCCGAGGAGCAGGCCGCGGCCGTTCGCGGTGGTGGAGCCCGCGAAGGCGACCGCGTTCGAGCCCAGGCCGGCGGCCCTGCGCTGCTGGTCGAAGACCTTGCGGGCCGTATCGGCCGGGTCCGCCGCAGCCTTGGCCGTACGGGCCGCCGCGCCGGGCTGCGCGGCACCGGCGATTCCGTCGGCGGCCATGCCCTCGCCGCCGAGGACGGTGATGGCGTAGCCGCGCCGCGCCACGTCGAGCGTGGTGACCGGGGTGACCCAGCCGGCGCCGCGGCAGGCCGGGTCACTGATGCGGTGCTGTGCCAGCCAGGCGTTGTAGCCGGCGGCCCAGCCGCGCATCAGCTCCTTGGCCTGCCGGCTGGGACCGGCCGGCGCGGGTCGTTCGAGGAGCTTGTCGACGGTCTTCGCGTCGTTGAGCCCGCGGAAGAAGAGGTCGCTGGAGAGGTTGGTGGAGGCGGACGAGAGGGACCCGTCCGGCCGTGCGCCGGGGCCGAAGCGGGCCGAGCGCTCGCCGCGCAGGGTGACGAACCCGTCGGCGAGGGTGCACACCTGGTCGGCGGCCTGGGCCCAGCCGGTGCCGAAGCCGAGGTTCGCGTAGTCCTCGGCGACGATGTGCGGGACGCCGTACTCGGTGTAGCGGATGACGGCGGACAGGCCGCCGCCCGAGGCGCGTTCGGAGGCGGTCGCGGCGGCGGTCGCGGCCTCGCCGGGCAACGTGGCGGCGCAGGTCAGCACGGCCAGGCCGAGGCCCACCAGGGCGCGGATGCGATGTCTTGAGGGCAACGTGGCTCCCATGGGTACAGAGGGACGAGGAGTCGCCTGCGAGGAGGAGGACGCCCGCGCGGCGCGGGGAGTTGACCGTGGGCGCGATGCGGCCGCCCCTTGACCTTCCGCGCACGACGGCCCCAGGATCCGGGGCATGACGGGAGCCCACGACAGCACGGTGGACGGCGTCCTGCGGCGCACGGCCCGGCGCGTGCCGGACCGGACGGCCCTGCGATACGAGGAGCGCGTCTGGACCTACCGCGAGCTGGACGAGGCCGTGACGGGCGCCGCCCTGGCCCTGCTCGGCAGCGGGCTGCGCGGCGGCGAACGCGTCGCCGCCTACGGCCACAACTCCGACGCCTATCTGATCGGCTTCCTGGCCTGCGCCCGCGCCGGCCTGGTGCACGTGCCCGTCAACCACCAGCTCACGGGCGGCGAACTGGGCTACATCCTGGAGCAGTCGGGCAGCGCGCTGGTGCTCGCCGACCCGGCCCTGGCCCACCGGCTGCCCGGCTCCGTGCGCACCCTGCCGCTGCGCGACGCCACGGGCTCCCTGCTGGAGCGGTCGGTGCAGCGGCGCGCGGGCAGCCCGACCCTCTTCGCCGGCGGCCCGGACCAGGGCGACCTCGCGCAGCTGCTCTACACCTCCGGCACCACCGCGCAGCCCAAGGGCGCGATGATGACGCACGGCGCGCTCGTACACGCCTACATGAGCGCGGTCACCGCCCTGGACCTCCGGGAGACGGACCGGCCGCTGCACGCCCTGCCGCTGTACCACTCGGCGCAGATGCACGTGTTCCTGCTGCCCTTCCTGGCGGTGGGAGCGGAGAACACGCTCATCGACGCGCCGGACCCGGACCGCGTCCTCGAACTGGTGGAGGCGGGGCGGGCCGACAGCTTCTTCGCCCCGCCGACCGTGTGGATCGCGCTGGCCGGCCACCCCGGCTTCGCCGCCCGTGACCTGTCGGCGCTGCGCAAGGCGTACTACGGGGCGTCCGTCATGCCCGTGCCGGTCCTGGAGCGGCTCCGGGCCCGTCTGCCCCGCCTCGCGTTCTACAACTGCTTCGGGCAGAGCGAGATCGGGCCGCTGGCCACCGTGCTGCGGCCCGAGGAGCACGAGGGGCGGATGGACTCGTGCGGCCGCCCGGTGATGTTCGTCGAGGCGCGCGTGGTGGACGACAAGGGCGCGGAGGTGCCCGACGGCACCCCGGGCGAGGTCGTCTACCGCTCCCCGCAGCTGTGCCGGGGCTACTGGGGCAAGCCCGAGGAGACCGAGGAGGCCTTCCGGGACGGCTGGTTCCACTCCGGCGACCTGGCGGTCCGGGACGCCGAGGGCTACTTCACGGTCGTGGACCGGCTCAAGGACGTCATCAACTCCGGTGGCGTGCTGGTCGCCTCCCGCGAGGTCGAGGACGTGCTCTACGGTCATCCGGCGGTCGCGGAGGCGGCGGTCGTCGGTCTCCCCGACGCACGCTGGATCGAGGCGGTCACGGCCGTGGTCGTCGCGCGCGGCACCGTGACCGAGGAGGAGCTGGTGGCGTACGCGCGGGAGCGGCTGGCCCCCTTCAAGGTGCCCAAGCGCGTGCTGTTCGCGGACGCCCTCCCACGGAACGCCTCCGGCAAGGTGCTGAAGAGAGAGCTGAGGTTTGCCCTCTCGGGCGGGCGGACGACGACCGCATTCAGGCTGCGGTGATCTCGGAGTCCGCCGGACCAGCGCCGCGGTGGTGTCTCGCCGTTGCGGCGGGCATTTTTGTCGGCGCCGTCGGGCACCCCGGTGGGGCCGGATCGCCGCGGCGGCGGTTTTTGGGTCGGCCCGCAGCCGGGAATGTGCAGGAGGGCCGGGGGCGCAGGGGCAGGGTCCCTGGACGCTGACGTGTATGTGTGGCGCCAAGTGCGGGGCAAGGACACGCAGAGGGGAAGGGCGCCGTAAATATACGGTCCAGGGACCCTGCCCCGGAGCCCCCGGCCCGGCCCCGCAACGCACCGGCCCCGTCACCCCTTCCCCCGCTCGTCGACGATCCGCTTCAGCTTGCCCACCGACCGCTCCAGCGTCCCGCCGTCGACCACCTCGACGGCCACCGTCACACCGACCCCGTCCTTCACCCCCCGCGCCACCTCCCCGGCGGCAGCCACCCGCCGCTCCGGCGTCGCCTCCGCCCGCGCCTCCACCCGTACGGTGAGGTGGTCCATGCGGCCCTCGCGGGTGAGCCGGAGCTGGAAGTGCGGGGCCAGGCCGGGCGTCCGCAGCACGATCTCCTCGATCTGGCCGGGGAAGAGATTGACCCCCCGCAGGATGATCAGGTCGTCGCTGCGCCCGGTGATCCGTTCCATCCGCCGGAAGGCGGGGCGGGCGGTGCCGGGCAGGAGCCGGGTCAGGTCGCGGGTGCGGAAGCGGACGACCGGCATGGCCTCCTTGGTGAGGGAGGTGAGGACCAGCTCGCCGTGGCTGCCGTCGGGCAGCACCTCTCCCGTGACCGGGTCGACCATCTCCGGGTAGAAGTGGTCCTCCCAGACGTGCAGGCCGTCCTTCGTCTCGGCGCACTCCTGGGCGACGCCGGGCCCGATGACCTCCGAGAGGCCGTATATGTCGACGGCGTCGATCGCGAAGCGCTCCTCGATCTCGCGGCGCATCTCCTCCGTCCAGGGCTCGGCCCCGAAGATGCCGGTGGTCAGGGAGGTGCTTCGGGGATCGATGCCCTGGCGCTCGAACTCGTCGAGCAGGGTGAGCATGTAGGTGGGCGTCACCATGATGATGCGGGGCCGCAGGTCCTGGATCAGCCGGACCTGGCGCGCGGTCATGCCGCCGGAGGCGGGGATCACCGTGCAGCCGAGGCGCTCGGCGCCGTAGTGCGCGCCCAGGCCGCCGGTGAACAGGCCGTAGCCGTAGGCCACGTGGATCCTGTCGCCGGGCCGCCCGCCGGCGGCGCGGATCGAGCGGGCGACGACCTCGGCCCAGACGTCCAGGTCCCGGTCGGTGTAGCCGACGACGGTGGGGGTGCCCGTGGTGCCGCTGGAGGCGTGGATGCGCCGGATCTCGCTGCCGGGAACGGCGAACATGCCGAAGGGGTAGTGCTCCCGGAGATCCGCCTTGGTGGTGAACGGGAGGCGGGCGAGGTCGGCGAGGCCGCGGCAGTCCTCGGGACGTATGCCGGCCTCCGCGAAGGCCTGCCGGTAGAAGGGCACGTGCTCGTACGCGCGCCGGAGCGTGGTCCGCAGCCGCTCCAGCTGGAGCGCGGCCAGTTCGTCGCGGGACATCCGCTCGGCCGGGTCCTGCGGGGCGGCGGGAACGGCCCCGGGAACCAACCGATCGTTCGGTCGTTGCATAGGATCAAGTATCCAGGGGCGGCGGCGGGCGTCAAGAGGGCGCTAACTCCCCGTTCGCGCGCCCTCCTCCGCGACCGCACGCGCCCACCGGTAGTCCGCCTTCCCGCTCGGCGACCGCCGCACCCGCTCTGTGAAGACCACGCAGCGCGGCACCTTGTAGCCCGCCAGCCGCGCACGGCAGTGCGCCTGCAGCACGCCGGGAGGCAGCGGACCCGCCCCCTCGCGCAACTGGACGACGGCGGCCACCCGCTGGCCCCACCGCTCGTCCGGAACCCCCGCGACCAGCACGTCGTACACGTCCGGATGTGCCTTGAGCGCCTGCTCGACCTCCTCCGGATACACCTTCTCGCCGCCGGTGTTGATGCACTGCGAGCCCCGCCCGAGCAGCGTGATCTCGCCGTCCGCCCCGGCCCGCGCCATGTCGCCGAGCAACACCCACCGCTCGCCGCCCGCCAGGAAGAACGTCGCCGCGGTCCGCTCCGGGTCGTTGTAGTAGCCGAGCGGCACGTGGCCGCGCTGCGCGACGCGCCCTTCCCCGCCGGGCGCCACGCGCTCGTGCGTGACCGGGTCGACGACGGCCGTGCGGTCGTTGACCCGCAGCCGGAGACCGCCGCCCTCCTGCGCCCCCGTCCCGTCCTCGGCGGTGCCGTTGAAGCCCGACTCCGAGGAGCCGAAGTTGTTCAGCAGCGCCACGTGCGGCAGCAGTGCCGCGAACTGCTCCCGTACGGTGCGCGACAGGATCGCCCCCGAGCTGCTCACGCTGAACAGCGACGAGCAGTCGGTGCCCCGCAGCGGCCCGGCCAGCGCGTCCACCAGGGGCCGCAGCATCGCGTCGCCGACCAGGGAGACGCAGGTGACCTTCTCGCGCGCGACCGTGCGCAGCACCTCCTCGGGGGCGAACCTGCTGTGCAGCACGACCTTCTGGCCGTAGTCGAAGGCGATGAGCGCGGTGAGCGTGGACGTGCCGTGCATCAGCGGCGCGGTGGGGAAGAAGACCAGCCCCTCGCCGCCTTCGGCGACGCGCTCGGCCAGCTCCCGCGGGTGCTTGACCGGCTCGCCCGTGGGCGCGCCGCCGCCGAGCCCGGAGAAGAACAGGTCCTCCTGGCGCCACATCACGCCCTTGGGCAGGCCGGTCGTGCCGCCGGTGTAGATGACGACCTGGTCGTCCGCCGAGCGCGGGCCGAAGCCCCGCAGAGGCGAGCCCGACGCCTCGGCCTCGGCGAAGGACACGGGCGCGAGGGCGGGCTCGGGAGCCCCCTCCGGAGGCGTCCCGGCGCGCACGAGGTGGCGCAGCACGTCCGTACGGGGGAGCGCCGCGGCCACGCGGGCGGTGAACGCGGCGTCGAAGACCAGCGCCACGAGGTCGGCGTCCCGGTAGAGGTAGGCCAGTTCGTCCTCGACGTAGCGGTAGTTGACGTTGACGGGCACCGCCCGGATCTTCAGGCAGGCCCAGAAGGACTGCAGGTACTCGACGCCGTTGTACAGGTGCAGCCCGACGTGGTCGCCGGGCCGGATCCCCTGGTCGTGCAGGTGGTGCGCGAGCCGGTTGGCGGCCGCGTCGAGCTGCGCGTACGTCAGCCGGCGCTCGGCGCCGCCGCCCGGGAGGTCCGCGTGGACCAGGGCCTCCCGGGCGGGCACGGCGTCCACGACCGACTCGAAGAGGTCCGCGAGGTTGTAGTCCACGTCTCCTCCTGCCCGGGGGAACGGCGGCCGGCGCCCATTAGAGCGCCGCGGGCCGCAGGGAGGAAGGGCCGGGGGCCGGGAAGGCCAAGAAATCTGACGGAAAGTCAGAAAACTCTTGAACCCCGGCCACGCCTCCTGCACCCTGTTCCCGTCGCCGGGACGGGAGGCAAGCCATGAGCGGGACCGAACACCTCACGGTCGAACGCGTCGGCGCCACACTGGTGCTCACCCTCAACCGGCCGGAAGCGAAGAACGCCCTGTCGCTGCCGATGCTGGCCGGGCTCCACGACGGCTGGCTGGAGGCCGACGAGGACGACGCGATCCGCTCCGTCGTGCTCACCGGCGCCGGCGGGGCCTTCTGCTCCGGCATGGACCTCAAGGCGCTGCACGGGCCCGGCCCGGCGGCGGACGACGCCTGCCGCGCACGCTTCAAGGCCGACCCCGACCTGCACTGGAAGGCCATGCTCCGCCACCACCGGCCGCGCAAACCGGTCATCGCCGCCGTCGAGGGCCCCTGCGTCGCCGGCGGCACCGAGATCCTCCAGGGCACCGACATCCGCATCGCCGGCGAGAGCGCCGTCTTCGGCCTCTTCGAAGTGCGCCGGGGCCTCTTCCCCGTCGGCGGCTCCACCGTCCGCCTCGCCCGCCAGATCCCGCGCACCCACGCGCTGGAGATGCTGCTCACCGGCCGCCCCTACACCGCCGCCGAAGCCGCGCGCATCGGCCTGATCGGCCACGTCGTCCCCGACGGCACCGCCCTGGAACGCGCCTTGGAGACCGCCGGGCTCGTCAACGCCAACGGGCCGCTGGCCGTCGAGGCCGTCAAGGCATGCGTCCACGACACCGCCGGCCTGGACGAGGCCGCGGGCCTCGCCCTCGAACTCGAACGGGGCCTGCCCGTCCTCGGCAGCGCCGACGCGAAGGAGGGCACCCGGGCCTTCGCCGAGAAGCGCCCCGCCGTCTACCGGCGCGCCTGAAGGGAGCCCCGCCGTGCCGGAGATCCTCACCGCACCCCTGACCGTCTCCTTCCCCTTCACCCGCTCCCTCGGCCCCGTCCAGAGCGCGTTCCTCACCGGCCTCCGGGAGCGCACCGTCCTCGGCGTGCGCACCACCGGCGGCCGGATCCTCGTACCGCCCGTCGAGTACGACCCCGTCACCGCCGAGGAGCTCCGCGACCTCGCCGAGGTCGCCCCCACCGGGACCGTCACCACCTGGGCCTGGAACCCCGCGCCCCGGGACAACCAGCCCCTGCGCACCCCCTTCGCCTGGGTCCTCGTCCGCCTCGACGGCGCCGACACCGCCCTGCTGCACGCCCTCGACGCCCCCGGCCCGCACGCCGTACGGACCGGCATGCGCGTCCGCATCCGCTGGGCCCCCGAACGCACCGGCGCCATCACCGACATCGGCTGCTTCGAACCGTACGAGGGGGAGGAGCGCGGGGGCCCGGCCGTACCGCACGACGGCGCCTTCGACGACCCCGTCACCGGCATCGTCGCCCCCGCCCGCCTCGACTACACCTACACCCCCGGCCGCGCCCTGAGCCGCCACCTCGCCGCCCTCGCCGAGCACAGGATCACCGGCGAACGCTGCCCCTCCTGCCGCAAGGTCCACGTCCCGCCCCGTGGCGTCTGCCCCACCTGCGGCGTCCCCACGACCGAGCAGACGGAGGTCGGGCCGCACGGCACCGTCACCACCTTCTGCATCGTCAACATCAAGGCCAGGGGCGCCGACATCGACGTCCCGTACGTCTACGCCCACATCGCCCTGGACGGGGCCGACCTCGCCCTCCACGCGCGCATCGGCGGCATCCCCTACGACGAGGTGCGCATGGGCATGCGCGTCGCACCCGTATGGACCGGCGACGCCCGCCACCCGGACCACTACCGTCCCACCGGCGAGCCCGACGCCGACTACGACGCCTACAAGGAGCTGCTGTGACGCCCCGCGACGTGGCCGTCGTCGCCTTCGCCCGCAGCGAGCACCACGGAGGGTCCGACGGCGCGTTCGACGGTGCGTCCGAGCCCGAACTGCTGCTGCCCGTCCTGCACGACGCGCTGAGCCGGGCAGGACTGGCCCCCGGCGAGGCCGACTTCACCTGCTCCGGGTCGAGCGACTACCTCGCCGGCCGCCCCTTCTCCTTCACGCTCACCCTCGACAGCGTGGGCGCCTGGCCGCCCATCGCGGAGTCCCACGTGGAGGCGGACGGGGCCTGGGCCCTCTACGAGGCCTGGGTGAAGATCCTCACCGGCCGCGCCGACACGGCCCTCGTCTACGCCCACGGCAAACCCACCGCCGGGGACCTGACGGACGTCCTCACCCGCCAGCTCGACCCCTATTACCTCGCCCCCCTGTGGCCCGACCCGCGCGCCCTGGCCGCCCTCCAGGCCCGCGCCCTCATCGACGCCGGCCACCTCGACGAGCCGCCCGCCGCGGAGGCCCACGCCGTGGTGCCCCTGCGCACCACCGACTTCCCGGCCCCCACCGACGGCGCGGCCGCCGTCGTCCTCGCCGCCGGCGACGCCGCCCGCCGCATGTGCGAGCGGCCCGCCTGGATCCGCGGCATCGACCACCGCATCGAACCCCAGGCCCCGGGCCTGCGCGACCTCACCGACTCGCCCTCCACCCGTCTGGCCGCCGAACGCGCCGGAGCCTTCCGCGCCGCCGTCGACACGGCCGAACTCCACGCCCCCTGCACCGCACAGGAGGTCGTCCTGCGGCGGGCACTGCGCCTCGACGGAACCGTCACCGTCAACCCCTCCGGCGGAGCGCTCGCCGCCGACCCCGTCATGACCACCGGCCTCGTCCGGCTCGGCGAAGCGGCCGCCCGCATCCAGCGGGGCGACTCCGACCGGGCCCTGGCCCACGCCACCTCCGGCCCCTGCCTGCAGCACAACCTCGTCGCCGTGCTGGAAGGGGAGAACCGGTGAGCGGACGGACCAGCAGGGAACCCGTCGCCGTCGTCGGCATCGGCCAGACCAAGCACGCCGCGGCCCGCCGCGACGTCTCCCTCGCCGGGCTCGTCCGCGAAGCCGCCCGGCGGGCCCTGGACGACGCGCAGCTGTCCTGGGCGGACCTGGACGCCGTCGTCCTCGGCAAGGCCCCCGACTTCTTCGAGGGCGTCATGATGCCCGAGCTGTACCTCGCCGACGCCCTCGGCGCCGCCGGCAAACCCGTCCTGCGGGTGCACACGGCCGGATCCGTCGGCGGCTCCACGGCCCTCGTCGCCACCGACCTCGTCGCGGCACGCGTCCAGCGCACCGTCCTCGCCGTCGCCTTCGAGAAGCAGTCCGAGTCCAACGCCATGTGGGGCCTGTCCCTGCCCGTGCCCTTCCAGCAGCCCCTGCTGGCCGGCGCCGGAGGGTTCTTCGCCCCGCACGTACGGGCCTACATCCGCCGCAGCGGCGCGCCCGGCGACGTGGGCGTGCTCGTCGCCTGCAAGGACCGCCGCAACGCCCTGCGGAACCCCTGGGCCCACCTGCACGAGCACGGCGTCACCCTGGAGCGGGTGCGCTCCTCGCCCATGCTGTGGGACCCGGTCCGCTACTCCGAGACCTGCCCCTCCTCCGACGGCGCCTGCGCCGTCGTCCTCACCGACCGCGCCGGAGCCGCCCGCGCCCCGCACCCGCCCGCCTGGGTGCACGGCGGCGCCATGCGCAGCGAACCCACCCTCTTCGCCGGCAAGGACTTCGTCTCGCCGCGCGCGGGCCGCGACTGCGCCGCCGAGGTCTACCGGCAGGCCGGCATCACCGACCCGCGCCGCGAGCTCGACGTCGCCGAACTCTACGTGCCCTTCAGCTGGTACGAACCGATGTGGCTGGAGAACCTCGGCTTCGCCGCCGAGGGCGAGGGCTGGAAGCTCACCGCCTCCGGCGCCACCGAACTCGGCGGCGACCTGCCCGTCAACCCCTCGGGCGGCGTCCTGTCCACCAACCCCATCGGCGCCTCCGGCCTCATCCGCTTCGCCGAAGCGGCCCTCCAGGTGCGGGGGAGGGCGGGGGAGCACCAGGTCGACGGCGCCCGCAAGGCGCTCGGCCACGCCTACGGAGGGGGCGCACAGTTCTTCTCCATGTGGGTGGTGGGCGACAGGCCTCCCACCACCTGAAGGAGCGCACGGCGGAGCGTTCGCCGCCGTGCGGCCTGTGCGGCGCACGCCGCGCTCGCTAGGGTGGGCGCGGGACGACGACCGGGAGGAGTTTCAGCAGTGGCAGAGAGCACGACTGAACGACCGGCGGGCGCCATCGTGCCCGAGCTCGACCTCGGCAACGCCGCCTGGCTGCCGGGCAGTCAGGGGACCGGCGACGTCGAGATCGCCTTCGTGGAAGGCTTTATCGCCATGCGCAACGGACGTGATCCGGGTCCCGCAGTGGTCTTCTCGCCCGCGGAGTGGCGCGCTTTCGTGCGCGGCGCCCGCGAGGGCGAGTTCGACCTCACCTGACGGACTGTCAGCCCACGGGCGTGCCCTCGGTCACCAGGTCCGCGTGGTGGCGGCGGGCCACCTGGGGGTGCGCGCGCAGCCAGCCCTTGATCTCGTTGCGGCCGTACTCCGCGAACAGCGGGTTGCCGGCGTCCTGCGTGACGCCCGGCGCCCGGTCCGCGTACGCGAACGGCACGGGCTCGATGCGCGCGTCCAGGCGCGGGTTGTAGAAGAACGGGACCGAGAACCGCTCACGGGTGCCGGCCGGGCTGACCACGCGGTGGTTGGTGGCCTTCAGGTAGCCGTTCGTGGCCACCTCCAGCAGCTCGCCCAGGTTGATCACGAACGCTCCCGGCACCGGCGGCACGTCGATGAAGGACCCGTCCGCCGCCTCCACCTGCAGACCGCCCACCTCGTCCTGCAGGAGCAGGGTCAGGAAGCCGTAGTCCTTGTGCGCGCCCACGCCCTGGCCCGCGCCGTCGGGGGCGCTGCCGGGGTAGCGGACCAGCTTCAGGTGCAGGTGGGGGCGGTCGGCGAAGGCCTCGTCGTAGAAGTCCTCGGGGGCACCGATCGAGGCCAGCAGCTCGTGCAGCAGCCGCTCGGCGACCGCGCTCAGCCGGTCGATCCAGCGCAGGGCGGCGGTCCGCAGCTCGGGGAGGGCCGCCGGCCACTGGTTCGGGCCCTCCAGCCACCAGTAGCCGGGCTCGTCCGCACCCGGCGCGCGCGCCTCCCGCTCGGCGCCTATGTCGAGCTGGTCGCGCCAGTCCCGGCTGCCGCCGGTCCGCTCGTCGCCTATGCGGGTGTAGCCGCGGAAGTGGGGCGAGTTGAGGTTGCTGACCGCCAGCCGGTCCGCCTCGGGGAGCGCGAAGAACGCCCGCATGGTGCGCCACAGCTCGGCGGTCTCGGCCTCGGTGACGCCGTGGCCGGTCAGGTGGAAGAAGCCCACGTCGCGCGCGGCCGAGTGCAGCTCCTCGCGGAAGCGGGCACGGGCCTCGGGGCCGGCGGAGGCGGCGGAGAGGTCGAGAACGGGAAGCTTGTTGCTCATGAGGGTTGTCCACACGTGAGGGCCCGGAATCGCGTACGGCGGTGCGCCGGACGCCCGCGGCGCCGCCGCGGGGTGCGCGGGCAGGGCGGAGCGGGACCGGGGAACGGCAGGAAAAGGAGATAAAGAAAGAAAAGCGGCCACGGCCTGGGAAAAGGGGCCGGGCAGGAAGAAGATCAGCCGTAACGGCGACAGGACATGCTCGTGACGCGGAGGAGGTCCACGTGGCGGCGTTTGACGAGCATAGTCACGGGCCCATCGTATACGACCCGCCGGGAAACCGGCGCCGAGGGCTCTGACCTGCGGTTTCCGGGCAAGGGAATCCCCCTGCCCCGGGGCCCGTGCACCCGAGACAGGGGGAGATCCGGCCGGCCGTGGGGCCGGTCGCGGCGTCGGTCAGTGGCCGTGGTTGAAGCCGGGACCGCCGAAGCCGGGGTGGCCGCCGCCCTTGTTGCCCGAGCCGTTGCCCGAGATGATCGGGATCTCGTCGAGGATGTGCGACAGCGGGTCGTCGCCGTCGCTGATCGTCGAGTTGTCGGTGCACTGCTGCTGCTGCTGGGAAGTGAGGATCGGCACGTCCTGGACGCCGATGTTGAGCAGTGCGAGCAGCGACTGGACACCGATCTTGCCGATACCGAGGCACGGCTTGTTGAGGGTGCCCTGGATGAGACTCATCTGCGGGCTTTCCTTGCCGCCGGTCTTCGTGTTGCCGTAACCGGTGTGCGAAGCGTTGCCGTTGGCGACGTCCTGGTCGTTGCCGATCGCCATCGCCGGGCCGGCGATGGTGCCGACAGTGGTAACCGTCACGGCGGCCGTCGTGAGTACCTTCTTGAGCACGGTCTGTGCCTTTCGATCGATTAGCTGCCTCTCACAGACAGGGAAGCGACCTGAGTAACTCGGGCCCATAACGGAAGTTTCGGGAATTCACTCATTTGCTCCAGGGAGGTGGTTTCCGTAGGGAGAAGTCCCGCTTTTGCCTGGTAACGTGCCGCCCGCGGCGGTGTTCTTCGGCCGTCGGTCCGCCCGGACAGCGCCCCCACAAGTTGCGTCCGGGCGGACCCTGACCCGGCCGCGGGCCCCCGGACGAGCCGCCGCCCGAAGCTCTCCCCGGCGCCACGCCAGGGGCCCGGGCACGTACGATGTGGGCATGTCCTTCCTCCGCCGCCGCAGCGCCACGCCCACCGGGCCGGACTTCGACGTCCTGGCCATGGACCCGGGGGACTGGCCGGGCGATCTCGGGGCCGGGCTGCTGCCCGCGCCCGACGGCAGCTGCCAGGGTGTCTTCCTCCGCTACGACCTCTTCGGCGGGCGCGGCCCGGCGATGATCATCGGCAATCTGCCCGAGGGCTCCCCGGCGCGCGAGCTCGAAGAGGGCCAGGTGCCCTTCGAGGTCACTCAGCTCCTGGCCGCCCTCGGCAACGAGGAGCCGGTGCAGGTGCTGGAGACCGAGGACATCCCGGTCATGCACGAGGACAACCTCCTGATCGTCCGGCGCATCAAGTGCTCCGAGGGCCGCATCTCCTGCACCCAGTTCGACCGCAGCGACGGCGTCCTCGTCACCATCGCCAGCTGGGACCGGCCCATCACCGACGAGCTCTACCAGCTCCTCAAGCCGCTGCCCGCCGAGATGTTCCAGACGGCCTGACGAAGGCCCCCGCACACGACGCACCGGAGCCCGGTACGGCCGACGCCGCACCGGGCTCCTCGCGTCCTCCCGGGCGCTACCGGTTCGAGGGCCGCACGGTCACGTCAGCGGCCTTCACGAAGGCCACCCGGTGGCCGAACTGGATCTCGTAGTACGCGTCCTTGCCCCGGATCACCTTGTGGCCCGCGGGATCGAAGGTCTTCGCCCACAGGTACTCGCTCCGCAGCCGCTGCCCCATGACGTACGCCTGCCCGGCGGGCAGCTTGTACGGCAGCGGGGCCAGCGCCTGCACCGGCACCCCCGCGGGATACGCCTCCTTCTCCGGATACGCGCGCCCGAACACCGGGACCTCCGCCAGCCCCTCCTTCGGCGTGACCACCGAGCCGTAGGCGTTGACCGCGGTCGGCTGCGACAACGGGTTCTTGAACCACGCCACCTGCCCCAGGTACCAGATCGCCGTCCACGAGCCCTTGTGCCCCGCCACCGCGAACTGCTGGCCCGTCGAGGCACGCGCCCCCGTGTCGTTGACGTCGATCGTGGACGCGCTGCCGTCCGGCCGCAGCCCGGCGTCCTTCACCAGCGGCGCCTTCTCGCTCGGCTGCGTGTACAGCCGCACCGCGCCCGAACCGTGCGGGGCGCAGGGCTTGGCCGGCCCCGTGCAGCCGGTGTAGGCGGGCTTGTGGGCGTCGTAGTCGGGCAGGACGGTGACCATGCCCGCGTACGCGCCACCCGTCGGACGGAACGGCTTGCCCATCAGATCGAAGTAGTGCGCCCAGTCCCAGTAGGGACCGGGATCGGTGTGCATGCCCTTGATCGTCGCCGGGGTCGTGCCCGGGACGTTGTCGTGGCCCAGGACGTGCTGCCGGTCCAACGGGATCCTCAGCTGCTGCGCCAGATACCGCACCAGGCGGGCCGAGGTGCGGTACATCTCCTCCGTGTACCAGGCGTCGGGCTGGGCGAGGAAGCCCTCGTGCTCGATGCCGACCGACTTGGCGTTCACGTACCAGTTGCCCGCGTGCCAGGCCACGTCCTTCGTCGGCACGTGCTGGGCGATGTGGCCGTCCGCGGAGCGCACCGTGTAGTTCCACGAGACGTACGCGGGGTCCTTGATCAGCTTGATCGTCGTCTCCCAGGACCCCTCTGTGTCGTGGATGACGATGAACTCCGTCTTCTGCGAGTCCGGCCGGTCCGCCAGGTCGTGGTTGCCGTAGTTGTCGCCCTGCAGCTTCTCGTACGGGGCGGGAATCGCCTCGCAGGCCACCGCCGCGGGGCACTCGGTCTCCTCCTCGTCCGGAGGATCCGACAGGCCCAGCCGCCCCACCAGCTCCGGACGGTCGGGCAGGCGCGGGGCGGCCGGCAGGGCGACCCGCTGGCCGACGTCGGTCGTGCGCCGCTGACCCGAACGGAGCACGTCGAAGACGTCACGGGCGAAGGCCGCGGCCGTCGCCGTGTCGGAGGCGCCCGGATAGCCCGCCACGGCGCCGAACCAGTCCGCCGGATCCTCGCTCAGGGGCAGCCCCAGCCGCTTCTGGGCGGCGGCGAGCAGAGCCGCGCCACCCCGCACGTTCGCGGCGGGATCCCTGCGGAGGGCCTCCCGCGACAGGCCGGACACCCGGGCGGCCTGCTCCAGGGTGCGCAACCGCGCCGGGAGCTCCCCGGCCGGCAGCAGGGACGGCCGGACTGCCCGGGGACCGGCGGCCGGGCGGGAGCCGTCGCCGCGCGGATCCTCGCGGCCGTCGCTGTGGTGCGGAACGGCGGCCACGGCGTGCGCCGCATCGGTCAGGTGCATGGGGCCGTAGCCGCCGGTGACGCTCGGGGCGCCGCTGTGGGTGTCCCACCGCGACTCCAGATAGGAGACACCGAGCAGCACACTCTGCGGAACGCGGTACTCCTGGGACGCCGCGGCGAACGCGCGCTGCAGCGCGCCGGAGGGCGCCCGGCGGTCCGTGGCCGTGGCCGACGCCGCACCGGGCGCCAGGGGCAGCAACAGGGCGGCCGAAGCCAGGACTCCGGCCGCCCGGAACGCCCCCCTGCTTCTTCGGAGGGCTCTCAGGGGAGCGGTCCACGATTCGGGAACGGATCCTCGCAATGCAGCCTCCTCGGGGCGTGCCGTGCCACGCGCGGGAAATGGTCGGGGCGCGAGCGGGCGTGCGGGACCGGACGTAACCAGAGGTAGTCCCTGGCAGACGATCCGTCAATCATGCTGCTGCGAAGCATGTTGCCCGTACGGACACTGCGCCTCCGACGCCGAGGCTGCACCCTTTCCGGCCCCGCACACGGCGACACGCCGCGCACAGGGCGCGGCGTGTCGCGGAGGGGCCGGTGACAGTGCCGTCGGCCGGGCGGTCAGCGGGTGCCCACCGCCGCCCGGACGGCGCGCCGGGCCAGCGCGCAGTCGTCGTGCAGGCGGCGCAGCAGCAGCCGCTGCTCCTCGCCCGAGTCGGCCGCGCCGGGCGCCGCCGGGGCGGGGTCCTGCATGGCGCGCTGCACGGCCGTCTCGCACATGCGGAGCTCGCGGGTCAGCACGAGCATGAGATTCACCAGAAAGGCGTCACGCTGCACCGTGCCGGCCTGCCGGGCCACCTGGCTGATGTGCCGGCGCGCCACCGGGGCGTCGCCGAGGGCCATCCAGAGCGTGGCGAGGTCGTACCCCGGGAGGTACCAGCCCGCCTGATCCCAGTCGACCAGCACCGGGCCGGTGGGGGCCAGGAGGATGTTGGAGAGCTGGGCGTCGCCGTGGCAGAACTGGCCCTGGACATGGGCCAGCCCGTACAGCAGCTTCTGCAGGTCGCCCATGTCGCGGTCGGTCAGCAGGCCCAGCTCGTGATAGCGCGCGATGCGCTTGCCGTAGTCCAGCGGCATGTCGAACATGCCGGCCGGGGGGCGCCACAGGTTGACCCTGCAGATCGCACCGAGCGCGGCCCGGACGTCCGCCCGCGGCGGGGTGTCCGTGGGGTGGCGCTGTGCGGCCGCGGGCCGCCCGGGCATGCGCTCGATCACCAGCGTGCAGTTGTCGGGGTCCGCGGCGATGAGCCGCGGCACCCGCACCGGCGGACGGTGGCGGACGAACGCACGGTATGTCGCTATTTCCTGCCGGAACCGCTCGGTCCAGGCTGGCGACGGGTCCAGTAAACACTTGGCCACCGCTGTGGTGCGGCCGGTGGAGCCGACCAGCAGGACCGAGTGCCCGCTCTGGCGCAGGACCTGGACGGCGTTGAACTCCGGGCAGATGCGCTGCACCGCGGCGATCACCGTACGCAACTGTGCCCCCTGGGGGCCGGACAGGTCGATTCTCCCGTTGAGCGGCTGGCCTCCCAGCCCCGGGGACCGCCGGGCCCGTCCGCCCCCGAAGGCAGCCCCCGCGGCGTGGGAGGGGTCGAGGTACGGCCCGCCGCCGGCGTGCTGGGGACGGAGCCGGGGCGGGGCGGACACGGAGGACGAGGCTGCATACATGAGCGGAACGGATCCCTTCGTGTGCCGACGAGTTGCCGCGCTGCCCCGGTACCCGGGCCGGCCGTGCACCCTGGGGAATGCACGGGGGTCAGCCCCTTGACGGATCTCCGGCGGACTTCCGGCGGATCTCCGGCGGACCCTCCCCGCTTACGCGGAGAACAGCGGATCCGGACCGGCTGCCGGGTGACCGGGGTGGCGCGTTCCTACATCACACCCGCCCGCGGGTGGCACACCATGTGGCGGACCCTGGCGAACCCTGGCGAATACTCGCCTGGTCCATGACGGGCCGCTACCTTCAAGTCAGCCGAGAACCTGGGGGCTTGACGTGACAAGGGAACCCAACACCCGCCTCGCGGATCTGTTCGGCCTGGCCGGATGGTCCAAGGGCGAACTGGCGAGGCTCGTGAACCGGCAGGCGGCCGTCATGGGCCACCCGCAGCTGGCGACCGACACCTCGCGAGTGCGGCGTTGGATCGACATGGGGGAGTCCCCGCGCGATCCCGTGCCCAAGGTGCTGGCAGCCCTCTTCACCGAGCGACTCGGCCGTGTCGTGACCATCGAGGACCTCGGGTTCGGCCGTCGAGGGCGCGCGGGTAGGGGGCAGTCCGCGGACGGCCTCCCCTGGCCGCCCGAGCGGACCGCCGCGGTCCTCACCGAATTCACGGGAATGGACCTCATGCTCAACCGACGCGGCTTGGTGGGCGCGGGCGCCGCGCTCGCCGCAGGCTCAGCACTCAGCAGCGCCATGCACGACTGGCTGCACTCCGATCCGGTCCTCGCCTCCGACTCCCCCCGCTTCGACGATCCGCTGCGCAGGGACGGCATGCACGCCGAAACCGCCGGGCTCGACCGCTACGAGGCCGCGCCGGTGGGCTCCACCGAGATCGACGCCCTGGAGCGCTCGGTCGAGGTGTTCCGCGCGTGGGACGCGGCCCGCGGCGGCGGGCTGCAGCGCAAGGCCGTGGTGGGCCAGCTCAACGAGGTGGGCGGGATGCTCTCCTACCACCACCCCGAGCACCTCCAGCGCAGGCTGTGGGGCGTCGCGGCGAACCTCGCGGTGCTCGCCGGCTGGATGTCCCACGACGTGGGCCTCGAACCGACCGCCCAGAAGTACTTCGTCATCGCCGCGCACGCGGCCCGCGAGGGCGGCGACCGCCCCCGCGCCGGCGAGGCGCTCTCCCGGGCGGCCCGCCAGATGGTGCACCTCGGCCGGCCCGACGACGCCCTCGACCTGATGAAGCTCGCCAAGTCCGGATCCGGCGGCGAGACCCTGCCCCGCACCCGCGCCATGCTCTACACCATCGAGGCCTGGGCACAGGCGTCGATGGGCCGGGGCCAGGCCATGCGGCGCACGCTCGGCGAGGCGGAGGAGCTCTTCGTCTCCGACAAGCGGGACGTGCCGCCCCCCAGCTGGATGCAGCACTTCGACGAGGCCGACCTCCACGGCATGCAGGCCCTGGCCTACCGCACCCTCGCCGAGCACGACGCGGGGGCCGCGGCCATCGCCCAGCAGCACGCCAGGGAGGCGCTGGCCCTGCGCAAGAGCGGCCACCAGCGTTCGATGATCTTCGACTACATCTCCATGGCCTCCGCCTGCTTCATCAGCAACGACCCCGAACAGGCGGACACCTACGCCAGACTGGCACTGGTGTCCATCGGCGAGACCTCCTCGCACCGCACCTGGGACCGGCTCCGCGAGATGTACCGCCTCACGGGGAAGTACGCCGGTTACGCCCGGATCGAGGACCTCCGGCAGGAGATCAAACGGGCCCTGCCGAAGGCCCCCAAGGCACAGCCCAAGAAGGGCGGAGGGAGCGGAGGGAAGGGCCTGGCGGTCTAGCCGTTGATGCGGCCGATCAGCAGGCAGGCATCGTCCTCGCGCTCCTTGCCGCCGAACTCCTCCAGCACGGCCCGTACGCACTCCCGTGCGCATCTCGCCGCGGTGAACCGTGGGGCGAGGTCCAGCAGGCGGTCGGTGACCGTCCCGGCGACCGGCCCCGTGCTGTGGGGCAGGAGGCCGTCGGTGTGCAGGAGAAGGACGTCGCCGGGCTCCAGGAGCTCCTCGGCCTGCCCGTAGGCGGCATCCGCGACGGCCCCGAGCAGCATGCCCTCCGGCGGCTGCAGCGCACGGCCCCTCCCCCCGCGGAAGAGCAGCGGTGCGGGGTGGCCCGCCTGGGACCAGGCCAGGGTGCGGCTCGCGGGGTCGTAGCGGCAGCAGACGGCGCTGCCCAGGGCGGGCTGCGCGGAGGCGTCGAGGAGGCGGTTGAGCCAGCCCATGAGGGGGCCGGGCTCGGCGCCCGTCACGGCCATGCCGCGCAGCGCGCCGAGCAGCATGGCCATGCCGGAGGTGGCGGCCACGCCGTGCCCGGTCAGACCGCCCACGCTGAGGAGGGTCTGCCCGCCGGGCAGACCCAGGGCGTCGAACCAGTCACCGCCGATGAGGGCGCTGCTGGCGGAAGGGAGGTAGTGGGCGGCGAGGTCGAGGGTGCCGGAGGTGCCGTCGGACTGCGGGGCACCGCCCTGGGGGAAGCGCAGCGAGCCGCGCCACGGTGGCAGCACGGCTTCCTGCAGCTCGACCGCGATCCGGTGTTCGGCGCGGGCGATGTGCTCGCGGCGCTGCAGGGAGTCGGAGGTCTCGTCGACGGCGCGGCGGCTGCGGCGCAGCTCGCTGATGTCGCGTAAGACGGCCCACATGGAGGTCGCGGTGCCGTCGCCGTCCAGGACGGGCTCGCCCATCATGTGCACCACGCGGGTCGAGCCGTCGGCGCGCACGATGCGGAACTCGCCGTCGATGGGCTTGCCGTCCACCAGGCAGCCGGTGACCATCGCGGTCAGCAGGCCGCGGTCCTCCTCGGGCAGCCAGGAGGGCAGCTCGTCCAGGGTCAGGGGGCCGTCCTCGGGGCGGCGGCCGAAGAGCTGGAAGAGCTCGTCGGACCAGGTGGCCTCGTCGGTGAGGAGGTTCCACTCCGCGCTGCCGACCCGGCCCGGCGCGGTGCCGGGCCGCGGCGCGGGCGGCGCGGCCGGGGCCTGCACCGCGCACGCGGGGACGGTGCCGCCGGGCGGCGGAGGGCCCTCGCGGAGCTGGCCCAGGTGCTCCCCGAGATCGTCGAGGTGGTGGGCCGCCAGGTCGCACAGGGCGCGGTGCCAGCGCCGGCGGGCGTCGTCCGGCTCCTCCTCGGCGGCCGCCGCGCGCCGCACGGCGTCGAGGCCGCCGCGCAGCCGCCGCGTCTGCGAGATGAGGGCGTCGACCGTACCGTGCTCGGGCGGCTGAGCTGCGGAGGAGTCCGCGTGGAGGGGGGACGGCATGTCGTACTCCGATGGGGGGAGCGGCACAGCCGGCTCCGTAGGGTCCGCGGGGTGGGCCGTAACGACTCTGGCACAGGCGGAGAGGGCCTGTAAGGGCTTTGGCAACACCCGATCCGGTGGTGTCCAAGGCATGTGCCGGAGGCAAGCCGATGTGAGGCGGGAGGTTCCCCTTGGGCCGGGTCAAGCATGTGCCGGGGCCGGCCCGGCCGGAAAGGGGCCGGAATCGGGCAGGGAAGGGGTCGGGAAGCGGCCGGGAAGGGGGTGAAAAGGAGGCGAATCGGATGGGGCTCGGCGGAATCCCACACTCCAGGTAGGCTGCGGGGCGCTCGACCGACCTCGAGTTCCCCCTGTTCACCACGCATAGCACCGGTGGACACCGGCAAGAATGCCGGACGACGGAAATCCCGTTGCCAGCCGACTCCCCGCACCGGATGCTGACCCCATGTTCGATCCAGACATAGCGCCCAGCGGCACCCTGCTCGGCCTCCTCCAGCGAGGCCGCGGCGACGGGACCCTGCATGCCCTCGCGGCGCCGCGGGCGGAGGCGCTCGCGGCGCTCCACCACTGCCTCCTCAGCGACCCCAGGCGCGACTGGCAGGTGGAGAACCGCTCCCTCTACTACGCGCGCCTGTGTCTGGACCTCGACGCCGGGCTCGGCGAGCTCGAACGGCACCTCTTCTGCGCCGACGACCTCCTCGACGGCGCGGAGGAGCGCACCGGCCTCGCCCTCGCCGTCCTCGGCCACCTCGCCTCGTACGGCCGCGAGGACGCCCTGCTGCTCCTGCGGCGGTACGCGATCTCCGGTGCGAACTGGGCCTGGGCCCTCGACGAGCTCGCCCTGCGCGACGACGACGCCGGGCTGCTCGCCCTCGGTGAGAGCGTCCTCGCCCGCTTCCCCGCGGGGCCCGAGGGCGACCGGGACCTCGCCGCGGCCGTGCGCGACGCCTTCGAGCCCCGCCCCTGGCGGCTGTGGGCCGACGAGACGCAGTCGCCCGCGACCGCCCCCCGGGTGCGCGCCGCGCAGGAGCAGGGCTCCTTCGACCGCTGGCAGCGCCAGCTGCGCCCGTCGGGCCCGCGGCCCGGCTGGAGCGTGCGCGAAGTGCTCGACTGGGCCCAGGAGGGCCTCGGCCTGCACCCCGTCCAGCTCCGCCACGTCCCCGCGACCCGCTGCCTGAACGCCGTCGCGGGGCCCGAGGACCGGCTGGAGATCATCGAGGCCGCCGCGTTCGGCCCCGAGGCCGCCCGCGCCACCGCCCTGCGCTACCTGGCCGAGCACGACGACCCGCAGGCGCTCGACCTCATCGAGGCCGCCGCGGCCGATCCCGGCGCGCTCGTGGCCGAGGCCGCCGTCACCGCCTTCGAACGCATGCGCGGCACGGCCGCCCTGGAGCGCGCCCGCGCCTGGATCCACCGCACCGACGCCCTCGGCGGCGCCGCCGCCGGCATGCTCGCCTCGCGCGGCGCCCCCTACGACGCGCCACTGGTCCTCGGCGCCCTGCGCCGCCTGGTCCGGGCCGAGGGGCCCGACGCGCCGGTCCTGTGGGACCTCGTGCCGGGCGCCGGCCGCCTGGGGATCACCTGCGCCGCGCCCGTGCTGCGGCACATCTACCGGGAGACGTCCTCCTCGCACCTGCGCGGCCGCACGGCGCGGGCGCTGGCGGCGACGGACCCGTCCTTCGCGACCGGCTTCGCGGTGGAGTGCCTGTGGGACTGCGAGGAGACGACCCGCGAGCTCGCCGCGCACCACGCCACCACCGCCGACGCCCGCGTCGTCGAGCAGCTGCGCAGGCTCGCGGCGGACCCGGCCGAGGAGGACGACGTGCAGACCGCCGTCCGCAGCCGCTTCGGGCCGGAGACCGCGGTGTGACGGGCGTACGAGCAGAATGATCGCGTGAATGCGATAACACATGTGAAGATATGCGCGGTCGCCCTCCTTGTAGGGGCGCAGTTCGCGGCCGCGACGGCCGCGGAGGCGGCTCCGGCGCCCGCACCGGCCGCCGTCGGCGTCGCCGTGAAGACCCCGGGCGGTTCCCACAGCAAGGCGGCCGCCGTCAGGATCACGGAGGGGCAGGTCGGCGAGGCCGCCCCGGGCGGCACCCTCCTCTACCCGAGCGTCACCAGCTGCCTGACCGTGACCGTCCGGCTGCGCGACGGCGGTCTCGTGGGTGCCCATGCCAGCCTCTTCCAGGTGCCGGGCGAGTTCCGTTCCGACCGGATCCTGGCCGCCCTGAAGCAGCGGGTGGGCGGCCGTGCGGTGCGCGCGGTCGAGGTCAGGGGCGCGGTCGGCGCCTGGGACCCGGGCTACTTCACCAAGGCCATCGAGAGCTACGGGGACGGCGAGGCCGTGCCCTTCCCGGAGGCGCCCGATCCCGGTGGCATCGCCGAGGCCGTCGCCGCGGGCCTCGGGCAGCCGCGCGCCGCCGTGACCGTCCAGGACGTGCCCGACGGTGACCAGACCGTCAGCTGACGACCGAAGGGGGTACGAGGGCAACGCCCCGTACCCCCTTCCGTCCGGCGGTTCCTCAGGCGCGGCGGCGCTTGAAGGCCTTCCGGATGAAGTAGATCGCCAGCACGATCAGCGCGATGATGAAGAGCACCACCAGGATCAGCACGATGATCAGGAAGATGCCGAGCTTCGCGAAGAAGCCCTTCTTCTTTTTCTTCTCCTTCTTCGGCTTCTTCGCCGCCGTCGTCACGTGGTCCTTCGCGGACCGGTGGTGGCCGTGCGAGGCCTGGAGCGCGTTCGCGGCACCCGACTGCGCGGTGCCCGCCGCCGTGGTCACCTCGGCCTGACGCTCGGCCACGGCCGTCACGGCGGCCGGGCGGGCCTGCTCCGTGCCCTGGGCGGAGGCCGGGGAGACCAGCAGGGAGGCGCCCAGCGCGAGTGCCGCGACGACGGCCGCCCGGCGGGCCCGCTGCCACCGCCGCCGTACGACGGGCGCCGCCGCGCCCGCCTGCTGCTCGTCGTCCATCAGCTCAGCGTTCATTGACGCCCCCATCGGTGTTCCGGGTGTTCTTGCCATGCGGTGCGCTCCGGCGGGTGACGGGCCGCGGGGCCCGGCCTCCGTAACGCGGCCCCCATTATCTGCACACCGACAAGTCGCTGAGCAGGGCGCACGGAAGCTCTGGGACGGAACTGGAACGTTCATGCCCCAAAGCCGGTGTGACCAGTGGGGCAAGAGCGCCGATTGCGACATGCGTCGTGCGGATCCGGACACTTGGGATCCACTTCCGTCAAGGAGGCGCATTGTTCGTCAAGAAGTGAGCGCATGTTCACCCAGAGTTTCCTATCGTCGGTGTCCCTGCCGACACACAGAGAGTGAGCAATGGACTCCCTTCGACACCTCGCCGCCCACCTCGGGCTCGACCTCCTGGCCGTGTGCCTGCTGACGTTCGCGATCTACTACCCGCGACACCGGCGCCGCGACCTCGTGCCCGCCTACCTGGCCCTGAACGTCGCCCTGTTCACGGTCGTCGCGGCACTCGCCGAGCTGGGCGGCAGCGGAGGCATGGCCCTCGGGTTCGGGATGTTCGGTGTGCTGTCGATCATCCGGCTGCGGTCGGACTCCGTGCAGCACGAGGAAGTCGCGTACTACTTCACGACGCTGGTCCTCGGTCTCATCACCGGCCTGCCGCACCTCGCGTTCGGGCTCGCCGCCGCGCTCAGCGCCGTCCTGCTCCTCGTTGTCTACGCCGCCGACCACCCGCGCCTGCTCGCCCGCTCGCGCCGCACCGTCGTCACCCTCGACACCGTGCACGGCGACCCCGCCGCGCTCCGGGCCGACCTCGCCCGGCGGCTCGGCGCGCCCCTGCACTGGACGGTCATGGAGGTCGACTACGTGCGCGACCTGACGGTCGTCGACGTCCGCTACCGCGAGCCCGAGCCGGGGAGCAGGCCGGTCCGCACCGTCGTCTCCGAAGGCGGGTCCGCCCGCGCCGGCGCGCCCGCGTGGGAGTCGGTGTGACCGCCCCCGCCGCGCCGCGGCCGGCGCCGCCCGAGGCCACCCCGTCGGTGCGGGCCGTCCACGACGCGGCGCACGCCACCGCTCCGATCTCCCTGGCGGAGGTCAACCGGCGCGCCGAGCTCATGGCCCGCTTCGACCGGAGCTACCTCGTCCCCGCAGAAACGTTCCTCTATATAGCGGAGCAGCTCACCGACCCGGGCCGGCCCGGCGGGCCCTTCCGCGCCCTCACCATCGACGGCCGCCGCGCCTTCCGGTACCACTCCGTCTACTACGACACCCCGGGCCTGCGGTCCTTCCACGACCACCGGCAGGGCCGCCGGCTCCGCTTCAAGGTGCGCGAGCGGGTCTACGAGGACACGGGGGAGCGGCAGTTCGAGATCAAGCTCAAGGGCGGGCGAGGCGACACCGTCAAGCACCGCAGGCCGCTCGCGGGCACGGACACCCCGCTCGACCCCGGCTACCGGGCCTTCCTCGCCGAGACCCTGCACCGCGCCTACGGCATCGGCTCGCCCGCCGGCCTGCGCTCCTCGCTCAGCACGGACTACCTGCGCGCGACGTTCGTCGCCGACGGGGAGCGCATCACCTGTGACGCCGGGCTCGTCTGCGACGACCTGCGCGCCGGGCGGCGGGTCACGTGCGGCGCGGACCTCGTCCTCGTCGAGACGAAGACCGCCGGGCACCTGACGGACGCCGACCGGCTCCTGCACGCCTGCGGGGTGCGCCCGGCGGTCTTCACGAAGTACTGCGGGGCGCTGGTCGCCCTCCACCCGGCCCTGCCTGCCAATCGCTGGCGGCGTGCCGCACGGTGGGCCTTCGGCGGGGCGGCGGAGCCGGTGCCCGTCGCGGACGGCGGCGCTACTGACCGCCGTTGCGGTCCGCCGGCTCCTTGAGCTCCTTGTCCAGCCACCTGAGCACCACCGGGTACTCCTCGCGCCACGTCTGGAAGTTGTGGCCGCCCTCGTCCCGGACCAGCTTGTCGACCTTGAGCGGGGGCTTGGCCTTCTGCGCGAACTTCAGGCTGGGCCCGTAGTTGTCCTCGTTCTTGCTGGTGGCCAGGAGCAGCGACGCCGGCGGCGGGGGCATGTGCTCCAGCCGCCACGTCAGGTCGTTCTCGTTCTTGTACGCCTTGCTGCCGGCGTACAGGTCGCCCGTCTTGCCGTCCTGCCGGGCGAAGTAGTCGGCGGACAGGCCGGCGGCCGCGCCGTAGCGCGCGGGGTTGGTCATCGCGAGCTTCAGCGCGCAGTAGCCGCCGGTGGAGTTGCCGACGGCGCCCCAGCTGCCCGGGGCGCCGGAGGCGCGGTAGACGTCGGTCACGGCCAGCGGCAGGTCCTGGTTGAAGAAGGCGAGCGCCTGCGGACCGCCGGGCACGTCCGTGCAGTTGGTGTCGCGGTCGGCGACCACCGAGGGCCGGACCAGCACGTAGATCGTCGGCCGGATCTCCTTCTTCATGACGGCGGAGGAGACGGCCTGGGGGACCTTGAGCTGGGTGATGAGGTTCTTGGAGACGCCCGGCTGGCCGGTGATCGCCACCACGACCGGGAACTTCTCCTTCTCGTGCTCCTTCTGGAAGTACTCCGGCGGCAGGTAGGCGTAGCCGTCCATGCCGAGCCCCGTCACCGGGCCGTGGATCTCGATGCGGTCCACCTGCCCGGCCTTCTCGCGGGCGCCCTTGAGGCCGACGGACTCCTGTCCCTTCACGACGAGCGCGGGCGGCCGCTTGCCGCCGTCCGCGCCCGGCTGCATGGCCTGTCTGCTCGACGCGCGGCCCAGGAGTTCGTTCCAGGTGGAGTAGAAGCCGAACTCCTTGTTCGCGGCGACGAGCAGGACCGCCAGGATGCTCACCTGCGTCAGGACGAGCAGGCCGACGCGCCCGGCCAGCGCGAGCGGCCCCTTCCGCGCGGCGCGCGGCCACAGCCACAGGACGAGCACGCACACCGCGACGGCGATGAGGGCGAGGACGAGCTGGAACGTCGGGGACGTCAGGCCCACGGCAGTCACTCCTCTTGGAGGGCGGTCTCCAGGAGAGAGGGGGGTTGGAGCGGTCGGGGTTGAGCCGGGTCACGCTTATTTCGGTTTTTCACTTTATATTGACATTGGTGTCCGTGCTCGCAGAGCGTCCGAGCAGCTCCGCCTCGCGCTCCGGGTCCAGCCCGAGCGGCGGCCTGTCCGGCCGCTGCGGCGCGCGGCCGCCGATGCGCTGCAGCCACGCCCAGGTGTCCGCCACGGTCCCGGCCGCGGGCCGGCAGCGCAGTCCCGCCGCGACGGCCTTGGTGGAGTCCCCCATGTGCAGTACGTCGTGGAGCTCGCCGGGCGGCACCCACACCGGCAGGTCGGTCCACGGCTCGACACCCGCGGCCAGGATCCGCTCGGGGGCGGTCCAGCACAGCTCGGCGCCGGAGCCGGTCACCCGGACGCACGCCTCCAGCAGCTCGCCCATGGTGGTGTGACCGGGCGGGCTCACCAGGTTGTACGGCCCGCCCAGCCTCGCTCCGAGCGCGTCCAGGGTCCAGTCGGCGAGGTCGCGCACGTCGATGAACTGCAGTCCGAGGTCGCGGGGGCCGGGGGCCAGGACGGGGCCGCCACGGGCGATCCGGCCCAGCCACCACGGCAGCCGGCCCAGGTTCTCGCCGGGACCGAGGATCAGTCCGGCCCGGACCAGCAGCGCCCGGTCGCCGAAGGACGCGAGGGCGGCCAGCTCGCCGCCCCGCTTGGCCTCCGCGTACTCCACCTCCCCGGCATCGGGTGAGCCGTCCACCACGGGCCAGTCCTCGTCGTGCCCCGCGGGGGAGGGGTAGCGGTACACCGAGCCGCTGGAGACGTAGGCGTACCGCCCGGTGCGCCCGGCGAGCAGCCGCGCCGCGTCCCGCACGGCCGACGGCGCCCACGACCAGGTGTCGACGACGGCGTCCCACTCGCCGCGGCCGAGCGCGCGCAGGCCGTCCGGGGCGGTGCGGTCGCCGTGCAGGGCCTCCGCCCCCTCCGGCGGGGCGTGCCGTCCCCGGTGGAAGACCGTCACCTGCCAGCCGCGGGCCAGCGCGGCCTCGGCGACGGCCCGGCCTGCGAATTCCGTACCACCCAGTATCAAGAGCCTCATGCCTCCACCCTGCCTCTTGCACCCCGGCCCGGGGAAGAAGGGGCGGCGGCCGGGAGGAGGAAAACGGAGGAGAGATCGCCAAGCGGAAGGAGCGCAACCTTACTTAGAGGGCGAGGAGTTGCTTCCGGTTGCCTCCGGGCCCTGCGGGCCCTCCTGCGCCATGAGATCGGCAGCGGCGGCAGCCGGGTGGATGTAGCCGCTGATCGGGCGACAAAGGCGAAAAGTCGGACGGCCTTCATCAGGCCGATCTCGGAACGGTCCGACGCTCCCGGGACCCCTGGGGCGCCGGGGAGCGCGCGCCGGGGAGCCCGCGGCGCGCGACCATGTTGCCACAGGTCACCGCCGCACGGCCGACCGCGCACGAGCGGACCGCCCGTCCCGCGCGGGATGATCGCGGGTCGGCCAATTCCGGCCACCGGACGAAGAGTTCACCTCGGCTCCTGGCCAGTGAGCCAGCGAGACCCCCGGGCATGGCGCACTATATGCCTGGGCGGTCGAGAGACTGTTGAGAGAGCAAGCGCCTCTCGATGCCGTGGCACCCGTGTGCCCGGCGCCCGCGCTACGCCGTGCGGTCCGGCTCCGGCCGTGCGGCTCGGTCACGGGCATCGGTGTCCGGGGCCGTGGGGGGATCCGGCAGGCGGTCGGGTGGGGAGGCGCGACCGCCGGGGGCCGTGCCATGGGGGATCAAGTGGGGATCGATTCGATGTGCGGGCCGCGCCGTCGGCGCTGCGCGCACGTGTCTTTGGACCGGAGGGCCGCGCCGTGCGCGCCGCCGTCCTGGGGGGAGAATCCTATGGGTCGTCCGACCCGTCTTGCCGCGGTGCTGTCCGCGGCCGCTCTGCTCGCCGTCGCCGCTCCGGCCGGCGCTGCCCGTGCGGCCGACCCGGCGCCGAGGATCGACCTGCGGGTCCTCGTCGTGGACGACGGCGGGCCCGCCACGGAGGCGCTGCGCGCCGAACTGGACGGCGCCGGCACGCCGTACACCAAGGTGGACCTGACCAGCAGCAACCGGCAGCGCATCGACGAGGCGTTCCTCAGCGACACCGTCGACGGCAGACCCCGCGCCAGATTCCAGGGCGTCGTGCTGCCGAACGAGAACCCCTTCGGCGCGGACTCGCCGGAGATGGCCGCCCTCGCCACGTACGAGAAGCGCTTCGGCATACGCCAGGTCGACGCCTACACGTACGCGAGCCCCAAGGTCGGTCTCAACAGCCCCCAGGACGGGGGAGGGTACAGCGGCCCCATGGACGGCAAGACCGCGCAGGTGACCGCGGACGGCGCCACGGGCCCCTTCGGCTACCTCAGGAAAAACGTTCCCTTCGAGGACAACGACACCTCCGTCAACGAGAGCTACGGCTACCTCGCCGCGCCCCTCGCGCAACAGGAGCAGGGCGCCACCTACACCAGCTACCTCGACGCGCCCGTTCCCGGCAGCACCGCGCGCGGCTCGCTGATCGGCCAGTACACCCACGACGGCCGCAGCGAACTGGTCGTCACCTTCATCGCCAACCAGTACCAGAGCCAGTTCCGGCTGGTCTCCCGCGGCATCGTGGAGTGGCTGACCCAGGGCGTCCACCTGGGCGCCTCCCGCAACTACTTCGGCGTGCACGTCGACGACGTCTTCGCCTCCGACGACCGCTGGGACACCAAGCGCAAGTGCACCCCCGGCGACGTCGACTGCCCCGGCAACCCCAGCCCCGACAGCCCGCCGATCCGGATGACGGCCGCCGACGCCCAGTACGCCAAGCAGTGGTCGCAGAGCCACAACCTCCCGCTCGACCTGGCCTACAACGGGGTGGGCAGCGAGGAGTTCAAGGCGGAGCACGGCGGGACGTACGACCCGCTGCTCGACCAGCTGCGCACCGACCAGAAGTCCTTCCGCTGGATCAACCACACCTACACCCACGCCTTCCTGGGCTGCGTGCAGAACACCACCGTCGTCCCCTGGAAGTGCGCCACCGACCTCCTCGGCAACGTGCGCTGGGTCAGCCGCGCGACCATCGGCGGCGAGATCGGCAACAACCTGAACTGGGCGGCGCGCCAGGGCCTGAGCCTCGACAGGGACGAGCTGGTGACCGGCGAGCACTCCGGTCTGAGGACCACGCCCCAGCAGCCCAAGGACAACCCCGAACTCGCCCCGTCCCTCACCCAGTACGGCGTCGGCTGGATCGCCAGCGACGACTCGCGCGAGCCCCAGCAGCGCCAGGCCGGCCCCGCGCTCACCGTGCCGCGCTACCCGATGAACGTCTACTACAACGTCGGCAAGGCCACCGAGCAGACCGACGAGTACAACTGGCTGTACACGAAGAAGGCCGACGGCGGCAGCGGCATCTGCGAGAACTCCTCCACGACCACCTGCCTGAAGGCACCGCTGGACGTCAAGACCGGATTCCCGTCGTACATCGTGCCCCTGGAAGCCCGCATCGCCATGGGCCACGTCCTGGCCAACGACCCGCGGCCGCACTTCATGCACCAGTCCAACCTCGCCGAGGAGCGCATCGGCTACAAGGTCCTGGAGAAGGTCCTCGGCGACTACTCCGGCCTCTACGCCGACAGCACCCCGCTGGTCAACCTCCGCATGCGCGACATCGGCGCCGAAATGAGCAAGCGGGCCGCCTGGAGCGCCGCGCTCGCCGCCGGCAACGTCACCGCCTACCGCATCGGCAGCGCCGTCACCGTCACCGCACCCGCCGGCGCGCAGATCACCGCCACCCTGCCCGGCGGCACCGTCCGCAACGACACCGGCGCCGTCTTCGGCGACGCCTACGCCGGCCTGCGCTCCGGCTGGGCCGCCCCCGCCGCCGGCCAGACCCGGCTGGACCTCACCCTGCCCGCGGGCGCCACCCCGGCCGCAGGCGCGCCGGCCTCCGCCACCGCGCGCGTACAGCCCCCGGCCCGCACCGCACTCCCGGTGCCCGAGGGCGTCACCGGCCGCGTTCCGTACGGCCCCGGGGACGCCACCCGGCGCTGACCCGGCCCGCCATCACTCCGTGCCGCACCACCCCATGCACCGCCGACACTGGAGAGAGAACCGAGTTCTATGCACGGACCGCCTGCCGAAACGGCATCCGACACTCCCTCGGTGACGCTGCTCACCGAGGGAACGTACCCGCACAGCCATGGCGGAGTGAGCGTGTGGTGCGACCAGCTCGTCCAGGGCATGCCCGACGTCGACTTCCGGGTGATAGCGGTGACCGGCACCGGCCGCGAACCGCTCGCCTGGGAACTGCCGCGCCACGTCCGGGGGGTGGAGAGCCACCCCCTGTGGGGACCGCCGCCCCCCGGGCGCGCACCGCGCGGCCGGGAGCTGCGCTCCTTCCTCACTGCTTACGAACAGTTCCTGCTGTCCCTCCTGGACCCGGGCCAGGAACAGCACTTCGCCCGCACCTTCTACCGTCTGGCCGACCACGCCGCCTCCGGCGCCCTCTCGGCCGCCCTGCGCGGCGAGGCCGCGGCCCGCACCCTCGTCCGCGTCTGGAACCGCCCGCACCTGCACACGGCCGCGGCCCGTCCCACCCTGCACGACGCGCTGCTCGCCACCGACCTGCTGGAGCACGCGCTGCGCCCGCTCGCGGCGACCCCGCCCGCCGAAGGCGTCACCCACGCCGTCAGCGGAGGGCTGGCCACGCTGCCCGGCCTGCTCGCCCACCACCGGCACGGCACCCCCTTCCTCCTCACCGAGCACGGCATCTACCTCCGCGAGCGCTACCTGAGCTTCCGCGCCGAGCCCTACCGGTGGCCCGTCAAGGCCCTCATGCTGGGCCTGTTCCGGCTGCTCGCCGCCGAGAGCTACCGGCGCGCCTCCCTGGTCACCCCCGGCAACCGCTACAACCGGCGCTGGGAGGAGCACGGCGGCACCCCGCCGGACCGCATCCGCACCGTCTACAACGGCGTCGACCCGGCGGCGTTCCCGCCCGCCGGGCCCGAGCCGGAGCAGCCGACGCTCAGCTGGGCCGGGCGCGTCGACCCCATCAAGGGCCTGGAGACGCTGATCCGCGCCTTCGCGCTCGTCCGCGAGGAGATACCCGGCGCCCGCCTGCGGCTCTTCGGCGGCACCCCGCGCGGCGGCGAGGGCTACCGCACCGCCTGCGAGAAGCTCGCCGCCGAGCTCGGCGTCGGCGAGGCCGTCGTCTTCGAGGGGCGCGTCGACGACATCCGCGACGCCTACGCCGCCGGCAACGTGGTGATGCTCTCCAGCATCAGCGAAGGATTCCCCTTCACCCTCATCGAGGCCATGTCCTGCGGGCGGGCCACCGTCTCCACGGACGTCGGCGGCGTCAGCGAAGCCGTCGGCGACACCGGGCTCGTCGTACCGCCCCGCGACCCCGAGGCCATGGCCCGCGCGGCCCTGAAACTCCTGCACGACCCCGCGCTGCGCGCCGGCATGGGGGAGCGGGCCCGCCTCCGGGTGATCGAGCAGTTCACCCTCCGGCAGACCATCGACGCCTTCCGCGACATCTACCACGACCTCGCCGGCACCCGCCGGCCCGAACCCTTCGAGCGTCCCCGGCGCACCCCGGCCCGCCCCGCGTGGGCCGCCGCGGACGGCGAGAGACCCGTCATGGCCATGGCCGCGGGCGGTGCGGGATGAGCGGCTTACTGCGCCTCGTGCCCGACGAGCCCGAGCCCGCCCACGACCTGGCGGCCGCACCCGCACCGGTGCGGTCCCGGCCGCGGCCCCGCTGGGCGGCCGACCCCGTCGACGCGCTCGCCGAGGAACTGGCGGAGACCTGCGCCGCGGCCGTCCACCCCGACGAGATCGCGGCCGTCCTGGAGGCCGACGGCCTCACGGGCGAGCAGATCACCGAACGCTACGGCCGCGCCGACGCCTTCGAGCTCGCCGCGGAGCTGTACGCGCGCGTCCCCCGCAGCCACCCCGAGCCCGGGCCCCGCCCGGACCCCTGGAAGGCGAGCCCGGGCCGGTTCGTCCTGCGGGCCCTGGTCTTCACCCTGCCCGGCTTCGGCTACTCGCTGGCCGCACCCCTCATGGCCGGCGGCCGCGACGGCTACGGCCTGCCGCGGGGCACCACCGGCCTCGTCGTCTCCGCCCTCGTGGCCTGGGCGTGGAACCAGGCCCTCGCCCACCGCGCCTACCTGCGGCTGGCGACGGGGGGCCGCACCGCGGCGGCCCGCTGCCTGCAATGGGGCGCCCCGCTCGGCGCCCTCCTGGCCGCGGCGACGGCCATGGCCCTGCCCGGCCCGGCCGGGGTCACCGCCTTCGCGGCGGGCCAGGCGCTCTACCTCGCCGCGGCCACGGTGCTGCTGGTCCTCGGCAGGGAGAAGCTGCTCCTGCTCACCCTGGCACCCACCGCCGCCGGGGGAGCGGCGCTCCTCGTCGTCCAGCCGCCCGATGCCGTCCGCACCGGCCTGCTCCTGGCCACCGCGGGCGGCGTGCTCGGCACGGCCGCGTACGAGATCCTGCGCGCCCGCCGGGAAGGGAATCCACCCGAACAGCCCGCCCTGTCACCGCTCGCCTCCGTCCCGTACGGCCTGTTCGGCCTGGGCTGCGGCGTGCTGACGACCCTCGCCGCCCTCGGCGACGTCCTGCGCCGCACCCCCGGCGCGACCACCGCCGGAGCCGCCGTCATCTCGCTCACCCTCAGCATGGGCGTCGCGGAATGGCTGCTCTACCGCTGCCGCGGCACCGCCCTGGCGGCCCTCGCCCGCTCCACCACCATCGCCGGGATGAAACTCGGCGCGGCCCGCATCCTGGCCCTCTGCGTCGCCGCCTACCTCGCGGCGCTCGCGGCGCTCGACCTGGCCACCGGCGCCCTGTGGCCCGGCGGCCCGCCGGTCACCGCCGCGCGCACGGCCGCCCTGCTCGCCCTCGGCGCCGTCCTGTGGACCGGACTGCTCCTCCAGGCCTTCG
Source organism: Streptomyces sp. XH2 (assembly GCF_049725035.1). Classification (NCBI taxonomy): domain Bacteria; kingdom Bacillati; phylum Actinomycetota; class Actinomycetes; order Kitasatosporales; family Streptomycetaceae; genus Streptomyces; species Streptomyces sp. XH2. The sequence goes on along the minus strand of NZ_JBMMMZ010000004.1, from coordinate 253,321 downwards.
GCGTCGCCTGGACCCCGGCTCTGCTGTGCCTCGGCGCGGCCGGCGCCGAAGCGGCCGCGCTCGCCCTGCTGCCGGCCGCACCCGTCGCCACCCAGCTCGCCGTCTGTACGGCGGCGGCAGCGGGCCTGCTCGCCGCCGCCACCGCCCTGCTCAGCCGGATCACCACGCACCGCTGACGCACCGTCCGCTCCGACCGCTGCCCTCCGGCACGTCCCCGCTCCGCCGCGGCACCCGCCGCGTTCCGCTCACGCAAAGGGAGACACCGTCATGTCCGCACCCGCACCCGTCGCCGTCACCGGCGCGGAAGGATTCATCGGCTCGCACCTGGTGGAAGCGCTCGTCGCCGCCGGACACCGGGTCCGCGCGATGGTGCAGTACAACTCCTTCTCCTCCTACGGGTGGCTGGAGACCGTCCCCGACGAGGTGATGGACAACGTGGACGTCGTCCTCGGCGACGTGCGCGACCCCGGCTCCGTCCAGGGTCTCGTCGCCGGCACGGAGGCCGTCTACCACCTGGCCGCCCTCATCGCGATCCCCTACTCGTACCGCGCGCCGCACAGCTACGTGGAGACCAACATCACCGGCACCCTCAACGTGCTCGAAGCCGTGCGCCACCTCGGCATCCCGCGCCTGGTCCACACCTCCACCAGCGAGACCTACGGCACGGCGCGGACCGTGCCCATCAGCGAGGACCACCCCATCAACACCCAGTCGCCGTACGCCGCCTCCAAGGCCGGCGGCGACCGCCTCGCCGACAGCTACCACGCCAGCTTCGAGCTCCCCGTCGTCACCCTGCGCCCCTTCAACACCTTCGGGCCGCGCCAGTCCATGCGGGCCGTCATCCCCACCGTCATCGGCCAGGTCGCCGCCGGGGAGCGCACCATCACCCTCGGGGACCTGCGCCCCACCCGCGACTTCAGCTACGTGAAGGACACCGTCGCCGCCTTCCTCGCGGTCGGCACCGCGCCCGCCGCCGACGTCGTCGGACGCACCTTCAACGCCGGCACCGGCGAGGAGATCTCGGTCGGCAACCTCGTCACCCTCATCGGCAAGATCATGGACACCGAGCTGGAGGTCCGCGCCGACGAGGAGCGCATCCGGCCCGCGGCCTCCGAGGTCATGCGCCTGGTCTGCGACGCGACCCGGCTGCGCGCCGCCACCGGCTGGGCCCCCGCGCACACCCTGGAGGAAGGTCTCGCCCGCACGGTCGACTTCTTCCGCGACCCGCTGAACCTCGCACGGTACAAGGCCGGCATCTACAACGTCTGACGCGGCGGCACCGCTCGCCGCCCGTCCCGGCGTCACCCACGCAGAGAGGAACAGCACCCATGCATGTCGTCATTCTTGCCGGAGGCAAAGGCGTCCGGCTCCGGCCCTACACCACCGCCCTGCCCAAACCGCTGGTCCCCATCGGCGAGGAGCACGCGATCCTGGAGATCGTGATGCGCCAGCTCGTCAACGCGGGCTTCACCAGCTGCACCCTCGCCATCGGCCACCTCGGCCACATCATCCGCGCCTACGTCGGCGACGGCTCCCAGTGGGGCATACGCGTCGACTACGCCACCGAGGAGAGCCCCCTGGGCACCATGGGCCCCCTCCTCACCATGCTCGACCGGCTGCCCGAGCACTTCCTCGCCATGAACGGCGACATCCTCACCGACCTGGACTTCGGCGATGTGTACCGTACGCACGTGGCATCCGGAGCCCCGCTGACCATCGCGACCTACGCCCGCCAGGTGAGCATCGACTTCGGCGTGCTGACCACCGACTCCGACAGGGTCGTCGGCTTCGCGGAGAAACCCAGAATGGACTACCGGGTCTCCATGGGCGTCTACGGCGTCTCGCGCGCCGCCCTCGCCCGCTACACCCCCGGCCTCCCGCTGGGCTTCGACGAACTGGTGCTGGACATGCTGCAGGCACAGACCCCTCCCCGCGCGTACGAGTTCGACGGCTACTGGCTCGACATCGGCCGGCCCGACGACTACGACCGCGCCAACCGGGAGTTCTCCCTGCACCGCGACATGCTGATCAAGGGAGCGTGAACGGCAGGCATGCGCATCCTCGTCCTGGGCGGCACCGGCTTCCTGGGCCGGCACGCCGCCGAGCGCCTGCGCGCCCTCCCGGGCGCGCAGGTGCTCCACGCCGGGCGGTCCCCCCGCGCGGACCTCCCCCTCGACCTGGCCCACGGGGACACCGTGCGGCTCGCCTCCGCGCTGCGCAAGGCCGCGCCCCACGCCGTCGTCAACTGCGCGGGCGCCGTGGGCGGCAGCGCCGTGGACCTCACCGGCGTCAACGCCCTGGGCCCCGCGGCCCTGTGCGCGGCGCTCGCCGAGGCCGCACCGAAGGCCCGCCTCGTCCACCTGGGCTCCGCCGCCGAGTACGGGCCGGCCGACCGTCCCCTGACGGAGACCGCCGCCGCCCGCCCCGCCGGCCTCTACGGCGCCGCCAAACTGGCCGGCACCCTCGCCGTCACCGGCTCCGGCCTGGACGCCGCCGTCCTGCGGGTGTTCAACCCCGTGGGCCCCGGTGCGCCCGCCGCCTCGCTGCCCGGCCGCCTCGCCGGGCTGCTCCGCGAGGCCGGGCGGGACGGCCGGGTCCGCGTCGGCGACCTCTCCGCCCACCGCGACTTCGTCGACGCCCGCGACGTGGCCGACGCCGTCGCGCTCGCCGTCACCGCGCCCGGCCCCCTGCCGCCCGTCCTCAACATCGCGGGCGGCACGGCCCGCCCCGTCCGGGCCGTGGCCGAGGCCCTGATCGCCGCGGCGGGCTTCCGGGGCCGGCTCGACGAGGACGGCGCCGGCTCCTCGCGCTCCGCCGCCGTGCCCTGGCAGGAGGCCGACGTCTCCCTGGCCCGCAAGGCCCTGAACTGGTCGCCGCGCCGCTCCCTCGCCACCTCCCTCGCCGACCTCTGGGCCGAGGTCGCCGACCGTCCCGAGGAGTGCGCACGATGATCCCGCCGGGGCCGCCGCCGGGCGGGCGGCTGCTCGTCCCGCTATACGTCCACCCCGCGGCCGACCCCGCGGCCTGGGCCGCCCTGGCCGAGGCCGCGCCCCGGCTCCGCGGCGTCGTCCTCAACACCGCCGACGGGCCCGGGCAGCGGCCCGACCCCGCCTTCTGCGCCGTCGCGGAGCGCCTGCGCGGCGCGGGCGTCCCGCTGCTCGGCTACGTGGACACCGGCTACGGCCGCCGCGCGCCGCGCGCCGTCGTCGGCGACATCCGCCGCCACCGCCGCTGGTACGGCGTCGACGGCGTCTTCCTCGACCAGGTCCCGGCGCACGCCGCGCCGCTGCCCCACTACCGCCGGCTCGTCCTGCTCGCCAAGGCGCTCGGCGCCGGAACGGCCGTCCTCAACCCCGGCACCCACCCCGACCCCGGCTACGCCCGCATCGCCGACCTCCTCGTCACCTTCGAGGGCACCCGGGAGGCCTACCGGCAGGCCGCCGTCCCGACGTGGACCGCGGACCATCCGCCGTCCCGCTTCTGCCACCTCGTCTACGCCGTCCCGCCCGGCGGCGCGGCCGAAGTGGCCCGCACCGCCGAGGGCCGCGGCGCGGGCGTCCACTGCGCGGTCCCGGGCGAGGGCACGAACCCGTGGCGCGAGGCGCCGTGGCTGGACGGCTCCCCGCCCGGGGCGGCCGCATCCGGGCTGCGCGTCGGCGGGCCCTCGCTGCAGGGGAGGACGCAGTGAACCGGCGGCAGCGGCCGTACGCCGTCCTGGCCGCGCTGCTCCTGCTGGCCGCTGCGGCCGGCTGCTCGGCCACGGAGGCCGAAGACGGGCCCGACGACGACGCCGGCGGCACGCCCGCGCCCACCGCCTCCGGCGAGGCCCGCCGCCAAGGCGGGCCGCACTGGCAGCCGCGCCCCGGGCTGCGCTGGCAGTGGCAGCTCGACGGCAAGGTCGACACGTCCGTCGGCGTGCCCGTCTACGACATCGACGGCTTCGAGAACTCCGCCCGTACGGTCAAGGAGCTGCACGACCGCGGCGCCAAGGTGATCTGCTACGTCAACGCCGGTGCGTGGGAGGACTTCCGCACCGATCAGAAGGCGTTCCCCGAGCGGCTGCTGGGGGAGCGGAACAAGGGCTGGAAGGGCGAGAGGTGGCTGGACATCCGCCGCCTGGACGAGCTCCGGCCGATCATGGCGGCCCGCTTCGACATGTGCCGGGAGAAGGGGTTCGACGCCGTCGAACCGGACCTGACGGAGGGATACCGCAACAAGACCGGCTTCCCGCTGTCCGGGGAGGACCAGCTCGCGTTCAACCGGATGCTGGCCCGGCTCGCCCACGACCGCGGGATGGCCGTGGGCCTGAAGAACGACCTCGACCAGATCCCCGCCCTCGTGGGCGACTTCGACTTCGCGGTGAACGAGCAGTGCGCCGAGTTCGAGGAGTGCGAGAAGCTGACGCCGTTCGTCAAGGGCGGCAAGGCGGTCTTCCACGTGGAGTACGCGCTGGAGCCGAAGGAGTTCTGCACGACGGCGCAGAAGCTCGGTCTCAGCTCCATGCGCAAGAAGCTCGAACTGGACGCGTGGCGGGAGCCGTGCCGCTGAGCGGCTCAGACCTCGGCCACGTACACCCACCGGCCGTCCTCACGGACGAAGCGGCTGTTCTCGTGCTGGGAGTCCGCGTGGCCGTGGGCCGTGTAGTGGGCGCGGAACTCGACCGTGCCCTCCTGGTGGAAGGGCGTGCCGTCGGTCGTGCCGAGGATCTCCAGCCCGGTCCACCGCATGCCGGGGTCGAACTCCAGGCTGCCGGGCCGGGTGGTGGAGTGCCAGGTGCGCAGCAGGTAGGCGGCGTCCTGGACGGCGAAGGCGCTGTAGCGCGAGCGCATCAGCCGTTCGGCGGTCGAGGCGGTCCGCCTGCCGTCGTGCAGGGCGCCGCAGCAGTCGCCGTAGGCGGCGTCGAGCCCGCAGGGGCAGGGGGAGTCGGCGGTGACGGCCGGCCGGGGTGCGTGGTGTCTGGTTTTTCCGCTCACCCCACGATTGTGCCCGTTCCCGGCCGGGCCCCGGCCGCCACCCCTGCGGGCGGCCGGGACCGGCGGCCCGCAGGGCGGTGGTTCAGCCGGCCGCGGGGATGTAGGCGAGCCCGTGCGCTCCCGCCTCACCCTCCCGGGCGACCTCCAGGGTGGTGACCACGGCCATCCGCTCCAGGTCCACGACGGTCACCGTGCTGGACATGACGTTGGCGACGTAGCCCGTCCGCCCGTCCGGCGAGGAGGTGATGGTCAGCGGGAACCGGCCGACGGGCACCTGTCCCACGACCTCGTGGGAGCCGGGCGCGAAGACGGTGAGCACCCCGTCCGCCTGGGCGCCCAGCGAGCCGCCCTCGCCCTGCTCCATGCGGAGCTCGCCGGCGAGGACGAGGCCGGAGGCCGTGGTGTGCACGGGGAAGACGACGCCCTCGGTGGGCAGTACGCGCACCACGTCGCCGGTCGCGGCCTCGATCACCCGGATGCCGGGCTGGGCGGAAGGGGCGGTGCGGAAGTCGCCCTTGGGGCCGGCGACGTAGACGTGCGCTCCGTCGGGCGAGACGTCCAGGCCTTCGCTGCCGGGCACCGGAATGCGTTCCACGAACTCGTCCCGCTCCAGGTCCAGGGCGGAGACGAACGCCGCTTCCTTGTTGGTGGACCAGCCGCGGCGGCCGTCCGGGGAGATCGCGAACCAGTGCGGGCCGTCGGCCATCACCGGGATCCGCCCGATGCGCCGGAGGGTGTCCGCGTCGAGGATCACGACGCCGCCCGTGGTGTCGTCGGTGGACTCGACGCTCACGTACAGCCGGCGGCGCTCCCGGTCGAGGGCGAGGCCGTGGGGCCCGTGGTCGGGGCCGAGGTCGACGGTGTCGACGACCTTCCGGGTGTCGGCGTCGATGACGGCGAGCTGCCGGGCGCGGCCCTGGTGGTCGTGGTAGTAGCCGGAGACGTAGGTGGTCGCGCAGTACAGCAGTCTCCGGTCCGGGTCGAAGCACAACTCGTGGGGCTGTGAGGGCACTTCGAGCACGTCGAGCTGCTCGTACGTGGTGGCGTCGAAGAAGGTGACGGTCGGGCCGGTCTGGCTGACGACGGCCAGCAGGCCGCCGCGGGAATCCGTGGTGGTGTTCATGGACCGCATCCTCGGCCGCCCCTTTGGGGGCGTTCCAATGCCGTACGGGCAAGGATGCCTTGTCCTGCGCGCATTCGTGCTGCTCGTGGGCGCCGCGGGCGGTTGACGGAGTGTCGGGGGTCACACGCTTCCGGCCCGGGTGTTCCCGCTGTGTGACTCCGTAGGCGGCGCACTGCTGGCGGTGGCGCGCGGGCGCCGGAATCATCTGAACCCCGAGCCGCGCCCCAAGGGAGGAGTCCCCCGTGCCCCACACGTCCTCCGTGCTCCACACCCTCCGCGTGCGGCCGCCCCTCGTCGCGGCCCTCGCCTCACTGCTCCTGACGCTGTGCCCGCTGCCCGCCTCGGCGGCCGCCCCGCGCCCCGCCCCCGCGGCCCCCCGCGACTACGACCGGACGAGATGCGGCAACGACTCCGGTCGGGTGCTGCTCACGTTCGACGACTGGTCCTACGACCGGGTCGAGCGGGCCGCGGAGGCGGGCGCGTACCTGCGGGGGAGAGGGATCCGCGCGGCGTTCTTCCTCATCAACGAGCAGGCCTCGCAGCACCCGGAGGTCGCCAGGACCCTGCGCCGCCAGGGGCACTGGGTCGGCAACCACACCTGGTCCCACCCGCACCTGACGGGCCTGTCCGAGGAGGCCGCCCGCAAGGAGATCGGCGAGGGCGTCAAGAGCTCGCTGTTCCGGCCTCCGTACGGGGACTACGGTCCCCGGGAGGAGCGGATCGCCGCGTCGCTGGGCGCCCGCGTGTGCACCTGGACGGTCGACACCCTCGACTGGGAGGGCGGGGACGGCCGTTTCCCCGACGTGGCCACGCTCCGCGCGAGGGTCCGCAACGCCCCCGCGGCGGACAAGCGCGGCGGCGTGATCCTCGGACACCTGTTCAGCAGCTTCCCGGACGCCGTGCCGGGCATCGTCGACGACCTGCGGGCCCAGGGCTACTCCCTGTGCCGCAACACCGGCCGCACCACGCCGGTGATCAGGGACCCGCTGCGGTGCTGACCGGTCCGCCGCGCGCCGGGGTGTCGCCTTGAAGCTGACGGGACTTCACTTAATGTGAGGAAACACTATGATCAGCGCAATTGGCACGAAGGTGCCCCGGTGGGCGCGGGCGTGAGCACGCCCGTCCGCAGGCTCCTGCGGCATGAGGGCGTGCCGCAGGCGGCCCGCCGCGCCCTGTGGGTGGTGGCGGCCGGCTGCCCGGGCTTCTACCTCTTCCAGTACGTCACTGCCGACTCCGTCATGGCCCTGTACGCGATGTTCGGGGCGCTGCCCCTGGCCATGTTCTGCCGCGTGCCCGGTCCCGCGCCGCAGCGGACCCGCACCCTGCTCGCCGCCCTGCCCGCCGGCTGGGTCCTCGTCACCGCGGGCACCCTGCTCGCCGTCAGCCCCTGGGCCGCGGCCGCCGGCATGTTCGCCGTCGGCTTCGTCATCTCCTTCTGCGGGGTCGGCGGCCCGCGCCTGACCGGCCTCGCCATGGCCTTCCAGCTCTTCTACGTGCTGCCCTGCTTCCCGCCGTACGAGCCCGGCACCCTCGGCTCCCGGCTCGCCGGCCTGACCACCGGCATCCTCCTGACGGTCCTGGCCGAGCGGTACCTGCTGCCCGAGCCCGACCCCGTCCCCTACCGGGCCGTCCTCGCCCGGGCGGCCGCGGCCGTCGCCGACTACACCAGCGCCACCGCCTACCACCTGGAGGCGGGCGGCGGCGCCCTGGCCGAGCGGGAGGCGGCCGACCGCGCGCTCGCCGCCGCCCGCCTCTCCCGCGTGCCCGTCACCGAGCGCCCCGCCTCGCCCTCCGTGCACGACCGGGCCCTCAACCACACCCGCGCGGCCGTCCGCCACGTGCGCGACCAGCTCGACCGCCTCGCCGACTGCCCCGGCCCCCTCCCCGCCGACCCCGCCGCCGTCACCCTGCTCCGGCACACCGAGCTCTCCCTGCGGTCCGTCGCCGGCGCGCTGCGCTCCGGCACCGCGGACGCCCACCCCGGCCCGCTGCCCGCCGCCCTCGCCGTCTTCGACGACGCCCGCGCCGCCGGGCTGCGGGGCACGGCCACCGAGCGGCTCCGTCAGGACGCCGTCGCCCGGGGGGCGGCCGAAGGCGCCCGGCTGGCCGGCGAGGCCGCCGGCATCGCCCTCGGCAACGGGCCGCCCGCCGGCCACGGCCCGCCGGCCGGGGAGGCGACCCGGCCCCCGCGGCCCGGTACGGACGTCTTCGCGTACGCCACCACGCCCCCGTACCGGCTGTGGTGGCGTCGCCTGCGCGTGCACCTGACGCCCCACTCGGTCCACCTGCAGAACGCCCTGCGCCTGGCCGCCGCGCTGGCCTGCGCCCGGCTGGTCGTCGGCGCCCTCGACCTCTCCCACGGCTTCTGGGTGCTGCTCGCCACCCTCAGCCTCATGCGCACCTCGGCGGCCGACACCCGGGCGGCCCTGCGCCCCGCCCTGACCGGCACGGTCGCCGGGGCGGCCGTCGCGGCCCTCATGCTGTACGCCGTCGGAGACCGGCCCCTCGTCTACGCCGTCGCGCTGCCCTTCGTCATGCTCATCGGCTTCACGGCGGGGCCTCCGCTCGGGCCCGGCTGGATGCAGGCCGCCTTCACGCTCGTCGTGGTCTTCGTCTTCAGCCAGCTCTCCACCGCCGACTGGCGGCTGTCCGAGGCGCGGATCCTCGACGTCCTCGTCGGCAGCGCCATCGGCGTCGTCGCCGGCCTGCTGGCCTGGCCGCGCGGCGGCCGGGGTGAACTGGGGCGCGACATGGCCGACTTCCTCGCCGAGTGCGCCGTGGCCTGCCGCGCCGTGACCGCGCTGCTGGGCGACGACCGGTTCCAGCGCGAGCGCTCCCAGGGCGACCCGCTGCGGCCCGCGCGCCGCGCCATGCACCTCGCCGAGGCCTCCTTCGCCCAGTACTTGACGGAGCGCATGCACCGCGCCCGGCCGGAGCAGCACTGGGAGGCCGCCCTGGCCACCGGGCGCGCCGTCGTGCACGGCGCCGAGTTCCTGCTGATGACCCACCAGGACGGCCTGCGCGAGCCCCTCCCGCCGGGCCCTGCCGCCGCGCTGACCGGCCTCGCGGGGCAGGTGGCGCAGGAGGTGCTGCGGGCGGCCGACTCCGTGCGCGGCGGCGGGCCGCGCGAGCCCCGTACGACCGTCTCCCGCTATCCGGCGGAGGAGTCCGGTCCGCTGCGGCGCGCCACCGAGGGGCAGCCGGGCGTCAGCGACGCCCACGTGCTGCTCATCGTCGACACCGAGGCGTGGCTCACCGGCGTGGCCCACGACGCGGTGCGGACGCGGGCGGCTCCGGCCCGGAGGGACGTGCCGGCCACACGTCGAGCAGACCCGCCGGAATCGTGGCCGGGGGCCGCGGACGGCGCGTGGCACCGTCCTCCTCCGGTGCCTCCCCGGTACGGGGGTGGACGACCAGGACCGGGCACCGGGCGTGCCTGAGGCAGTGGCGGCTGACCGAGCCGTGCACCAGCCGGTGCACCGGGCCGTGGCTGCCCGCGCCCATCACCAGCATGTCGGTGTCCCGCCTCGCGCACGCCACCAGCGCCGGCCCGGCGTCCGCGCGCACCACGCGGGGGCGCACCGGCAGGCGCCGGGCGTCCTCGCCCAGAGCCCTGCGGCAGGCCCGTGACAGCTTGTCCCGGGCCGCTCGCTCCCAGTGGGCGCAGACGTCGGGCGGCGCCGGCTGCACGGCGTCGGCGGCCTCGCCGCCCGGAGGCTGCCAGGCGAGCACGGGGCAGAGCACGGCGCCGTGGTGCGCCGCTTCCTGAGCGGCCTGCCTGAGGGCGGCCAGACTGCCCGCGGAGCCGTCCACTCCGACGACGACGCGCGTCACGTTCTCCGGCATGGGCCCGGTCCTTTCCCTTCGAGGTCCTTTCGCTCCTCGGCCCACGCTAGGAAAGACGGCCTCCGGACGACATCGGCCGTATGGCCGAAATGCCCGAAAAGGTGGAATCGGGGACCGGCTCCGTCAGCCGGTCCGCGACCTGCCCGGCCTGGCGGACCACGTTCCGCAGGTGATTGGCGAAGGGGATGCGGACGTGCGTGCCGACCCCCACCACCCACACGCGCTGCGCCGCCGCCCCCGGCTCCCTCCGTACCCGCAGGTCCGCCTCCAGCCGGCCGACGGCCGTGCCTCCGGCGGGCGCGCCGTCCAGGTGCAGGGCGGTCCCCTCCCGGTCCCAGTGCAGGACCGGCCGCTCGAAACCCGTGGCGTTGACGACGTAGTCGTACGTCTCCGGCGCGGCCCCCGAGCGCTCCACGTGCCACAGACCGCCCTCGAAGGAGACGGCCCGCGGATACGGGCGGGCCAGGCGCAGCATCCCCGAGTCGAAGTGCGCGAGCAGCCGCCGGGCGTTCACGCGGGCCAGCGCCGTCGCGTACCGGTCGGTCAGCCCGGCGAACTTCGCCGACAGCTCCTCCAGCCGGCCCGCGGGCAGCTCCGGGGCGAGCTCGATGACCCGCTCGATCAGGGGAACGATCACGTCCGGCCAGGCACAGGCGCCCGCCTCGGCCAGGGCGGTCTCCTCGCGCAGCCGCTGCACGGGGTCGCAGGCGCGGGAGACCTGCCGGCGCAGCGGGCGCCGGTCGTGCAGCCGCACCGCCTCCACGACGCACCGCACCAGGCGGTCCTCCAGGTACGGGTCCGCCGGGTCGAGGCGGGAGATGCGCTCCAGCGGCGGGTATGCGCGCAGCGGTGCGGCGAGGGACTCGCGCACGGCGGGCAGCTTCCCCGACGGCGAGGAGAGGGTGGCGCGGTGCCCGTCGCGGCACAGCAGGAGCGCCGCGTCGGTCGCCGACTGGTGGCTGCCGAGGACAAGCACCCGGGAGCGCGGGCGCAGGCCCTGCCGGATCCGGCTCGCCGGGTAGGGGCTGTCGAGGTAGCGCGGGTGGTGCCGGAACTCCGCGAAGCCGCGCGGGACGCGGGGGCGCTGCACGCCGGTGCAGACGACCACGTCGTCGGCGTACAGCTCCTGGCCCGTGCTCAGCCGCACCCGGTGGCCGCCGCCGTCCGCCTCCGTGCCGATGGTCTCCGCCGAGGCCCGTACGTGCTCCACGGTGATGCCGGACCGCCCGGCCTGCTCCCGCGCCCAGGCCGCGCGGTCCGCGCAGTACTCGGCCATGCGGGCGCGGGGGACGCAGTCCTTCGCGGAGCCCGGCCGGCCCTGCGCGCGCAGGTGGTCGACGAAGTCGCCGGGCCGGTCCGCGAGGAGCGAGTTGAGCTCGGCGGCGGAGTTGCACAGCAGCAGCGGGTCCTCGTCCCCGAACGCCAGCCCCCAGCCGGCCGGGCGGGGATCCACGACGCGGACGGACCGCACGGGGTGCGGCGGGCGGCGGCCGGCGAGCGTGCGGACCAGCTGCAGCAGCAGGCTGGTCCCGGCGACCCCGCCGCCGATGACGACGACCTCCCGGCCGGTGTCACCCTTCACATCCACCGCCCTCCTCCCGGCTCTCCCTCCCGGGTCCGTAGAGGGCACACTGCCCAGCCGGCCGGTCCGCGGAACCCGCCCGGCCCTCCGGATGCGGGCCGCCCACCCGGCGGATACGTTCCGGCTGTGGACCGTATCTCCCCCGAAGGCCCCTCTGAGCAGGCGCAAGCCGATCCCGCGCGCTGGGCGATGCTCGCCGTCCTGTGCGCGAGCCTGCTGCTCGTGGCCATGGACGCCACCATCTTGAACGTGGCCCTGCCCTCGCTCATCAAGGAGATGCGGCCCGACGCCCTCGAACAGCTGTGGATCATCGACATCTACGGGCTGGTCCTCGGCGGCCTGCTCGTCACCGCGGGCGCGGTCGGCGACCGCTTCGGCCGCAAACTGCTGTTCACCACCGGATTCACGGTCTTCGGCGCGGCCTCGGTGCTCGCCGCCACGGCCGGCCTCACCGACAGCGTCCTGCAGCTGATCGCCGGACGCGTCCTGCTCGCCGTCGGCGGGGCCATGGTGATGCCGTCCACCCTGTCCCTGATCCGCACGATCTTCCCCGACCCCCACGAGCGCACCCTCGCCATCGGGATCTGGGCCGCCGTCGCCGGGGCGGGCGCCGCGATCGGCCCCCTGGCCGGCGGCCTGCTGGTGAACGCCTTCTCCTGGTCGGCGGCGTTCTGGGTCAACGTGCCCGTCGTCCTGGTCACCGTCGTGGCGGCCGTCCTCCTGCTGCCCGAGTACCGCAGCCCCTCCCACCACGGCCTCGACCTCGTCGCCGCCCTGCTCTCCGTCGCCGGAGTGGTCCTCACCGCCTGGGGCATCAAGCACCTCGCCGGCGGCTTCCGGCCGGTCGACCTCGCCGCCCTGCTCGTCGGCTTCGCGGCCCTGACCTGGTTCGTCCGTCGCCAGCTGCAGTCCGCCGACCCGCTGCTGGACGTCCGCCTCTTCGCGAGCCGCCCCTTCCTGGCCGCTGCCCTCGCCACCCTCATCGCCATGATGGGCATCGGCGCCGCCCTCTACCTCATCTCCCTGTGGCTGCAGTACGCCCGCGGCCACGACGCCCTCGCCGCCGGCGTGCGCACCCTGCCGGTGGCCCTCGCCCTGCTCGCCTCCTCGCTGCTGACGCCGTGGATGCTGCGCCGCACGGGCGTCCGCACCGTCCTGACGGTGGGTCTGGCCGCCCTGCTGTGCGGCTTCGCCCTCCTCGCCGGCGCGCCCCAGCCGCTGGGCTACGGCGTCGTCGCCGTCGCCCTCGTCACCTTCGGCATCGGCGACGGCATGGCGATCACCGCCGCCGCGGCCGTCATGGTCGCCGCCGTCCGCCCCGAACGCGCCGGCCAGGCCGGTGCCGTCTCCGAAAGCGCCTACGAACTGGGCATCGGCTTTGGCGTCGCCCTCCTCGGCAGCATCCACGCCGCCCTCTTCCGCTCCGGCATGCCCACCGGCCTCCCGCCGGCCGCACGGGAGTCGGTGGGCGGCGCCGACCAGGCCTCCCGCGCCCTCGGCCCCGCCACGAGGGAGGGCCGCGCCCTGCTCGCCGCGGCGAGAGCGGCCTTCGACGACGCCCTGCGGACCACGTCGCTGGTGTCGGCGGTCATCGTGGCGGCGGCCGTGGTCCTGGCGGCGTTCCTCGTCCCGAAGGGCTTCCGCGTGGACTCGGCGCACTAGGAGTTTTTCCTCACTCGCCGTTTGTGATGCAGCGCGCAGGCGCTGACGGTTCTTATACGGCGGTGATCGGCCGTTGATCCGGTATCCAGGGTGTAGGGAGCATGATTCGCGGTCCTCTGTTTTTTCGTCCTGCGACCTTTCGTGGTCTGAATTCCGTGACCGTGCAGGCCCTCGACAGCGCGGGCGGCACGAACGGTCGGCCGAATGGGGGGCGCCTGCCGGCGCTGCGGGCTGTCCGCGGCGGGCCGCCGGTTCCTGCTGATAGATCGGCAGGGTCAGGTGTGACGCGGAAGGAGCGAGCCGTCGATGGGTGAGTCCGCGGCAGCGGAGACGGTGCCGCCGTCCGTTGGTGCGAGCGTGGCGCGGATCGCCGTGGCCTGTGCCGGGGCCGTGCCCGCGGTCGTGGTGCGGCTGAGCGGTGCCGAGCTGCCGCCGGGCGCGGCCGTGGCCGTGTTCGGGCTGGGGGTGCTCTGTTCGGCGCTGCTGTTGATGTGGGCCGCGGAGACGGCCCGCGCGGACATGGCCGGAGCGCTCGCGCTCGCCCTGCTGGCCTTCATCGCGGTGCTGCCCGAGTACGCCGTCGACCTCTACTTCGCCTACGCGGCCGGATCCGATCCCGCCTACGCCGCGTACGCGGCGGCCAACATGACCGGCGCCAACCGGCTGCTGGTGGGCGTCGGCTGGCCGCTCGTCGCGCTGGCCGCCGCACTGGCGCTGCGCCGCAGGGGCGCCGCCCCGGGGCCGGTCGTCCTGGAGCCGCACCGCCGGATCGACGTCGCCTTCCTGGCCGTGGCCGCCGTCGTCGCCTTCGTCATGCCGCTCACCCGCGAGATCGGCTGGTACGTACCGGTGGTGCTCATCCCCTGGTACGGCTACTACCTCTACCGGATCGCGAAGTGCTCCACGGGGGAGATGGAGGAGCTCGTGGGCGTCCCGGCGCGGCTGGCCGTACTGCCGCGGTCCGGGCGGCGCACTGTGACGGCCGTGCTCTTCGCGGGTGCCGCGGCCGTCGTCTTCGCGTGCGCCGAGCCGTTCGCGCACGGGCTGGTGGAGGCGGGCGCCTCACTCGGCATCGACCGCTTCGTGCTGGTCCAGTGGCTGGCCCCGCTCGCGTCCGAGGCCCCGGAGCTGATCGTCGCCGTGGTCTTCGCCTGGCGCATGCGGGCCGGTGACGGCCTCGGCGCGCTGCTGTCCAGCAAGGTCAACCAGTGGACGCTGCTGGTCGGCTGCCTGCCCCTCGCCCACGCGCTCGGCGGGGGAGGGGCGGCCCTGCCGCTGGTCACCCGTCAGGTGGACGAGGTCGCCCTGACGGCCGCGCAGACCGTCCTGGCGGTCGTCGTCCTGCTGGACCTGCACTTCGTCCGGTGGGAGGCCGCAGTCCTCTTCGTCCTCTTCGCGGTGCAGTTCGCGCTTCCGGGAGAGTACGCCCGGGAGGTGCTGACCTACGTCTACCTGAGCCTGGCGGCCCTGCTGCTGACGAGGCGATGGCGCCACCTCCCGGACACCGGGCGGGCCCTGGGCGGGCGGGTCGCGGGGGACCCGCACTTCTGACCTGCCTACGGCTCAGAGATCAGCTCCGTCACCGCCTTCAGCCCGTCCGTCGCCAGCGCCCGGCGCTGCCGGTCCGCCCCGGTGCCCCGCCGCAGCAGGCGGCTGACCAGCGAGCTCACCTGCCGGGTGTCGCCCGACTCCTCCAGCGACTGCCCTATGTGGGCGAGGAGGCCGCGGACGACGTCGTGCGCGCCGTGGCGCCGGCCCGTGGGGTCCACGAGCACCCCGTCGAGCCCGTGCCGGGCGGCGTGCCAGTTCGCGGCGGCGAGCAGCTCCGGCAGGCAGGGCACCGGGGGCCGCCCGGTCTTCTCGTCGCGGATGGCGGTGGCGACCAGCCCGCGGACGACGCCGGCGAACATGACGGAGTCGTCGGCCCGCAACTGCACGTCCAGGCAGCGCACTTCGATCGTGGGATAGCGCTCCGAGAGCCGTGCCGTCCAGTACAGCTGGCCCCGGTCCGCGATCGCCCCGGCCGTCTGCAGCGCCTCGATGCGCTCCTCGTAGTCCGCGAGGCCGTGGAAGTACGGGGGCGGGCCGCTGACCGGCCAGCGGCTGTAGACCACGGTCCGCCAGCTGGAGAAGCCGGTGTCCTGGCCGTTCCACAGCGGGGAGTTGCCCGCCATGGCGACGAGGACGGGCAGCCAGGGCCGCACCCGGTTGAGGACCGCGACACCCGTCTCGCGGTCGGGGATGGCGACGTGGACGTGCATCCCGTGGACGAACTGCTCGTCCACGAGCTGGGCGGCACGCGTCCGCATCGCCAGATAGCGCGGGTTACCGGTGACCGGGATGGGCTCGGGGCCCGAGCACGGCGCCGTACCGCAGGCGGCGATCCGGCAGCCGGACCGCTTGGCGGCGGAGCTCAACGCGTGGCGCAGCCGCAGCAGGTGCCGGCTCGCCTCGGCGAGATCGGAGCAGACCGGAGTGGCAACTTCCACCTGGGCCTGCAACAGCTCCGCCTGAATCTCCCGCTCGTTCACGACCGGATCCAGGTCGACCGCCGCCCGGACCTCGTCGGCCAGGGGAACCGGCAGTGCGGTGGCCGGGTCGAGCAGAAGATACTCCTCCTCGATCCCTAGGGTGAGCATGCCGTAGGGCTACCCTCGGGCCCTCGCGGCGAACCGCACGGACCCCGCCGCCGCTGCTTTCTGACGCAAAGACGCCCTGCCGCGACCCCGCTCACCTCGCCTTCCGGGCCTTGCCGAGGTGACTCGAATCAGTTCTTCAACTGCCTTTTGATAAACGGGATTTCCCGCCACTCGTGATGCCGGGTAACACCCCGGTTCCACGGGGCGACGCGAAGTGAAGAAGTTCACAGAAGCACCTTTCGGCTCCGAATTCCGGCGGTCCGTGATGCAGGATCGTGCATCGAACAACAAGATCCCGTCACCGAGGCGGGCGACCCGGGCGGACGCCGAGTCCTGCCGCCGTACCGGGTGCGGAGCAGAAGCGAATGGATCGGCAGGAGCGGGAGACCCGAGCACGGCGGACCACGATGGCGGTGGTCCTTGGGGTGAAGCCATTTCAGGTGGCCGGGCAACTTCGACAGCCCGAACCCGACAGGTCATCTTTCGCAGGCGGATGACGAAGGGTTTTGGCATGTCTGCGTTCCCTGGCATATCCACGCTCATGTCCCGCGCCGGTGCCGCCTCCGTGGTCACCGCCGCCACCGTGACCGCGTCCATGCTGCTCCCCGGCATGTCGGCCGAGGCGAGTGCGGCCACCCCGGGCGCCGCCGCCCTGAAGGTCGCGGCCTCCAAGCAGGGCTCCCCCTACCAGTACGGCGCCGCCGGCCCCAACCGGTTCGACTGCTCGGGTCTCACGCTCTACTCGTTCAAGAAGGTCGGCAAGAACCTGCCGCGCACCGCGGCCGACCAGTACAACAAGACCCGGCACATCTCCTCCGGCTCCCGCCAGGCGGGCGACCTGGTCTTCTTCCACTCGGGCAGCAACGTCTACCACGTCGGTATCTACGCGGGTAACAACAAGATCTGGCACTCGCCCAAGCCCGGCACCTCGGTGCGCCTGGAGAAGATCTGGTCCGGCAGCGTCTGGTACGGCCGGGTTAACTGACCCCGGCCGGACGCGGCCGAACCGGGCCGGGGCGACCCCACCCCGGCCCGGCGACCTCCAAAGAGCCCTGTGCGGGCGTCCCCGGAGGAGTGCGTCAGGGCAGCTGCGCCCCGTACGCCTGCAGGGCCTCCGGTACGGGCTGGAAGAACGTCTCGCCGCCGGAGGAGCAGTCGCCGCTGCCGCCCGAGGTGAGGCCGAGGGCGGTGTCGCCGGCGAAGAGCGCGCCGCCGCTGTCGCCCGGCTCGGCGCAGACCGAGGTGCCGATCATGCCCTCGACCGCGCCCTCCTGGTAGTTGACGGTGACGCCGAGGGCGGTGACCTGGCCGTCGTGGACGCCGGTCGTGCTGCCGCTGCGCTGCACCGTCTCGCCGACGGTCGCTTCCCCGGCCTTGGCGATGTTCTGCGTGCCGCCGTCGTAGAGGTCCACCGCGCTGGGGTGGGCGATGGACGAGGTGTAGCGCACGAGCGCGTAGTCGTGGCCGGGGAAGGTCGAGCTCTCGGTCACCCCGATCTGGGCGCCGCCCTGCGTGGCGGACCAGGTTTGCGAGGCGTTGCCGCAGTGCCCGGCCGTGAGGAAGTACGGCTTGCCGCCCTTGGTGACGTTGAAGCCCAGGGAGCAGCGCACGCCGCTGCCCCAGATCGCGTCGCCGCCCGCGATGAAGGGGCGGAACGTCCCGGCCGTCGTCCGCACGGCCACCTTGTCGCCGAGGCTCGCGACGACCTTGTCGAGGCGGTCCTTGCGGGCGCCGGTGACGGTGCTGTCGGCGGTGACGACCACCTTGTTGAGGCGCGGGTCCACTGCCCAGGCCGTGCCCGGAATGGACGCATCCGACTTCAGCGTCCGCCGGGCCGAGGCGAGCTCGGCCGCGGAGTGGCGCACGATTCTCGGGTCGGCGCCGGCGGCCCGCACCCGAGCGGCCGCCCCCTCGTCGAGGACGCCGACGACGAGCCGGCCGCTCCCGGCGTCGTAGTACGTGCCGGCCGAGTCCGCACCCAGGTCGGCGGAGATCTTCCGGGCGAGCTCCGAGGCCTGCGGCGACGAGAGCTGACGGGGCGCCGGTGAGCTCGCGTGCGCGCTGGGGAGCGTGAGCGCCGCGGCCGTCAGGGCGACCATCGCCGCCCCGGCGGCGGCCGTACGGCGCGTGGAGATGCAGGAACGTTTCACTCGTGGCCTCCTGTGGGGGAGTGCCCGGCGGCGCGACGGACGCCCGGGCGTGATGGAGGAGGTGCGTACGTGCGTGCGTTGTGCGTGTGAGTGCTGGATGCATGTCGTGCGCGTGCGTACTGCGTGTGCGTCGTGCGCGTGCGTGCTGCGCGTACGTCGTGCGCCCGCCTGACGCGCACAGGCCGGACATGGTGCGCGACAGGCCGATGAGATCGTCGCGTCCATGTCAAGAACGGTATACGGGCGAGTATCCCGAGGCGGCGAGCGGAAGTTCAAGAGCGACATTCGGTCGTGCGAACGGTCCCGGCGGGAGACCTCCGGCGGCTCACGCGTACCGGAAGCCTTGCTTCTGAACGGGGGTGACGCGTACGGACGGCGGCCGGGCGGTGAGCGGACGACGAGGGGGGCGCCTGTCCGGTATTCGCTCTCCGCAGGCCCTGGATACCGGGGCCCGGGGGCGTCCTTTGCACAGTTTTAACGGCCGGGGACGGCAGAACGCCTGCACAAACAAGGCCGGGGCCCGCCGTTCGCACGGCGGGCCCCGGCCCCGTCACGCGTGGCTACTGGGCGCCCGACGTGTGGGTCGGACGGATCGGGCCGCTGCCCCCCTGCCCCTGCGCCCCGGCACCCTCCACGTGCTCGACCGGCTGGTCCAGCTCGGTCGAAATGGCCTGCTCGGACGGCGTGGCAGCCGGCCCGGACGGCGCGGCGGCCTGCTCGGCGGGGGCCCCGGCCTGCTCCGTGTGCTTGGGGTCCTCAGCGGTCATATCGAACTCCTGTGTAGAAGGCGCGCCGTGACGCGCCGTGAAACAACGGTGCCAGCAGTATGTATCGGCCCCATCAACGGACGATCAACGCCCCCTTGCCGGCCCGGGCCCGCCCCCGCCCGCCCACCGGGCCGCCCGCGCGTCCGACGCCTGCTCTTGTAAGGGACACTGAGGTACTGTCACCGCTGTCGCCGGACGGATCCGGCACGGCACGCTCGGGGGAGACATGCGGGATACAACGGAGCCTTCCGCTCCCCTGCTCCATTTCCAGCTGCTCGGCCCGGTCCGCGCACTGGCGGGCGACCGCCCCGTGGACCTGGGCGCGCGCCAGCAGCGCGCCATGCTCGCCGTCCTCCTGCTCCGCGGCGGCGCCACGGTCTCCAGCGACGAGCTGATCGACGCCCTGTGGGGCGAGAACGCACCGCCCCAGGCCCTCGGCACCATCCGCACCTACGCCTCCCGCCTGCGCGCCCTCCTCGAACCAGGCCGCGCCGCCCGCACCCCCGCGACCGTCCTCGTCTCCGTGGCCGGCGGCTACGCCCTGCGCGTGGCGCCCGAGCGCGTCGACGCCCACGTCTTCGAACGCCTCCTGGCCGAGGCGGCCGCCGCCCGGAGCGCGGGCGACACGGCCACGGCCCACGACGCGTACGCCGCCGCACTGGAGCTCTGGAACGGCACCCCCCTGGCCGGGCTCCCGGGCCCGTACTGCGAGCGCCAGCAGGACCGGCTCTCCGAAGCGCGCCTCGCCGCCCAGGAGGGCCGCTCCGACTGCGCCCTCGCCCTCGGCCGGCACGCCGAACTCGTCCCCGAGCTCACCTCGCTCGCCGCCGAACACCCGCTGCGGGAGAGGCTGCGCGCCCAGCTGATCCTCGCCCTCTACCGCTGCGGCCGCCAGGTCGACGCCCTCGCCGCCTACGCCGACGCACGGCGGCTGCTCGTCGAGGAACTCGGCGTCGAACCCGGCCCGGAGCTGACCCGCCTGCACGCCCAGGTCCTGGCCGGCGACCCCGCGCTCGCCCTGCCCGCCCCCGCGGCGACCACGGCCCCCGCGCCCGCCGAAGGCCGGCACCCGGCCGGCGCCCCCTTCCAGCTGCCCGCCGGCATACCCGACTTCACCGGCCGCGAGGACCTGCTGAGCGAGGTGCGCGGCGCGCTCACCGCGGCCGCCGGCCCCGCCGTGCCGATCGCCGTGCTCACCGGCATCGGCGGCGTCGGCAAGACCACCCTCGCCGTCCACGCCGCCCACCTCGCCCGCCCCGACTTCCCCGACGGCCAGCTCTACGTCGACCTGCGCGGCACGAGCGCCGACGCCGCGGACAGCGGCAGCGTCCTCGCCCACTTCCTCCAGGCCCTCGACGTCCCCGAGCCCGACATCCCCGACGACCTGGAACAGCGGGCCGCCCTCTACCGCTCCGTGCTCGCCGACCGGCGCGTCCTGCTCCTCCTCGACAACGCCCGCGACGCCGCCCAGCTCCGCCCCCTGCTCCCCGGCACCGCCGGCTGCGCCGTGCTCGTGACGACCCGCTCCCGGGCGGTCACCCTCGGCGGCGCACGGCAGTTCCACGTCGGCGTGGCGAGCGAGGCCGAGGCCCTCTCCCTGCTGGCCGCCATCGCCGGCGAGGAGCGCGTCAGCGCCGAGCCGCGCGCCGCGAAGGACCTGGCCGCCGCGTGCGGCCACCTGCCGCTCGCCGTCCGCATCGTGGCCTCCCGCCTCGCCTCCCGGCCCGGCTGGACCGTCGCCTCCCTCGTCGCCCGCCTCGACGACGAACGCCGCCGCCTCGACGAACTGCAGGCCGGCGACCTCACCGTGGAGTCCACGTTCCGCCTCGGCTACACCCACCTCCCGGCCGACCAGGCCCGGGCCTTCCGCCTGCTGGCCCTCGCCGACGCCCCCGATCTCCCCCTGGCCGCCGCGGCGGCCCTTCTCGACCGCGACGACTTCACCGCCGAGGACCTCGCCGAGGGCCTCGCCGACGCCGGCCTGCTCGAGTCGTACGCCCCCGGCCGCTACCGCTTCCACGACCTCCTCCGGCTCTACGCGCGTCGCCGCGCCGAACGCACGGAGACCCCCGAAGACCGCCGCGCCGCCGTCGCCCGCCTCCTCGACCACCTGCTCGCCACCGTCGCCAACGCCTCCCGCATCCTCGAACCCGACCACGCCCTGCACCGCCACCTCCACCCCGTCACCACCCCCGGCACCGGTTTCACCGGCGCCGACGAGGCCCGCCAGTGGCTGCGCCGCGAGCACGTCACGCTCGCCGCCGGCCTCGCCCAGGCCGTCCGCGAACTGCCCGGGGCGCTGCGCCCCGCCGGTGACCTGCTGCTCACCTGGTCGGGCCTGATCGAGGGCCCCGCGCACCGCGACGAACTGCGCCGCCTGTCCGAGCTGACCGCCGTCGCCGCACACACGGCGGGCGACCCGCGCGTCGAGGCCCGGGCCCTCTACGCCCTCGGCAACCTGCACTACTACACCGACGTGTACGAGGCCGCCGAGCGCGAGCTCTCCGAGGCCCTGCGCCTCGCGGACGCCGCCGGCGACCCCATGTGCCGCCACCTCGCCGCCAACGCCCTCGGCATCCTGTGCTTCGCCACCGACCGCCCCGCCCGCGCCCTGCCCCTCCTGGAGCAGGCCCGCCGGCTGTGCGACGCCTTGGACGACAAGGGCAGCGAGGCCAGGGTCCTCGCCAACACCGCCCGCGTCCGCCTCGCCCTCGACCGGCCCCGCGAAGCCGAACGCGACGCCGCCGAGGCCGTCCGCATCGCTGGCGCCACCGGCAACGGCCCGACCATCGCGCTGACCCTCTACCAGCACGGCTGCGTCCTCCACAAGACCGGCCGACCGGACCTCGCGGCCCGTCAGCTCCAGGACGCCCTCGGCTCCTTCATCGAGCAGCAGCAGCGCGGCTGGGAGGGCCTGGCCTGGGCCCGCCTCGCCGAGTGCCGCCTGGCCGAGTGGCGCGACGAGGACGCGGTCTCGTGCGCCGAGCAGTCCCTGACCATCGCCCGAGACCTGGGCAAGACCTACTGCGAGGGCCTGGCCCTCGCCGTCCTCGGCCGCGCCCGCACCCGCCTGGGCGACCCGGCCCGCGGCCACGACCACCTCCGCGAAGCCCTCACCCTCTTCGAACGACTGGGGGTGCCTGAGGCGGCTTCGGTGCGGGAGCTGCTGGCCGGGGCGCCCGTACGGACACGGTGACCGGCGGAAGGAACTCCGAGCCGACCGTCAGCGCGCGGCGCGGCTGCCCGTGCCTCCGTTGACCGGCTGGACGGCCGGCCCGGGGTCCGGGAGGTTCTTGAAGAACTCGGAGGACTCCCGGCGGCGGATCTTGAACACCGCGTCCAGCAGGGCGTTCGCCGAGCGGGGCGAGCCGTCGGTGCCGTCCGGGCCGAGGCCTCCCGCGCACCACTGGAGATAGACGCGGGTGAGCTCGATCTCCGTCTCCCGCAGCAGTATCCAGGAGACGTCCCAGCGGTAGAGGCTCTTCATGGCGGTGGTGACCGCCACCAGGAACCCCGCGCCCGAGATCGCGGCGCCCTTGCCGGGGAACTCGAGCGCGGTCAGGACCGGCAGGGCCGCGCCGGCCAGGATCACCAGGGCACCGCTCAGGCGGTAGAAGCGCCGGTGCCAGGTGGCGCGGATGTCGTAGAAATCTATGACCTCCCGGACGTAGCGCTCGGTCGCGGCGGTGAACCCCTTGTCGGAGTTCCGCCAGCGGGGCGCGGAGAATCTCAGACCCAGTTTCCTCAGCACACTCTTCCTCGCACTCACTCGCACTTGCTCGTTCACAGGCCCGGCCTCGTTCACAGGCCCGGCCTCATTCACGGATCCGACGGCTGCGGCGCATACGCCGACGGCAGGTATCCGGAGAAGAAGACGTTCGTCACCGACTCGCGCGCGGCCCGCTCCTGCTCCGGCGAATGGACGGTCCACCCGATGACGGGCAGCCCCCGCCGCTGCCAGAAGCGCAGGGCCCGCGACGGCAGGGCGTCCAGTTCGAAGCTGAGGAAGCCGGGACGGGAGACGGCGTTGGTGGCCATGGACCGGCCGACCGTGCGCAGGACGGGCGGCGCGGACCGGAGGGCCCCCGCGATCTGCCCCACCGGTACGCCGGGGAGCGCGCGTCGCAGCCGGTACACCGTGCGCGGGTCGAAGGACTGCACGGCGACCGGGCCGTCGTAACGGCGGACCGCCGTTACGACGGCACGCTCCAGGCCGGCCGCCCCCGCCACCCCCCAGCGGCGGACGTCCACCATGACGGGCACGCGCCCGGCCACCACCGCGAACACCTCGGGCAGCGTGACCGGTACGGCGGCGCCCGGCACCGACGAGGCCACCGCGCGCAGTTCGCCCAGGGTCAGGGACGTGACGGCCCGTTCGCTCCCGGACGGCAGGCGGACCGCCGCGTCGTGCACGACGGCGAGCGCACCGTCCCTGGTCAGCTGCACGTCGAGCTCGAAGGGGACGCCGTGCGCGGCGGCGCGCCGGAACGCCGCCATCGAGTTCTCCGGCGGGCCGCCGGGCCCGCCGTGCAGGCCCCGGTGCGCGATCGGCCGGCTCAGGTGCCAGGGGAGATCCCGCACGATGGCCTCCAGGACGGACGTCACGACGGAGCCGCGGGCCGGGGCGCGTCGCACAGCCGCTGGAACGTCGCGAGCATGCGCGTCTCGGCCTGCGAGAGGGAGTTGTGCACACCGAGCAGATGGCGGAGCTCCTCGAAGCGTACCCAGGCGTCGCGGTACCCGAGCCTGCGCAGCGCCTGGACCCGGTCCGGGGAGAACGACAGCAGGCCGGTGAGCGGGCCCAGCGGGCCGGGCGGGACGATGGGGACGCTGGGCCGGATGTCGATCCGGGTGACGGGGCCCGCGGGGTGCGAGCTGACGACGGCGTCCGGGTGCAGGTGGACGACCACCACGACCTCGCAGTGCTCCTGCTCGGCGAAGGCGCGCACCGGGGTGCGGTCGCCGGGCCCGCCCAGCCCGCCGTCGAGGTAGGCGCAGCCGTCGACCACGCGGGACGGGAAGATCAGCGGCAGCGCGGCGCTCGCGAGGACGGCCTCCCGGATCTGGTGCTCCGGGAGACCGTTGAGGCGCAGGATGGCGCCCTTCGCGCCGCCCAGCCACCGCAGGACCTCCACGAGGTGGCGCATCCGCACCGGGAGGGCGGGCGTGCGGATGAGCGGGTAGGCGGCCACCCACAGGGGGCGGCCGGCCCGGATCGCCGCCGCGTCCACCGCCTCGCCGACGAGCTCCTCCAGCAGGCCGACCCGGCGGCGCAGGCCCAGCAGCCTGGGCGCGAGCAGCCGGGCCTGCCGGGCGGTGCCCTCCGCCGCCGCGCCGGCCGCGTCCAGCGGGAGGCCTTCCTCGGCGAAGGGCGTCACGCCCGACCGGGTGGAGAAGCGCTCCCAGAAGCCGGCCAGGCGCCGGGTGCCGGTCCGCAGGTCGGGGGCGCCGACCAGCACGGCGCCGTTGAGGGCGCCGATGCTGGTCCCGGCGATGGCCGCGATCTCCAGGCCCATCTCCGCGAGGTAGTCGCAGACGCCCAGCTCGTAGGCCCCCTTGGCGCCTCCTCCGGCCAGCACGAGCCCGATGCGCAGCGATCCGGGCGACGGGAACGCCGGCCGGCCCGCCGGCACCGCACGCGGCTCCTCGGGGGCCGGGCGTGTCCGGGGGACGGGGGCGGCGTGCCCGGCGGCCACGCTGTCGGCGCGGGCCGCCCAGCCGGCGAAGGTGCGCGCGATCTCCTGCGCGTTGCTCAGGTGCGGGTCGCCGGTGCCCGGCGCCTCGCCCGTGCCCCGCGGTTCACCGGGGCCGGAAGCTTCCCCCATATCCTGCGCGTCACTCACCGTGCATCACACCCCGCACCGTCCTGTCCGCCGCCGTCATCGGTACCCGCGTGCTTGCGGAGCCGGATCCGCCGCTGCCGCGCCTCCGCGAACTGCTCGGCCACGATGCGCCGCACGAGCTGTTCGACGCTCAGGCTGGACGGGAGGAAGAGGTCGCCGCTGCCGCTGCTGTCCCGCAGGGCGGCCCGCGCGGCGTCGTCGGGGTCGGCACCGGCCACGGCCAGCTCCGTCGCCCGCGCGAGGGCCGAGGTCAGCGGGCCGGCCGCGTCCGACAGCTCGTCGGCGACGCCGAGGCCGAGGAGCTCGGCCACCATCAGCCGGTGGTTCTCGCTGGGCAGGTCGCGCACGACGGCGGTGAGCATGGCCGGCACCGACTTCACGCCCTCGAACCAGGGCACCGGCGGATCCTGCAGCATGCGTTCGACCAACTGCCGCTGCATGAGCGTCTCGCCGCCCGTGAAGGCGTACGTGCCGGCCGGCCCGGAGGCCACCTCGCGGGCCAGCAGCACCGCTCCCACGAGCCAGGGCAGGCCGGGGTCGGGCCGTGGATGGCGCCAGCGCCGGGCCGCGCGGTCCAGCGCCAGCTGGGCCTCCAGCGCCGCGAGCCGGCGCTCGTGGTCGGACAGGAAGCGGCCGGTGTCGCTGGCCAGCCTGCCGAGGATCGCCCCGAGTTCGCCGATCGCGGCGGCCGACCACCGGCCGGCCGCCTCGACGCGCTCGATGCGCTTCTTCGCGTCGTGCACCTCTTCGGAGACCTCGGCCACCACGAGGTCGGTCACCGTCATCCGCTCGCTCAGGTGCGTCAGCCAGCGCAGTGTGAGCTGCTGGGAGCTCAGCATCCGGTCCCGGACGGTCCGTTCGCGGATCCGGTCGCGGCCGGTCGCCCGGCCGAGCAGGCGGGCGAAGAAGCCCTCGCGGGCCGCGGCGCGGGTGAGGTCGTTCGCGGTGTGGAGGTCGTTGGTCAGTTCGAGGAGCAGCCGGTCGTCGACGAGCGGCACGCCCCGGGCCACGATCTCCAGGCTGAGCGAGTCGTCCCGGGGGGTCACGGGGCCTCGCCCGGGGCCAGGAAGACGAACGCCTTCAGATGGTTCTCCGGGGCCTCGCCCTGGACGGCGTAGGCCGGTGCGACGAGGAAGCCGGGAACTCCGGTGTCCTGCCGGTTGTAGGCCTGGTACTCGTCCTCGGCGAGGGCGGTGACGTCGACGTCGAACAGCAGGGACGCGGGCAGTTCGACGGCGGCCATGTCCCGGACGATGCCGTTGACCCCGTCCACGGCCTTGCGGAGCCGGGGGTCGATGCCCTCCGTCGCGTAGCCGCGGTGCGCCAGCGCGGACTGCATGCCCTCGGTCGTGGCCGGCGCGCCCTGCTGGGCCGCCGTGAACAGCATGTGCACGGTCTCGCTGACGGCCCGGGCCCGCGCGGCCGGCATGCCACCGGGTATCTGGTCCCACTGCCGGGCGTCGGCGGGGCACAGCTCGCGGGCGAGGTTGCGCAGGTCCTGGTCGACGAGGCGCTGGTAGCGCTCCTTGATCTGGGAGTGCCGGCGGTGCATGTCGCTGGGGGCCTCGCCGGTGGCGATGGCGTCCCGGACGCCCGCGGAGCGCAGCCGGTCGAGCAGGACCTCCGCCTGCCGCAGCCTCGCCTCCAGGTGGTCCACCCGGTGGGTCATGGCCGTCACGCCGTCCGACACCCGGACGACCGTCTCCCGCAGGCGGGTGAGGTCGCTCTGCGTGGAGCCGCCGCTCCTTCTCGCCTTCGCGGCCTGCTGCTCCGCCCTCGCGTCCACGGCGTGCTGCCAGGACTCCACCGCCCCCAGCCGCTGCTGGAGGTCCTGCAACTGGCCGAGCCACCAGTCCTGCGAGTACTGGCCGCTGGTCGCCGCCCGCATGGAAGGGGCGGCGGGGTGCGGTTCCTTCGGTGCCTCGTGATCGTTCCACCCGTAGTCGTACATGGTCCTGGGTCACCTTCCCTGCGGGGTGTCGGGCCGGTCGGTGCTGCCGCGGCCGTACAGGTCGTCGAAGGCGACCTCGGCGCGGCGGGCGGCCCCCGACCGGCGGTCGCAGACCTCCACTTCGATCTCGGTGGTCCCGAACGAGAAGGCGACGTCCAGGGAGCGCTCGCTCGTGGGGAGTCCCACCGACCCCGAGATGTCGGGGATGACCTTTCCGATGGCCTCGCAGCCTTCCTCGTCCGTGTAGTCGGGGTCGTGCGCGTACGTGGCGTGGATCGCCACCTGGACCGCCGTCCATTTCGGGAACACCGCGACGGTGCTCACCGCTTTGTGGTCCGTCGGCACGAGGTCGCCGCGCCGGGCCATGATGACGAAGCGGTCGTTGCACTTCTCGTTGCCGTCGTCGTCGATGAAGAATTTCTCCTGCGGGTCGATGCCGTGCCGGAACGGCATGCTGCACCCGAATCCGTAGGTGTATTTGGAGCGGCGGCCCCAGATGATGGACGGGTCGTAGGCGAAGTGCACGGCGCCGCCGAGCACGGCGACCGCCGGGTCCATCGGCGTGATCACGCGGACGGCGTTGCCGAAGCGCTGGGCGATGCGGTCCCGCAGGTACGTCGAGCGCGCGAATCCGCCCACCAGCAGCATTTGTTCCCGCCCGACGGCCGGGCCGTCGCCGGCCGCGGCGGCCCGCTGCCGCTCGATGGTGGAGAGGATCGGGCGCACCACGGATTCGAAGAGCGTGGTGACCTCGTGCGCGGTGATCTCGATGTAGTGGGTCTCGCCGGAGGCGAGCACCGTGAGCCGGGTCCGGGTTCCCGCGTCGAGGGCGTCCCAGATCTTGCCGGGAATGCTGATGAGCACCGTGTCCGTGATCACGGGGGTGCCGTCGGCGGCGGTCTCGGAGACGAGCCGGACCTTCTCGGTCTCCCATTCCGTCTCCAGCTGCCCGACTTCCTTGGGGAATGCCGCGATCAGCTGTTTGAGCTGCTGCTCGCCGAAGCGGTCGGCGAGGATGTCCGTCACGAAGGCGTGGTTGACGTAGGCGGAGCCGAGGCGGTCGCCGTCGGCGACGCGGGTCTCCTTGAGCTGGCCGGGGCCGACGCCCTCGGCGCGGATCTGGTAGCTGGTGATGTCGACGGTGCCGCCTCCGCCGTCCACCACCATGAAGCGGCTGCCCGGGGTGTCGACCTCCAACTGCCCTTCCGGGCGGTCCGGGCCGAGCACGGTGCCCGCGTTGAGCGCGCAGTAGACGGCCGCGGCCTCGGGCTCCTGCACCAGCAGCAGCCGCTCGGCGTCCCCCGGCAGCCCGGCGGCGACGGCCGCCGTCCGCATGAACTGGCGGTCCGCCTCGGTCCACATGGCGGGAATGGTGAGGCACCAGCGGATTTCGTCGGCGGTATAGGCGGCGCCGCCGACGGCAAAACGGCCGATCTGGTCCAGCGCGGCCCGCCGCACATGCGTGAGCATGGCGGTGACGAGGACTTTCACCGTGTCGCGCCGGGCGCCGGCCAGGCTGCCCAGGAATTCCGGGATGTCGGACCTTCCCTCGCGCCCGTGAATTGCCATCTTGAACTTGCTGGCATAGCCGAATCCCTGAGGGTTTCCGCGGGCGAGTTCACGGTCCCAGGCATTGCGCGCCTTTTCCCCGAACTTCACCGGGTCACCGGCCCGGTTCACGAGGACGGCGCTGAGGTCCTTCGGGTAGGTGTGGCCTCCCGACTGCGTGAACGGCTGGTACACCACGACCCGGTGCCTCGCCGCGTCCTGCAGGGCAGAAACGGTCGCCCAGGCAAAGCCGGTGCCGTGCGTCCCGAAATCGATCGCGACGATCACTTTGGGTTTGAAAGTCGCACCACGTGTTGACGGCGTCATGGGTCCCCCGAGCTCCGCACAGTTGCCGACAGGTGCATGAGGGTACACGTCACCGTGGGTTGCGGGGAGACCATTCGCGGAATGACTCCCCCCGCGGTCCGGCGCGGAACCCGGAACGAATTTCCTTGGTGGCAGCACCTATTGACGGAGGCTCAAGAAAAGCTCAGGAGGAGCTGTGAAGAGCCCGGGGAAACCCATAGATATATCCGTACGATCTTCGGTGGTGCGTCGTGCGCGCAAGGCCCCGGGCGGGCGTTATCCCGGCAGCCCTCCGTTGATCTCGACGACCTGCCCGGTGATGTAGGCGGCGCGGTCGGACACGAGGTACGCGACCAGGTCGGCCACCTCCTCGGGGGTCCCCGCCCGGCCGAGCGGGATCTGCTCCAGGTGCCGCTTCGCCACCGCCTCCGGCAGGGCCGCCGTCATGTCGGTCGTGATCAGGCCCGGGGCGACGACGTTGGCGCGGACGCCGTACTTCCCGCCCTCCCTGGCGAGCGAGCGGGTGAAGCCGATGATGCCGGCCTTCGAGGCGGCGTAGTTGGTCTGCGCCGCGCTGCCGTGGACGCCGGCGACGGAGGACAGCGTGACGATCGCCCCCTTGCGGCGCTTCATCAGCGGGAAGACGGCCGCGCGGCAGACGTGGTACGTGCCGTGCAGGTTGGTGTCGATGACCTCCCGCCACTCCTCGTCGGTCATCAGCGCCAGCGGCCGGTCGCGGGTGATGCCCGCGCACGTGACCACCGCGTCGGGCGGCCCCAGCTCGCGGACGGCCTCGGTGACGAACTCCCGGGCGGCGCCGGCGTCCGCCACGTCCACCTGCCGGGCCAGCACCCGGGCGCCCGCCGCCCGGGCCGCCTTCGCGGTGGTCTCCGCGGCGTCCGCGTCGGACCGGTAGCAGAAGGCAATGTCGTGGCCGTCCTCGGCCAGCCGCACCACCACCGCCCGGCCGATGCCGCGCGAGCCGCCGGTGACCAGGGCCACCGGCCGCCGCGCGGCGCCGTCCGCCGCCTCGCCGCGCACGGCGCGGGCCGCCGCGCTCATGCTGCGGACCGGCCCGCGACCCGGTCCGCCACCAGCTCGCTGATCAGCCGGAAGGACCCCAGGTCCGCGAGGTCGGAGTCGTCGATGCGGATGCCGTACTGCTCCTCGATGCGCACCGCGATCTCCAGGGAGATCAGCGAGTCCACGTCGAGGTCCTCCTTGAAACGGGCGTCGTCGGTGACCTCCTCGACGGGCAGTTCGAGGGCGTCGGCGACCACGGCGCGGAGCTCTTCGACGTCGAGGGTGTTGATCGTGGGCTGAGCGGTCATGGCGGTGCCTCCGGTTCGGGGATGTCAGGGCTGGTTCGTACGAGGTGCAGGAGAGAGGGAGCAGGGAGGGGGCGGAGAGGAAACGGGGAGGAAGCGCGGGAGAGGGAGCAGGGAGGGGGTGGAGAGGAAACGGGGAGGAAGTGCGGGTGAGGGAGCGGAAGTTCAGGGAGCGGTGAGCAGGAGCGCCGCGGCGGCGTCGTCCGCCGGGCCCCCGGCCGAGGCCAGGACGGCGGCGTCCTGGTCCGCGTGACGGTCGAAGTGCGCGACGGCCGCCGCGCACTGGAGCACGCCCAGGGCGCCGGAGCACCGGCCGAGCCGCGCCGTGAGGTCGAAGGCGGGCCCGCCGGAGGGAGCGCCGCACGCGTCCTCGCCGGGCAGCCACAGGTCCACGGCGCCGGGGGAGCGGCCGCCGAGGGCCGCGGCCACCGCGGCCGACGGGTCGGCGCCGCGCGCGTACGCTCCCGCGCCGATGACCGCCCGGGGCCGGGCGCCGCGGTCCCGGGCCTCCAGGACGAGGGCGGCGGCGCCGTCGAACACGGGCTCGCCCAGCAGCTTGGTGACGGCGTCGCCGGACGGCTCGACACCGATGACGAGGGCGGTCTCCGCGCGGCCCGACGCGATGAGCCCGCGCGCCCAGTACACGGCGTCGAGCCCGCTGGTGGGCCCGTTGCACAGGGTGATGCTGGGGCCGCGCAGGCCGTGGCGCATGGCCACGGACCCGGCGATGACGTTGCTGGACGTCTGCGGCAGGCCGAGGGGGCTCAGGCCCGTCACGGTGTCGCGGGCGATGACGTCGGCGAACGCGCAGACGCTGTCGAGGATGCCGAAGTTGGAGCTGACGACCACCGCGGTGGTGTCGCCGTCGCCGGTGAAGGCCTTGCCGTCGTGCAGGCCCGCGTCGCGCAGGGCCGGTTCGGCGGCGCGCAGGGCCAGGCGCGAGGCGCGGTCCTTGTGCCGCATCTCGCGGCCCGTGAGGCCCGTGTGCGGGTCGAAGCCGCCCTCGCGGACGGCGCCGAGGAGTTCGTCGGGGAAGGTGAGGCCGGGGACGGCGAGGCCCACGCCGGAGACGACGGCCTCGGGCTGCCCGGACGTACTGGACGCACTGCTCATCGGACTGCCTCCACTATCGCCGCGGCGTTGATCCCGCCGAAGCCGAACGCGTCGATCTGGGCGAGGCCGAGGTCGGCCGTGGCCGCCGTGCCCTGGACGAGCCGCAGCCCGGCGGCCTCCTCGACCGGGTCGGTGAGCCCGAGCACCGGGGGCACGGTGCCCTGCCGGAGGGCGAGCGCGGCGACCACGAGGCTCAGCAGCCCCGAGCCGCCCAGCGTGTGCCCGGTCATCGACTTGACGGCCGTCATCAGCGGCCCGCTCCCGTCACCGCCCCCGGAACCGGCCGCGAAGACCTGCGCGAGCACGCCGGCCTCGGTCGTGTCGTTCTTGGGGGTGCCGCTGCCGTGCAGCATGACCAGGTCGATGTCCCCGGGGGCGACCCCGGCGCGCCGGTGGGCGTCGCGCACCACGCGGGTGATGCCCTCGGGGTCGGGGGCCGTGGGGTGGTGGGCGTCGCAGTTGATGCCGACGGCCCGCACGCGCGCGTGCACGCGCCGCCCGGGTGCGGGGGCGGCCGGGGCGCGCTGCACGACCACCGCCACCGCGCCTTCGCCCATCAGCATGCCCTTGTGGGAGCGGTCGAAGGGGCGCAGCGCGTCGGGGATGTCGTTCTGCACCCGGTCCAGCGTCCCGAAGGCGCTCTCGCCGATCGCGTCCGTGCCGGCCACCACGACGGTGTCCGCGGCCCCCGCCTCGATGAGATCGGTGGCCATGGCCAGCGCGTAGAGGGAGGCGGCGCAGGCGTTGGCGAAGGTGTACGTGCGGGTGGCGCCGAAGGCCTCCCGCAGGGCGGTGCCGAAGTGCAGGTCCGAGGGCGCCAGCCGGCTGCCTTCGCGCCACCACAGTTCGGCGCTGCGCTGCTCCTGGAGGGTGGTGCCGACCAGGACGGGGACGTCCGCGAGGTCGTGGGGGAGGCCCGCGTCGGTGAGGGCCTGGGCGACGGCCTGCCGCAGCCAGCGGGTGGCGCGGCCCGGCTCGTCGGCGCCCGGGCGGGCGCGGTCGTCGATCTCGTAGGCCTGCCGGGCCCGGTACCTGGAGGTGTCGAAGGCGCGCAGCCCGGCGAGCCCGCTGCGGCCCGCGCAGAGCGCGGCGAAGATCTCCCGCGGGGTGCCGCCGACGCTCGCGACCGCCCCCATGCCGGTGATGTCCCAGGTCATGACTGTCCCATCCGCTCGCGCAGCCGGTAGGCGGCGAGCTTGCCGGTGGCCGTCGCCGGCAGGACGTCCACGAACTCGAAGCGGCTGGGCCGCTTGTACGGGGCGAGGCGGGTGCGCACGCCGGCGCGGATGGCGCGCCGGACCGTGTCCCGGTCGGTGCCCTCCGCGGTCACGGTGAACGCCACCGAGCGCTGCAGGCCGTCGGGGTCCGGGGCGCCGACCACGACGCAGTCGGTGACGCCGTCGATCGAGCGGACCACGTCCTCGATCTCGCGGGGCACGACCTTGTAGCCGCCGAGGTTGAGGATGTCGTCGGCGCGGCACAGGTACGCGATGCTGCCGTCGGGGTTCCGGCGGACGATGTCGCCGGTGTACGCGCCGCCCGCGCCGAACGTGACCGCGTCCGCGTCCGGGCGGTCGACGTAGCCGAGGGAGACGGTCGGCCCGGCGATGTGCAGCCGGCCGTCGGTGCCGTCGGGCACCGGCCGGCCCAGGTCGTCGCGGACGGTCACGGTCACGCCGGGGACGGGCAGGCCGGCCAGCCCGTGCAGCGGGCGGTCCGCGGGCGTCGCGACGGCGACGTGCATGACCTCGGTGGCCCCCAGGCAGTTCATGACGCGTGCACCGAAGGCGGCTTCGATGCGCCGGCTCAGGGCGGCCGGGCAGTGCTCGCCGGCGGTCAGGCACAGGCGCAGGGACGACGGGGCGCCGGTGTCCGGGCGGCCGGCGGAGTCGAGGAGGCCCGCGTACAGGCGCGGCACCGAGCACAGCACGGTCGGCCGGTGGCGGCGCAGGGCGGCGCTCACCGACAGCGGGTCCACGGCCCCGCGCAGGACGACGGCGCTCGCCCCGGCCGCCAGCGTGCACAGCACCGAGCTGCCGAAGCCGTAGCCGAAGGACATCCGGGCGGTGGACAGCACGACGTCGTCGGGCCGCAGCCCGAGCACGGCGCCGTACCCGTCCAGCATGGCGTGGATCCCGGCGGCGGAGTGGCGGACGCCCTTGGGCCGGCCGGTGGAGCCGGAGGTGTACTGGACGAGCGACTCGGCGCCCGCGGGGCGGTGCGCGACCGGGACGGGCGGGCCGGGGAAGGGGGTGCCCGCCAGCTCCGCGCGTACCTGATCGCCTGTCAGCACGGGGAGGTGGGCGAAGGCCTCCTGCAGAGAGGCCTGCTGGGCGGGTGCGGTGTCGAGGTGGACGACGGCCGCGCCGCAGTCGGCGGCGACGAACCGGATGTCGTCGTCGCCGAGCATCGGGCTCACCGGCACCGGCACGCACCCGTGCCACCACAGCCCGAGGACGGCCGCGACCGTGGCCACGGAGTCCTCGGCGACGATCAGTCCGCGGCTGCCGGCCGGCACGCCCCGGCCGGCCAGGGCCCGGGCGTAGCCCTGCGCCGCCTCGTGGAGGCGCGCGTAGGAGACGGTGCCGGCGTCGGGGTCCGTGTACGCGGTCCGCTCGCCGTGCCCGGCGCCGATGTGGGCGCCGAGCAGGCGGTCCACCAGGGCGGCGTCCACCGGGGCGGCGTCCTCCGGGGCGGCGTCCTCCGGGGCCGGGGGCGCCGCGCCCGCTGAGGCGTCGCCGCCCGCGGAGACCTCGGAGCTCTGGCAGCTCTTCGCGGCCAGCAGCTCCAGTGCGTCCCGGACGCTGTCCACGGCCGCCGTCTCGTCGTCGCCGAGCGCGATCCCGAAGGTCTGCTCGATGCGCGCCGCGATCTCCACCTTCTCCAGGGAGTCGACCTTGAGCTCCTGGTGGAACGAGGCGTCGGTCCGTACGTCCTCCACGTCGACGTCGAGGACGAACGCCACTATTTCGCGAAGCCGGTCGCCGGCATCGGATTTCCGGACAGGTGGCACTGTGTACTCCTTCTCGGGAACGTACGGCTACCGGTCACTGCGGATCCCGGAGCACGCCGGAGGACTTTCCCGAACATAGCCACGCGCCTGTGACGTCCGAACCGGCCGCGGGGGAGTCCGTCAAGTGGAACCGGCCGCCCTTTCGGATCGCCCGTTCGCCCTGGATTCCCGCCCCCGCGCGGTGACTTGACGGTCTATCGCGTGACGGTTGGCGGGCCCCCGGACGGCGCGCCTAGCGTCGCCTACCGGCGGGCCCCCTCAGCGGACTGCCATGTTCCGGCGCACGGCCTGCACTCCCGAGCCACCCGTACGCCGATCCGTCCCGAACCCCGAGGCCAGGTGAATGATGCCGCTCACTCCGCACACGCTGCTCCCCCCGGAGGCCCGTCTGCGCCTCGTGGACCACCCCGGCCTCGGCGGCGGCAACGCCTGGCGCGTCGCCGCCGCGGCCAACCCCGCCGCCGACCTGCCGCTCATCGCCGCCGACGTGCCGCTGCTCAACACGGACGGCTGGCAGCAGTCCGAGTTCAGCCTCCGCCAGCTCGACGACCTCGCCGAGGCGTGGGCGGCCTGGTACCACGACCGGGGCGTACGGCCCCGCGACCGCGTCGCCGTCTACATCGAGGACTCCTTCGAGGACCACCTCCACCTCGCCGCCCTCGCCCGCATCGGGGCGATCGCCGTCCTCATCAACGGCCGGATGAAACCCGAGCTCGCCCTCGGCCTCATCCGCCGCACCGCCCCCGTCGGCATCTACACCGACGCCCCCCGGCTGGCCCTCTTCGCCGGCCGCGAGCGCGAACTGCCCGTCGTCCGCTGGACCTGCACCCGCCAGGACGTGGGCATCCTCGGCAACCGCACCCTGCCCGCCGGGGCCGAGTACCACCACGGCGCCGACGACCCCGTCGTCATCTGCCACTCCTCGGGCACCACCGGCAACCCCAAGCCCGTCGTGTGGACCCACGCGCAGAGCGTCGCCGGCGCCCGCTACCGGCTCGTGAACCCGCCCGGCCCCGAGGACTCCGTCGTCCTGGCCGCCTACCCCCAGTCCCACTCCAGCGCCATCGCCTTCACCCTCCTCTCCGTCCTCGGCGGCCTGCCCACCGTCGCCTGGTCCGACCCCACCGGGCCCGGCCTCGCCCGCGGCTGCGCCACCTACCGGCCCGGCGTCGTCCTGGCCTTCAACGAGGCCCTCGCCCACCTGGCCACCCACCACCACCCCGACCCGGCGGACTTCACCTCCGTACAGGTGTGGGTCAACCTCGGCGACTGCGGCCACGACGCCCACATGCGGCGCCTGATGGAGCTGGGCCACACCGTCACCGCCGACGGCCGCACCGTCCCCGGTTCGGTCATCGACGACGGACTCGGCTCCTCCGAGCTCGGCTGGGCGGCCCTGCGCCGCGAGATCACCCCGGACAGCCCGCCCCGCGCCCGCCACCTCGGCCGCCGCGTCCCGCTCTCCGAGGTCGCCGTCCTGCGCGAGGACGGCAGCCACGCGGACCCCGGCGAGGTCGGCCTGCTCGGCGTCCGCGGCGACTCCATCGCCCGCGGCTACTGGAACGACTCCGACACCACCTACCGCTCCACCCTCGCCGGCTACTGGCTCTCCGGCGACCTCGTCCACCGCACCGAGGACGGCGAGTACTTCCACGTCGACCGCGCCGTCGACCGCATCCGCACGGACGCCGGCGACGGCTACTCGGCCCTGATGGAGGAGGAGATCCTGCTGAGCCTGGAGGAGGTCGCCGACTGCGCGGTCGTCGCCGGGCACGACCAGGACCGCACCGTGCCCGTCGCCCTCGTCCGGCTGTTCGGCGGCGGCGGGGACGCCGCGGACCTCCTGCGCCGGGCCAACGCCGTCCTCGACCGGATCGGCCAGCCCCGGCTCGCCCTCCTGGAGATCGCCGCGTCCCCCGGCGACATCCCCCTCGGCCCCACCGGAAAGGTCCTCAAGCGGCAGCTGCGCGAGAAGTACCTGGCCCTGCACACCTACCGGCCCGCGGACCCCGCGGCCGTCGCCACGGCGCCCGCCACGGTGCCCGCCGCAACGCCTGCTGTGACGCAGGCCCCGGAGGCGGTGACGACCCGATGACCACGGCCGCTCCCCGGACCCCTGGCATCCTCGACGCACCCCCCGAGGATCCCGTCGCCTGGATCAACACGGCGGGGGAGAACACCCTCGCCGACCGGATGGGCATCACCTTCCAAGAAGCCACCCCCCAGCGGCTCGTCGCCACCATGCCCGTCGCCGGGAACACCCAGCTGTACCGCATGCTCCACGGCGGCGCCTCGGCCGTCCTCGCCGAGTCGCTGGGCTCGATCGGCGCCGTGCTGCACGCCGGCGAGGGCCACATCGCCGTCGGCGTCGACCTCAACGCCACCCACCACCGGGCCGTCCGCACCGGCACGGTCACCGGCGTCGCCACCGCGCTCCACCTCGGCCGTACGACGGCGACCTACGAGGTCGTCATCTCGGACGAGGCGGGACGGCGGGTGTGCACCGCCCGCATCACCTGCGCCGTCCACGGCCGGCGCAGGGACCGCTGACACCCCCCGGTAGACCCACCCGTAGACACCCCCCCCGTACACGCAGGGATCCGTCCCTTCCATCGATCCCGTCCCTTCCATCCACCCCCGCCCCGTTCCGTCCACCCCGTCCCGACCACAGGTCCGCGAACCGCGCCGGCGCCGTCCGCGCCCGCGCCGAGGAGCCCCATGACCGACCAGCTCGCCCCGCCCTCCGTGGCGGAGGCCTCGACCAAACCGACCGTACGCACCGGACCTATCCTCCTCGTCCTGCTGTCCGCCATGTTCTTCGCCCAGTTCGACTTCTTCGTGGTGAACGTCGCCGCGCCGTCACTGGAGGAGAGCATCCACGCGGGGCCCGCCGCCCTCGAACTCGTCGTCGGCGGCTACGCCTTCGCCTACGCGGCCGGCATGATCACGGGAGGCCGGCTGGGCGACAAGTACGGCTACCGCCGCCTGTTCGTCATCGGCACGATCGCCTTCGGCATCACCTCGCTGCTGTGCGGCATCGCCGCCAACCCCGAGCAGCTCGTCGCCGCCCGCCTGGCCCAGGGCCTGTCCGGCGCGATCATGGTCCCGCAGGTGCTCGCCGTGATCACGGCGGACTTCCCCGACGAGCGCAAGCCCAAGGCCATGGCCTGGTACGGCGCCGCCGCCGGCCTCGGCTCCATCGCCGGACAGGTCCTCGGCGGCGCCCTGATCGCCGCCGACTTCGCAGGCCTCGGCTGGCGCACCATCTTCCTCATCAACGTTCCGTTCTGCGTCGTCATCGCCGCCGCCGCACTGCGCGTCCTGCCCGCGCAGACGCGGCGCCGCAGCGTCGGCCTGGACCCCGTCGGGGCGTTCGGCGTCTCCCTCGCCCTCGCCCTGCTGCTCGTACCGCTGACCATGGGCCACAGCGCCGACTGGCCGGCGTGGACCTGGGTCTGCATGGCCCTGGCGATCCCCGTCGCGGCCGTCACCCTGCGCTGGGAACAGACCCTCCGGCGCCGCGGCGGCGACCCGGTGCTCGTCTTCCCGCTGTTCCGCAGCCCGTCCTTCCGCGGCGGCGTGATCGCGAGCGTCGCGTTCATGGTCTACTTCGGCAGCTTCATGTTCACCCTCACCCTGCTGCTGCAGTCGGGCCTGGGGCTCGGGCCGTTCCAGGCGGGCCTCGTGTTCTCCCCGATGGGCATCCTCTTCACCGCCACCTCGATGATCGGCGGCAGGCTCACCAACCGCTGGGGCATGAGCGCCCTCGTCGTCAGCAGCGCGGTGATCGCCCTGGGGCTGGTGGCCCTGGCCGTACGGCTGTACGCGGCCGGGCCCGCCACCGGCCTGCCGTGGATCGTGGCGTGCCTGTGCCTGATCGGCGCCGGCAACGGCGTCGTGCTGCCCGCCCTGTTCGGCGCCGCGCTGATGCGGGTCCGGCCCCAGGACGCCGGCATCGCCTCGGGCATCCTCACCACCACCCAGCAGTTCGCCAGCGCCGCCGGCGTCGCCGTCATCGGCGCGGTGTTCTTCGCC
The DNA here is from genome assembly GCF_049725035.1 of Streptomyces sp. XH2. Classification (NCBI taxonomy): domain Bacteria; kingdom Bacillati; phylum Actinomycetota; class Actinomycetes; order Kitasatosporales; family Streptomycetaceae; genus Streptomyces; species Streptomyces sp. XH2. Next base: position 215,442 of record NZ_JBMMMZ010000004.1, on the reverse strand, counting down.
GTCGCCGGCAAGCACGCCACCGACGCGAGCTGGGCCGACGCCATGGCCTGGGCCACCGCGATCAGCGTGCTGATGGTCCTCGTCGTGATGTGGATGACCTGGACGTTCCGCCGCTTCACCGGCGGCGAGCGGCCCGCCGAGGTGCCCGCCGCGCACGTCTGACCACCACCACGGCACCCCCCCTCTCACCCCCAAGAGGCACACCGACAGGAGACAGCAGTCCATGTGCGGAATAGCAGGATGGGTCTCGTACGACCCCGGACACCCCGTCACCGCCGCCACCGCCGACGCGATGACGCACACCATGGCGTGCCGCGGCCCGGACGCGCACGGCCTCTGGCTGGACGACGAGGCCGCCCTCGGCCACCGCCGCCTCGCCGTCATCGACCCCGACGGCGGCAGACAGCCCATGACCTACGACCACGCCGGCCGGACGGTCGTCGCCCTCACCTACAGCGGCGAGGTGTTCAACTTCCGCGAGCTGCGCGCCGAACTCGAAGGCCACGGCCACGCGTTCCGCACGCAGAGCGACACCGAGGTCGTCCTCCACGCCTACCTCCAGTGGGGCGAGGACTTCACCGAGCGCCTCAACGGCATGTACGCCTTCGCCCTGTGGGACGCCCGGACCCGGGAACTGCTGCTGGTCCGCGACCGCATGGGCATCAAACCGCTGTACTACTTCCCCCTCCCCGGCGGCATGCTCTTCGGCTCCGAGCCGAAGGCGGTCCTCGCCCACCCGGCCGTCCGCCCCGCCGTCGACGCCGAAGGCCTCGCCGAACTCGTCGCCTTCACCAAGACCCCCGGCCACGCCGTCTACAAGGGCATGTACGAACTCCCGCCCGGGCACACCCTCCGCGTCCGGCGCGGCGACACCCGTCTGCGCCGCTACTGGGCGCTCGAAGCCCGCGAGCACACCGACGACCTCGACACCACCGTCGCCCGCATCCGCGAGCTCCTCGAAGACATCATCGCCCGGCAGATGGTCGCCGACGTCCCCCTCGGCACCCTCCTCTCCGGCGGCCTGGACTCCAGCGTCATCACGGCGCTCGGCGCCCGGCAGCGCAGCGCCGAAGGCGGCGCCCCCGTCAAGTCGTTCGCCCTCGACTTCGCCCGCCACGCCGAGAACTTCACCGCCGACGACTGGCGCGGCACCCGCGACTCGCCCTACGCCGACCTCCTCGCCCGGCACGCCGGCGCAGACCACCGGGTCGTCACCCTCCCGCCGTCCGCGCTGCTCGACCCCGCGGCCCGCGAGGCCGTCATGCGCGCCCGCGACCTGCCCTTCGACCTCGGCGACGGCGACACCTCCCTCTACCTGCTGTTCAAGGCCGTCCGGGAGCAGTGCACCGTGGCCCTGTCCGGCGAGTCCGCCGACGAGGTCTTCGGCGGCTACCGCTGGTTCCACCACCCCGACTCCGTCGCCGCCGACACGTTCCCCTGGCTCGCCCCGCCCTTCGGCACCGGCATCTCCGGCCCCGGCAGCGGCCCCGGCGAGGCCCTGCTGGACCGCGGCCTGCTGGAGAAGATCGACCTGCAGGGGTACCGGGCCCAGCGCTACCGCGACGCGCTCGCCGAAGTGCCCCACGTGGCCGGCGCCTCCCCGGTGGAACGCCGCATGCGCGAGATCGGCTACCTGCACCTGACCCGCTTCGTCCAGTGGATGCTCGACCGCAAGGACCGCGCCAGCATGGCCGTCGGCCTGGAGGTCCGCGTCCCCTTCTGCGACCACCGCCTCGTCGAATACGTCTTCAACACCCCCTGGGCCATGAAGACCTTCGACGGCCGCGAGAAGTCCCTCCTGCGCGCCGCCACCCGCGACCTCCTCCCGCCCGAGATCGCCGACCGCGTCAAGGCCCCCTACCCGACCACGAGAGACCCGTACTACCTCGACGGCCTGCGCGCCGCGCTCAGACGCGTCACCGAGGGCCCGGACTCCCCGGTCCGCCCGCTCCTCGACGGCCCCTCGCTGGCCGCGGCCACCGCCGACGACCCGCAGCCGGGCTACCGCACCGGCACCGAACTCGTCCTCGCCCTGGACTTCTGGCTGCGCACGCACGACGTGTCACTGGAGTTCTGACCGGAGTTCTGACCGGAGTTCTGACCGGAGTTCTGACCGGAGTCCTCCTCCGAGCCCCCGGCCCAAGTCGGCCAGTTGTCGACTGCCCGGCAGCACGCCGTGCCAGGACACTGCCGGATGAACCCCATGACAAGTACCGCGCACGTCGAGCGAGGGGGACGACTGGTGATCCGGCTGACCGAGACCCTGGCCCTGCAGAGCGTCGAGGACTTCCTGACGGCGGCGGAGCGGGAGCACCTGATCAAGATCATGGACAGCGAGCTCGCGGCGATCGGATGGCGGCCCCGGCACCAGGCCGAAGTCCTCCGGGCGCCCGCGCCCGCCCAGGAGATCCTGCGCGCCGCCACGGCCCGCTCGCTGCACGTCCTGCAGCGGGCCCTGCCCTCGGTGGCCGCCGACGCCCGCTGGGACTACACGGAACTGACGGCGGGCCAGTGCATCCCGACGCACATCGACGGCATCCCCGACCCGGCCACCGCGCCCCGGCGCATCGGGCGGATCGGGGTGGTCGTCCAATCGGCCGAGGAAGGAGGCGAGTTCTACATCGAGACCACCGCCAGCCCGGCCGTCTGGAGCGGGGAGCTCGTCGGCGAGCCCGAGGGCTACGCCCCCGGCACGCCCCTGACGCACCGCCTGCCGCACGTGCACGACCACGCCGCCGTCCCCACGTGGCTGGAGGAAGTCCCCAGCACCCGCTGGATCACCCCCGCCGGCCCCGGCACCGGCCTCGCCTACGGCGCCCAGGTCCTCCACGGAGTCCAGCCGGTACGCACCGGCCGGCTACGGAAGTTCGTCACGGACCTGCTGGACACGGCGGCGGTGCGGCGGTAGCCGGGAGCTGCGGGGCCCGGTGCCTGCGGTGGTAGGAGACCGTGACGGCCGCGAGCAGCGGGCCCCAGGCGATCAGCGGCAGGTAGCAGGCCCTCATGAGCCAGAGCCGGCCTCCGTGGAGGTCGCGCTCGGTGTGCACGAAGAGGATCTGCAAGACCGGCAGCAGGGTGAACAGGAGGCTGAGCAGCACGGCACCGGTCGCGGCCGCGGTCACCGCCGCCCACGGGACGACACGACGCCCGCCCAGAACCGGTATCCAGCACGGCATCACCTCGCCCCACGGGCGCACGAGGCCCAGCGTGAGGAAGGCCAGCGCCTCGGAGAGCAGACTGAGGCCGAGCATGTAGGCCGTGCCCCAGCCGGGCGAGTGGAACTCCTCGCGCAGCACCCCCGCGCTGAACCCCAGGGGCACACCCAGTGCCAGGGCCACCCGCCACAGGCTGGACGGCAGCACACAGGCGACTGCGAGTCGCGCGGCCCGTACGGCCCACTGGTCCGGCGGCGGCACGGCACGGGCGGCGGGTGCCGGGGCCGGTGCCGGGGCGGTTGCGGTCATGTCATCAATGCTCACCGCACCATCGTGGCCGGGAGGACGACGGCCCGGACTCGTCCCGGAGGACGATCCCGGTAGCCGCACGGGGGAGCGGTCACCGCCCTCGTGGTCGTAAATGGGTTGGCCGGACACGGCCGTCCGCCGAGACTGACCCCATGCACGACACGCAAGACACGGAAGACGCGCAGGGCACGCAAGACGCGCAGGAACCCCACCGCCGTATCCGGGCGGCGTACACCGACACCACCATCACCGTCTACCAGGCGTACGCGCCCCGCCTCGGCCATCCGGCGGCCGGGGACGGCCGCTTCCCGCCCGCGTGGAAGCGCGACCGGATGACGTGGATCAAGCGGTGTTCATAGGCTTTTTGCATGACGGCAGACGAGAAGGGCGAGCGGGCCGACGCGCGGTTACGTAGGGCCCTGCGAGCAAGTCAGACAGCCGGTGCGCAACGGGCCAGGAAGACCGGTGGTCGCGCCAACTGGCAGGGAGAATCCGCGGCGATCTACTGCCGGATCTCCCACGTGAACGACGACGATCAGACCGGTGTGGATCGCCAGGAGCGGATCTGCCGGGAAGTCGCTGAGCGGCTTGGCCTGACTGTGGCCGAGGACCAAGTGTTCGTGGACAACAACAGGTCTGCGTGGCAGCGCAAGCGGCAGCGCCCGGGGTGGGACGCCCTGCTGGCCGAGGCGAGCAAGGGGCGCGTACGCCATGTACTGACCTATCACCCCGACCGCCTGATGCGGCAGCCTCGCGATCTGGAAGAACTGCTGCAGATCGCTGATGACCATGACATCACTCTGCACGGGCAGGCGAACCGGCGTGATCTCTCGGATCCCGACGACCGGTTCTTCCTCCGTATTGAGGTGGCGCATGCCTGTCGTTCCAGTGACGACACCTCACGCCGGCTGATCGATGCCATGGTGGACCGGGCGAAGGACGGAAGGCCGCACACGGGCAGGCGCCGGTACGGGTACGACAAGACCGGCATGGAGATCATCCCCGAGGAAGCCGCCATCGTCCGGGAGGTTTTCACCCGCTACTTGGACGGGGAGAGCCCGGTCCAACTGGCGAAGGACTTGTACGCCCGTGGCGAGAAGACCGCGGAAGGGCGCTACTGGAACGCACCCAGGGTGCGTGATCTCCTCGACAACCGTCATGTTGCAGGCATGCGTGTCTTCCGGGGTGAGGAGATCGGCGATGGCGAATGGCCCGCGATCATTGACCGGGGAATGTGGTTGGAGGTCAGGGAGCGTCGCGCGTGCCGGGCCGCGGCGCGGAAGACCAGCGATCAAGCGGGCAGGTTCTATCTCCTGCGTGGCATCGTCATCTGCACGGGCTGCAGCAAGCCCATGGGCGGAGCCGGAGGAAAGTATATCTGTCATGGCCACACCCACCGGCTTGACGTCCCGCGGTGCAACCGGGCCGTGTCCGCACCCATCCTGGAGGACTTCGTGACCGAGGCCGCGATCTATCTCCTGGAACGCCTCGATCTCACCAACGCCCCCACGCCGTCAACGTTGTCGGAAGAGGACCAGGCCGCCATTGATGCCGACCGTCAAGAGCTCGAAGACCTCAAGGACATGTGGGAGAGCCAGGAGCTGAGGACGAGGGAGTACCGCGAGATGCGCAAGAAGGTCGAGGGGCGCATCGCTGAGGTCGAACGCAAGATGATCGTCCGCCCTGCCGCAGATGTCTTGAAAGGGCTCGTCGGTCCCGACGCCCGTGAGATCTGGGAAGCGCTGGAGAAGGCGGGGAACCACCAGCGCATGAATGCCGTCATGCGGTTCCTGTTCGAAGCCGTGAAGATCAAGGAAGCCGCGAAGAAGGGCCGCCAGTTCGACTACGGCAGGATCGACATCGACCAGAGCCCGATCTGGCTCTGACCAAGGTGCTGCGAAGGAGGGGCCATGGCCTAGGCCCCTCCGTATGCCGTTCAGAGGTTGGGTTCGGGCCTGGTCAGGAGCGTGATGTCACTGCTGGTGGCGACCGCCAGGGTACGTCCGGACGGAGAGAATCCCGCGGCACGCAGTTCGGACCACGATGCGTGGAAGATGTGCCACCACTTCTCCCCGGCGGGCCCGCGGAAGAGACCGCCATCGACTGAGAGCAGTACCCGGTGATGAGGCCAGTCGGGGCTGAAGACCTGAACAGTCCAGCCGTCGTCTGTGGTGGTGTGCAAGCCCCCGCCGAACAAGCCGGCAATGCGGACCTGTGTGCCCGTGAGAGGGCCGATCCCCGGGCAGGACAGATCGGGCCCGGTGGGCGTGCACGTCTCCGGGTCGGGATCGTAGTCCCGCGCGAGTTTCTCCCCCGTGGACGCGTCGAAGAGGCCGTGGCCGCTGGTGGAGACGACCATCAGCAGGTCTTTCCCAGTGACCGGGTCAGGCGCGAACCCGACCCCGAGGAGGCCGCCGACGGGAATCAGTCGTGAGGCCGGACGCCAGGGTTCCGGTGCAGGCACGACGGGGGCGGAGAGGAAGCGGTCCCTCAGTTCCTGCTGGTACTCGGTGAGCATCGTGTCCTCGTACTGGAAGTCCTGTTTGGCGGCCCGTGCAGCCTAACCAAGCCGAGCGCTGTCTCATTCGATGCGCCCGCCGGGCTGGCGATCCAGGAGCCGGGCCAGACGTCTTGCAGCCTCCGGGCTGATCTTCGTGGAGAACTTCCTGCAGACGCGATCCAAGTGCCGGGCCATCTCGGCCTCTCGGTCATGCTTGGTCACCGGGCGGCTCCCGCTGTGGGGGCGGCGCGGTGATGGGCGGCGACGTTAGTCGCGGTGGTGGGGGTGACTATTCGGGAGAAGGGTGTGCCAAGTTCGGCAAGCAATGGGTGGGCCTCCGAGGGCATCGCGGGAGTGGTGGGGCGCGGCAGTTCATAAGCTGCTCCATCTCTACGGCTGACTTTCGTCAGCGGGTGATGCACCTGGCGCAGGCGCTGTTGTCACTCGTTATTACATGCTCTCAGGCGGTGCGGCGGCCTACCAACGAATTACTTTGCTGCCCCAGTTGGTCAGCGCGACCTGAGCGCCAGCGTGAACGCCGCGTCTCAGAGGGAGACGGTGACTACTCGCACCGAGCGGTGCCGGGGAACCGGCAATCGGTCGAAATCTTCTTCACTTCCTCAAGGGCGCGCCTGCGGCGCGCCGGGCGGCCGGGGGCGCCCCGGCGGGCTGCGGCCTGGCGGCCGGTCCCGCCGGACGCCCCACCGCCCACGCACACCACGGGCCCGCCACGGCGTGAAGACGCCACGAGTACCCCGGGGCCGACGGCACGACGCCAGGCACTTCGACATCCCGACGGTTACCAGCCGCGGTCAGCAAGAGCGGACCGGGAGCCGGCCGATCGCAGGCCGCGGACCGGCGGGGGCTGACGGTCGGTGGCTTGGCTCGCTTCGCGTGGCACCACCGTCGTTGTCTGCGGGAGGGGGACAGCAGCATCGCCGCGGAGTCTCGGGCGGTACCGGCCGTGACGTGAGAAAAAGACATCGGTAGCTTGGCTGAGACCGGAACATGGCACAGGTGCACACGTGACGGGTGATCGTCCGGCCGCCCCGCCATCGTGGCTGACTGTCGGTGGTGCAGGCCGACAAGGGCGACAGCTCTAGCGGGCAACGCTCCGAACCCATCAGGAAGGCCCGTCGGCCGACAGCCGGGCGCCTGTTTCACAGCCAGGCTCCTCCTGGTATCGGCGGACACCCGCAAGGCCCATAGGCCTTCGAGGGGCGTCACCCTCTGCCAAGCCTTACCCAAGTCGGGTGGTTGCGGGCAGCCGCGGAGAACCACCCGCACCCACATCCGTTGATCGGCTTGCATGACGATCTGAATCCACCGGAACCATCACAGGAGCTGCCATGCTTATCAACAAGCGGCGCTGGGTTTGCACTGCCACACTCGCCGTAGCCGCCTCGGTCAGCGGAACACAAGCCGCTGTAGCCAGCCCCGGCCACTCCGGCGAGCTCCGCCCAGCTCGGATGGTCGTTCACCAGGGCTCGGCGAACCTGCTGCCTCCTTTCATGGGTGGCCAGGCATTCCTCTACGACGCATTGGACAACAAGCCGCTGGCGGGCAAGCACGTGATGTTGTTGAACGGCAGCGGCCGCGAAATCTGCCGGGCTGTGACAGATTCCCACGGAGAAGCCGCCTGCACCGGGGCGATCAGCCTGGGCCCGGCATCAGTGGACACGATCGCCAACGGGTACAACGCCGTATTCGAGGGCGACGAACACTACATGCCCGCCAGGGGCCACGGTGCGATCAACCTTGTCGTCGACCACGACGGCAGCTGCAGCGCCGGCTAGCGGCGGTACACATGGCGGGTGATATGCCGACTGTTGGCATCGTCGTTGCGCGCGTTAAGGAGGCTGGCAGCGGGGGGAGAGGTGGGGGGCGCGGCTTCGGTGGTCGAGCTGTGCGGCCGGTGGGAGGTCGGGCGCCGTACTCGCGCCGTCGCGGATGCGGGCGTGTGAGGAGACCGCGCCCTTCGTCCGTAGCTGATGGGGAGCGGGCAGCTGCCGCGATGTGGCTGAGCCCGGCATGGGCGCATCTGCTCAGTCGATCACCATCGTGGCCGAGCGTCCGCCTGACCCTGGTCTGTGGCTGAGGCTCAAGCCGCCAGCGGTTCCGGACCGTCCCCGCGCACGAGCTCCGCAACGGCCCGCACGGTCTCCGCCGACCACACCAGCCGCACCACCCCCGACCCGTCCGCCCCCGACCGCGCCGTAGCCCGCGCACCGTCCAGCGGCACCCCGGCCGCGGTCAGCACCGCCACTAAGTCCGCCGCCGCATCCGTCGCCTCACGCCAGCCGGCCACGTAGTCCACCCCGCGCACCCACAGCACGTCATCCGGGTCGAACTCCTCGACGTCGAACCCCATCTGCCCCATATCCCTTCGTTACGAACTGGACTGGCACCACGGTGGGGTTCACCGCACTGACACACGGCGACCACCCCGGTACCATCGGCACCGGGGATCTTGACGGTCTCCTGCCGGACCACCTCTCTTGCTTCCAGGCTCAGGGGTGGTCCGGTTTTCTATTTGGTCGTCGTGCACGGCCCTGCCCCGGTTGATCGCTGACAGTGGAGCAGGGCCGCGGGCGGTGAGGCGACCAGCACCGCCTCCCCTCGGGGTGGGGGGGGGGAGCCGCAGCGCCCACAGCAGACCGGCGAAATCACCGTGCGCGCCGTCCCCGAGGGAACCAGAGGGCGAAGGCTGCCGGACCCTCCCGAAGTGAGGCAGCCCCCGCCCCGTCTATGGGGGCACCTGTCCTTCCCGCTCGCCCCGGCCCTTCACAGAGCATCCCGGTACATGGCATCAGCCAGACCAGGATCAACTTCAAACTTGATCAAGGCCCATTGATAGAACCAGTACCAGCTCTCATCCACCCGTCGAAGGACACGCAGTGCGACCCTTCGAGCCGCCGACGTCAGTGTCATCACTGCCTTCTCCGTATGTAGCCCGTCGCGTGCGGCCCGGCCCCTGGCTCCGTACGTCGCTCAAGGCCGGACCGCCGGCAGCGGCTGAAGCAGACAACCGCCGCCGGATGCCCCCGAGTCGAGGCAGTCCTCGCCCCGTCTACGGGGGCGCTTGCCCGTCCCGTTGTCGCCGAGCTACGCGATCAAGGATCCGCCGCAACGCAGCTTCGCTCTCCTCCCGCGTCACCGGAGGCAGGCGGAGACGAAGGCCTTTCAGCGTCTCGTCCAGCCCCTGCTCCAAGAGACGCCGGCGAGCCGCCGTCATCGCCTCAGCTGACGCCAGTACAGCGACGTCTGGACCTCGTCCGTCGGATGTAGGCGCAAAGGGGATCCGGTCTTGAAGACCAGCACCAACTCCGTACCGCGCGACGTCTCCATATCGCGGATGTCCTTGATCTCGCGGATGTCGCCCCTGAGGCTCACCATGTCACCGCGCTGCAGCTGCGACGCACTGATGCGTGCCACTGTGATCTCCCTTCACGGCCGGTACTGCCGGCACCGCCCACACTGATTTGCCGACGCCCACCCGGTTGCTCACACCCCAGGAGGTCGACAGCGCGGCCACCAGAGGAAGTCCGCGGCCTCCCTCGTCGCTCTGGGGACCTACGGAAGGCCACCTCTTGCAGGCGTCATCGACCCTGATCCGGAGAGCGCCCGCCTCCAGCCGGAACCGGGTCTCGATCTCCCGGCCCGGCGAGACCCGCCCATGCACCACGGCATTGGTCAGCAGCTCGGAGAGGACCAGGAGCGCCTCGTCCTCGATCGACGTCAGCCCCCACGTCTCCAGTGCCATGCGTAGTTCCGCGCGCGCCAGGCCGACGCAGCGCGGGTGTCGGGGCCAACGCCGCTTCACCTCTTCGCCGTTCGCGTCTTCCTGTCGTCTCTCCATGCCAAGCAGCATCACGGGTGACAGTTCGAGAAACGAGCCCGGCATGGTTACCCATGGTGGGTAACATCGCCGGTAACCCGACCCGCATGGCCTCCACCGCGGTTTCCGTCCCTCCCCGGAGCCCCGCTCATGCCCAAGTCCGAGCCGCACCAAGGCGTCCCGGCACGCTTGCTGCGAGAGGAAGCGATGATCGAGGCGTGTCGCGTCCGCGACTTCTCCGCGATCTTCCAGTTGGCGAGGCGGGCAGGCCTCTACCCTTCGCGCCTCGCGCGGTGCGTTGAGATGACGCCGAGTGCTGTCGGAGAGATCATCAAGGGGAAGCGCGAGATCACCAACATCAGCGTCGTTGAGCGCGTTGCTGATGGCCTGCGGATCCCGGGCAGCATGTTGGGCCTCGCCCGCCGTGACTGGGAGGCAGACGATGCCCCGGTGGCCGTGCCGGTGGCCTCCTCCGACGTGGACCCGTTCGGTTGCCCGGCCGAGACTGGGCCGGACGATGACCTTGCCGACCCGGAGTTCGTTGCCACGCTCATCGAGAGCCAACTGCCCCAGCACTACAAGAGCTCGAACTTTTTCGGGGCCCGTCACACCATCCCTGCCGTCGTCCAGCACGCCCAGACCATCACGAGGCTGCTGGAGAGCGGCAGCACTGGGGCGCCGCGGGAAGCGCTTCTGCAGATCGGCGGACGAGTCGCCGAGTTCATCGGGTGGCTGTACCAGGACCTGGGCGACTTCCGACGCGCGGCGCTCTGGTCCGATCGCGCGATGGAGTGGGCGCAAGAGGCAGCAGACGATCACATGCAGTCGTACATCCTCTTCCGCAAGAGCAACCAGGCGACTGCCCGCGCCAGTGCAGACAGGGCTGTCGGGCTGGCCAAGGCGGCGCAGCGCCTGCCCGGACTCTCGCCTCAGATCGCGGCGCTTGCCGCCCAGCAGGAGGCCCAGGGGTACGCACTGATGCGGAATCCGAAGGCGGCCCTGGCGCGGTTCGATGAAGCGCGCGCCCTCGTTGCCGAACCAGCCGAGGCCGGGCCGGCCACCGAGCTCGACACCTCGTACTGCACGCCGACGTACATCGAGATGCAGCGTGCGAACTGCTGGATCGATCTCGGCAAGCCTCAACAGGCCATCGAGCTGTTCGAAGGACACTTGGCAGAGTTGCCGCAGGTCTACCGCAATGACCGTGGCGTCTACCTCGCACGGCTCGCCCGCGCGTACGTCCGCGCCGGTGAGCTGGAGCGCGGAGCCGAGGCGGCAACGAGGTCTCTCGGGATCGTCAGGCACACCGGGTCGGCCCGTACCTTCGGCGAGCTTTCGGCGGTGGTGGACTCCCTGACGGGAGAGCGGCAACTACCCGCTGTATCGGCCTTTCTTGAACGCTACGCGATCGTTCGTGACCAGTTCGCGGCATGACTAGCCTGGAAGTGATGAGAGATGCTGGAATCATGGACGAACTGATCACGCAAGCCACCACCGGCGACGAGCGCCGCCGAGGTCCCGCCGTCGCCGTCCTGCCCATCGGGAGCTTCGAGCAACACGGCGACCACTTGCCCCTGATCACCGACACCGTCATTGCCTGCCTGATCGCTCGTCGGTTGGCCGATGACCATGGCCTCTTCCTGCTGCCACCGATCACTATGGCTTGTTCTCATGAGCACGCCCCGATGGCCGGCACGGTCAGCATCAGTGCCGGGACGCTGTACGCCATGGTCAACGACATCTGGCGATCTCTTGAAGCCTCGGGGCATCCCGGGCTGATCATCGTCAATGGTCACGGCGGCAACTACGTCCTGTCGAACGTCGTCCAGGAACTGAACGTCACCGGTCCCCGAGTCGCCCTCTTCCCCGTCAGTGATGACCGAGCCCGGGCCCGCGCCGATGCCGAGTTGGAGAGCAGCAGCGCCGAGGACATGCACGGAGGGGAGTTCGAGGTCTCCCTGCTCCTCCACGGCGCGCCGCATCTCGTGCACGAGGGCATCGAGCGAGACGACCACTCGGCCCCCAGACGCCCTCATCTGCTCACCCTGGGCATGGCGGGCTACACCACCAACGGGATCATCGGTCAGCCGTCGCTGGCCACTGCTGCCAAGGGGAAGGCGCTCCTGGACAGCTTCTCCCGTTCGGCACGCGCTCACCTGGATGCGATAGCTGTGCGGTGACCTGCGCGAATGCGACCAAGCCCAAAAGGACTACGAACACCGCTTGACTTGGATCAAGCCGTCCTTCCTCTGGATGATGTATCGCTGCGGGTGGGCCACCAAGGCCGACCAGGAGTGCGTCCTTGCGATCGAGATCGATCGCGCGGGCTTCGACTGGGCCCTGGCCAATGCCTGTCTGTCCCACTACGACCGGGACGTCCACGCCGATCAGGCCGCCTGGCGGCGCGAGCTGAAGGCGTCGCCGGCCCGCGTGCAGTGGGACCCCGAACGCGACCTGCGCCTCTGGGCTCTGCCCCACCGCTCCCTCCAGCTAGGGCTGGCGGGTGAGGCGGCGCGTCGTTACGCCGACGAGTGGACGGTTTCCATCACGGACGTGACGCCACTGGCCCGCGAGATCCACGGCCTGGTCACCGCGGGCGACCTGGACGAGGCCCGCAGCAGGCTGCCGCAGGAGCGCCCGTACGAGCCGGCCGGCGGCGTCCGCCCGTAGCGGGTTCATGGCCGGAAGACGTCCGTCGCCCTGCCGTGAACCCGCCGTTGTTCGCGCGTGTGCCCGGCGGTCAGATGTCCGCCAGGAGCTCCGCGAGGGGGTGGGCCGCTGCGTCCTGCGCGGGGCGGGAGACGTACAGCGTCGTGTGGAAGTAGCCCTCGGTCTCCTTGCCCCGGGGGTCCTCGCCCGCGGCCTCGACGGCCGCGACCGCGTAGCCCTGCTCCTCCGGGCCGCTGAAGTGGCGCTGGGGGAACGTGCGGGCCGTGTACTTCTCGGTGTGCAGGCCGTGTGCGGCCAGGGCGTCGGCGATCGGGGCGTACGAGGCGGTGCGGAGGACGAACGAGGCCACCCAGGCCGGTTCGTCGGTGTCCGCCGTGAGCGCCTTGAGGGTTCTGGCCGACAGGAACGTGGTGCCGCCGGTGATGGTGATGAGCCGGGCCCGCCGCGTCTGCCGCAGCAGCTCGGGGCTGGGCTCGGCGGTCTCCAGGTTCTCGGCGGAGCCCTCGTCGAGCAGCCCGACGGCCCGGGCGTAGGAGACGGCCTGCGAGGCCACGTCGATGCCGACGACCCGGGCGGCCCCGGGCCGCCGCCGTGCCGCGAAGTACGCCCGGTCGTCCTCGATGAGCTCGGCGGTGGTGAGCGGCGCGACCTGCGGGGAGGTGTAGCGCGTGTAGAGCTCGTCCAGTGTGACGTCGTGGTTGAGGAGTGCCGCGTTGATGCCGTAGGAGCAGCAGATGTCGACGACCGTCAGCGGCTCGGTCGCGGCCGTGGCCCTGCGGGTCTCGGCCATGCGCCGGAAGACGGCCTGGGCATGATGTGGTGTCTGGTACTCCAGAGGTCCCAGCACTGTGAAGTACGCCCGGGGGTCGGGCTGGTCGTAGATCTTGTCGAACGAGGTCATCCCGGAGGTCATCGTACAAATCCTCTCGCCCCTGGGGCCGGCCGGAGACCGCCCCGATACAGGTAGAGCCTCCGGGGCCGAAAAGGGAACAGGGCAGGGGTCAAATCCGGCCATTTTCGGCGACGTCATGCGCCGTGGCTCCCGGGGCTCGGGGTGCCCGAAAGATCTGGCGTGAACACGTCTACAGTTGCCGCTCCGAACAGGTGAGTGCGAGATAAAGCGAGAGCGTGCGTGTCAGTCGAGAGGCCTGCGTCCGGGAGACGCAGCAAGAACGTTTCCCCCCAGGAGCCCGAAGGCTGGCGCACCGGCCCCGCCTGGCAGGAGATGAACGGGCGGGCGGCCCGTAGCCGGCGGATCCTCGGTGCGATCGGCGTCGTGGCCGCCGCCGCGGCCACCCTGGTCGTGCTCCGGCCCGCGCTGATCCTCTCCCGGATACCGGTCGAGTGGGGCACCGGGAAGAGCGACGCGAAGACGGCCTCCCACGGCACCCCGGCGCCCATGGCCCCCGAGACCACGCGCCCCAGCGCTGCCCCCGGCAGCACGGAGGGTGTCGCCACCCCCGACCGGCCCTTCGCCGGATCGCCGGCCGAGCGGTACGCCGACGGCGCGGCGGGCATCGTCCTGCCCGAGGCGCAGGCGGCGGGGACGATGTCGCAGGAGCAGGTCGCCGCGGGCCTGAAGCTGGCCAAGGACTTCCTCGTCGCCGCCAACCTGGACCCGGCGGTCATCCGGGGCGAGCGCCCGGCGGCGGCCCTCGCCTTGCTCGACCCGTACCAGGACGACCTCGTCACCCGCACCGACACCGCCCTCGGCAAGCCGGACCGGGACCACGACCCGGTCACCCTCTTCAGCCGCTTCGACGGCAAGGAGGTGCGCATGGTGGGGGAGACCGTGAAGACCCGCGGCCGGATCACCTTCGCGGAGCACAAGGACGGCTCCGTGGGCATCCACGCCGACGTCACCTTCGTCTACCCGCTCACCAAGCAGGTGCAGGGCTCCCGGGCGGTCGAGCGCACCATCGTGCGGCGCGTCCTGGACACCGACCTCCTCGACCCCGAGCGGTTCCGGGTGACGCCGGGCAGGCTGACCGTCCGCTCCTACGACGTGGACATCGCCAACTCCGCCTGCGGTGTCCACGACGGGTTCCTGCACCCCGTCTTCGACGAGGGACGGCCCGCCGGCCAGGCCCCCTCCGGCCCCGCCGTCGACCCCTACGACCGCAGCCGGGACCTGGACACCGGCAGGGCCGAGGGGTGCGGGACGGTCACGCGGACGTGAAGGACGGGCGGCGGCCCGCGCGCGGACGCGCTGCCGCCGCCCACCCCGTCGTGCGCCGCTTCCCATCCGGGAGCCCGGAAGCCCGGAAGCCCGCGAGCCCGGGAAGCGGCGCACGACAGCCCGTCAGACCACCGCGCCCGAGCCCCGCCCGGCCTTCGCCCCGCCGCGGGGCGCCGGCGATGCCGCCGCGGCTGCGGGACGACGTCCTTCGAGGACCACCGCGAGCGGTGCCGCCGTCAGGACGGTCGAGGCGATGCCGAACAGCACCCCGGCGAGGAGTGCCAGGGAGAAGTCGGCGAGCGAGTCGCCGCCCAGGACCGCGAGCGCGGTGAGCACGAACAGCACCCCCATACCGGTGTTGAGCGTGCGCGGCACCGTCTGCAGGATCGCGCTGTCGACGGCCGACGCGAGCGAGGCCCGTCCGGCACCCGCCCGGCGGTGCGTCTCCCGGATACGGTGCGTCTCCCGGATCCGGTGTGTCTCCCGGATGCGGTCGAAGACGACCACCGTGTCGTTGACGGAGTAGCCGACCACCGTGAGCAGCGCGGCCAGGAAGACGCTGTCGGCCGGCCTGCCCAGCCACGCGAACAGCCCCGTCACCAGCAGCACGTCCTGGACCATCGCCGCCACCGCCGCGGTCGCGAAGGTCCAGCGGAACCGCACGCTCAGGTACAGGAGCTGGGCGGCCACGGCGGCGCCCAGGGCGAGCAGCGCCTTGTCGCGCAGCTCGCTGCCCAGGCTCGGCCCGATCCGCTCGTCGCGCTCGACGGTGACGGTCCCGCCGTGCGCCTCCAGGGCCGTCCTGATGCGCTGCTGGTCGCGGTCCGAGAGGTCGCCGGAGCGGACGACGACGTCCCCGTTGTCCGCCTTCTGGACGACGGCGCGGGGGAACCCGGCGTCACCGACCGCGGCCCGTGCCCGCTCCGCGTCCACGGGGCGGCTCGTGCCGTACTCCACCAGGCGGCCGCCGGTGAACTCGACGCCCAGCTGCAGTCCGCGCACCCCGATCCCGGTGACGGCGAGCGCGAGCAGCGCGCCGCTGACGGCCAGCCAGGTGCGCCGGCGGCGCATCAGGCGCGGCCCGCGGCGGGCGAGGAAGGCCCGGACGCGGCCGGACGACGCGACGCCCGCGAGCCGCGGCCGGCGCCGGACGCCGCGCAGCCGCAGGGCCCGTTCGGCGAGCACCCGTGTGATGACGAGGGCGGAGACCATGGAGGCCACGACGCCCACGGACAGGGTGACGCCGAAGCCCTTCACCGGGCCGGTGGCGAAGAAGAACAGCAGCCCGGCGGCCAGCAGCGTGGTGACGTTCGAGTCGACGACGGCGCTCCACGCCTTGCCGAAGCCCTTGTGCAGCGGGCCGCGGAGGCCGGACGGGGCGGCCGGGTCCGCCGGGCGGCGCGCGTACTCCTCGCGGGTCCGCTCGAAGACCAGGACGTTCGCGTCCACGGCCATGCCGATCGCGAGCACGAAACCGGCCAGCCCCGGGAGGGTGAGCGTGGCCCCGAGCGCGACCAGCGCGGCGTACGAGATGAGTCCGTAGAGCGCGAGCGCCACCGTGGCCAGGACGCCCAGCAGCCGGTAAACGGCGATGACGAACACCGCCGTGCACACGAGGCCGATGACGGCCGCGGCCGCGCTCGCCCGGATCGCCTCGGCGCCCAGCGTCGGCCCGACGGTGCGCTGTTCGACGACCTCGACCGGCACGGGCAGGGCGCCGCCCTTGACGAGCGCCGCCAGGTCGCGGGCCTCGGCGTCGCCGAAGCCGCCGGTGATCTGCGCGCTGCCGCCCTGTATGCCGGTGCGGCACGGCACGCTCTGCTGCATCGCCGGTGCCGACACGACGCGGTCGTCGAGGACGATGGCGACGCGCCGGGCGGCGTCCCCGGGGGCGGCGCAGGCGGCCTCGCCCGTGACGCGCGCCCAGCTCTTCTCCCCGCCGCCCCGGAACGAAAGGGCGACCGTCCAGCCGCCGCCGCTCTGCGTGTCGAGGACGGCCCGGGCGTCCTCGACGTCCTTGCCGGTCAGGGCCGGCGGCCTGAGGCGCAGCTGATGCCCCGGCGCGTCGGGGTCGGGCAGTGTGCGCGCCGCGCCGCCGCCCGGTGCGGAGGTGGCGAGGACCGGGTGGAAGGTGAGCTGGGCAGTGCGCCCGATGACCTCGGCGGCCTTGCGGGGGTCCTGGACGCCGGGCAGTTCGACGACGATGCGGCGTTCGCCGGAGCGGGCCAGCGACGGCTCGGCCACGCCGAGCGCGTCGACCCGCTGCCGCAGCACCTCCAGGGCCCGGTCGGTGGCGGCCGCATCGGCGCGGGCGGCGGGCCCGCTGCGGGTCTCCAGCACGATCTGTGTGCCGCCGCGCAGGTCCAGGCCGAGCCGGGGCGGGGTGGTCAGGGCGAAGTACAGCGAGGCGGCGACGGCGGCCAGGGCGAACAGCGCGCGCCACAGCGGGGCGCGGCGCGGCCGGGGTGTCCGGCTCTTGCGGGATGACATGGGTTCTCCACTTCACGGCATACGAGGCGGAGCGCCGGCCGCCGTCCGCCCGCTCCGGCCGGGGGCCGGGAGGGCGGAGGGGCCGCGCTCGTGGCGTCAGTTGCTCCGTGGGGAGGGAGGACCGCGCGTGCTGCGGGGAGAGGGGGCTGTGGCGGGCGGCGCGCGCTCCTGGCGCGGGCCGGCGAGCTCGCCGGGCGGCAGGGGGACGGCGAGCGGGCCCGTCACCGGGCCGGGCACCGTTCCGGGGAGCCCGGGCAGCCGCGTGTGCTGGACCGCCGCGGCCGCGTGGAGGCCGTGGGCGGCGAGGGCGTGGTCCGCCGCCGCGGGGTGCGTGCCGGGCGCGTGGACGGCGGGACGGACCTGTCCGGCGGAACCGGTGGCGGAGGCGGCGGGAGGAAGGGCGGTGCTGTTGCCCGCACTGCCGGCGGCCGTGCCGCAGACCGCGCCGAGCAGGAGGACGAGCAGGGCCCACAGGGCGACCGGTGCAGGCGTACGCCGCGCGTGACGGCTCACGGCGCCTCCGTTCGCTCCCGATGTCACGACCCGATGTTCCGATGCCACGATTTGATCACTCAATTGTCACAGGAGCCCCGTCGACCCCTCGATTGGCCGGAACCCGCCCGGTGGCGAGGTAAGAATGTGCACGTCAAGCACGGAAGTGTGCACGTCAAACCATGCAACGCATCCATTACGGGGGATCCATCATGCGTCGTCAGCTCCTCACCGCCGCGGCCGTCATCGTGCTCGCGACCACCGCCACCGCCTGCAACGGCGACGGCACCGACCCCGCGGCCGATGCCAGCGCCTCGGCGGACCAGAGCCCCGCGGCCCAGGGCAACGGCGGCCAGGGCGGAGGCCAGGACAAGGGCCAGGACAAGGACAAGGGTCAGGGCCAGGACAAGGGTCAGGGCCAGGGCGGCGACGCCCACGCCGTCGGCGGCAAGCTCACCCTCAAGGGAAAGAAGGCGGGCGAGCAGCTCGACGTCACCCTGAAGGGCTTCGCCGACCCGGCCCACACCGACAACAAGTACAACAAGCCGTCCGCCGGCAAGCGCTTCGTCGCCGCCCAGTTCGAGCTCGTCAACACCGGCACGGTCGCCTACTCGGACAGCCCCTCCAGCGGGGCCAAGGTCATCGACGAGCAGGGCCAGGCCTTCACCCAGACCATGGGCGGCGTCACCGAGGGCCCGAAGTTCCCGGTCACCGTGAACCTCGCCCAGGGCGCCAAGGCCCTCGGCTGGGTCGTCTTCTCCGTCCCCGAGAACTCCAAGACGGCCAAGGTGCAGTTCACGATGGACGGCGGCTTCGCCAACGAGACGGGCGAGTGGACCCTGAAGAAGTCCTGAAGTCCTGAAGTCCCGAAGTCCGGAAGTCCCGAAGTCCCGAAGTCCGGAAGAATCCCTGAGGAAGCCCAGAGGAAGTCCTGAGGCCGTGACGCCCGTCAGTTCGTCGACAGCGAGCCCGCGACTTCCGTGAGCGCGTCGAGGACCGGCCGGAACAGCGGGTGGTCCTCGGCGCCCCGGCGCACCGCGGCGAACACGCGGCGCGTCGCGGCCAGGCCCCCGACGGGGCGGACGACGGTGTCCCTCAGCTCCATGCCGCGCAGCGCCGAGCGCGGCACGAGCGCCACCCCGGCCCCGGCGCCGGCCAGGGCCACCACGGCGCGGAAGTCGTCGGAGGAGTGCACGAGCCGGGGCTGGAAGCCCGCCAGCTCGCAGGCCAGGACCACCACGTCGTGGCACGGGTTGCCCGGGTAGGGGCCGATCCAGTCGCAGTCGGCCAGCTGGTCCAGGCCCACGCGGGGGCTCTGCGCCAGCGGGTGGGACGCGTGCAGGACGGCGTCGAACGGCTCGGCGTAGAGCGGTACGCGCACCAGCCGCCGGTCGTCCTCGCGCGGCGCGCCCCGGTACTCGACGGCGAGGGCCACGTCGGCCTCCCCGTCCAGCACCATCGGCAGGCTCGCGTCGCCCTCCGCGTCGCGCACCCGCAGCCGGATGCCCGGGTGGCGGCCGGCGAGGAGCGCGATGACGGGGGCCAGCACCTCGGCGATGCCCGTCGCGAACGCCGCGACGGTGAGCTCCCCGGCCGTGCCGCCCGCGTACGCGGCGAGCTCGGCCTCGGCCCGCTCCAGCTGCGCGAGGACCTCGTGGGCGTGGGTCAGCAGGATCTCGCCCGCCGCGGTCAGGCGCACCCCCCGCCCGCTGCGGGTCAGCAGGGTGTGGCCGGTCTCCTGCTCCAGCGCGGCGAGCTGCTGGGAGACGGCCGAGGGGGTCAGGTACAGCGCGGCGGCCGCGGCGGTCACCGTACGGTGGTCCGCCACGGCCCGCAGGACGCGCAGCCGCCGGGGGTCGATCACCCGGCCATTTTGCCAGGAACGCGCGGTAACCCCGGTGGGGGCCCGGCCCGGGCCCCCACCGGGGTCACCGGGGGATCAGCCCCGCAGCGCCTCGCGCGCGTCGGCGAAGGCGGCGACGGCCCGCTCGACGTCCTCGGTCGAGTGCGCCGCGGACAGCTGGACGCGGATGCGGGCCGCGCCCATGGGCACCACCGGGTACGAGAAGCCGATGACGTACACGCCGCGCTCCAGCAGCAGCTCGGCCATCCGGCCGGCCTCCGCCGCGTCGCCGATCATGACGGGGGCGATGGCGTGGTCGCCGGGCAGGATCTCGAAGCCCGCCTCGGTCATCTTCGTGCGGAACAGCTCGGTGTTGGCCTTCAGCTTCTCCCGCAGGTCGCCGGCGGACTCCAGCAGGTCGAGGACCTTCAGGGAGGCGGCGGCGATGACCGGCGCGAGGGAGTTGGAGAAGAGGTACGGGCGCGAGCGCTGGCGCAGCAGGGCGACGATCTCGGCGCGGGCGGCGACGTAGCCGCCGGAGGCGCCGCCGAGCGCCTTGCCGAGGGTGCCCGTGATGATGTCGACGCGGTCCATGACGCCGTGCAGCTCGGGCGTGCCGCGGCCGCCCGCGCCGACGAAGCCGACGGCGTGCGAGTCGTCGACCATCACCATCGCGTCGTAGCGGTCGGCCAGGTCGCAGATCTCGCGGAGCGGCGCGACGTAGCCGTCCATGGAGAAGACGCCGTCGGTGACGATCAGCTTGCGGCGGGCGCCGCCCTCGTTCGCCGCCTGCAGCTGCTTCTCCAGGTCCGCCAGGTCGCGGTTGGCGTAGCGGAAGCGGCGGGCCTTGGACAGGCGGATGCCGTCGATGATGCTCGCGTGGTTGAGGGCGTCGGAGATCACCGCGTCCTCGGCGCCGAGCAGGGTCTCGAAGACGCCGCCGTTCGCGTCGAAGCAGGAGGAGTAGAGGATCGTGTCCTCCTGGCCGAGGAACGCCGACAGCCGCGCCTCCAGCTCCTTGTGGACGTCCTGCGTGCCGCAGATGAAGCGCACCGACGCCATGCCGTAGCCCCAGCGGTCGAGGGCGTCCTTGGCGGCGGCGACGACCTCGGGGTGGTCGGCGAGGCCCAGGTAGTTGTTCGCGCAGAAGTTCAGGACGTCGCCGGGGGCGCCGCCGGCGGTGACGTTGACGGAGGCGCTCTGCGGGGTGCCGATCACGCGCTCGGGCTTGAAGAGACCGGCCTCGCGGATCTCGTCGAGGGTGGCGCGGAGGTCGTCGCGGACGGACGCGTACATGCGGGGACTCCTTACGGAAGAAAAGAAGGGGGGACGGCCGGCCGGGGTCAGGCGGTCCAGTCGAGGATGATCTTGCCGCTGCGGGCGTCGGCGGCCTCGTCGAAGGCCGCGTCGAAGTCCTTGTACGAGTACTTGCCGGTGATCACCGGGCTGAGGTCGAGGCCGCCCTCCAGCAGCACCGTCATCGCGTACCAGGTCTCGTACATCTCCCGGCCGTAGATCCCCTTGACGGTGATCATCGAGGTGACGATCTTCGCCCAGTCGACGGGGAACTCCTGGGCCGGCAGGCCCAGCATGGCGATCCGGCCGCCGTGCGTCATGTTCGCGATCATGTCGCGCATGGCCTCGGGCCGGCCCGACATCTCCAGGCCGACGTCGAAGCCCTCGCGCAGGCCCAGCGTGCGCTGCGCGTCCGCGATGGAGGCGCCGGAGACGTTGAGGGCCAGGGTCGCGCCGGCCTTGCGGGCGATCTCCAGGCGCGGCTCGCTGACGTCGGTGATGACGACGTTGCGGGCGCCGGCGTGCTTGGCGACGGCCGCGGCCATGATGCCGATCGGGCCCGCACCCGTGATCAGCACGTCCTCGCCGACGAGCGGGAAGGACAGCGCGGTGTGCACGGCGTTGCCGAACGGGTCGAAGATCGCGGCGACGTCGAGGTCGACCTTCGTGCGGTGCACCCACACGTTGGAGGCGGGCAGCACGACGTACTCGGCGAACGCGCCGTCACGGCCCACGCCGAGGCCGACCGTGCTGCGGCACAGGTGGCGGCGGCCCGCCAGGCAGTTGCGGCACTTGCCGCAGACCAGGTGTCCCTCGCCGCTGACCAGGTCGCCGGCCGTGATGTCGCGGACGGCCGCGCCGACGGCCGCGACCTCGCCCACGAACTCGTGGCCGAGCACCAGCGGGGTGCGCACCGCGCCCTGGGCCCAGCCGTCCCAGGAGCGGATGTGCAGGTCGGTGCCGCAGATGCCGGTGCGCAGCACCTTGATCATGACGTCGTCGGGGCCGTACTCCGGCTCCGGGACGTCCATGAGCCACAGCCCGGGCTCGGCCTTGTGCTTGACGAGTGCCTTCATGGCTGCGGCTCCAGGCGTGGTGAGGCGATCTTTTGCGTGCGCGCACCAATGTGCCCAGTGATGACCGTGAAGTCCATCGAGGTTTTCTTAAGCGGGCCAACAGCAGAACTTCACACGGTGCGCGCGTGCCTCACCCGAGGCGGGTCAGCCTGGCCCCCGCGCCCGGCGCCGTCAGGTCCCGCTGGAGCGCGACCGGCACCTGCGCCCGGCCCGGGCCCGTTCCGACGGTGAGCGACCCGATCTCCGTACCGGCCTTCGCCTCGTGCGGGACGAGCTTGCCGCCGCCGGTGAGCTCCAGCTTCGCCTTCAGGCCGCCCCAGCCCACGGCCTGCAGGTCCTTGGTCGCGACGACCGGGGTCCGGCCGCCGAGCCCGTCGTCCACGTGCCCGACGACATCACCCTTACGGACGACGGTCGCAGGGACCAGTGCGTCCTGCACCGCCTTGATCATCTTGTAGCTGCGCTCCTTGACGACCTTCAAATGGGCGTTCGCGTCGTTGCTGCCCGCCTGCCGCTGGGCCATGGTGGCGCCGACGATCAGACGCTCCTTGCCGTTGATCGTCCGCTTCGCCGCCCACATCAGCGCACCGCCCGCCGGGCCGCTCGACCCCGTCTTGATGCCGAGCCCGCCCGGGTTGCTGACGAGCAGGTCGTCGTTGTTGTTGTAGATCCGCCCGGGGAGGCCGGGGACGTCGGCGTTGGGCATCTTGACGATCTTCCGCAGGACGTCGTTCTTCATGACCTCCCGGGCCAGCTCGACCTGGTCCACGGCGGTGCTCACGGTCGACGCGTCCAGGCCGCTCGGGTCGGTGTACGTCGTGTCGTCCATGCCGAGCTCCTTCGCCGCCTCGTTCATCTTCTTCACGAAGGCGTCCTCGGACCCCGCGTCCCAGCGGGCGAGCTGCCGGGCGATGTTGTTGCCGGAGGGGATCAGCAGCATCTGCAGCATCTGGAACAGGGTGTAGTCCTGCCCCTCCGACACGTCCACCCGCGACTCCTCCTCGGCGCCCGCCTCCTTGGCCGCCGTGGCGTCGATCGTGATCCGGCCGCCCTCCTCGCCGGCCTTGAGCGGGTGGTTCTTGAGGATCACGTACGCCGTCATGACCTTGGCGACGCTCGCGGTCGGCACGGGCTTCTGCTCGCCGTACGTGCCCAGGCTTCCGACGCCCACGACCTCGGCCGCGGCCTGCCCCTCGCCCGGCCAGGGCATCGCGAACGCGTCACCCGTGAACGTGTACGAGCCCCCGGCCACCACGAACTTCGGGTCCGGCAGGGGCCGGAGCAGCTGGACGGTGCCGAGGAGGACGACGAGCAGCAAAACGAGCGGCGACCAGATCTTCAGCCGCCGCGCCACGGTGCGGGCCGCGGTGGGCGGGGGCGCGGGGCGGTTCGTCAGCTGTGCCAGCAGGGCGAGGGGCGGGGTGTCCGCCGACGGCGGGGCAGCCTCCGGCCGGGGGTCTGCCGGGGCGTCCGGTCGCGGTTTCGGCTGCGCCGCGCCCTGGGCCGGCTGCGGGCGATCCTCGGCCGGCGGCGCCGGAGCGCCCGCAGGCGGCTGGCCGGCAGCCGCCTGCGGCTGTGCCGGTATGTCGGCGGGCCGCACGGGAGCGTCGGCTCGCCGCGTCAGAGCTTCCCCCGGCTGGGCCGGGGCCTGTGCCGGTTGCCGGGAGGGCTCTGCTGACGGCCTCGGCGCCGCCTGCGGCTGCGCCGGCTGCCGGGAAGTCCTCGCCGACGGCTTTGGGGCCTCCACCGGCTGCCCGGCGGCCGCCTGCGGCTGTGGCGAGGCGCTGGAGGGTAGCTGGGGAGCTTCGGCTCGCTGCGCCGGAGCTTCCGCCGACCGGCCGGGAGCCGACGGCGGCTGTGCCGGGGCGTCGGTGGCCCTCTCGGCAGCCCCTGCCGGCTGCTTCCGGGGCTCCAGTGCCCACTCCGGAGCGTTCGCCGACGGTTCCGGAGTTTCCGCCGACCGGCCCGGAAGTCCTCCCGGACGCTCCGGGGTCCCGGCGGTCTCCGGAGCTTCCGGCGACCGCCGCGCGCGCTCCGCCGGCCCCTTCTGCCGCTCCGCCATGCCGGGGGACTCGCCTGCCACCGGTGCCTCCTCCAGATCGTCACCACTCGTCTTCGAACCGACGTGCTAGACGAGGGCGACATACCTGCTGGTTCCGTTACCAATCAACGGATCCGATGAGTGGGTGTTCGTCACGGAAGCATCCCGTTGGTACCGGCTCGGTCAACGGCCCCCCGCGGCCGTCCCGGCGGCAGTACGGTCCCCGTGCGCGCCGAAGCCTTGGGGGGATCCATGCGCAAGAACCTGCTCGCCGCCGCTGCCGTCGTCACCGCCGTCGGCTGCCTCGCCCTCACCGCCTGCAACGACGACGACGCGAAGGGCGGCGGGACCCGCCCGTCGCAGGTCACCACCGGCAAACCGGCCACCTCACCGGCCACCGCACAGCCCACCGCCGCCACCGTCCCCACCGCCTCCGGCGGCCCCAAGGGCGCCGCCCTCGCCTTCGGCGAGCCCTCGCGGACCGTCGGGGCGGGCACGGTCGGCATCCTGGAGATCACCCCGACGACCGTCGTCTACGCCAAGGAGGGCGGCCGGACGGCCCCGCAGCACGGCACGTTCGCCGTGGTGACGCTGCTGGAGAAGTCGCTGAGCGCCAACCCCGCCGACGAGGAGGCGCCCGCCAAGGGCGGCGGCTGGCGCTGGGTCGCCGCCGACGGGCAGTCCGTCCCGGCGGGCAACGGCAACGCCGCCAAGGTGGTCCTGGAGAAGTACCGGCACTCCGGCGGCATCGCACCGGGGGCGTCGCAGGTGCGCGCGAAGGTCTTCGACCTCACTCCCGCCCAGGCCAGGGGCGGCACGATCGTCTACACGGACGGCACGAAGAGCGACGACCGCTGGAAGGTCCCGGCCGTGGACACGGGGCCGCAGGTCGCGGAGGTGAAGCAGCAGCTCAAGCCCTGACGGCCGGCCGTCAGCCCGGGCCCGGACCGCGGGCTCACGCGTCCCGGAAGCCGTCGAGGACCTTCCCCTCCGTGCTGAGCCAGCCCCGTTCGTAGTCGAAGCGCGGAGCGTCGGCGAAGGTGAGGTAGAGCCACTTGAAGTTCTCGGCGAACACGTACGCCGGGCAGTGGTCGCCCTTGGCCATCGGCCGCCGGGTGACGTCGGTGAGCACGGTGTAGCCGCCCGGCACGCGGTGGTGCCGCTTGAGGTTCTGGAAGTAGCGCCACGCCGTCGTCCGGTAGTACGGGTCCCCGGTCTGCCAGTACATCTGGAAGGCGCAGTTGGCGTATTCGGGGCGCAGGTCGTTCCGCGGGCTGAGGATCTTCAGCCCGCGGCCGTAGTCGATCTCCTCGGGGACGACCTCGTACTTGTCGAGGACGGCCGTCCAGGAGCGGTAGTGGCCGGCGGCCAGCTCGTTGTCCCCGCCGACCGGCAGCACGGCGACGGACAGCGCGGACGCCCGGCGGCTGATGAGCTCCCCGGTGGCGAAGTCGACGTGCTTGAACCAGAGCAGCCCGTCCACGTGTTCGGCCTGGTGCCGGCGCATGGCGGCCGCGAACATGCGGAACCAGTCCCGGCACTCCTCGTCGCCGAACATCACCCACGCGCCCCACAGGTACTCGTAGAACGAGTCCGCAGGCGGGTTCACGGCGACGCTCTCCCGGTCGGTCCAGCGGCCGGTCTCCACGTTCATCCGGGTGGCGAGCAGGTCGAGCGACGACCGCCGTTCGACGACGGCGCGCAGGGCCCCCTGGGCCGCCCGCCGGTACCGGGAGTCGCCGGTGAGCCGGGACAGCGCCCCGAACTCCAGCACGTTGGTGCCGATCTCGGCCAGCGGCAGCGTGGCGCCCCGGACCTTCCCCGTCCGCAGGTTGACGTACCGGTAGGGCATGCCGGTGGGCGACGCGGTGAAGGCGGGCAGCAGCCGGTCCGCGAGGTCCGTGCAGCGGCCGAGCAGCTCCTTCTCGCCGGTGGCGAGGTAGCCCGAGAGGAGGCCTCCCACCAGCCGGATGGTGGACTCGAACACCTGGAAGTCGGCGTTCACGTCGAAGTCCAGCCGGTCCTTGATCCAGCCGACGCAGCGGTCGACCTCGTCGTCGAGCTCCATCAGGTGCAGCGTGTCGACCGCCTCGACGATCGACAGGCCCACCGGGTGGTTCTTCGCGAAGAACTCCCGGTGCCGGCCCGACACCGGGAGCACCTCGTCGTGCCCCCAGGCGAACCGCTTGTACCCCTCCCACGCGTGGCCGAACTCCGCGCGGATCTCCTGCGCCTTCGCCCGGTCCGGCCGCGCCGCCCGCCGCCGCGCGCCGGGCGGCGCGGCCCGGGGCAGCGAACGGGACGTGCCGCCGGGCAGCGGCGCCACGGCGCGCCGTCCGCCGCCGGGCCCGGCGAGGAGACCGGGCCCGGCGCTCGCCGCGAGCCCGCCCGTGGCGGCGAGCGCGCAGAGCAGGCTGCGGCGGGTCGTGGGCCCGCGCCGGGCCGTCCGGCCGCCGGGCGATGCGTACGTCATGACGGGCAGGTCCTCCTGGTCACCGGTTCCCCACCCGGACACTTGATCGCAGTATGCGTCGGCTCCGCCGCTGCGGGCGGCAGGCGCGGCGGAGCTCCTCGCGGAGCCTGCGGGTGCCTGTGTCCCGGATCACTCCACCGGCCTGTCCGGCCGCCATTGACCTCGATCGGCCGCCTTGGCCAGGATGATCGAAAACCAGGCCTTTGGGGGAAGGGCGTGAGTTCCGACATGGCGCATCGTGTTCCGGACGCGGGGAGGCCTCCGGCGGGTACGGCGTCATCTGTGCGGGCGCCGTCGGCTTCATCGCCGCCGTGGGCGTCCCGGCGGCATGCGCCGCAGCCGGCCGGGACGCCGCCGGGGCGCGGTCAACTTCCGTGCGGGCACGCCCCGTCGGCCTCGCCGGTCGCCGCCGCTACGGATTCGCTGCCCGGATCTCCGGGTCCGCTGCCCGTCGCCGGCCCGCAGCGCCGCCCCCGACGACCGTCACCCGCCCGGCGCGCCATCGGGCCCCGGCGGCGCGCCGGGCAGCGGGCGGGCGCGGCACCGCCCGGGCCCCGGCCCCTGCTCGCGACACGGCAGGCCCGGAGACCCGGGCGTGCCCGGCTCGGCGCCCCGCCCGCAGCCGGATGATCCGGACGTCCACAGGCCGCCCGCATCCCCGCGAACCCGACCGGCACGAGGTGGATGCCCGGTCGCGAAGACCTGCCCGGCACCGACGTGACAGGGCCGCCCGGCCGCGCAGCTCCGGCCGGCACTCGACATGACGGGGCCGCCCGGCTGTGACCACCCGACCGACACCTGATGCGAACAAGGCCCCGACCGGTACCCGACATGGCCAACCCCCCGGCCGGCACCCGGCATGACAGGCCCGCCCGGCCGCGAAGCCCCGGCCGGCGCTCGATACGACCGGACCGTCCGGCTGCAAAGTCCCGCCGCACCGACATGTGACCGCCATCCACACCCCGAGGGAAAGTGCTGACATGAAACTCCGCTGCGCCGTGCTCGACGACTTCCAGTCCGTCGCCGCCACCGCCGCCGACTGGTCGCCCGTCGCCGATGACGTCGACGTCGTCTCCTTCCCCGGTCACTTCGGCACCGAGGACGCCCTCGCCGCGGCCCTCGCCGACTTCGACATCGCCGTC
Organism: Streptomyces sp. XH2; assembly: GCF_049725035.1. Lineage (NCBI taxonomy): Bacteria > Bacillati > Actinomycetota > Actinomycetes > Kitasatosporales > Streptomycetaceae > Streptomyces > Streptomyces sp. XH2. The sequence continues at coordinate 187,938 of NZ_JBMMMZ010000004.1, read as the reverse complement.
ACCCTCCGCGAGCGCGTCGCCTTCCCGGCGTCGCTGTTCGCCCGGCTGCCCCGCCTGAAGCTGCTCGTGGCCTCCGGCATGCGCAACTCCGTCATCGACTACGCCGCCGCCGAGCGGCACGGCGTCACCGTGTGCGGCACGGCCGGCTCCTCCACCCCACCCGCCGAGCTGACGTGGGCGCTGCTCCTCGGCCTCGCCCGCGGCATCGTGCCCGAGGCAACCGCCCTGCGCCTGGGCGGACCCTGGCAGTCCACCGTCGGCGTCGACCTGCACGGCCGCCGCCTCGGTCTGCTCGGCCTCGGGAAGATCGGCGGCCGGGTCGCACGGGTCGGCCTCGCGTTCGGCATGGACGTGGTGGCCTGGAGCCGGAACCTCACTCAGGAGCGGGCCGACGAGGTGGGCGTCGGCCTCGCGGCGTCGAAGGAGGAGCTCCTGGAGACCAGCGACTTCGTGTCCGTCCACCTCGCGCTGAGCGACCGGACCCACGGTCTTCTCGGTGCCGCGGAGCTCGGCCTGATGAAGCCCACCAGCTATCTCGTCAACACCTCGCGGGCCGCGATCGTCGACCAGGACGCGCTCGTGGAGGCCCTGCACACCGGGGCCATCGCGGGCGCGGGCATCGACGTGTTCGACATCGAGCCGCTGCCCGTGGACCACCCGATGCGCACCTCGCCGCGCCTCCTCGCGACCCCGCACCTCGGCTACGTCTCCCGCGCCAACTACGCGACGTACTACGGCCAGGCGGTCGAGGACATCCGGGCGTACCTCGCGGGATCGCCGGTCCGGGTGCTCGGCGGGCACCCGGGGCCGGCCCGCACGGACCTCGCCCGGACCGGGGCCGGGCAGTGACCGTCGACGCGGCCACCCTGCGCTCGGTGCTCCGTGCCCACGCGTCGGGCGTGGCCGTCCTCACGGCGCCCACCCCGGCCGGGCCCGCCGGGGTGACCATCACCTCCTTCACCTCGCTCAGCGCCGAACCCGCCCTGGTCTCCTTCGCACTCGCCGACTCCTCGTCCACCTGGGCGCGGATCAAGGACGCGCGCTGGTTCGGCCTCCACGTCCTGGGCGCCGGTCAGACCGATCTGGCGGAACGATTCGCCGCCCGCGGGACCGACCGGTTCGCGCCGCCCACCCGCTGGACCGGAGGCCCCCACCACGTACCGCTCCTGGAGGGCTGCCGGGCACGGCTCGTCTGCTCGCGCCGCGACGTGATCCGCGCAGGCGACCACCACCTGGTCGTGGCCGCCGTCGAGCACGCGGAGCCGGGCGAGCCCGGCGGCGGCCTGGTCCACCTGCAGGGCGCCCTGCGCCCCGTCGGCCCCACCGTGCCCGCACGGCTCTGACACCGCGTCACGGCGGGCGCCACCGGCCGGCCCGGGGGCGCCCGCCGTCCTCTCCTCGTACGCACGACCGCCGCGCGGTGCTCCGTTCACTCCCGAGCGCCGCTGACGAAGGGGCCCCGCACGGCGATACCTTCGCACCGGGACGCGACAGCGGAGGGGACCGCCCCATGCCGACCCTTGATCTCGCGACCACGCCTCTGGACCTGCCCTCGATAAGGGACCGGGTCGACGTCGTGCTGTCCGCATTCCTGGAGAAGAAGGCCCGCGCGGCCGCCGCGGCCGGCCACCCGGTCGTGGTCACCGCCTTCCTCCGGGACTTCCTCTTCTCCGGCGGCAAACGCCTGCGGCCCCTGCTGTGCGTCATCGGCTGGCACGCGGCGGGCGGCCACGGCATCCCCGCCACCACCCTGCGGGTGGCGGCCTCGCTGGAGATGTTCCACGCCTTCGCCCTCATCCACGACGACCTCATGGACGACTCGGCCACCCGCCGCGGGCGGCCCACCGTCCACCGGGCCCTCGCCGACCGCCACCGCACCGGGCGCGGCGGCGCCTCCGCCGCCCGGCTCGGCCGGAGCGCCGCACTCCTGATCGGCGACGCCGCCCTGGTCTGGTCCGACGAGCTCCTCCACACCGCCGGGCTGCGCCCCGGCCGCCTCGCGCACGTCCTCCCGCTGATCGACGCGATGCGCACCGAAGTGATGTACGGCCAGTGCCTCGACCTGCTGTCCACCGGCCGGCCCACCGCGAGCATCGCCCGCGCGCTCGCGATCGGCCGCTGCAAGACCGCCACGTACACGGTGGAAGGCCCCCTGCACATCGGCGCCGCCCTCGCCGGCGCCGGCCCGGCCTTCCGCGCCCTGCTCAGCGACTACGCCCTGCCCCTCGGCGACGCCTTCCAGCTCCGCGACGACCTCCTGGGCGTCTACGGCGACCCGGCCGTGACCGGAAAGTCCCGGCTGGACGACCTCAGGGACGGCAAGCACACCACCCTCGTCGCCCTGGCCCTCGAACGCGCCGACCGGGCCCAGCGGCGGACCCTGCGCACCCTGCTCGGCAACCCCGGGCTGGACGAGAGGGGCGCCGACCGCATCCGCCGCCTGCTCGCCGAGACCGGCGCCCACGCGACCGTGGAGGAGCTCATCCGGTCGCGCTGCGCCCAGGCCGAACAGGCCTTGGAGCACGACGAGTTCCGGCCGGCCGCGCGCACGGCCCTGCGCGGCCTCGCCCGGGAGGCCGCCGTACGGACCGCGTGAGCGGGGGAGGGGAACGCGCTGCCCCGCCCTCAGCACCTGCCCGGGCCGACCCCGGCCATCCGGCCCCCGAAGTCCCGGAAGACCGACGCTCCCGGGCGCGCCGGGGGCGCGGCGGCACACCCGTAAGGGGCACACGCGTGTCCGCCGCCTCCGGGGCACCCGCGTCAGCCCTGTGGTGCCGAGGTGACCTTCTTGCCCTGGTCGTTCACCGCGAACCACAGCCCCTGTTTGCCCTGCCCCGCGGTGTCCCCGGGCTTCTTGTCGCCCGTGAACCAGTACACAGGCCAGCAGTCCACCGCCAGCTGCTTCGTGCCGTCCGGCCGCGTGACCGTGCTGATCAGCTTGTCGGGCACCCCGCGCACGGCGCTCTTCTCGACGGGCTCCGCCGGCTTCCACGTGTCCAGGCACGTGCCGGTGCAGGCGAACTTCATGGGCCAGGCGCTGTCCTTGTTGAACCGGTACAGCGTACGGCCCTTCCCGTCGACGACGATCTTGCCGAGGGCGGGGTTGTCCGTGACAGAGACACCCGCGGGGGCCTGCGCGTCCGGCTTCCCGCCCTGCGACTCGTCCTGCTTGCCGCCGCCGGCCTTCTTGCCGTCGGGAGCGAACGCGCTCCACGTGCCGCCGACGCCCTGCCCCTTGGTGTCGCCGGGCGCGGTGTCCTTGGCGTAGCGGTAGACGGGCCACCCCGCGAGGGTGAGCTGCTTGGTGCCGTCGGAGCGCTGGACCTCCCCGACCGCCGCCCCGATCCCGGACGCGGCCGTCGCGTCGCCGGCGGGCACGGGAGGCCAGGCCTTCGCGCAGTCGCCGTCGCACGTGGAGGCGGGCGGCTGCGCCGTGTCCTTGTCGAAGCGGTAGAGGGTCATGCCGGCGCTGTCCGCGACGACGGAGCCGATCCCCGGGGCCTCGCGCACCGTCATCTCCTTGGCCGGGGCGTTCTTGGCCTGCGTTTGCGAGGAGCCGCCGGAGCCGTAGGAGCCGGCCGAGCCGGCCCCGTAGCCCTCGCCGATCTTCGAGGTGCTCCCGGCCGGAGCCTTGCCGTAGTCGTCCTTCGCGGACGAGCCGCTGCCGCCGCAGGCCGCCGTGAGCACCATGACCGTGATCGCCGTTCCCGCGAGGGAGGCGTGACGCAGCTTGTTCATGAACCGTCCTTTGCTCGTGTGCCGGCGGTGGTCCGCCGTTGCAGGGGAGATACGGGGCCGGCCCGCCGTACGCTCAGCGGGGCCGGAAACTTGTCATCCGGTGACAGAAAACGACAGGAGGCGTTCAGCCGGCGGCCGCGATGCGCAGGGCGAGGGCGGGGCAGCGCCGCACCGCTCGCAGGGCCCGTCCGCGCATCCGTGCGGGCAGGGGCATCACGGCCCGTTCGGGATAGCCGTCCGCGCCGAGCCGCAGCAGCCCGGGGAGCAGGTCCGCGCACAGGCCGTGCCCCCGGCACAGCGTCCAGTCCACCAGCAGCTGCTGGGCCGGGGCCTGCGCGGAGGAGTCCGAACGGGCCCCGGACACGGCGGTGTGCAGCAGGTCCCCCTCGGGCAGCGGCAGGGCGCCGAGCACCGGGCGGGCGCAGCCGTGCCCGAGGGCGTGCGCCGCGAACTCGTCGGCGAAGACCGCGAGGGCGGACGCCACGAACCGGGCGCTGCCGTCGGGGTGCCCGCACGCGCCGCGCTGCTCCACCGCCGCCATCCGGGCGCGCGCGGTGTCCAGGGCGCGCTGCCCGCCGCCGTCCGCCGCCTCGGCGAGCGCGTCCGCGAGGGAGGGCAGGCCGAGGGCGCACGGGCCGCACTGCCCGGCCGACTGCGCGGCCAGCCACCGGGCCATCCGCACGACCTCGCCCACGGGACACGTCGTCTCGGGCAGCGGCAGCACCGCGCCGGCCCCGAGGACGCCGCCGGCCGCGGCGAGCGAGTCGCGGGAGACCGTGGCCGCGCGGGCCGCGTCGGGCGGCAGCCAGCTGCCGTGGTAGCCGCCGACCAGCACGCCCTGGCCCGGTGCGGTCCCGCACAGGTCGAGGATGTACGTCAGGGGCACGCCGGTCGGCGTCTCCACGACGTGGGTGCCGGCCACGGTCAGCATGACGGTGCCGGGTTCGGTGGGCAGTCCGCACGCGCCGTAGCCCGTGGCCCCGAGCCGCGCCGCGGCGGCGAGCTGGGCGAACGTCTCGGTGTTGGAGAGCAGGGTGGGGGCGCCGCCGAGCCCGCTCTCGCTCGTGCGGACCCTGCGCCCGGACGGCAGGGCCGGGCCGCCGTCGATGCCGCGGACGAGCGCGGAGCTCTCGCCGGTGACGAAGCGCTCGGGCAGCAGGGTCACGTCGGCCTGCGGCCCGGGCTCCGGACCGCGCTCGGCGAGCGCGCGGCGCACCGACCGCTCGACGTCGGGCCGGGTCACGCCGACGGCCACGCGGTCGGCGCCGAGGGCCCGCGCCGCCATGAGCGCGCCGTCGAGGACCAGGTGGGGCGCGTAGAGCAGCAGGGCCGTGTCCTTGAGGCAGCCGGGCTCGCCCTCGCTGCCGTTGACGACGACGGACGCGGAGGAGCCCTTGCGGCGCTGCGCCGCGGCGACGGCGCGCAGCTTGCGGGCGAACAGGAAGCCCGCGCCGCCCCGGCCGCGCAGCCCGATGTCCTCGGCGAGCGCGGCGAGTTCGTCCACGCCGGGGCCGGGTGGGGGGCCGTGCACGGCCAGGTGGGCCTCGCGGTCCATCCACGCCGTCTCGTCCAGCCCCGCCAGCAGCCGCGGCGGTCCGACGGTGGCCAGGGAGGGCACGGGCGCGGGTGCGGTCCGGTTCATGCCTGCCCCCCGGGGCCGGTGCGTTCCGCGCGTTCCTCGCGCAGCCGTGCGCGCAGGCGCAGGGTCAGGGCGGCGGCCACTCCCGCCAGGCACAGCGCGTACGCCGCCGTGGCCCAGCCGGCCGCCGGCCGGCCCGCGTGCAGGCCGTGCACCAGGGCTGCGCCCCAGGCCGGGTAGGCGGCCATGTGCAGGGCCCGCCACCGGCGCGAGCCGCCGACGCTGCTGAACGCGCTGCGGAAGGCGCCGCTGACGGCGACCGCGACGAAGAGGTAACCCGCCATCGTGCCCAGGCCGATCAGGAACGGTTGGCCGTTGTCGGCGAACGGAACGGCCGCGGCCGCCGGGCTGGTACGGTCCTCGGCAACCTTGACCCAGATGTGCAGGGCGAGAAAGCCGAGCCCGGCCACGGCCAGTCCGCGGTGCACGCCCTGGGCGAGGAGGCGGTGGGCCGGGCCCAGCAGCCGCCGGCCGGTTGCGGCCAGACCCCACAGCACCGTGGAGGTGAGCGAGACGAGCGCGAGCACTCCCGCGCCGAAGTCGAGGAACTCCTGCGTCCGTTCGGCCACGCCGGCCTGTGCGGCGACGGCGAGGAGCAGCAGGATCGCCGCGGGCAGGGCCGGGCGGGCCGAGGGCCGCAGCTGCGGCCGGCCCCGCGCCCTGGTGGCCCGGCTCCCGGCGGCGGGGCGGGAGCGGCCGCGGGCCCCGCTGCGGGGCCGGGCCCGTGGGCGCGGCCGTGGCCGCGGACGGGGCGGCGGCGAGATGGTTTGCATTCGCGACATGTGCATGCGGGTCTCCGACAGGTGGCCGCCGGTGCTTCCGGCAACCGCCCGTGTTCCTGAGAAATCCGGAAATCCCTCGCATCGGCGTCGTCCGCCGGGAGGGCCCTTGTTGAATTCACGCGGTGTGACCGGCCGGCCACCGGAGGCCCGGCGGCCGAATGTGCAGAAGCATCGTCCATCTCCGCAGGATCTTCATAAGGTTTATCGCGCTGTGACAAATTCCCGTACGGCTGTCCCCCCGGCGGCCGCCGACTGCTGATGATGCCCACTCAGGCGAGAGGGCCCGGACCGCAATTCACGGTTTCCCGTCCCTCGCGCCCGGTACGGAAGTCCGGAGGTAGACGATGTGCGAAATCCTTAACCGCATCTGGTCACGACCACGCGGCGAGTGGACCCGGGTGGTGAGAAGGGAACTCCCCGCGGTCGCCGCCCAGCTGGCCGAGGAACTGCAGCGCAGCACACCGGCGTTCGCGGCGGCCTCCCGGCGCATCGGCACGGAAGCGACGCGGACCGCCGTCGAGCAGGCGCTGCTGCTGACCCTCGGGCTGCGGCCCGCGCCGGGCCCGGAACAACCCCGCATACCGCAGCAGCGGCGAAAACCGGCCCGCGTCGTCACCCCCATGCCCGGCACCCGGGCGCGCCAGGCCCTCTTCGCCGCCCTCGCCGACGACCGGTGCATCCCCGCCGACGTCCTCGCCGAACTCGCCGCCCAGGCGGCCTGGCCGCTGCCGCGCCGCGTCCGGGCCGTCGTCCTCGCCGGCGCGGGCACCGGAGACGCGCCGGTGCCCGCGCCCCACCTCGTGCCCCCGCCCTCCCCGCAGCTCACCTCCCAGCTGGCGGCGGCGCTCGGCCAGGGCCTGCCCGGCACGGTCGAGGCCGACCTGTGCCTGCTGATCCCCGACCCCGGGCCGCGGGCCCGCCCCGCTCTGGAGGCGGCCCTGGACGCGGCGCTCGGCGGCCGCCCGGCCGCCGTCGGCCACTCCGTGCCCGTCGCGGAGGCCGCCGCGTCGCTGCGCTGGGCGCGCCGGCTGCTGGGGCTCGCGGGGGCGGTCTCCGGCCCTGCCGAACGCATCACCTTCGTCGACGACCACCTGTCCGACCTGCTGGTGCTGCAGGACGAATCCCTGGCACGGGCCCTGTCGGCGCGGTGGCTGCGCCCCTTGGACGACCTCACGCCGCGGCAGAGCGAACGCCTGGAAGTGACGCTCCTGGCCTGGCTGGAGAGCGGCGGCGCCCCGGAGGCGGCCCGCACGCTGAACGTGCACCCGCAGACCGTGCGCTACCGCCTCCGCCAGATCGAGAAGCTCTTCGGGCCCGCGATGCGCGAGCCGCACAGCCGCTTCGAGCTGGAGCTCGCCCTGCGCAGCCGGCGGCTGATGGCCAGGGCCCGGCTGCTGCGCTCACGCGCCCACGGCTCCGCCCGGGCCCTCGGCGCCGCGGTCCATCCCCTGGGAGCGGCGGGCAGGGCGGCCCGGGTCAACGGCTTGTGAGCCGTGGCGCGGCGCCGTGGAACGGGCACGTGCGGACGTGCCCCGCGCCGGCCGGCGCCGCCGTCGCGGCAAAAAGTCCCGCCGCGACGGCGAGAAGCCGCAGCGGCGAGAGTCCGGCGGAAGGCCGGCCGGCCGCAACCGGAGACACCACTGATCCGCCGGAACGGCATACGGCGGCCCCGAATCCGGCAGTTCGGGGCCGCCGCCTTCCCGGCGCGGGTGGCAGTGGGGGGTGAGCGCACCCGCGCCGGGGGCTGGGGGTGTCAGCAGGTCCGGCCGGAGTTGATGCAGGACACCGCCTTCGCCATCAGGGCGTCGGGCATCACGTTGATGAAGTCCCCGTGGTCGGTGACCGGCTTGTGCAGCTGCTCGGGGAAGCTGTCCACGGCGAACGGGACGCCCGCGGGCACGTCGTAGGTGATGCGCTGCACCAGCTGCGGGACGGCCCGGAAGCCGCGCGGGCAGGAGCCGTCCGCGCGGGCGAAGGCCACGTGGGTGCGGTGGTTGGCGCTGTCGGTGCCGCGCCCGTCCCAGCAGTTCTGGAAGGCGAAGGTGCGGACCACGTCCGAGCCGTCCGGGCAGACCGGGTATTTGTCCTTCAGCTGCCGGTTCTCGAAGCCGGTGCAACTCCACGAGGCATTCGCGTTGGCGAGTCCGTTCGTGAGCGCTTTGGCATCGCCGGTGATGATGCGGAGGAATCGCGGCATCGCGGTCACCTTCGTCACCGGGCTGCCCCGGAACTGCAGGGTCACGGAAGCGGGCCGCAGGACGGTTCCCATGTTCCCGTCGTGCCCGCCGCCGGGCGCATTCGCGTCCGGTGCGGCCTTTCCGTCGAGGACGCGCAGCACGGGCCAGTAGTGCGTCGACTTGTCCCCGTTGGTGCAGGTCGTGCCCGCGGCGGCGAGGCTCGCGTCGGTGGAAAAGGCGTCGGTGGATTTGTTGCCCACGTAATCATGCATGTGGTGCGCGCCGTTGCGCACCCCGGGCGTCACGATGACGTTGTCGGGGTTGAAGTGGCCATTTTCATTGCGCCCGCAAACAGTGGTGAACGTGCCGGTCGAGCCGGCCCGGCCGGTGGCGGGGGTGCGCTTCGCGGCGGGGGCGTTCCGGATGTCGGCGAAGTCGGCACGGGACGGGCCGCCCGGCATGCCGCGGTCGCCGAGCCGGGAGCTGAGCGGCCGGGACGAGTCGTCGGCCGCGGCCGTGCTGACCTTGCTCGTGGTGCACCGGCTCAGTCCGGTGAGCCCGTCCGGGCCGGAGCCGGCCGGGCGGTTCCCCGCGGCGCGCACGGAGTCGGAGATGCGGCCTATGGTCTCGGTGCGCTGCTGCTGGAGGTCGCCGAGCACCGCGCCGGCACCCGTGTCCGCCCCGTCGTGTCCTTCGGCGTCGTGTCCGCCGCTGTCGTCGCTGCCGCTGTCGTGGCCGGCGCCCGTCAGCCGCCCGTACGCCTGGGCGACCTGGGCGTCGAGCTGGGACAGCCCCCGGGAGACGGCCGGCTGCGCGGCGGCGGGCACGTCCCGCAGCCGGTCGCCGACGTCGGGGCAGGAGATGGTCATGGCCGCCGGCTCGGCGTTCTGCCGCGCGCTCGTGCCGGCGTCCCGGGCGGCCCCGGCCGAGGCGTGGTCGGCGATGATCGCCGTACCGCCTCCACCGAGCAGCAGCGCCGCGGCCGCGACCACCGCCCGGGTTTTCAGCTTCGAGCGTTTGTGGGCCTGTCGCATCATGTGGGGTCACTTCTTTTCGTTGTCGCCGGGGTGGGGGAAGTCGACGAGTCCGGTGTTCTCGAGGACGGTGATGTGGTCGAGGACGACGGTGTTGGCGCGCGTCGCCAGGGCCCGTACCAGCGCGTTGGAGGTGCGGTCGCGCACGAGGGCCACCAGGCCGAAGACCTTGCCGTGGGCGGCGCGCACGAGGTTCGCGAAGAGCCGGTCGAAGTCCGCTCCCCGGGAGCCCCGCAACTGGCCGAGCCACCCCTGCTGCTCGGCGCTCGGCCGCTCCGGCAGGCTCACGCCCAGGGAGCGGGCCGTGTCCGCGGACCGCTGGTCGAGCTCGGTGTGCCCGTCCACGAGGTGCTCGCCCGCCATCCGCACGGCGTCCGTGGTGCCGCGCTCCAGGGCGAGCTTGCCCGCGGGCTTCTCCCAGAGCCCGGCGAGGCGGACCCGCCGGACGAAGTCCCGGTCCAGCGCCGTCAGCGGCCCCGACGGCGTCCGCCGGGTGCCCTCGCCGTCGTCGGTCCACGCGGTGGGCGCACTGGCCGCCGCGGTCCCGGCACCGCCGAAGAGGTACACGGGGATCAGCAGCGCCAGCAGGGTCGCGGCGAGCGAGAGGACGACGAGGCCGGTGCCGAGGGTCCGCTGGGACGCGGGCGACAGCGCCCGCAGGGAGGACACGGATCGCAGGGAGGACACGGACCGCAAAGGGCGTGCGGATCGCAGGGGACGTACCGGTCGCATGGCACCTTCTTCGCTCGACTCGGCTGCCGGAACGCCCACGGACGCTAACCGCCGGCCGGACGCGGCGGACGAGGATTCGCGCCCGGTGACAAACCCCCGTCCCCGGCCCCCGCGCGCTGCTACCGTTCCGCGCGCGCAGGGTCCGCCCGCGTGGTCCGTCCGCGTGGCCTGTCCGCCTGCCGCTCCGCGGCCGGGAGCCGGTGCTACGCGGTCACAGCTCGACGAGCGCCTGCACCGGGAGGTGGTCGCTCGGGAAACGCCCGTCGAGGGAGTACGTGTTGACGGCGGCCCGCAGCGTACGGACCGACGGGGTCGCCAGGATCCAGTCGATGCGGTCCCCGTCCGGGACCAGCGGCCGGTAGCCGTGGAACGTCGCGTACTGCGGGCCGCGCTCGGCGGCGGTGTCCCAGGTGTCGGCCAGGGCGCCGCCGCCGAGCAGCGCGTCGTAGACGGGGTTGGCGTGGGCCGGGACGTTGAAGTCGCCCGTGACGATGCGGGGGAGCGCCGGGTCCAGGGCCCGCAGCCGCTCGCCGATCAGCTCCGCGCTGCGCTCCCGCGCGTACTGGTGGGCGTGGTCGAGGTGGGTGTTGAGGAGGTAGAAGTCCGCGCCGGTGTGCCGGTCCGTGAAGCGGATCCAGCTCGCCATGCGGACGATCGTGTTTCCCCAGGTGGCCGAGCCGATGAGGGAGGGGGTGCCGGACAGCCAGAAGTGGTCGAACTCCTCCGGCGCGAGCCGCAGCGTGTCGTAGAAGACGGCCCCGAACTCGTCGTGGCTGCCGCCGTGCCGGCCCAGTCCGAGCCAGGCGTAGCGGGGGCCGAGGTCCTCGGCGATGTCGCGCAGCTGCCGGTGCAGGCCCTCCTGGGTCCCCAGCACGTGGGGCCTCTCGTGGCGCAGCAGCCGCCGCATCACGGGCCGGCGCCGCGACCACGGATGGGGGTCGTTCTCCGAGGCGTACCGCAGGTTGAACGTCATCACGCGCAGTCCCCACCGGCTGGCGTGCGGAACAGGGGCGGGCATGGTGCCTCCTGGTCGGGAGGGTCCGGAACGTCCCGGAGGATCCTCCCGGCGCGCGGCCGAGGGGGCAAGGAGCGCGGCGGGCCCGGCGCCCGGATCCTGCCGCCGCCCGCTCGCCCGGCGCGCTCCCGTGACGCCGGTCACTGCGGGTTCCGGCGCCGGTGGTGCTTACTGTGACCGACCGTCACCAGCACGAAAGCGCCGGAGGGTTGCGCCCATGCCGTACGCCGGGACCGCGGACGGGATCCGCATCGCCTATCAGGCCGACGGGGACGGCTCCCCGCTCGTGCTGCTGGCGGGCCAGGCCAACAACCACCACTGGTGGGACGGCGTCCGCGACGACTTCCGGGCCGCCCACCGCACCGTCACCCTCGACTACCGCGGCACCGGCGCGAGCGACAAGCCCGACGAGCCGTACAGCACCGAGGGGTTCGCGCGGGACGTGATCGCGGTCCTCGACGCCCTCGGCGTCGAGCGTGCCCACGTCTACGGCACCTCCATGGGCGGGCGCGTCGCCCAGCAGCTCGCCGTCCGGCACCCGGAGCGGGTCCGCGCCCTGGTCCTCGGCTGCACGTCGCCGGGCGGCCGGCACGCGGTCGAGCGCAGCGACGACGTCCGCAGGTCGCTGGCCCGGCCCGGGCCCGCGGCGGGGCAGGCGCTGCGGGCCCTGATGTACACCCCGGCCTGGCCCGCCGCACGCGGAGGCCCCTCCGGCGTGCTGGGCGATCCGGCCATGCCGGCGTACGCCCGGCGCCGGCACCTCGCGGCCAGCAACGGGCACGACGCGTGGGACGCGCTGCCCGGCGTCTCGGCGCCCACGCTGGTGGTGCACGGCGACGACGACCTCCTCAACCCCGCCGTGAACGCGCGCCTCCTCGCGGACCGCATCCCGGGTGCCCGGCTGCACCTGATCCCCGGCGCGCGGCACGCCTACTTCGAGGAGTTCCGGGCGGTGGCGAGCCCGCTGGTGCTGGACTTCCTCGCGGAGTGCGAGCGCGGCACGTGAAGCGGAAGACGTTCTGCCGGGGGCGGCGCCCCGCCTAGTCCCGGGGGCGGCGGCCGAAGTGCACCGTCTTCGCAACCAGCAGGAACAGGTCCGGGCGGTGGTCGACCCCCGCGGGATCGGCCGGATCGAGCAGCCGGTCCAGCGTCGCCGTGTCCTCCGCGTCCAGCACGTCGGCGCTGATCCGGCGCTGCCGCTCCAGCGTCTGCCGCACGAACTTCCGCGTCCCCTCGTCCAGGGGCGCCGGCCGGTCCACGAGGAAGGTCCTGCTCCGCACCTCGGTCAGGCCGGCCGCCCGCAGCATCGCGGACCAGTCCTCGGTCACCGCCACGGACCCGGGCAGCTCCTCGCGCATCCGGGTGAAGCGGCCCGCCATCGCCGCGTCCAGCCGGCTGTGCAGGTCCGGCCGCCCGAAGCCCGGGTCACGCGGCAGGCACCGGGCCGGCAGGCCGCCCTCGACGACGGCCAGCACGCCGCCGGGTGCGAGCAGCCCGGCGAGCCGGTCCAGCGCGCCCTGCTGGTCGCCGACGTGGTGCACGACCTGCCCGGACCACACCAGGTCCGCGGTCCCCAGGCCGGCGAGCCCCTCCGGGAACTCCGCCGCCCGCGTCCCCAGCCGGACGCCGAGCCGCGCGGCCCGCTGCTCCGCGAGGGCCAGCAGCTCCGGCGCGCCGTCGACCGCGACGACCTCGGCCCGCGGGAACACCGACGCGAGCCGGCAGGCCGCGACCCCCGGGCCGCTGCCGACGTCCAGGATCCGCCCCGGCGCCGGAACCAGCCGCTCCAGCTCCTCGAACGCCTGCTGCACGTAGGGGCTGTGGGCCTCGCCCTCGAGCTCCAGCATGCCCGCCAGCGCGGCCCAGTCGAAGTCGTGCGTCCCGTCCGCCATCTCATCCGCTCCCTGGTTCGTACTCGTATTCGTACTCGTGCTTCCGGCGCAGACTGTGCGGCCTGACCGGACTCCTTGACAAACCTTGTTGCTGTTTCTGCAATAGAGGGATGGAAGAAGTGCTCGCCGCCGTCGGACCGCGGCTCAAGCGCATCCGCCAGCAGCGCCAGTGCACCCTCGCCGCGCTCTCGGAGGCCACCGGGATCTCCGTCAGCACGCTGTCCCGGCTGGAGACCGGGCAGCGCAAGCCGAGCCTGGAACTGCTGCTGCCGATCGCGCACGCCCACCAGGTGCCCCTCGACGAGCTGGTCGGCGCACCCCCGGTCGGCGACCCGCGGGTGCGCCTGAAACCGGTCCGGCGCGGGGACTCGACCGTGGTGCCGCTGACCCAGCAGCCGGGCGGGCCGCAGGCCTTCAAGATGGTCATCGGCCCCACCCGCAGCACGCCCGAGCCGCGCACCCACGAGGGCTACGAGTGGCTGTACGTGCTCAGCGGCCGGCTGCGGATGGTGCTCGCCGACCACGACCTCGTGCTCCAGGCGGGAGAGGTCGCCGAGTTCGACACCCGGCTGCCGCACTGGTTCGGCTCCACCGGTGACGCCCCGGTGGAGATCATCAGCCTGTTCGGCCCCCAGGGCGAGCGCATGCACGTCCGCGCCCGGCCGACGGAAGGGACCTGACACTCGTTCGAAAATCCTGTTGCCGCAGGCGGATCTCCGTGGCGATGTTGTGGGCTGCCGCTCTTGTGCCCATCCCCGGAGACCTCCCGTGCCCGAAGCTCCTCCCGCCGCCCGGCCCGCGCAGCGCACCCGCTACCTCGCCGACATCACCCCTCTGCGCCGCTCCGCGGACTTCCGCCGCCTGTGGGCCGGGAACACCGTGTCCTGGGTGGGCCAGCAGATGACCGCCCTCGCGGTCTCCCTGCAGGTCTACGCGATCACCGGCTCCACGTTCTCCGTGGGCCTGGTCGGCCTGTGCTCCCTCGTCCCGCTCATAGCCGCCGGCCTGTACGGCGGAGCCGTCGCCGACACCGTCGACCGCCGGACCCTCGGCCTGGCCAGCGCCTCCGGCGCCACGCTGCTGTCCGTCGTGCTGGCCGCCGCCGCGCTGCTCGACCTGCGGCAGGTGTGGCTGCTCTACACGGTCGTCGCCCTGCAGTCGGTCTGCTTCGCCATGAACAGCCCGGCCCGCAGCGCGATGATCCCCAAGCTCCTGCCCCCGGAGCAGCTTCCCGCGGCGAACGCCCTGACCTCCCTGACCACGAACCTCGGGCTCATGGGCGGCCCCATGCTCGGCGGCGCCGTCGTCGGCCTCTGGGGCTTCCAGGCCGCCTACCTCATCGACGTGGTCTCGTTCGCCTTCGCCCTGTACGCGATGTGGCGCCTGCCCTCCATGCGCCCCGAGAAGAGCGGCGGCGGGCCGGGGCAGGGGCGCGCCTCCGTCCGGGGCGGCCTGCGCTTCCTCGTCACCCGTCCCAACCTGCGCATCACCTTCCTCGCCGACCTGGCCGCCATGGTCCTGGCCCAGCCCAGGGCGCTCTTCCCGGCCATAGCCGGGCTCTGGTACGGCGGGGACACCAAGACCGTCGGCCTGCTGGTCGCCGCACCCGCCGTCGGGGCGGTGCTGGGCGGGCTGTTCTCCGGCTGGCTCGGCCGCATCCACCGGCACGGGCTCGCCGTGCTGCTCTCCGTCGGCGGCTGGGGCGCCGCCGTCACCGTCTTCGGGCTGAGCCGCAACCTCTGGCTCGGCCTGCTCTTCCTCGGCCTCGCCGGCTGTGCCGACAGCATCTCGGCGGTCTTCCGCACCACCATGCTCCAGGCGGCCACCCCCGACGACATGCGGGGCCGGCTCCAGGGCGTCTTCATCGTCGTGGTCGCGGGCGGGCCGCGGCTCGGCGACTTCCTCGCGGGATCCGCCGCGGACCTCGCCTCCCCGTCCTGGGCGGTCGTCGGCGGCGGGCTCGCCTGCCTGGCGGCGATCGCGCTCATCGCCGTCCAGTGGCGCGGCTTCGCGCGCTACGACGCGCGCTCGCCGCAGCCGTAGGAGAAGAGGGTCGCCCCGGCGCCCGGCCGGGCGGGGACGGCCGCGCCGTCGCCGGTCACTCGCCCGCCCGGCAGCGGCCGGCGGTGCCCGCCCCGCAGCGCGTACGGCCCGTCCTGGCAAGCGGCTCTTCCGCCGTTCCGCTGCTGACCGTCCGCTCCCGGCGCTCCCGCGCCGGCGTCAGCCGTGTCCTCGCCCCCGCAGGAGCAGGCTTCCCAGGTCCGTTCGCCGGTGCAGCACCGCCCGTCCCGCGCGCGCCGAGGTGACCAGACCCGCGCCGCGCAGCGCGGCGGCGTGGGCGGAGGCGGTGGCGTTGCTGACGCCGAGCCGCCGGGCCAGGCCGCTCGTGGTGTGCTCCTGCCCGAGCACGGTCAGCACGTCGACGCGGGTCCGCCCGAGCACCTCGGCCAGGGCCCCGTCCGCGCCGTCCGCCCCCTCCGGGGAGAGCGGCAGCCCCGGGCCGGCCGCGTAGCTCAGGACGAGGGGCCGGCCGGGCAGGTCGGCGACGAGCGGATGGCCGGTCCACTGGAACGCGGGCAGGAGCAGGACGCCCCGGCCGCCGAGCGCGAGGTCCCGCTCGCCGGGCGCCGGGAGTTCCCAGACGTCCCCGCGCAGCCGGCTGCCCGGCACGAGCGCGGCGAGGGCCGCGCCGACGCCGTGCTCGGCCACGGCCAGGGCGTGGCGGGTGAACTCCGCCCGGTGCAGGTCCTGCACGAGGGGCCACACCGGCCGCACGGCCGTCTCGAAGGCCGCGTGCTGGGCGCGCCGCAGGAGCTGCCAGGCACCGGCGTCGCCCCGGTGCAGGTCGCGGACCCACGGTGGGGGCGGCGCCGGGTGGCCGGCGTACACGCGCTCCAGCTCGGCGCGGACCAGGCCCGGGGGAGCGGCCCGTACGGCGTCCGGGCCGTCCTCCGGCGCGTCGCCGGACCCGTCGCCGAGCTCGTCGAGGAAGAGCGGGGCTCCGGCCGCGGTGACCAGATCCCCCAGGGGCTCCGCGGCGGCCGGCAGGTTGCGCAGCAGCCGCTGCCGCCAGCGCCCGTAGAGCAGGTGGTCGTCGCCGCGGAACAGCATCATGAAGGCCGTGTTGAGCGCCTGCAGCGGCACGGGCCGCGGCGCGAACCGCACGCGCGCGAAGTCGGCGGCCGAGAACTGGATCCGTATCACTGCACTCCCGCCGGCACCGCGCCATCGTTTCGGGCAGGGCCTGAACCTTCGCCCGGGGCCCCCGCCGGGCACCAGCATGCAGGTCGTGCCCACGGCATTCACCCAAACGGCCGCCGGGTGGCACAAGGACCTACATCACCGCAGGTAAGGGGAGCGCCATGCGCCATCATCACATCGGCCGACGGGCCGTCACCACGTCGGCCCTGGCGGCCACCGCGGGGGTGCTGCTCGCGGGCGGCGCCGGCACTCCGGCCGCCGCGCGGGCGCGGGGGACCGCGGACGGCATCACCCTGCGGCTGCCGGCGCCGACGGGCCCGTACCGGACCGGGATCACCACCCTCTACCTCGTCGACCGCTCCCGGCGCGATCCGCTGGAGCCGGAGATCCCCGTCCGCGAGGTGATGGCGTCCGTGTTCTACCCGGCCCGCACCGTGCGCGGCTGCCGTCGTGCCCCGCAGATGACCGCGGCCGCCGCGGCGGACTTCGGCGCGGACGGCCGCAGAAGCCACCCGGAGCTGCCCGCCGCGGGCGTGAACTGGGCGGCGATCACGACCCATTCGTCCACGGGCGCCCCCGCGGAGGCGGCTCGCCCGCGGCCCGTCCTGCTCTACAGCCCGGGAGGCGGTGACGCGCGCACCATGGGCACCGGCCTCGCGGAGGAACTGGCGAGCCACGGCTGGGTCGTGGTGACCGTCGACCACCCGGGCGACGCCTGCGAGGTGGAGTTCCCGGTCGCCATGGCCGGCCGGGAGCTCGTCCGCTCCACCGTGCTGCGCTACGACCCGAGGACGGACCCCGGACTCTTCCGCACCCTCATCGACACACGGATCGCGGACATCAGGTTCGTCCTGGACCAGCTGGAAGTCCTGGCCGCCGGGCGGAACCCGGACGCGGCGGGCCGCCCCCTGCCGGAGCACCTCGGCCGGGCGCTGGACCTGCGGAGGACGGGCGCCTACGGGCACTCGGCGGGCGGGACGGCCGTCACGCAGGCGATGTACGACGACCGGCGCATCGACGCGGCGGCCGACCTGGAGGGCTACCTGGACCGCGCGCCGGAGACGCCCGGCGGGGAAGGCGAGTTGTACCCGGTCGCCCGGTGCGGGACGGACCGGCCGCTGCTCCTGCTGGGATCGGACGGATTCCAGGACCGCAAGGGGCTGGAGCACTCCTGGCCCGCGGTCCTCACCCGCTCGGGGGGACGCGCCTGCCGCCGGCAGCTCGACCACGCCGCGCACTGGGTGTTCACCGACTACGCGGCCCTGGTGCCGCAGTTGCAGACCGCCGGGCTGGTGACGGCCGCCGACCGCGCGAGGATGGTCGGGACGGCGGACCCGTCCGCAGCCGTGCCGGCGGTGCGCCACCACCTGCGCTCGTTCTTCGCCCGGCATCTGCCGGCGCACTGAGCGGGCCCGGACGCTCACGGCTGATGAGCCGTCAGCGCATGGACCAGCTCCACGCGGGAGCGGATCCCGAGCGCGGCGAAGACGTTGCGCAGGTGGTGGTCGACGGTCCGGTGGCTGACGGCGAGGAGGGCGGCGACCTCGCGGTTCGTGCGGCCCTCGGCGACGTGCCGCGCCACCCGCAACTGCTGCGGGGTGAGCGAGGCCGCGGGGCGGGGCCGGCCACCCGGTTCGGCCTGCCCGGCGGCGCGCATCTCCTCGCGGGCCCGCTCCGCCCACACGCCGGCCCCGCACGCCTCGAACAGCAGCATCGCGCCCCGCAGGTGCGCGCGGGCGTCCCCGGGCCGGCGCAGCCGCCGCAGCGCCATGCCGAAGGCCAGCTTCGTACGGGCCTGGGCGAACTCGGAGCCCACGCGCTCCACCAGCGCCAGGGCCCGGCCGAAGCACGGGTCCGCGCAGGCGGGCGCCGCGGTGGCGGCCAGCACGGCCCGGCAGTGCAGGACCGTGGCCCGGGCGCGCTGGTCGCCGGTCACCTCCGCCCACTCCTCCAGGGTCCGCAGGATCAGCCGGGCCTGACGGCAGGCCCGCTTCCGCGCCGGGGCCGGCAGCCCGGCGACGGCGAGGGCGACGGCCTCCACGAAGGAGGGGATCACCCGCACGCGCCACGCGAAGTGGTGGACCCCGGACTCCCCGAGGACCAGGGGGCGCAGCAGCTCGACGGCCGCCCGCGGCCGCTGCTGCGCGAGGTCCAGCAGGCCCAGGCTCCAGGTGGCCAGCAGGGCGGGGACCATCAGCCCGTGGGCCTGCGCCGTGCCGAGCGCCCGCCGGGCGTGGTCGCGGCAGGCGGCGGCGTCCCCCCGTACCGCCGCGGCCATGGCGAGCGTGCCGCGCAGCTGGGCCGCGGTGTTGTGGCGGCCGGCGGCGACGGCGGCCCGGAGGCCCCGCTCGGCGTGGGCTCCGGCGCGCGCGTGGTTGTCGGCGACGAGCTCGACGAGCGCGAGCAGGCCGAGGAGCTCCGGCACCGTCCGCTGTTGTCCGGCCGCGCGGGCCAGGGCCCGGCCGGCGAGGTCCCGCGCCCGCGACACGTCGCCCAGCATCAGGGCGGCGCGGCAGGCCAGGACGGGGACGGCCGGGTGGCCGTCGTCGGTGGCCGCGCCGCGGAGGGTCGCCGCGCGGAGCGCGGGGACGGACCGGGCGTGATCGCAGCGCAGGGCGGCCGCGATGCCCCGGAAGTAGTCGCGCACCGCCTCGGGCGCCGCGCCGTGACCGCCGATGCGCAGGGCCGCCCCCGCGTATCCGGGGCCGTCGCCGGCCGTCCAGCTCGCCTCCGCGGCGTGCAGGAGGGCGGTGAGCTCGTCGTCCGGGCGGTCCGCGTGCCGGTACAGCGCGGCGGCGAGGTGCAGCGCCTCCCGTGCGTTGATCACCTCGCCCGCGCGCAAGGACTGCAGGCCGCGGGTCAGCTCGGTCTGCCCGCGGGCGGCGGAGACGGCCTTCCGGCGGAGGGAGAGGGCGCGCAACGCCGTGGCGCGCCGGGGGAGTCCGGCCCGCCGGGCGTGGTCCGCGGCCGCGGCCAGGCGCCGGGCGCGGGCACCGTCGTCCTCCGTGCGCTCGGCGGCACGGGCGAGCGCGGACGAGCACCGGACGTGCAGGCGCCGGGTGCGCTCCGCCGCGCGGGTGCGGCGGGAGCCGGGCTGGGGGCCTGCGGCCTGAGGATCGCACACGGTGGCTCCTCCTCGTTCCGGGGCCGGGGGAGGGGCGCCGGAGACTGGGCGAAGGATGGGGGGTCCCGGGCAAGTGCGGGATGTTGCCTGCAAGTTACTCGTAAGTAAAACCGTTGGGTAGGCCGCTGGAAGGGCCGGTCGCCGCGAACGCCCCGAGCACCCCGGTGATTTCACCGATTCGCATTCCCGGGCGGCGCTGCATGCTCTCCGCATCCGTTGCGCATCCCACTCACCGGGAGGATCGTATGCGAAGGATCATCAGTGCCCTGGCGCTGGCGGGGGCCGTGGCCGCCACCGTGACGGCGGGTCCGGCCGCCTCCGCCGAAGCCGCCCCCGCACCCGCCGGAGCCGTCCGCGCCTCCGCCGGAGCCGCGTCCGCCCGCACGCCCGTGGTGTTCGTGCACGGCTATCTCAGCGGCGGCGTGACGTGGGACCCGGCGATCGCGGCGTTCCTGGGCGCCGGGTACCGGCCCGGCGACCTCTTCACCTACTCCTACGACTTCTTCGGCTCGAACAAGGCCAGTGCCCAGGGGCTCGCCGCCTTCGTCGCGAAGGTGAAGGCCGACACCGGTGCGGACAAGGTCGACATCGTCAACCACTCCATGGGCGGCCTGGTCTCGCTCTGGTACGCGAAGGAGCTGGGCGGCGCCGCGAACATCAAGCACATGGCCTCGCTGGCGGCACCCCACCACGGCACGTACATCGCCGGGCTCTGCACCGTGCTGTCCGTCTCCTGCCAGGAGATGTCGCCCGGCTCCGACTTCCTGAAGAGACTCGCGTCGGGCGACGAGACGCCCGGCGCCGTCGACTACCGCACCTGGTACTCGCCGTGCGACGGGGTGATCAACCCCTTCACGAGCACGCCGCTGCAGGGGGCGGTCAACACCCTGGTGCCCTGCGAGACGCACCTCGGGTTCCTGACCGACATCGGACTGCTGGCCCGGGTGGCGTCCGCCCTCAAGGCCTGAGCCGCCCCCCCCCGGGGGGGGGGGGGGGGGGGGGGGGGCGCCCCGGCGCGCGGCGCGCCCCCCCGGGGCCCCCCGCCCGGCCCCCCCGCGGGCCGGGGCGCCGCGGACCGGCCAGGAGCAGGACTGCCGGTTACGCCGCGCTCTGCGCCGCGGGCGCACCCTCCGCCGCCTCCGCCGCCCGTGCCGCGGCCTGGGCCGCCGCCGACCGCGCCCGGCCGCGCTTGCCCATCACGGTCGTCCAGGCGACCAGCGCCGCCACCACCGCGAGCGGGAACACGTTGTTCACCAGCACCATGGCCTTCGTCGGCAGCACGTACGTGAGGACCACGCGGATCGCCGCCTCCAGCAGGAAGCCGGCGCCCCACACCGACGTCAGCAGGTACTGCACGCGGCGGAAGCCCGGGAACTCCCACAGGCCGTTCCAGCGGGCGATGCCCTCGGGGGTGCCGTCCGTGCCGAACTTGCGGCCCAGGTAGAACATCGCCGGTCGGCGCATCGCCAGGCTGCCCAGGAACGTCAGCCCCAGCAGGCCCGTGATGGCCGATTCCTTGATGAACATCAGCTCGGTGCTGTTGTACGCCACCGCGCTCAGCGCGCCGAGCAGCATCAGGGCCAGCATCATCATGCCGAACTCGTCGACCCGGCGCCTGATCGCCAGGTGCAGCAGCGTCTCGACGGCGGGCCACAGCGTGATCAGCAGCAGCGCCTTCACCTGGCTCACGCCGTGGTCGGTGAGCATCCCGTACGTGACGAACGGCAGGATCACGCCGAACAGGATCGCCGGCCCCCAGTTCATCAGCGCCTTGCCCCCGCCGCTTCTCTTGCCGTTCTCACCGGCGTCGTGCGCGTTCGTCATCCCCGCCCCGTTCATCTTTCTTGGTACGCACATGCATTTCTGATCTGTATCGCATATGCTCACGATCGTGAGCGATAGTGCAACAGGTCGCCAGAGCCTAACAGGTCGTCAGAGCAGCGCGGGCGTCTCGCGCGGAGCCAACGTCGCCCTGGTGCCGTTCCTCTACGGAGTGGCCGGCCGCGAGGAGCTGCCCGGCGTCGCGCTGGTGCGGCTGCTCACGGACGTGGGCCTCACCCCCGCCGCCGCCCGCTCCCTCATCGCCCGCATGCGCCGGGACGGCCTTATCGCCGCGGTCCCCCGCGGCCGCGGCGCCGACTACCACCTCGCCGGCACCTTCCTGGAGTCCTTCCGCCAGGTCCGCCACGGCCGCCCCGAACCCCCGCCCTGGGACGGCTTCTTCCACGCCGTCTTCTACACCGTCCCCGAAGCGCGGCGCGCCTACCGCGACCGGCTGCGCCGCGCCGCCTCCCTGGCCCGCTACGGCCTCATGCAGCCCGGCGTCCTCATCTCGCCGGCCGACCGCCGCGACCACCTGCTCGCCGAACTCGGCGGCCCCCCCGAGGAGGGGACCGTCTACTTCGGGCGCGTCGAACTCTCCACCGCCGACGCCGCCGAGGTCGCCCACCGCGCCTGGGAGCTCGCCGAGCTGGACGGCCGCTACCGCGAGCACACCGCGCGCCTCCTGGCCGCCGTCGCCGAGCACCCGGTGCCGCCCGGGCCGGGCGCCGCGGCCCTCGCGGCCTACGCGCGGCTCTTCGGCGGCAGCCTGACCGACACCCTCCGGACCCCGCCCGGCCTGCCACCCGAACTCCTCCCGGACGACTGGCCGCTGCCCGCGCTCCTGGCCGCCGTCGGCCGGACGTACGCGCACTTCGGGCCGCCCGTCGTCGCGTACGTGGAAGGGGTGATCTCCGAGAGCGGCGCGTGACGCGGCCCGCGGGCCGGACCCCTCCTTGGCCGGAAAACCCCGGGGCGTGCGGCCGTGGCCGGATCGCTCCCTGCCGTTCCTCCGGACGGGGCTGCAAAGGTATGCCCTTTCGCCGTCGAGCCGAGAGGAACGACCCGACATGCGCGACGAACCCACCCCGCTCCCCCAGGAAGTCCCGAGGGAGCTGCACGTCTGCATGGGCCTCAACTCGTGCGCCGGCCTGGACGCTTCCGGGAAGGCGGAGATGGCCGGGACCGGGACCTGCGCCACCGTCTTCCACGTCTGTCACGGCGAGGGGTCCTGCCGCGGCCAGGGCGGCTGCGGCTACGCGGGCACGGACTACGAGCAGTTCCACCCCGGCGAGCAGGACTGCCGGTACAACGGCAGCTGCGCCAGCCCGATCAACGAGAGCAGGGTCTTCTCGGCCGGGCCCCTCAAGGGCAAGAGCGTCTGGAAGCAGGCCCGCCGCCTCTTCGAGGCCCGCATGTACGCCGCGGGCAAGGCGTTCGGCCCGGCCCCGGGGCAAGGCATCCCGGACGACCGGATGCCGCACTACGACTACATGCAGCAGCCGCAGGAGGGGCAGGAGCACGGCCGGAGCGCCAGGGACGACCGTGAGTGAGCCGCGGCTCGGCACGCCCCGCCTGGGATTCGGTGCCGGCCTGCGGACCCCGCATCTCCCGTACATCCGCGAACACCGGCCGCCCGTCGGCTTCTTCGAGATCATCTCCGAGAACTTCCTCGACTGCCACGGAGGCCGGCGGCAGGCGCTCGAGGAGATCACGGACCACTACCCCGTGGTCCTGCACGGCGTGTCGCTGTCCATCGGCAGCACCGACCCGCTCGACGCCGGCTACCTGCGCCGCCTGAAGCGGCTCGCCGACGACGTGGACGCGCCGTGGGTGTCGGACCACGTCTGCTGGACGGGCGTGCTCGGCATCAACACCCACGACCTGCTGCCACTGCCCTTCACCGAGGAGACGCTCGCCCACGTCACGGGCCGGGCCCGGATCGTCCAGGACGTGCTGGAACGGCCGCTGATCCTGGAGAACCCCAGCAGTTACGTGGAGTTCCGTGCCTCCACCCTCACCGAGTGGGAGTTCCTGGCCCGGCTGGCCGAAGAGGCGGACTGCGGGATCCTCCTCGACGTCAACAACGTCCACGTCTCGGCGTACAACCACGACTTCGACCCCGAGACGTACCTGCGGGCGCTGCCGCACGAGCGCGTCGTCCAGATGCACCTGGCCGGCCACACCGACCACGGCACGCACATCATCGACACGCACGACGCCCCCGTGGCCGAACCCGTGTGGGAGCTGTACCGCACGGCCGTGGAGCTCACCGGGGGAGGAGCCGCCACCCTCCTCGAACGGGACGACAAACTCCCGCCGTTCCCCGAGCTGATGGCCGAGCTGGACCGGGCGCGAGCCGTCGCCGGGCCCGTGGCGGCCGCCACGGCCGGGAGCGCGCATGGCTGACGGCACCCCCGGGCCGGGCCTCGCCGCCACCCAGCGCTGGTTGCAGGCCGCCATCCTCGACCCGGCCGCGACGGGCCGGTACGCGGTCGGCGACGTGGTGACGGCCTCCCGCCGCCTGTCCGCGCGCGAGCGCCTGCGCATCCACCAGCAGGGCTACCGGCTGCGCCTCGCGGAGTGCATGCGCAGCCTGCACCCGGGCTCGGCGCACCTGCTCGGCCGGGAGATCTTCGACGGGTTCGCGCTGGCCTACCTGGAAGCGCACCCGTCCCGCTCGCCGACCCTGGCGGGCCTGAGCGACGGATTCGCCGGCCACCTCGCCCGCACCCGGCCGGACTCCGCGCCCGGCGCGCAGCGGGAGCCGTGGATCGACCTGCTCATCGACCTGGTCCGCTTCGAGCGGGTCTTCACCGAGGTCCTGGACGCGCCCGGCACACGGCCCCTCCGGCTGTTTTGGGCCTGCGCGCCCGTGCACGCCTACCTCACCGAGGTCCGCCGCGGCCGGGACCCCGAGCCGCCCGCCCCGCACCCGGTCCGCCTCGCCGTCACCCGGCGCGACCACACCGTCGTCACCCGGGAGCTGAGCCGGGCGGCGTACGACCGACTGCTGCACGCACACCCGGAGGACGCATCATGATCGACATCCAGGCTCTGGGCGCGGACCCGGAGCAGGACATCGCCACGATCCAGGACCTGGCCGACCACCTGAAGGCCGCGGCCCACGTCGAGCTGTCCACGATCCCGCTCTACCTCTACGCCACGTACTCGATCAAGACGCGCGGCTACTCGCAGTGGGCGGCCGGGGCGTCGGCCCAGCGCCTCATGACCGGCATCGCCATCGAGGAGATGCTCCACCTGACGAACGTGCGGAACCTGCTGGTGGCGATCGGCAAGGGTGAGGAGTTCCGCTGCTACAACGAGCAGTTCGTCCCGAAGTACCCGGAACCGATGCAAGGACGCGTCCCCGAGCTCATGCTCCGCCTGCGCCGCCTGTCCACGGACCAGCTCGACACCTTCCGGGGGATCGAGGAGCCGGAGGGCGTCCGCCCCCCGAAGCCCGAGGCCGTCCGCCCCTACCTGTCCCTCGGCGAGTTCTACCGGCGCATCGAGAAAGGCATCCGGTTCCTCAGCAGCGAGGACGCGAAGGAACAACGCATCGACTGGGACCAGGCCGGGGAGACGCTGTGGCGGTACCAGTACCACCGGGGGTACTGGAACCAGAACGGAGGGTCCGACGGCCCCCGCCTCATCGTCAGCGAGGACACCGCCCTGCAGGCCATGGAGGTCATCGTCGACCAGGGCGAGGGCGCGTGGGACGACCACGGCTACCTGCCCGACCCCATCGTCCGCGACCCGGGGAGCGCGTACCCCCCGCCGGAGATCGGGAAGCAGCAGGCGTCCCACTACACCAAGTTCACCGACATCAAGAGGGGCCTCAACGGCATCGGCGTCGTCGTCGACGACAACGGCGTGCAGAAGTTCACGATCGACAGCAAGGAGGTCATCTGGCCGGTGCTGGACGACCCGGACACCGGCCTGCTCAAGGACACGAGCCCGGTCCGGGACCTGATGGTGCTCTCCAACGCCGTCTACTGCTACGTGCTGGCGCTGCTCGACGCCATCTACGACGCGCCGATGGCGGTCGCCGCGCCCACGGACAAGGAACCGTTCACCAAGGACGCCCGGTACGGGCTGGAACGGGCCTTCATCGCGGTGATGCAGGGGGTGCTGTACCCGGTCGCGGACCTCCTGGTGCGCACACAGCTGACGGCGGACGACCTCAAGGCACCGCCGAAGGAGCTCGTCCATGCCGGTCCGCCGTTCCAGTACCACCACTTCACGAAGGAGCCGAAGGCCGAGCTCGTGGAGCGGTGCAACGCCCTGCTCGCGCACTTCCCGGAACTGGGCGGCGAGGACGGGGTGCAGCGGCAGATCGGCCTGCTGCCCGCGTTGCCGCATCTGCCCCGTTGAACCACCAGGGCAGCGCGTTGCGGCGCCCCTCCCTCACGGGCGGGGCGCCGCTTCACCACGTCACTTCTTCGTGGCGATCCGCCCGTTGACGAAGACGGGGGCGCCGTCGTCGGCGGTCTCGATCGTGTTGTTCGGCACGGTGAAGCCGACCTTGCCCGGCTCGAAGACCAGGGCCATGCTCGATCCGCCGTAGCTGAAGTAGCCGAGCTCGTCGCCGCGGGTGACCCGGTCGCCCACGGCGACGCTGAAGCGGACCGACGAGATCTCGGTGATGCCGACGGGAATCACGCACACCAGGCCGATGTCGGGGACGGTGCTCTCGATGACCACCAGCCCGCGGGTGTTGACGTTCGCCTGGTAGCCCTGCGAGAGCGTGCCGGCGGACGTGTCCACGTCCTTCATCGGCAGCTCGCTGAACGTCAGCCCGGGGATCCTCTCGACGTGCCGCACGATCCCGTCGACCGGGGCGTGCCAGCGGTGGTAGTTCGCCCCGGAGAGGAAGGACTGGAAGACGTCGCCCCCGACGAACTTGTCCGTGTGCTCGTAGCCGCCGAGCATCTGGCGGAGCGAGTACGGCTGGCCCTTGAGCGTGATGTCGGCGTCCTCCGGGACGTCCGGCACGAACCGCACCACCGACCCGTCGTTGGGGGAGACGACGGCCTGCGGGTCGTCCTTGGCGCCGTTGGGGCGGAACTCCGGCTTGATGTGCCGGTTGAAGAAGGCGTTGAAGGACGCGAATCCGCCGTAGAGGGCGCCGGGTTCGGGGATGACGAACTCGTAGAGCTTGTTCTGCTCGGAGGCGGCCTGGCACAGCCACCCGTCCGGGCCCTCGTTGAGGACGTAGCGGCTCTCCGGGCTGTCCAGGAACGAGCACCAGGCGGACAGGATGCCCAGGAGCCTGGCGTTGAACTGTTCGTTGCGGAAGGCGTCCCAGCCCGCCTGCGTCGCCATCATGTAGCAGAACAGGGCGGACATGGGGAAGAAGACCCGCTCGGTCGGGTCCAGGCGGTACTCGGGCGCCGTCACGGTGATCTCGTCGAGACAGTTCAGCATCTCGTCGATGTCCTTGACGTGCTTGGCCTTGTGCTGCGGATCGAGCTGCCGAGCCTGGTCGATCATCTGGGTCACGAGGTCCTTGAGGACCTTGTCGCTGTTGAGGAGTTCTTCCAGCTGCTTGACGGAATCGACGTGGTCCGCCGTCCGCTTCCGCGCCCTGGCGACGAACTCCGTCAGCCACGCGTCGACCGCCTTGCGGCTGCGCGGCAGATAGCCGGCCGCGCGGCCGAACGAGTTCTGGTAGCGGGCTTCGAGCGCTGCGGCCGGGCCGGGCTTGACCATGGTCGTCCCTTCGTCGATCGGACCTGGAACGGCGCCGCACCGGCGTACGGGAACCCCTGTCCCGTACGCCGGTCCTGCGTCGGACGTCCGACCGTAGTGGGCCGTTCCGTAAGGCCGCAGGAGCCCGAATCAGCCGCGGCCGGCCGGCACCGCCGGGGCCGCCTGGGCGGCCTGCTGCGGCCGGGACGCGGCCGGCTTCGCGGGGCGGCGGACGAGGGCCAGCGCAATCAGCCCGCCCAGGATCCCCAGCGAGCCGGAGACGAGGAACGTCTGGCGCAGCCCGGCCGCGAAGGCCTCGTGCACGAACTGCCCGAGCAGCTCCCGCTGTGCGGGGGCGGCGTGGGCGACGACCGCGCCGGCCTGGCCGCCCGCGAGCGCGTCGGCGGTCGCGGAGGGGTCGGCGACGGCACCCGCCCCCTGGTCGCGGAGCGCGCCCGCGAGCCCGGCGTGGAAGACCACGCCCAGGACGGCGATGCCCAGGGCGTTGCCGAGCTGGCGCGCGGTGTTGACGGCGCCGCTGGCCATTCCGCCGCGCTCCGGCGCGACGGAGGCCATCGCCGCGGACGCCAGCATGGGCGTGGCGATGCCGACGCCGATGCCGGTCACCGCGAGGCCGGGCGCGAGGGCGGTCCACGTCGAGCCCGCGTCCACCGTCGCCTGGAGGAAGGCGCCCGCACCGATCAGCAGCAGCCCGGCGCCGATGGTCCAGCGCGGCGAGACGTCGTGCAGGAAGCGCCCGGCCAGCGACGCGACGACGAACGCCGCGGCGCTCATGGGCAGGCACGCGAGGCCCGCCGCGACCGGCCCCATGCCGCGGACGGACTGCAGCCACAGCGAGGTGTAGGCGAGGTAGGAGAACGCGGCGACGGACAGCAGCACCGCGGCCGCCATGAGGCCCGAGAACGACGCCCCGCGGAACAGCGCCAGGTCCAGCAGCGGCTGCTCGCGGCGCGACTCGATCAGCAGGAAGGCGACCAGCGCGACCGCGGCGAGCCCGAAGAGCCCCAGCGTGGCGGCCGACGTCCAGCCGTAGTCGCTGCCCTTGATCAGCGCGTACGTCGCGGCGCCCGCCGCCACGGTGAACGCGGCCATGCCGGGCAGGTCCACGCCGCGGCCCCGGCGGGGCGGCGCCGCGGCGACGAACCGCAGCGTCATCGCGACGGCCAGCACGCTGATGGGCAGGTTCACGAAGAAGATCCAGCGCCAGTCCAGGTGCTCGGTCAGCAGCCCGCCCATGATGGGCCCGGCCGCCGAGGCGGCCCCGCTGACCGCGCCCCAC
Organism: Streptomyces sp. XH2; assembly: GCF_049725035.1. NCBI lineage: Bacteria > Bacillati > Actinomycetota > Actinomycetes > Kitasatosporales > Streptomycetaceae > Streptomyces > Streptomyces sp. XH2. The sequence continues at coordinate 159,789 of NZ_JBMMMZ010000004.1, read as the reverse complement.
GCGCCGAACGCCACGCCGCGGTCCCTGCCGTGGTAGATGCTGCTGATCAGGGCCGTCGTCGTCGCGAGCATCGCGGCGCCGCCGATGCCCTGGACGCCGCGGAAGACGATCAGCGCCTGCGGGCCGGTCGCCAGCCCGCAGGCCAGCGAGGCGAGGGCGAAGAGCGCCAGGCCCGCCACGTACACCTGGCGGTGGCCGATCCGGTCCGCGAGGGAGCCGACGCCCAGCAGCAGCGCGGCGAGCGCGAGCGCGTAGATGTCCATCACCCACTGCAGGTCCGCGAACGAGGTGCGCAGGCTCTCGGCCATGTCGGGGAGTGCCACGACGACGATCGTCACGTCCACGAGCAGCATGAACGTCCCCAGGCACACCGCGACGAGCGGCAGCCACTTCCGCATTTCCCAACCTCCGGAGGGTCTTGTACGAGGTGGTCGAAGGTCGCATCCGATGGCTTTTTCTCAGAACCCACGGCCCCATGGCTGACGGAATCCCATGCTGTAGTGCTGTGAAATGATGGAAAACATGACTGACCCTGAGCAGGTGTTCGATCTACTCGACCAGCGGCTGGTGCAGGCGCTGATGATCGACGGCCGGGCCGCGTTCAGCCGGATCGCCGCCGTCCTCGGCACCACGGACCAGACGGTGATCCGCCGCTACCGCCGGCTGCGCGGCGCGGGCCTGCTGCGGGTGCTCGGCCTGCCCGAGGGCGAGCGCGTCGGCCTCTACGAGTCCAGGCTGCGCATCCAGTGCGTCCCGGGAGCGGCCGTCGCCATCGCGGAGGCCCTGGCCCGCCGCCCGGACACGGGCTGGGTCAAGATCTTCTCGGGTGGTACGGAGGTGGGCTGCCTCGTCAGCTCGCGCACGCGGGAGGACCACGAGGCGCTCCTGCTCCGCAAGCTGCCGCGCACCCAGCAGGTCACGGGCGTCACGGCGCAGACCATGCTGCACGAGTACACCGGAGGCGCGAACCGCCGGTTCGGGCGGGACCGGCTGACGCCGGAGGAGATCGCCGCGCTGGAGCCGGGGCCGGTGGACGGGGAGGGCGAGGACATCGTCCGGCTCGACGACGCCGACCACGCGATGCTGGCCGTCCTCGCCCGGGACGGCAGGGCGGGCTATCCGGAGCTCGCGAAGGCGGCGGGCCGGTCGGAGTCCACGGTCCGGCGGCGCATCGAGTACCTGCGGGGGACCGGCGCGATCTCCTTCGACGTCGAGGTCCACTCCGTCCACTTCGGCTTCGGGATCGAGGCGGGGATCTCCGCCAGGGTCGCGCCGAGCGAACTGGCGGCGGTGGGGCGGGCGCTCGCAGAGCACCCCCAGGTGCCGTTCGCCGCGGCCGTGACCGGTGCGGCGAACCTCGCCGCCACGGTGCTCTGCCGTGACCAGCGCGACCTGTACCGCTACATGACCGAGGGCATCGGCGCGCTGACGGCCGTGCGCCGGCTGGAGGTCCTTCCGGTGCTGCGGCAGGTGAAGCGGGCGGGGCTGCTGAGCGACGGCAGCAGGCTCTACGACGCCCCGTGACGCCGTATGCCGCACGCCGCACGCCGCGAAGAGTGTTGCCGGCGGTCCCGGCCCAGGGGTAGGCCGGGGCCGCCGGGGGTGTCCGAGGGGAGCGGAGCACCCGAACGGAACGCGCAGGGCCGATGAGGAGGGTCTCGTCCCTGGTGTTCGCCACTGGCGCCCCGGGTGCTCGCCGTCGCGAGCGCTGCAGGCCCGGGTGCCACACGCAGTAAATATATTTACTGCCCAGTAAGCAAGGGAATGAAAATTTTCATTCGCGACGGAGACCGATCCGGAACTGAAAGTCCTGATATCGGATGCGGGGCCGTCCGCCGGCCGGCCGGCGGGATCAGTCGTCGAGGAAGAAGTCGTGCTGCTCCGCCGCCTGCTCGTACTTCTCCAGCCGCAGCTGGGTGCGCTCCGGATCGGCGTCGGCCATGGCCTGGAGGAGCGCCGCCGACAGGATCCCGGGCGCCGCGTACGAGTCGAAGACCAGGCGCGACCCCGTGCCGGCCGTGAGCGTCACGTCGGCCTCCCCGGCCAGGGGGCCCAGGCCCGCGTCCGTGATCAGCGCGACGCGCAGCCCCGTGCGGCGCGCGGCCCGCATCGCCGCCAGCATCTCCTTGGAGTGCCTCGGCATGGCGAACGCGAGCACCCACGTGCCGCCCGCCTCCCGGGACTGCAGCAGGGCGTCGTAGGCGACGCTGCCGCCGCGGGAGACCAGCCGGACGTCGGGGTGGATCCGCTTCGCCGCGTAGGCGAAGTACTCCGCCAGCGATACGGAGATCCGCAGGCCGAGGATCGTCAGCGGGACGGACCGGGCGAGCTCGCGGCCGATCTCCAGCACCTGGTCGGTGTCCGTGAAGGCGCGGCGCAGGCTCTCCAGGTTCTCGATCTCGGCGTCCACGGCCGCCTGCAGTTCGTTGCGGCGGTCCTCCTCGCGCGCGCCGGGCACGCTCGCGACCGCGCTCAGCGCGATGGGCTGCAGGGCTTCCCGCAGGGCGGGATATCCGCTGAAGCCCACGGAGGAGGCGAAGCGGGTGACCGAGGGCTGGCTCACGCCGACCCGCTCCGCGAGGTCCGTGATCGACAGGAACGCGGCCTCGGTGAGGTGGTCGGTGATGTACTGCGCGATGCGCCGCTGCCCGGGGGACAGCCGGTGACCGCCGAACAGGGCCCGGACCTTGTCCGCAGGGGCCGGCTCCGCCGTGGAGGGCCGTCCGCCGCCCGCCTTTCCCGGGCCGCCCGGCGTGATCGCGGACGCCTGCGCGCGTGCCTGCTGGGACGCCTGCGCGCGTGCCTGCTGCCCTGATGGCACCGGTGCGCCTCCTTCTCGTACCGCTTCCGCTCAACATAGCGGATGGGCACGCCGGCCCCCGTTCGTCAGTGCGAACCGAATTTCACGCTCGCGAAGGGGGCGTTCCGGGGCGCGTGGTGCCCCGGCGGGAGGCGGAGCGGCGTGCCCTTGCACTCCTTCTGCGGGTACACGGTCGCCGGAAGTGCCGTTCCGTTGTGCGCCCCCTGGGACTCCTGGCTCATGGTGAGGCACCGGCCGTCCGGCGGGTTCTCGATGAAGAAGGGCGCGCCCTTGGGTCCCACCCAGGCGAACCACCCCTTGGCGGTGCCCGCCTTTGCGGTGCCCGCGGCTCCCGCGGGCACGGCCAGGGCGAGGGTGCATCCGGCGACGGCGACGGCGACGAGTGCGGGACGGAAGAAACGCATCACTGATCCTTCGACTCGGTTGCGGGAGAAATCCCGGGAATGCCCGGAAAGTCTTCACACGGTGAACGACGCCGGGCGGGCATGGTCACCCCGGCCCGCCCCGGTCGCCCTCGCCGGCCGGTCGCGCTTCCGTGCCGCGCCCTTATGGCGTCGAGGAGTCGTCGGGCTTGACCACGCACAGCCCCCAGATGACGAAGGCGCACAGCGCGATGATCACGATCGACCACAGCGGGTAGTAGGGGATGGACAGGAAGTTGGAGAGCAGCACCAGGGCTGCGACGACCACGCCGAGGATTCTGGCCCACAGGCTCACCCGGAACAGGCCGACGCCCACCATGAGCGCCGCGATGCCGAGGAGCAGGTGGACCCAGCCCCAGCCGGCCAGGCTGAACTTGAACACGTAGTTCGGCGTGTTGACGAACACGTCGTCATGGACGATGGCCATGATTCCCCGGAAGAGGTCCACGACCCCCACGACCAGCATCATCACGGCCGCGAAGAGCGTCAGGCCACTGGCGGCGGCCAGGGACTTCTCGGAGCGGGGATTGAGGGTGGATGACATGGGACTACCTCCCTTGCCTGTACGACAGCCCGTACGAAAGGCGGACCCTCACCTCCATCGTTTCCCCTCCCGTCGCCCCTGTCCACGCGAGCCCCGCCCGCCTGAGGCCGGTCAGCACGCCCGCGGAAGTCATGTAATATTCATCTCGCGCGCCGCTAGCTCAGTTGGTTAGAGCAGCTGACTCTTAATCAGCGGGTCCGGGGTTCGAGTCCCTGGCGGCGCACAAGAGGAAGCCCCCGCCGATCCGTCGGCGGGGGCTTTTCTTCGGTTCGACACCGGACGGCGCCCACCGCACGATGGAGGGATGCCGTCACCAGCTGAAGGCGCACCCCTCCGCATCACCCTGCTCGGCGGGTTCCGCCTGACCGGAGCCGACGGCTCCGTGCGGATTCCCGCGGGCTCCGAGCGCCTGCTGGCCTACGTCGCCCTTCGTCCCGGACCGGTCGCGCGAAGTGACGTCGCGGAAAACCTGTGGCCCGGCGCGTCCGAGGCCCGCGCCCACGCGTCCCTGCGCTCGGCCCTCACCCGGCTGCGCGGCGCGGGCTGCTGCCGGGCCCTCGACACCGGCCCCGCCGAGCTCGCCCTCGCGGACGGCGTGGCGGTCGACCTGTGGGCGCTCCGCAGCCTCGCACGGGGTCTGCTGGACGCCACGGAAACGCGAACCCTCGGTACCGGGGAGATCGACGGCCTCTCGCAGGACCTCCTGCCGGGCTGGTGCGACGACTGGGCGCTCCGCGAGGCGGAGGAGTGGCGGCAGCTGCGGCTGCACGCCCTCGAAGCGCTCGCGGGCCACTTCGCCGGAGCGCGGCGCTACGCCCACGCGGTGTCGGCCGCCGGGGCGGCCGTGCGCGCCGAACCGCTGCGGGAGAGCGCCCACGCGGCCCTGATCAGGGCCCACCTCGCCGAAGGCAACCAGTCCGAGGCGCTCCGCGCCTTCCGGAGCTACCGGGCGCTCCTGCGCGAGGAGCTCGGCCTGAGCCCGACGCCGGGCCTGCTCGGCCTGGTGGCCGGCCTCCGCCCGGACGGATCCCGCGTCGACGGGCATCACGCGGCGGTCACGTCGCGGTGACGGTCGGGTGTCCATGATGGGGGAGCGACGGAACGCGTTCACTGAACACGGGTGACGTCCATGGGTTACGTGATCAAGCATCCCCGAGGCAAGGTCGCACCCCGGAAGGCTCCGCTCCTGGTCCGGCCTCGGCGGTTCGTGTCCCACGTCGCCGATGCCGTGGGACGCCGCATCCGTTCGCTGCGGGTGCGGCTGGCGGCCCGGAGCAAGGTCGCGCCGGCCCAGCGGTGGTGGACGAGGGGGTCACCCAAGCGGTACCTCCCCTACCTCGGCACGCTGATCCTCCTGTCCTATGTCGGCTTCGGCGTCTACGCACTCCTCGGAGGCCCGGCCACTCCGGTGGAGAAGTGGTGCAAGGCGACCGGCACCGGTTGCACCGTGGTCTACGGATTCCTCACCCCGTTCCTGAGCCTCGGCCTCGCCACGATCGTCTTCTTCTATGCGACTTACGGCACGGTACGCAGAACCCTCATCAGGGCGGCCAGGAAGGACCCGCGCGGCATGGTGCCGACGGCCGGACCGGCCATCGCGGACGTGGTCGGGCGCAAGGAGATGTGCCTGGTCATCGCCCGGGCGCTGCGGGACAAGCGGACCAGGCGCCCGTACCTGCTCGTGGGCGGTGTGGGAGCCGGGAAGACGTCGGTCCTCGTAGAGCTCACGCGGATGCTTGCCGAGAAGGGTGCCGTCCCCGTCCCGATAAGACTGCGGGACGTCGACATGGACGCGGCGCGGCTCGACTTCCGTGAAGTGGCCATGAAGCGCTTCAGCGAGATGGCGGACCGCAACGTGCTCTCCGACCGGCACAGCGAGAGAGTGTGGCGCCAGCTGAGCATGGATGACAAGGCCGTCGTCCTCGCCGACGGCCTGGAGGAGACCTTCGCCGACGGCAGGAAGCAGAAGGAACGGGACGTGCTCATCCGCCGGGCGATCGAGCGGGCGGAGCAGGAGAAGCTCCCCCTGGTCATCGCCTCCCGTCCCCACGCGCCGCTGGAGCACACCCGGGCCGCGGTCGTCGACCTGGAGCCGCTGAGCGAGGAGGCGGCGCTGGGGTATCTCCAGCTGGACCGCGGGGACCGGGACCGCCCCGGACTGGACCGTATCGTCGAGACGGCGGGGGCGGCCGAGTCCCCGCTGTACCTGCAGATCGCGCGTGAGCTGCGGGAGCACCCTCCGCGAGAGCACCTGGACTGTGCCGATCGATGGGCGGAACCGAACGCGCGCGACGGCGACCGGACGGCGTCGCAGCGGCGGCTGCTCGACGCGTGGCGGGAGGCGCTGGTCACCGGGCGCATCCATGGCGAAGTGGCGCTGACCGCGGGCGACCGTGACAAGGTCGTCGAACTCATCTCGGCACTGGCCGGGATCGGTCTCCTGCGCGATCAGCTGGAGGTCCGGATCGGCGAACTGAGGAGGCAGCCGGACATCCTGGACCGGCTCTTGCAACGGCTCGACGACGGATGCAGCAGCGACGGGATCGACAAGCAGCGGCAGCGCGAGCTCCTGGCGCTGTGCGCGACGCAGGGAGAGCAACTGGGCCTGATCGAGACCCGCGGAGAGAAGATCCGTTTCCAGCACAGCATCCTCCAGGCGTACCTCGGCTCCGCATACCTCGACGTCAGGGAGTGCGCGCTCCTGGCCGAGGCCCTGGGCAAGGAGGCGGGCCCCGGCCGCGAGCTCCTCATAGGGCTGGGCCTGAACTCCCGGTCGCAGCAACCCGGTCCGCAGGAGCCCGTCGTCGAGGAGCTCCTCGAAGCAGCCGGCGCCCGCAAGGACGCCAAGGCCCTTGACATATACGCCGTCGCACTCGACATCGACAGGTCCGCAGGAGCCGCCCACCACCGTCGCATCGCCGAGACGCTCCGCGAGCGGTGGCCGGAGATCACGGCCGGCGACCGCAGGACGATCGAAGAGGCCAAGGAACGCTTGGTGCACCGGTTCGGTGAGGTTCTGCGGGCGGTCGAGTGCCCAGCCTACGAGCAGTTCTTCACCATCGCCACCGTCGAGCCCTCGTACCAGATCAGGCTGGCCGTCGCACAGGAGATCGGCGCCGGCGGGGACCAGGCGTTCGATGTCCTGCGAGCCATGTTCCCCCTGCCCAGGGAGGACGAGCACGGCAGGGACGACCCCTGGCAGCAGTACGAGAAGGAACTCCGCGAACAGTCGAACGCCGAGCGCTGGTCCCGCGAGAATCTCGTCAGACGGGCCGACGTACTGGGCGACGCCTACGAGAAGCAGGCCAAGGAGGCCGCCGCGAGAGGGGAGGAGCAGCGGCTGCGGATCTGGCGGAAGTTCGTCATGCGGGCCTGGCTCGTGCCGATGATGGTCGGATCGGTGGGCAGGAAGCACAGGGAGCAGGCGAAGGAGAGGCTCGCGCTCTGGCTCCGTCATCTGCAGCCGGAGCACGCCCGCCGGCACGGGGCGGACCTGCCGATCTCACTGGAAGTCGCCCTGGCCCAGGGGTTCATCAGCGCGGCCAACCGGAGACGGCAGCACCCGCAGACCAATCAGGAGGCGCGGGAGTTCCTGATCGCCCAGGCGGAGATCATGCTGACCCACGCCCGCTACTGGTACTCGCAGATGACCCTCATTCAGGCCCTGTGCCTGTGGGAGCTCCCGGACCGCGCGGAGGGAGACCCTCACCGCGATTCCGTAACCGCCCGGCCGGTGCGGAAGACCGATCCGACGAAGGCGGTGAAGCGCTGGCTGGCCCTGGCGGGCAGCAAGCAGGACCCGCGTGCCGTGCACCCGGGGGACCGGACCCGTAAGGGCGATCGCGTGCACCCCTTCGTCGCCGAGGCCGCCAGTCTCGCCGTCTTCGCCCTGGAGAGCGGCCACCCCGAGCAGTTCGTCTGGATCGACGAGATCGGCGTCATGAACACGATCGGATCGTCCTCCGCCGATTCCCGGGTCCACCGCCGCCGGCACCGCCTCTGGATTCCGCCGTCGGTGGGCTGGAGCAACCTGCATCCGCGCGCCCAGCAGCTGCTCGCCGACGTCTTCCTGCTGCGCAACCTCACCGAACGGGACTCGCAGCAGCCGGACGAACTGGAGGCGTGCCTGGAGCGCGCGGACCGCACCGATCTGCCGCCGTGCCTCGTCACGTACCGGCGCACGCTCAGGCCCGGGCGCACGGTGGGCATGACCGACGACGCATCACCGGGAAGCGCTTGCCGCGAGGAAAGCGCCTGCCGTGACTGTCCCTTCGAGCTCTGCCCCTACCCGGCCATGGGCACGCAGCCGCGGGCCGAAGTGCGTGAGGTGTTCTGCCGGCAGCAGCAGGCACTCCTGCGCCGCTACCGGTGGAGGAGCTACCTCAACCCGTTGTCCTGGACGCGCAAGAAAGCGCCGTGGCAGGACATGACGGCACGTGACCTCCGCAAGTTCTGGGAGGCCATGGCGGACCGGTCACGGACCCCCTCGGGCTGACGCGGCGCCGGTCGGCGGCTCAACTCCGCTCCGGCGCCCGCAGCACCAGCAGCGCCAGATCGTCGTGCCCGTCGCTCGGCCGGGCCTCGGCGACGGCCCGGCCGAGGACGTCGAGCGGGGCCCCGGCGTGGGCCGCGGCGACCTCGGCGATCGTGCGCAGGCCTTCGTCCAGCCCGTGGCCGGGGTGCTCCACCAGGCCGTCGGTGAACATCAGGACGGTGGCCCCCGCGGGCAGCGTGTAGCGGTGGTCGTGGCGGGTGAACCGGGCGTCGACGCCGATCGGCACGTCGGGCTCCGCGTCGAGGAAGCGCGTCGTGCCGTCCGCGGTCACCACCAGGGGCGGGGGATGCCCCGCGCTGCTCCAGACCAGGGACCACGCGTCCTCCCGGGGCACGAGGCGGACCAGGCACGCGGTCGCCATGGTGGGCTCGGCGACCGCCTCCAGGGTGCGGTCCAGGCGGCTGAGCAGCTCGCTGGGGAGGGCGTCCGAGTCGTAGGCGAGGGCGCGCAGCATGTTGCGGATCTGGGCCATGGTGGCGGCGGCCCGCACGTCGTGGCCGAGGACGTCGCCGACGATCATCACGCGGGTGTCGTCGGGCAGCACCATCGCGTCGTACCAGTCGCCGCCGAGCAGCGCCGGGTCCGCGGCGGGCTGGTACACCGCCCAGGCGTCGAAGGGGGAGAGGTCGGGCAGGCTCGGCAGGAGCAGCCGCTGGAACTGCTCCGCGCCGGAGCGGACGCGGCCGTAGAGGCGGGCGTTCTCGATGGCGACACCGGCCGCGCCGGCCAGCGCGACCACCACGGACTCGTCGTCGGCGTCGAAGGAGGCGCCGTCCTTCCGGTCGGTGAGGTAGAGGTTGCCGTAGATCTTGCCCCGCACGGTGATGGCGACGCCGAGGAGCGAACGCATCGGCGGGTGCCCCGGCGGGAACTGCGCGGCCTGCGGATGGTCGGCGATGCTGTCCACGCGCAGCGGGCGCGGGTCGGTGATGAGCAGTCCGAGGAGGCCCTCGCCGTGGGGGAGCGCCACCCCGGTCAGCCGGTCCTCCTCCTCGCCCCGCAGGCCGACGGGGATGAACTCGGCGAGCTTGGTGCCCTCCTCGTCCAGCACGCCGAGGGCCCCGTAGCGCGCTCCCACGAGGTCCATGGCCGTCGCCACGATGCGGCGGAGCACCACGGGGAGCTCCAGCTCCCCGCTGATCGTGAGTATGGCCTCCAATAAGCCCCGCATCCGCTCCTGGGCGCGGGCGAAGTCGGCCAGCTGCTCCCCGAGCCGGTCGAGGTCCGCGTCCAGGCTCGGCCGCCTGCGGGCAGGGCTGTGCGGAGGACGGCCGTCATGATCTGTCTCGCTTGCTGCCACCGGGCACAGGCTAGTGACTCGGCGTCCGGAGCGTGGCCAATACTCGTATGTCTGTCCCGTGTCGGCCGCACCCGGCCGCCGTCCGGGTCACAGCCCCGCGACGGCCTCCTGGCGGGCGTAGCTGAAGCCCTCGTCGTCGAAGTAGAAGACGGTGACCTTCACCCGGTCGCCCTTCGCGAAGTGCGAGCCAGTGGCGGGGCGCAGGGCGACCCGGGCGGCGTGGCTGTTGTAGTCGCAGACGAGCTTGCCGACCTTGATCGTCCCGGCGGCGACGGCCTCGTCGTGGGCGCTCGTGCCCAGCTTGGCCGCGTTGGCCACCAGCTGGTGGTTCATGCCCGGGTCGCAGGAGTACGTGACGTCCACGTGCAGTCCGGGCTCGTCGAGCGCCACCTTGTCGATCGTCAGGAGGTTGGCCTTCGCGGCAGCGGACGGGGCGGTGGCGAGCGCGCCCGCGCCGATCACGAGTGCGGCGGCCGTGGCGCCGGCGAGGCGGCGTGCGAAGCGGGACGACGTCATCGAGGTTTCCTTCCCCCTGGACCGCCGCGGAGCCCGGCCGCGCCGAGCGCTGCGACAGCTGTTCGTGTGTCGTGCGAGTGTCGCGCGAGGCCACGGATGTTACGTGACGTTCCGCGTGAACAGCGGTGGTTTCAGGCCACGTCCGAGGAGGCCGCGCCCCCGCTCCGGTGCACTCGGCACGGGAGCGGGGGCGCGGCACATCGCTGGTCAGCCGGTCAGCCGCAGGTGCCCGCCGGCCGGGCGCGGGTGACCACGTCGCTGTAGCCGGTCGTCGAGTCGATCCACACGACCTGCCGGGCGCCGGTCGCGGTCGCGGAGAGCTGCTCACCGCGGTTGCACGAGACCCGGCCCTTCTGCTTGCCGTCCGCCGAGAACTGCCAGAGCTTCGTCAGCGTCGCGTTGTCGTACGTCCCGGGCCCGGTCACGGGCGTCGCCACGGCGACGGTCACCGCGTCCTCGGAGGCCGTGAGGTCGGCGGCGTCGATCGCGCCCGGGCCCGTGGCCGGGCTGATCTCCGTCAGCCCCGTACCGTCCAGGTTTGCGCGGCGCATCGCTGTCCGCTCCGCCGACGCGTCGTCCTTGGCCAGCCAGTAGACGCTGTTGCCGCTGATCCCGGTGGGTCCCAGGGCCGGGTACCCGCCGAGCTTCTGGACCACCGTCGTCCGGCCCGTGGCGAGGTCGAACACCTCCACCGTGGAGGTGCGTTCGCCCGTGCCCCACCCGCGGTCGGTCCTGGTGTAGGCGATCCGGCCGTGGCTGATCGACGGGGAGGCCGTCGTCACGCCGGCCTTGTCCACCAGCTGCACGGGGATCCGGTCGCTCAGCCGCACGTACTCCACGTACCGGGAGATCGTGCGCCCCTTGGTCTCCATGACCACCACGTCGCCTTCGACGCCCAGCGGGGCCATGCTGCGCCGCAGGGTCCGCAGGCTCTTGACCGGCCCTCCCGCCACCGGCCGCGCGAGAACCTCCACCGACCGCCTCCCGTACGCCTCCCACACCACGGTCCTGCCGTCGGTGACCGGGTTGACGTGGTAGCGGCCGTCGTTGGGGCTGATCAGCCTGGGCGCGCCGGTGCCGTCCGTGCGCCCGGCCCAGACCGAGTACGGTTCGGCGCCGGTCTCGTTCGACTTGGACGCGGCCCACCAGCCGCCGCCCGCGCCCACCCGCGAACCGTCCGTATTGACCCTGCCGAAGAGCTGGTCGGAGTCCACGCCCAGGGCGAGCTCCCAGCCGGGCACGACGCCATGCGCGGCGAACGACCGCTCGACCGCCCTGAGGTCCCGGTCCGTGACCTTCAGGTCCTTGGCCGCGGCGAGGACCGCGGCCCGGCCCTCGGTGAAGCCGTCCAGCGGGGTCATGTACTCGGTGAGCGCCTTGTGGACGATCCGGTCGGCGAGCGTCCGGTCGATGTCCTCCCGCAGGTCCCACAGCGCGCCGGAGAAGATCGTGGAGTTGAGGTGGACGCCGCCGTTGTCCGTGGCGAAGCCCACGCCCAGGAACGACTTGGAGGTGTTCCTCCCGTCGTTGAGGTCGCGCACGGCGCACTCGCGCGGGCCCTTCGTCCGGCACAGCGCGTCGCCCAGCAGGCCCGCGTCCGGGCTGTCCATGGCGATGCCGAGGACGTCGGTCTTGACGGCGTTGCCGAAGTAGTCGGCGAGGGCCTCGTTCAGGGCGCCGGACTGGCCCGCGTAGACGAGCTCGGCGCTGTTCTCGACGACCCCGTGCGTCATCTCGTGTCCGACGACGTCCAGCGCCGCGGAGAACGGCCGGTACTCGGCGTCGCCGATCCCGTACACCATCTTGGCGCCGTCCCAGAAGGCGTTCGCGTACGTGCCGCCGAACGCGGTGACGCCGACGAGGGAGTTGATGGCCATGCCGCGGCCGTCGAGGCTGTCGCGGCCGTGGACCTTCTTGTAGTAGTCGTAGACCTTGCCCGCGGCCCAGTGGGCGTCGACCGCGCCCGCGTCGGTCGCCTCCTTGCCGAAGGCGGGCGTCGGCGAGGCGAACTCCTTGACGCCCTCCGGCCAGGTGCCGGACGTCTCCCACACGCTCCTGCCGCGCGCGTCCCACGTGGCGAGCACGTTCTTGCTGCCGTCGCGCATGCGGGAGTGGTCGCGCATCACGTACGTGCCGCCCGCCGCGTCGCGGGCGAGCTCCAGGTCGACGGACCGGCCGCCCAGCGTGACGCCGGAACCCTTCACTCCGGGGTCGTCGGCGGCGGCGCGGGCGCCGCGCGCGGCCGCGGTGGGCGCGCCCGCCGTGCCGGTCGCCTGCCCGGCGGTCCGGAACGTCTTGATTCCGCTGTACTGGAGGACCGGGTAACCGGCCTGCGCGTCGACGTACACCTCCTGCAGCACCGGCGCACCGGTGGCCGGGTCCGTGCCCCGCACCGTGACGTGCCGGGTGAGCACGCCGGGGCCCTTCGGCAGCACGACCAGCCCGCGGGACGTGCCCGTCAGCGGCTGCACCGCCGCGCCCTTCCCGTCCTCTTCCGTGCCCTTGCCGGAGCCGGGGTGCCGCGCATGGAGCCGGTCCGCGGTCGCGTCCACCGCCCGCTCGACGGCCAGGGCCTCGTCGACCTCGGGCGTGGTGTCCGCCGTCAGGCCGGTGAAGTACTTGCCGGAGGTGCCGGTGACGACGCGCTTGCCGCCCTTGCTCTCCATCCGGACGACGTACTGCCCGCCGAGCACGTCGACGCCGCGGTGCTTCTGCTGCAGCCGCACGGTCTCCGTCCCGCCGGCCGCGGTGGTCCGTACGGGCTTCAGGTCGCGGGCGGGCTCGGCGATCCGGTAGCGGTCCTTCTTCTCCGCCAGGTGCCCGCGCGCCGCGTCGGCCGCGCTCCCCGCCGCGTCGGCCCCGTCCCGGATCCCCGTCACCAGCGCGGGGGTCTCCGTCCGCTGACCGGGGATCACCTCACCCGGGCCCGGGTGAGGCGGTGCCGCCGCGCCGGCTGGCGCCGCGGAGACGACGAGCGCGGCGGCGCCGATCAGCGCCGCCGCACCGGTGATGCCGCTCTGTGCTCTTCGTAAGGGTGCTCCGGATGCTCTCGGTCTTCCGGTACGGCCGCCGGGTCTGCGTATGCCGGGCAAGGTGTCCCCCCTCGCGACGAGCCCGGCACCGGGGCGTGCCGGGGCAGCGCCATGGAAGCGGGGACGGCGCCCCTTCATCAACGGTCCGCGCAGTCCCGTGGGCACCTTTCGGCCCCTCGGCAGACGATCGTCCGCTTTGTGCCCGTGACGTCCGCCGGGCTCCGTCGTTCTACACGGCGGGTGCACGTAATACCGTCGGGCCACCAGGGCGATGTCCGGGTGGCCCGCCGGTTTTCCGGCGTCCGCGGCGGCCGGGCGCAGGCGCGGTCAGGCGGTCAGAGCGCCAGCATCGCGGCGATCGCCGAACGCCAGTCCTCGCCCGGGCGCGCCACCAGCTCCTCGGCCAGGGCCTCGGCGCGGTAGCGGTGACGGTGCAGGAGACCGGGTGCCCGCCCGCCGGCGACGACGGTGCCGGCGCTGCCCAGCAGCCGGATCAGCTCGCCGGCGAGCTCCTCCCAGCCGACGTGCCCTCCCACGGCGTTGACCGTGCCCTGCGGAGGCCGCTCGGCGCACGTCACCAGGATCCGGGCCAGGGCCGCGGCGTGGATCCAGGGAACGCCGGACCACGGGTCGCCGGAGGCCGGGACCGCGCCCGCCGCGGGCAGGACCACCGGCTCCCCGGCGAGGGCCGCCTGGAAGAGGGCACCGGTCGCCCCCCAGCGCAGCTGGTCCCGCAGCCGGGGGTGCGGGCCCCACACGATCGGGGCGCGCACCACGGCGGCCCCGCCCCGGCCCGCCGTGCCCGCCGCCTCCCACAGCATCCGCTCGCAGTCGAGCTTCGCCCGCCCGTACGGCGTGAGCGGCTCCTCCGGTGCGGTGTCCTCGGCGACGTCGGTCACCGACGGCCGCCCGTACGCGTCCACGCTGCTCACGAAGACGAACGAGCCGCGCCGCCAGCCGTCCAGCAGGGCCCGCATCGCGGCGACGTCCACCTCCGGGGAGGTGAACGTGCAGGCCGCGTGGATGACCGCGGTCACGTCGTCCGACACGGCCGCGCGCAGACTGTCCGCGTCGGCCAGGTCGCCCTCGGCCACCTCCACCCCGTCGGCCGCCACCAGGTGCGCCGACTCGGGCCGCACGAGCGCCCGGACGGGCCGGCCGCGGGCCGCCAGCTCCTGCAGGACGAACGCCCCCACACCCCCGGTGCCGCCGGTGACGAGGACCGTGCCCGCCGCGGAGGGCCGGGCGGCGACGGAGGACGTACGGGCCGCCGGGCTGCGGCTCGCCCGCACCCGCGCCCGCTCGTCCAGCAGCGCCCCCAGCGCCCGCGGCGTGCGCCGCTCCAGGACGTCGAGCCCCGTCAGCGGCACCCGCAGCCGCTCCCGGAGCCGCTCGGCGACCCGGACCGCGAGCAGGGAGTGCCCGCCGAGGAGGAAGAAGTCCCCGTCGGGCCCGGGCCGCTCGCCGAGCAGCTCGGCGAAGACGGCCACCACCGCCGGGGCGGAGGCGGGGGGTTCCGCGCCGGCGGGGGTGCGGGAAGGCGAGCCGGGCCCGGAGAGCCGGCCGGGGGCGAGGTACCCGTCGAGCTCATGGGCTTCGCCGGGCCCGGGGACGCCGCCGGGTCCCCGGACCTCGCCCGGTCCGCGGGACGCGTCGTGCTCCGGGAGCCGCCCGCCCGCCGTGACCAGCGGCCGGACCTCGCCCGCCGACAGCGACGCCAGCACCTCCGCGAAGCCGTTCAGCAGACGGTGGGCCGGCTCTTCGCCGACGCGGCCGCGGTCGTACCGGATCAGGCAGCGCGGGCCGCTGCCGGCCGCGCCCTCCTCCAGGTAGAGGCCGAGGCCGAACTTGACGCCGTCCAGCTCGACGTCGACGGGCTCGCACTCCGCCCCCTCCAGCCGCAGGACGGGCGGCGGGGCCAGGACGTCCGCCGTGACGCCCACCAACGGGTTGCCGCCGGCATCGCGCGCGGCGGCGCCGAGCCGTTCGACCATGAGGTCGAACGGGACGTGACGGTGGCGCTGCGCCTCCAGGAGCGCGTCGCGCACCCGCGCCAGCAGCGTGCCGGTGTCCCCGGCCCCGGACAGGCCGGGCCGGACCGGGAGCGTGTTCACGCACAGGCCCACCAGGTCGCGCGCGCCCGCCGTGTCGCGGTGGCTGCTGGCGCAGCCGATGACGGGGTCCTCCTCGCCGGTCGCCTCCAGGAGCGCCGCGAACGCCGCGGCCAGCACGACCGTGAACAGCGTCGCCCGGTGCGCGCGGCCCGCGGCCCGCAGCCCCTCGACCGTGCCGGGCTCCAGCTCCAGGGACAGCACCCGCGCCTCGCCCCGGCGGGCGGGCTCCGCACCGTCCCCCGCCAGAGGTACGGGGCGGGCTCCCGCGAGCCGCTCCGTCCAGTACGCGAGGCCCTCGTCGAGCGCCTCCGAACCGGCCCGTTCCCGCCGGGCGAAGTCCGCGTACCGCGGCGCGGCGTGCTCCGGTTCCGCGTCGCGCCCCTCCAGCCCGGCGCGGTAGCGGTCGCCGAGCTCACGGGCGATCACGTCCAGGGAGCCGCCGTCCACCGCGATGTGATGGAACGTCAGCAAGAGGGTGTGGTCGTCCTCGGCGTGCCGGACGTGCAGGGCCCGCAGCACGGGGCCGGCCGCGAGGTCGAAGCCGCGGGCCGCCTCGTCGCCGAGCAGCTTCCGCGCGGCGCCCCCGGCGGCGGCGTCCACGGTACGGACCGGCACCCGGCGCGGTGCCGTCACCTCCTGGTACGGCTGGCCGTCCCGCCGTCCGTAGCGCGTCCGCAGCACCTCGTGGCGGCGTACCAGGCCGGTCAGGGCCCGGCCGAACGCCTCCGCGTCGAAGGGGCCGCGCACCCGGGTCGCGAACGGCACGTTGTAGACCGCGCCGCCCCGGCCCAGGCGCTCCATCAGCCACATCCGGTGCTGAGCGTGGGACAGCGGCGCGGTCCCGTCGTCCGCCGCGGGCGCCGGCCGCTCCGGCCGGCGGGCCCGGGCGTCCGCGCTGCGGCGGCGGGCGAGCCGCAGCAGCGCCTCCTGCCGCGCGACCTCCGAAGCCGTACCGCCGCTCACTGTCCCGCCCCGTTCCGCCCGGCGTCCGGCTCCGCGCCGAACGTCTCCGCCAGTGCCTCCTCGACGAGCGCCGCCTGCCCGGCCACCGTGGGCGCCGCGAAGAACGCGGCCAGCGTCAGCTCCACGCCGAGGTCCTCGCGCAGGTCGTCCACGACGCCCAGCGCGAGCAGCGAGTGCCCGCCCAGGGCCAGGAAATCCGCCTCCGGGTCGCCGACCTCGCACTCCAGCGCCCGGCCCCAGGCGTCCGCGACCGCCCGCTGAAGGGGCGTCAGCTCGCGGCGCACGGGCCCGGGCGCGTCCGGGGAGTGCGGCAGACCGGGCACCGGCCGCCCGGCGAGGGCCCGGCGGTCCACCTTGCCGTTGCCCGTCAGCGGCAGCGCGCCGACCACGGACCACGCGTTGGGCAGCAGGTGCGCGGGCAGCCGCCCGGCCAGGTGGTCGCGCAGCGCCGCCACGGCGGGCTGCCCGTCGCCGTCGGGCACGACGAACGCGACCAGGCGCGCGTCGTCCTCACCGGCCCGTACGACGGTGACGGCGGCGTCCGCCACGCGCGGGTGGTCGCGCAGGGCGTGCTCGATCTCGCCCGGCTCGATCCGGAAGCCGCGGACCTTGACCTGGTCGTCCACGCGGCCGTGGAAGTCCAGCGTCCCGTCCGGGCGCGCCGACACCACGTCGCCCGTGCGGTAGAGCCGCCCCGCCCGGGGGTGGTCCACGAAGCGCTCCGCCGTCAGGGCCTCCTGGCCGAGGTAGCCCGCCGCGAGGCGGGGGCCGCCGACCCACAGCTCGCCGCGGGTGCCGGCCGGCACCGCGGCGCCGTGCTCGTCCAGGACGTGCGCCGTCGCCCCGGCCAGCGGACGCCCGATGGGCGGCGGGGCGTCGCAGTCGGCGTCCCGTACGCGGTGGGCCGTGGCGAACGACGTGGTCTCGGTCGGCCCGTAGCCGTTCACCAGTTCCAGCCACGGGTGGGCGCGCAGGACGGCGCGCGCGTGCCGCGCCGACAGGGCCTCGCCGCCCACGATCACCGAGCGCAGCACGGAGAAGACCGGCGAGCGGCGCGCGGCCAGGTGGTGGAAGAGCGCCGTCGTCAGGAACGCCACGGTGGCACCCAGCCGCTCCACGTCCCGCGCGAGGCCCTCCAGCGACTGCCGTCCCGCGGCCGAGACGGCGACCGCCGCGCCGTTGGCCAGGGCCACCCACAGCTCGAACGGCGAGCCGTCGAAGGTCAGCGCCGAGTGGAACAGCACCCGGTCCCGCGCGGTGACCGTCAGGAAGTCCGGTCCGCCGGTCAGTTCCGCGATGCCGCGGTGGGTGATCGCCACGCCCTTCGGACGGCCGGTCGAACCGGAGGTGTACATCACGTACGCGGTCGCGCCGGGGTCGTAGGGGGCGGGCTCCGGCAGATCGCCCTCGGCGGCGTCGGGGCCGCATCCGGCGAGCCCGCCCGCGGTCAGGACGAGTGTCCGGACGGACGGTATGCCCGCCGCTTCGAGCAGGTCCTTCTCGCCGACGACGAGGGAGACGCCGGCGTCGGCGAGCATGGCCTCGGTGCGGGCGCGCGGGTACGCCGCGTCGAGCGGCACGTAGTGGCCGCCGGCCCACCAGACGGCGGCCTTCGCCACGACGGCGCCCACCGAATGCGGCAGCAGCAGCCCCACGGGCGTGCCCCGCCCGACACCACGGGCCTGCAGGGCCCCCGCCAGGCGGCGGGCGGCAGCGGTCAGCTCCCCGTAGGTGAGGGTGAGTTCGCCGTCCGTCACAGCGAGGGCCGACGGCTCCGCCGCGGCGTGGGCGAGCACGCGACCGAGCACGCCGCCGGGGCCTCGCCGGCCCGGGACGGTGTACGCGGCGGCCTGGGGCGCCGGGCGTTCCGCCGGACCCTCGCCGTCGTGGTCACCCGCCGCTGCGGCGGTGGGGATGGCGCGTTCCGGCGGGTTGGTGGTGCCTGCCGGGCCGGGGTCGTGGTGGGGTTCGGCTGGACGGGTCCTGGGGTGCTTGCCGTCGTGGTTGTCCGTGGTTGTGGCGGTGGGGGCGGCGTGCTCCGGCGGGTTGGTGGTGCCTGCCGGGCCGGGGTCCTGGTGGAGTTCGGCTGGACGGGTCCTCGGGTTCCTGCCGTCATGGTTGTCCGCGGTTGCGGCGGTGGGGACGGCCGACCCCTGCGGCTCGGCGGTGTCCGCCGGGCTGGGGGCGTGGTGGGGTTCGGCTGGACGGGTCCTGGGGTGCTTGCCGTCGTGGTCACCTGCTGTTGCGGTGGTGGGGACGGCGCGTTCCGATGGTTTGGCGGTGCCTGCCGGGCCGGGGTCCTGGTGGAGTTCCACCGGGCGGACCCTCGGGCCATCGCCGCCGCGGTTCTCCGCCATTGCGGCGAAGGGAACGCCCGCCCCCCGTGGCTCGGCCGCGCCTGCCGGGCTCTCGGCGGGCGCCGCCGCCGTGTGCTCCTGGCGCGAGTCCACCAGCGCCGCCACGCTGCGCAGGTCCGGCTGGCGCAGGAGCTGCGGTGCCCGGAGCCGGACGCCGAATCGTTCCTCCAGGGCGGTCAGCAGCCGGGCCGCGGTCAGGGAATCGCCGCCCGAGGCGAGGAAGTTGTCGCCGGGGCCCGTCTCCGGGCGGCCGAGGATGCCCCGGCACAGCTCGATCACGAGCCGCTCCGTATCCGTATCCGAGTACGAGTCCGTGTCCGTAACGGTGTCGTCCCCTGCCGCGGGAGCGGCACCGGCACCGGCACCGGCCAGCAGCGCCGCCCGGTCGACCTTGCCGTTGGCGTCGAGCGGGAACGCCTCCACGTACCGCAGCGCCGACGGCACCGCCTGCTCGGGCAGCCGGCCGCGTACCGCCTCCAGCAGCTCGGCCGCCGGCAGGGCGCCCGCGTCCGGCGCGAGCCGGACGAACGCGATCAGCCGGACGTCGCCGCCGGCGGCGGACTCCGCCGCGACGACGGCCCGCAGGACGCGCGGGTCGTCCTCGAACGCCGCCTCCGTCTCGGCCGGTTCGATGCGCGCGCCGCGCACCTTCACCTGGTCGTCCAGGCGGCCGAGGAACTCCAGGACGCCGTCCGGCCGCATCCGCACCCGGTCCCCGGTGCGGTAGACGCGACCGGTGCCGGTCACCTCCGGCGGCGGGGCGACGAAGCGGTGGGCGGTGAGGGTCTCGTCCAGGTACCCGCTCGCGAGGCCCGCGCCGCCGATCCGCAGTTCGCCCGCCTCGCCGCGCGGCACGACGTGCCCGCCGGGGCCGGTGACGCACACGACGGTCCCGTCGGCGGGCGTGCCGATCGGCGGGGGAGTGCCCGGGGCGTCGCCGGCGGAGGCGAGGTCGTGGGCGGTCGCCACGACGGCGGCCTCGGCCGGCCCGTACGCGTTGTCCACGCGCGCGGTGACGTCCGGCCCGGGCCGGCGGCGCAGCCGGTCGCCGCCGATGCTGAGGTGGCGCAGCGCGGGGAGGTCCGGCCAGGGGCGTTCGAGGACGATCTCGGCCAGGGGCGTGGGCAGGATGGCCACGGTCACGCCCGCCCGCCGCCACCACGCGGTGAGGACCTCGGGGTCCCAGCGGACGTCGTCCGGGGGCACGGCGAGGGCCGCGCCGGAGGTCAGGGCGGCCCACAGCTCGAGGACGTGCGGGTCGAAGGAGACGCCGACGAGCAGGCTGTGCCGGTCGCCGGGCCGGGCCGCGGTGCGCGCGGCGTACCAGCGCAGCCGGGCGGCGAGGGCGGTGCCCGGCACCGCGACGGCCTTGGGCACGCCGGTCGAGCCGGAGGTGAGGACCGCGTAGAAGGTGCCGTCCGGGACGGCGGGGCGCCCGGTGTCCGGGGTGGCGGCGGGGAACGCCGCGACGGCCCCGCCGTGCGCGTTGGCGCCCTCGGCGGGCAGCGGCAGGGACAGCCGCTCGGCGCCCGCGTACGCCTCGGGCAGCACCCCGGGCGCGCCGATCAGGCAGGCGACGCGCAGCCCGCCGGCCACCGCGGCCAGCCGGCGCTCGCCGGGGCGCGGCCCGAGCGGGAGGTAGACGGCGCCGAGCCGGGCCACGGCGACGGCCGTGGCGACCAGGGCGGCGGAGCGGTCCAGGCAGACGGCGACGAGGTCGCCGGGGCGCACCCGGTCGCGCAGCGCGTCGGCCGTCCGGCCGGCGAGGGCGTCCAGTTCGGCGTAGGTCCAGGTCAGTTCGCCGTCCTCGACGGCGGGGGCCTCCGGGGCCGCGGAGACGTGCTGCGCGTACCGGGCCAGGACGTCGTCCCAGCCCTCCGCGGTGGCGGTGCTTCCGTAGGCGATGGACAGGTCTGGAGCAGTGGCTGAAGAAGGAGCGGTAGCTGAAGAAGAAGTCATGGTTCCTCCGTGACGTCGTCGGCAGGGAAGGGATCGGGGGCGGTGGCGGGTGCGCTCAGCCCAGCCCCATGGCCCGGGCGACGATCACCTTCTGGATCTCGGAGGTCCCCTCGATGATCGTCATCATCCGGACGTACCGGTAGAGGAATTCCAGGGGATGGCCGCGCACCCACCCCGTCGCCCCGTGCACCTGCAGCGCCCGGTCCACGACGCGGACGGCGGTCTCGGAGGACGTCAGCTTGGCGAGCGCCGCGTTCTCCGGCGCCTCCACGCCGCCGTCCACCAGCCGCGCGCACGCCAGCGTCAGCAGCTTGGCCGCCTCCACCTCGGCCCGGCTGCCGACGAGGTGCTCCTGCACGTGCTGGTACGCGCCGATGCGCTCGCCGAACGCCTTCCGCTCGCGGGCGTAGGCGACCCCGAGGTCCAGGGCGTGCTCGGCGATGCCGTTGCACATCGCCGCCACCACGAGCCGGCCCCGCGAGAGGCTGTCGATGCCGTTGCCGAGCGCCGCGCCCACGCCCGCCTCGCCGCCGACGACGGCGTCGGCGGGCAGCCGCACCTCGTCCAGCACGAGCTCGTACAACTCCTCGCCGGACATGCCCTCGTAGCGCTGGCCGATCCGCAGCCGCGGTGTGTCCATGCCCGTGACGAACGCGGTCGGCCCGAGGTCCTTGCCGTCACTGTCACTGTCACTGTCACTGTCACTGTCACCGCTCACCGCGCCGTCGCCGTCCACTGCCCGGGCCACGACGATGACGAAGTCGGCGTGCCCGGCGTTGCTCACGAACGTCTTGCGCCCCGACAGCACCCAGCCGCCGTCCGCGTCCCGCCGGGCGGTCGTGGTGAGGTGGAAGGCGTCCGATCCGGCGTTCGGCTCGGTCAGCGCGAGGCAGCGCGTCGCCTCGCCCCGCACGAGCGGCTTCAGGTACTTCTCGATCTGCTGCTCCGTGCCCCGGCGCAGCAGCGGGCTCGGGCCGTCCGACCCGGCCAGCGCGTACGGGGCCAGCGGGCAGCCGCTGCGCCCGGCGGCGTGGTGGAGCATGACCACGGCGCCGAACGGCATTCCGGAGCCGCCGAGTTCCTCGGGGTGGTCGCCGGCGTAGAACCCCAGCTTCGCCGAGCGGCGGCGGACGTACGCGCGGAGCTCGGCCGGCGGCAGGCCCCCGTCCTCGGGGAGCTCGGCGGCCAGCGGCACCAGCTCCCGGCGGACGAACGCCGTGAACGCGTCGGCGAGTTCGCGGTGCTCGGTCTCCAGGACGGACGACGGAGTGGTGTTGCTCATGGGGCGGTTCATCGGGCGGTCTCCGTCAGGGCGCGGGCGGCGGTCTCCGTCAGGGCACGGGCCTGGTCGGCGAGGACGGGGTGCTGGAAGAGGACGCGCAGCGGCGGCCGCGTGCCCAGCCGGGGCTCCAGCCACGCGGCGAGGTGCGCCGCGAGCAGGGAGTGCCCGCCGACCTGGAAGAAGTGGGACGACGGCGAGAACCGGTCGTGCCCCAGCACCTCCTGCCAGCCCTCGGCCACCAGGGCGACGGCCGGGTCGGTGCTCTCCTCCTGCTCCGGGGCCGCCGGGTCGCCGGCCGCCGTCGCCTCGGCGGCGAGGCGGGCCAGCGCGGCGCGGTCCGGCTTGCCGCCGGGCAGCACCGGCATCGCCGCGGGCCGGAGCCAGCGCGCGGGGACGAGCGCGGCGGGCAGCCGCTCGGACAGCGCCCTGTGCAGCAGGGCCTGGTCCGGCTCCGCCCCGCCGTCGACGAAGCCGGTCAGGCAGGGGGCGCCGACCGCGTCGTGGCCGAGGACGACCGCGCACGAGCGGCCGCCGAGCACCTCGGAGGCCACCGCCTCGATCTCCTCCGGCTCGATGCGGTAGCCGCGCAGCTTGACCTGGTTGTCGCGGCGGCCGAGGAACCACAGCAGGCCGTCGCGGTCCCGGTACCCGAGGTCGCCGGTCAGGTAGGCGCGCGCCCCGCCGAGCGCGGGCACGGTGACGAACCGGGCCGCGGCCGCCGCGGCGGCCCCTCCGTCTTCGGCACCGCCGAGGTAGCCGTCGGCGAGCGCGGCGCCCGAGACGGCGAGTTCGCCGACCGCGCCCACGGGCAGCGGCCGCAGCCCCGCGTCCAGGACGTGCACCCCGATCCCCGGCAGCGGGGTCCCCAGCGGCACTTCGCCGCCCTCCCCGGCGCCGCCGGCACCCTCGCGGCTCACTTCGTGGACCGTGGAGGTGATGGTCGCCTCGGTCACCCCGTACGCGTTGAGGACCGTCGCGTCCGTCGCGGCGAGGACGTCCCGCAGGGCGGCGGCCGGCAGCCGCTCGCCGCCGGCGACCAGCAGCCGCGGCTCCCACATCCCGTCGCGGAGCGCCTCGCACAGCTCCTCCCGCACGGCCAGGAGGTAACTCGTCGGCAGGTTGGCGACGGTGACCCGGCGGGCCGCCAGGACGGCGATCAGCTCGGCCGCCGTCGGCACCTCCCGTTGCGGCACCACCAGGCACGCACCGGCCAGCAGGGACGGCAGCACTTCTTCCAGCGCCACGTCGAACGAGGGCTGGGCGAAGAGCAGCGCCCTGTCGTCGGAGCGCATTCCGAAGCGCCCGGCCACGGTCGTCATGTGGTGGGCGAGCGCGGCGCGGCCGACGGCCACGGCCTTGGGCAGACCCGTCGAACCGGACGTGTGGATGACGTACGCGGCACCGTCGAGGCACGCGGCCGGCGCCGCGGCGGGGAACGGCCCGTCGGCGCCGAGCAGCGCGACCGGCGCCGGCAGGCCCTCCGCGGGCAGGGCGAGGGCGCTCTCGCGGTCGGCCAGGACCAGGGCCGGGGACAGGCGCCGGACCAGCGTCTCCAGGCGGCTCGCCGGGTCGTTGGGCGACAGCGGGCAGTAGACCGCGCCCGTGCGCAGGCACGCGAGCAGCGTCACGACGGTGTCCACGCCGCGCGGCAGGACGGCCGCGACCGGCTGACCGGCGGCGACGCCGGACGTGCGCAGGCGCGCGGCCAGCTCGTCCACCAGCCGGTCGAGTTCGCCGTAGGTGACCTTCCGGGCGCCGCTGACGAGGGCGGGGAGGCCGGGGTCGTGACGGGCGGCGGGGTCGAGGACGGCATCGGGGTCCACGGGCTCCCCGGCCTGTGCCGGCAGGTGCTCCGGCTGTGCGCCGAGCGCCGCGAGGGGCGCTGCGGGCTCCTCCAGATAGGCCCGTACGAGACCGAGGAAGCGGTCGGCGAGCAGGCGGGCGGCGTCCTCGTCGAACAGGTCCCGGTCGTAGTCCCAGACCAGCGTCATGCCGGCCGGGCCGCGCCGCGGACCGACCGTGCGCCGGTCGTCCGGGAGCAGCACCAGGTCGAGGTCGAAGCGCGTGGTGCCGGTGTTGAAGCCCTCGAACAGCGACACCTCCAGGCCCGGCACCTCCACCTCCGGCAGCGCCGCGTCGTGAGCGCTGAACATGACGCTGAACAGCGGGTTGTCCGCGCCGGACGTGTGCAGGCCGAGCTCGCGGGTGAGCACCTGCACGGGGACGTCCTGGTGCGGCAGCGCGCGGATGAGGCTGTCGGTGACCTCGTCCACCGCCTCGTCCGCACCGGCCGCCGGGTCGAGGCGCAGCCGCAGCGGGATCGTGTTGACGAACATGCCGGTGGCCGACTCGAAGCCCTCGGGGCGGTTGCCGACCGCGGTGCCGACCACGAGGTCGGCGCGGCCGCTGTGGCGGCGCAGCAGCTCGGCGAAGAGCGCGAGGAGCGTGGAGAACGGGGTGTGGCCCTGGGCCAGGCTGTGGGCGCGCAGGCGCTCGGCGAGCTCCGCGTCCACGGCCTGGCGCAGCTGCCCGCCCGCGTGCCGGCGCCGCGCCCCGGGCCGGGCGAGACCGGGCAGCGGCAGGTCGAACGACGCGTCGCCCAGTTCGCGCCGCCAGTACGCCAGGCCCGCCGCGCGCCGGTCCGCCCGCTCGGGACTGCCGGCGGCCTCCAGGTGGTCGGTGTACGAGCGGGCGGGCGGCAGGACCACCTGCTCGCCGAGCACGCGCGCCCGGTAGACGGTGAACACGTCGTGCAGCAGGATCGCGAACGAGTGACCGTCGTGGACGAGGTGGTGCTCGACGTGGACGAGCCGGTGGTGGTCCGGGCCGAGCCGGACGAGGCACCAGCGCAGCAGCGGCGCCTCGTACACGTCCAAGGGCGTCTCGGCCTCGGTGCGCAGCAGGGCGGCGAACGCCGCCTCCGGGTCCGCCTCGCCGCCGAGGTCGGCCGTCCGCAGCCGGGGCGCGCACTGCTCCCGCACGCGCTGGCCGGGCAGACCACCGGGGGAGTCGACGAGTTCGAGGCGCAGACCGGGGTGACGGCCGAGCGCGGCCGCCAGCCCCTCGCGGAGCGCGCCCTCGTCGAGGGCGCCCCGCAGGTCCACGGTGGCGGTGAAGTTGTAGGCGCGACTGCCGGGCAGGATCTGCTCGTGCAGCCAGACGATCTCCTGGGATGTGGAGAGTCCGAACATGATCAGCCTTTCGGGGTCTGGTCCGGGAGTTCACGGGCCGGGCGGGCCGGGTGGGCCGGCGCGGCCGTGGAGGGCGCCCCGGGCGCCGCGCGCCGGTCGGGCGGCGCGGCACGGGGCCGGTGAGCGAGAGGGTCAGGGCGTGGGCACGGGCACGGGCTGAGCGGTCCGCGTGCCCAGCGCCTCGGTCAGGGAGGCGAAGGCCGCCTCCGCACGGTGGTCCGGCACGGCCGACCGGTCCCAGGCCATGCGGACGAGCAGGTCGGAGCCGTACGAGACGGAGACGGCGAACGGCGCTCGGACGGGCCGGGCGTCGAGGTGGATCTCGCGGCCCGTGGCGTCGCCGAGCCGCAGCGGCGGCCGGCGGCCGAGGTCCTCGAAGGTGAGGAGGCCGTCGAGCCGCCCGGACCAGGGCGCCCCGGCCCGCCGGGCCGCGTGGACGACCTCGTCGAACGGGGTGTCGGCGCGGTCGAGGTCGTCCCACCAGGCGGTGGTCCGCCCCGCCGGGTCGAGCTCGTCCGCCGGGTGGGCGACCGTGTTGAGGAAGCAGCCGAGGACCGGGGCCGCGGCCGGAGGCCGGCCGCCCCAGGGGTAGCCCAGCACCGGCACGGAACCAGGGCCGTGGAGCGCACGGGCGGCCGTCGCGCAGGCGTCGAGGAGGACGGGGAAGGCCGCGGCCCGCCCGCCGTCCGCGCCGAGGGGCAGCCGGCGCAGGGCGGTGCCCGTACCGAGGGCTGACGGGGCGTCGATGCTGATAGGGGTGGGGCTGCTGCCGCGTGTGCCGGCCAGGCGCCGTGCCCAGTACGCGAGGGCGTCCGGGTGCGACGCCTTCTCCTCGGCGGCGAGCTGCAGGTGCACGGCGTCGCGGTACGCGGCGAGGCCGTCGGCCGCCGCGTCCGCCGGCACGTCCCGGGGGCCGAGCCCGTCGCGGTAGGCGTCGGTGAGGCCGGCGGTGATCAGGCCCAGCGACTGCTCGTCGCAGGCGGCGTGGTCCAGGACCAGCGCGAGGACGTCCCGGTCGCCGTCGGCGGCGAGGAAGAACCGCAGCGGCGGCCCGTCGGCGGCCCACTCGCCCAGGGCCCGCAGCAGGGCGTCGCGGACGGACTCCCCGGGGCGCGGCCGGACGCGCTCGACGTGCCCGGAGGGCGCGCCCGGCACCTGCAGCGGCACCCCGCGCCGCACCAGCTGCCGCGCCCGCAACGCCGGGTGCAGGGCGGCCAGACGGCCCGCGGCCGCCCGCAGCCGCGCCGGGTCGACCGCCCCCGCGGGGAACGCGAAGAACAACGGCACGAGCGTGGCCCGCCCCGCGGGGTCGAGCCGCCGGGCGAGCAGGAACCGGCGCTGCGCACCCGTGACGGGCAGGGCGCCTTCGGGGGCGCCGGCAGCGTCGGTGAGGCGCTGGTAGTGGGCGAGGTAGGACGAGGTGATGGTGCCGGATTGCACGGTGACCTCCCATGCGCCGAGGGGCGCGAGGACTCGTGGGACGAGAGACATAGGGGATGGGGTCGGGTGGGGGCGTACGGCGCGGTGGCGATGGATGGGTGTCGGGTGCGGGGTGGCGTACGGCGCGGGAGCGATGTCCCGGGACCTGGTCCCGGACCCGAGCCGGACAGCGCGGGGCGGGTGGCCGCAGCGGCGGGGCGTTCGGTGCCGGGGTGGCCGGGCAGCCGGGGCAGTTGGAGTGGCCGGAGTGGCCGGGGCCGGTCGGCGGCCTGGCCGGCGGATGCGCCCTGATCATCCGGGGCCCATCCGACTCCGGGCGTCTTGCTGACCCCGTCACCCCGTCGCCCCGTCGCCCCGTCGCCCCGGCGACCCACCCCCGCCGCGACGGCGAGTGACCACCGTGGCGGAGCCGGCGGTGCCCGCCCTCGGGCACCGGTCCGGAGCCGACTGCTCCGCCGGCAGGCGAGGCGAGCCGGTCAGCCCGTAACGACCGCCTACGCCGCCGGCAGGGCCTCCGTGGCCGGCAGGTCGCGCATGCCCCGCAGGGGCGACGCCAGGAGCGGCACCGGCATCAGCAGGACCCCCGCCGCGGCCACCCACACCGCCGTACGGGCCCCGGCCGCCTCCGCGACCGCGCCGCCGGCGATCGCGCCGAGCGGCATCGTGCCCCACACCATGAAGCGCAGCGTGGCGTTCATGCGGCCCAGCAGCTCGTCCGGGCAGAGCAGCTGCCGGAAGCTGACCTGGGCGACGTTGTAGACGACGGCGCCGAAGAAGACGGCCGCGGACGCGAGGGCGAACCAGGCGGCGGACGCGCCCCGGCCGGCCAGCGGCCACAGCAGGGCGAACGGACCGGTGACCACGGGCGACAGCCAGATCACTCTCGCCTGGCCGACCGCGCGCGCGAGCGCTCCCGCGCACAGCGCGCCGGCCAGGCCTCCGATCGCCGAGGCGGACATCATCAATCCCATGACGCCGGGCGGCAGTTCCAGCACGCGCACCAGGAACACCGTCTGGACCGCCACGAGCATCGCGGTGAAGAAGTTGGCGAGCGCCGTGGCGCAGGCGATCATGCGCAGGACGGGGTGCCGGAAGACGAAGGCGAGCCCTTCCGCGACCTGGGCGCGCAGGGGCACGCCCGGCGCGGGGGCGGGCTGCGGCTCGCGGGCCCGTATGCCGCGCAGGAAGAGGGCGGACAGCAGGTAGCCGAGCGCGTCGGCGAGCAGGGCGAAGGGCGCTCCGAGGAGCTGGACCAGGGCACCGCCCAGCCCGGGGCCCGCGACCTGCGCGGACGAACGGGCCGTCTCCAGGGCGCCGTTGCCCGCGACCAGCTGATCACGGGGGAGCAGGGACGGCAGGTAGCTCTGGTGCGCGATGTCGAAGAAGACGGTGGCCACGCCGGTGACCAGGGCGACGACGTACAGCTGCGCCATGGTGAGCGCTCCGGCCCAGGCGGCGAGCGGCAGGGTCGCCATCGCCACCGCCCGGACGACGTCGGCGCGGACGAGGACCGGCAGCCGCCGCATCCGGTCCAGCCACGCCCCGGCCGGCAGGCCGACCAGCAGGAACGCCGCGGTCTCGGCGGCGGTCAGCAGCCCGGCCTCCAGGGGGGAGGCGTCGAGCGCGACCACGGCGACCAGCGGCAGCGCCACCACGGTCACCTGGGCGCCGATCTGGCTCACCGCGGCACCGGCCAGAAGGAGACGGAAGTCCCCATTCCGTAAGATGCCTCGGCCATGAGTCTTCATTGACAACATTTGGCAGACATTTGGGCATGACGTGGCCATCAGTCAAAAATGACGGACATTTTCGGTCATTACCATTCTCGATATGGATAACTTCCGTCGTCCGCCAGGTGAACCGGCGATGCCTGTCACCTGAACAGCACTCGCTGTGACCTGCGGCGGTCCGGCCGGACGTCCCATGGCCGCGGTCCGCGGGGCCCTTGGATGAATGTCCGGTATTCGGTGCCCGCACACCGCAGAACGGCCGCCTCCGGATCCCTGGCATCATCGAGGGATGTCTGAACAGATCATCGCCGCCTGTGACGGGGCATCGAAGGGCAACCCGGGGCCCGCGGCCTGGGCCTGGGTCGTGGCCGACGCGACGGGAGCCCCCGAGCGCTGGGAGGCCGGCCCGCTGGGCAGGGCGACCAACAACATCGCGGAGCTGACCGCCCTGGAGCAGCTCTTGGAAGCCACCGACCCGGCCGTGCCGATGCAGGTGCGGATGGACTCGCAGTACGCGATGAACGCCGTGACCAAGTGGCTGCCCGGCTGGAAGCGCAACGGGTGGAAGACCTCGTCCGGCTCGCCGGTGGCCAACCGGGAGCTCGTCATCCGCATCGACGCCCTCCTGGCGGGCCGCACCGTCGAGTTCCGGTACGTGCCGGCCCACCAGGAGAACGGCGACCCCCTGAACGCGATCGCCGACCAGGCGGCGAGCGACGCGGCGGTCCAGCAGCAGGCGGCCGGCACCGCGCACGGCGCCGAGGGCCTGCCCGTGCCGGCCCCGCGCGAGCCCTCGGCGCCCCGGCGCACCGGCCCGCCGAAGAGCCGCAAGCCGCGCTCCTCCGGGACGGCGACGATCAAGGCCAAGTTCGCGGGCCGCTGCCCGTGCGGCCAGTCGTACGCGGCCGGCGAGAAGATCTCCAAGGGCGAGCGCGGGTGGGGCCACCCGGCCTGCGCCGCCACCGCGTAATCCCCTCGCGCCCCGCGCGGCCGGCCGCCCAGGGCCGGCGCATGCCGGACACCGACACCGAACCGCGTGAGGCGGAGACCGCGGACCTGGAGGCGATCCACGGCTCCCTCGCCCGGAGCCGGCGCGGCTTCCTGCCGGACGCCGGCGAGGACGTCGTGCGGCAGCTGGACGAGCGCCGCGCGGCCCGGCGCCGCGGCGCCGCCGTGCACATCGTCGGCTCGCGCGCCGAGGACGGCGAGGTCGCGTCCCGGGCCGACCTGTACCTGGACCCGGCGTCCGGCGTGGCGCAGGTGGAGGACCTGGTCACGGCGGCGGACCGGCTCGGGCGCGGCCACGCCGACGCGGTGCTCTCCACCGCCCTGCGCCTGGCCTCCGACGCCGGCTGCCGCACGCGCTTCCTGACCGCCGACGCCGCGGGCCGGCCGCGCCACTGGTGCGGCGCGCCGCGGCTTCGCGGAGATCGGCCGCATGCACGTCTTCGACCGGGTCTGAAGGCGCTCCTGGGACTCCTGAGGTGACCGGCCGGTCCGCCGGGACGGCTCAACCTGACCTGTACACGTCCCTTCCTCGGTGGTGCCATGGGCCGCGCGCACAGCGTCCCCCGCGCAGGGAAGGAAAGGGGAATCCCATGTTCAGACCGGTGTTGACCGCCGGCGCGGCCGTGGCCCTGGTGGCCGCCGCGTCCTTCGCACCGTCGTCCGCGTCGTCGGAGGGGGTGCCTCCGCCGGACAGGGTCGTCATCGACGTCGTCGCCGTCAACGGCTCGGGCTGCCCCGCGGGAACGGCGGCCGTGGCCGTCGCCCCCGACAACACCGCCTTCACGGTGACCTACAGCAAGTACCTCGCCCAGGTCGGCGTCGGCGCCAGGCCCACCGACTTCCGCAAGAACTGCCAGCTCGGCCTGAACGTCCACGTCCCGCAGGGCTTCACGTACGCCGTCGCCAAGGCGGACTACCGCGGCTTCGCGCACCTGGAGAGCGGGGCCTCGGGCATGGAGCGGGCCAGCTACTACTTCCAGGGCATGTCCCAGACCACCTCCGTGAGCCACCGCTTCACGGGCCCGTTCAGCGACGACTGGGAGACGACGGACGTCACCGGCGCCGCCGAAGTCGTCTACGCCCCCTGCGGCGCGCAGCGGATCCTCAACGTCAACACCGAACTCCGGGTCGGCGCCGGCACCTCGGACCCGTCGACGACCACCAGCTTCATGGCCATGGACTCGACCGACGGCAGCGTCAGCACGATCTACCACTTCGCGTGGAAGGAGTGCCCCTGACCGCTGACCGGCGGCCCCCGGCCGCACGCGTCCGTCCATGGAACCCGAAGCAGCAGGAGGTACCCCCATGTTGGGACCGGTGGCGATCGGCTGTGCCGCCGTGGCCATGCTCGCCGCTCCGGTGGCACCGTCGTCGGCCGCTCCCCATGGGGAGCCTCCGCCCGACCGGATCGTGATCGACGTCGTGTCGGTCAACGGCTCGGGCTGTCCCGCCGGGACGGCGAACGTGTCCGTCGCTCCGGACAACCAGGCGTTCACCGTGACGTACAGCAGTTACACCGCGCAGGTCGGCGTCGGTGCCAAGCCGACCGACTTCCGCAAGAACTGCCAGCTCAGCCTGAACGTCCACGTTCCGCAGGGCTTCACGTACGCGGTCGCCAGGGCCGACTACCGGGGCTTCGCCCACCTGGAGAAGGGTGCCAGCGGCCTGGAGCGGGCCACCTACTACTTCCAGGGCATGCAGCAGACCACGTACGTGAACCACCACTTCACCGGCCCGGTGCACGACAACTGGCAGGCGTCCGACACCACCGACATCGACGCGGTGGTCTACGCCCCCTGCGGGGCGATCCGCTACCTCAACATCAACACGGAGCTGCGCGTGGACGCCGGCACCTCGGACCCCACGCGCACCACCAGCCTCCTGGCGATGGACTCGACGGACGGCAGCATCAACACGCTCTACCACTTCGCCTGGAAGCCCTGTCCCCGCGCCTGAGCGGCCCCCGGCCCCTCAGCGGCCCGCCGCCGGCCGGACCGGCCCCGTCTCGTACGCGAGGACCGCGGCCCGCGTCCAGCCGGCCGAGGGCGGGCTGCGGGGCGTGCCGCACCCCGCACCGATCGCCACCGCGATGACGAAGGCCGTGGAGCCCCGGCTGATGACCTGGTTGTGCTCCTGTGTCGCCAGGGCCGTCTCGGCCATGCCCGGCAGCACGGCGATGCCCAGCGCCACGGCCGCGCTCTGAGGGCGGACGCGCAGCACGAGAGGAGCAGGACGAGGGTGTGCAGGCTGATTCCGGCCACGCTCCAGGGCGGCCGTGCTCGAACCGGCGGAACAGCGCCCAGCACCCGAGAAGCGCCGCGCCGAAGACCGGCAGCCACGCGAGGCGCGCGAGTCCGGAACACCCGGGAGACGGGGGCGAGTTGCGGTACGTGGGCGAGCGGGCTCGCGCCGTGGAGGGCGCCGTCTCGGGGGACCAGGGCGGTCAGCGGTCGGCGGCGGGCCCTTCGAACCGCAGGGCCAAGCCGTCGAGCATGGACGTGAGGCCGAGCTCGAAGACCTCGTCGAGGCGCAGGTCGTAGCCGTTGTCGCCGTCGAAGGAGCCGGTCACCCTGGCGAAGACGGGGTAGCGGCCGGAGGTGGTGAGGGCGTCGAACGCCGCGGCGTGGGCGTCCATCCACTGCTCGCCGGAGATCCCGGTGTCGCCCGCGGCCTGCTTCTCCCGCTCCAAGTGGACCGCGGTGCCCTGGACGTAGCTGTAGAGCAGCACGTTCACGTCGAGCATCGTCGCCGGGGAGAGGCCGAGGCCGTCGAGGGCGGTGAGCATCCACTCGGAGTACGCGATGAGGTGCGGCAGGGCCAGCGGGCGGGTGAGGGGGCCGATGTGCGCGAGCCAGGGGTGCGCGCGGTGGACCGCCCACAGCGCGCGGGCCCCGAGTTCGAGGCGCCGCCGCCAGTCCCCGGGGGCCGCCTCGGGGTAGGACAGCTCCGCGAAGGCGGCGTCGGCCATGAGGCAGACCAGGTCGTCCTTGCTGTTCACGTAGCGGTAGGGCGACATGGCCGCGACGCCGAGCCGGCCGGCGATCCCGCGCATGGACAGGGCGGACAGCCCCTCGGCGTCGGCGACGGCGACGGCGGCGCGGACGATGCGGTCGCGGGTCAGCTCGTGGTCGGTCGTCCCGGCCGCGGTGACCGCGGGCGCGGCGGCGGTCACCGCGGCCGGCTCCGGCGCCGCTGCCGGCTGCCGGTCCGGGCCCGCGACGACGGTCCCCACGCGCGGCTGGGCCCGGACGAGCCCCTCCTGGCGCAACGTCGTCAGCACCTTGGTCGCCGTGGCGAGCGCGACGTTCCACTCCTGGGCGATCTGCCGGGTGGAGGGGACGCGGTCGCCGGGTGCGAGCTCCCCGCCGGTGATGCGGCGGCGCAGCTCGGCGGCGATGCGCAGGTACGGCGGGACCAATTTTCCGGCCACGGGACGGCCTCCTCATTCTGTACTAGTACACAGGCTAGCAGGGGAAGTGTCGGGAAACCGCCGGTGGAGGCGCTGTCTGTACTAGTCCAGGGGGCTTGAAAGAGGGCTTGGCAGCTGTGTGCGTACGGCGTACATTCAGTGGCGTACGGCGTACAGAACAGCCCGCACGGGCCCGCCCGTGCAGGCCGTACAGCACATCCACTGCTCCAGCGAAGGTGATTCCCATGCAGACCGTCCTCGTCTCCGGTGCCGGCGTCGCCGGCCTCTCGCTCGCCTACTGGCTCCGCCGCAACGGCTTCGCCGCGACCGTGGTCGAGCGGGCCCCCGCCGTCCGCCCGGGCGGCCAGGCGATCGACGTGCGCGGCGTCGCCCTCGACGTCCTCGACCGGACCGGGATCCTGGAGGAGGCCCGCGCCGTCC
This sequence comes from Streptomyces sp. XH2, assembly GCF_049725035.1. Lineage (NCBI taxonomy): Bacteria > Bacillati > Actinomycetota > Actinomycetes > Kitasatosporales > Streptomycetaceae > Streptomyces > Streptomyces sp. XH2. Next base: position 126,705 of record NZ_JBMMMZ010000004.1, on the reverse strand, counting down.
GCACCCGCCTGCGCGGCATGACCATGCTCGACGGCCAGGGCAACGAGACGGGGCGCTCCACCGAGATGACCCTGAGCGGCGGCCGGCTCGACAGCCCGGACGTCGAGCTGCTCCGCGAGGACCTGACGGAACTGCTGCACCGTCAGGCGCTCGACGCAGGAGTGGAGTTCGTCCACTCCGACTCCATCGCCGCGCTCGACGACCGCGCGGACGGCGTGCGGGTGAGCTTCGAGTCGAGCCCGGAGCGCGCGTTCGACCTCGTCGTGGGCGCCGACGGTCTGCACTCGAAGGTGCGGGCGCTGGCCTTCGGGCCGGAGCAGGAGTACGTCCAGCACCTCGGCGCCTACCTGACGGTCTTCAGCGCGCCCAACTTCCTCGGCCTCGACAACTGGGAGATATGGCTCAACGACGAGTCGGCCGGAGCCCGCACCGCGACCTGCTGCGTCTACCCCGTGCGCGACAACAGCGAGATCAGGGCCACCCTCGGCTTCGTGTCGGACCCGATCGCCTACGACTACCGCGACACCGAGCGGCAGAAGGCCCTCATGGCCGAGCGGCTGGCGCACGTGGGCTGGGAGACGCCGCGGCTGCTGCAGGCCATGCACGAGGCCCCCGACTTCTACTTCGACCAGATGGCCCAGATCCGCATGGACCGCTGGACCGCCGGCCGGACGGCCCTCGTCGGGGACGCGGGCTACTGCCCCTCGCCGCTCTCCGGGCAGGGCACGAGCCTTGCGCTCGTCGGCGCCTACGTGCTGGCCACCGAGCTCGGCAAGCGGGACGGCGGCGGGCACGCCGCAGCGTTCGCCCGCTACGAGGACCGCATGCGCCCGTTCGTCGCCCTCAACCAGGCCCTCGCGCTCGCACACGCGGCCGGCGACCACTCGGAGGAGGCGCTGGAGAAGGCGAAGAACGGCATCGCGCTCGACGGCTGACCGCCGGGCCCGGCGTCCTCCTCCTCCGCCCCGCCCGGCATGATGGGCCCATGGGAACCCGACCTGTGCTCGTCTACGACGGCGACTGCGGCTTCTGCACCACCTCCGTGCGGTTCGCCGAGAAGTACGTCCGGCCCCGCTGCACCGTCGTGGCCTGGCAGTTCGCCGCACTGGACGAGCTGGGCGTCACCCGGGAACGGGCCGAGCACGAGCTGCTGTGGATCGCCCCCGGCGGCACCGTGTACGGAGGCGCCCAGGCCGTCGCCAAGCTCCTCCTCAGCGCCCCCGGCGCGTGGGCCGTCCCGGGCGCGGTGCTCACCCTGCCCCCGGCGCGCTGGGCCGGCCACGGCCTGTACCGCCTGATCGCGGACAACCGGCACCGGCTCCCCGGCGGAACGGCCGCCTGCGCGCTGCCCGCGGACCGCCGCCCCGGGGCCCGGTAGCCACCGGCTCGCCGCCGGGCACCCGCACACGGCCCGTCCAGGGGCTCAACGGCGCGGGTAACGTGGGGAAATGACTCGCCCTCGCCCCGGCCGCCCGGGCCCCCGCCTGATAGCCACCGACCTCGACGGCACCCTCCTCCGCAACGACGGCACCCTCTCCCCGCGCACCCTGCGCGCGCTCCGCACCGCCACCGGGGCCGGCGCCGAGGTCGTCTTCGTCACCGCCCGCCCGCCCCGCTTCGCCGACCGCCTCGCCGCCGCGACCGGCCTCACCGGCACCGCGGTCTGCAGCAACGGCGCCCTCGTCTACGACCTCGCGTCCCGCACCGTCACCGCCTCCCGCGCCCTGCCCGTCGCCGTCGCCCGCAAGGTCGTGACCGTCCTGTCGGCCGCCCTGCCCGACGTGGGCTACGCCGTCGAGACCGGCCACCGGGTCCTCTACGAGCCGGCGTACCGGCTGCGCCTCCCCGAGGACGCCGGGGCGGAGTCGCCCGTGGCGTCCCTCGCCGACCTGTGGACCGCCGACGTCCCCATCGCCAAGCTCCTCGCCTGGTCGGATCGGCTCGACGCGGACCACCTGCTCGCCGCCGCCCAGGAAGCCGCGGGCGCCGAGGCCCAGTTCACCCACTCCGGCGGGCGCGGGCTCCTGGAGGTCAGCGCGCCCGGCGTCACCAAGGCCGGCACGCTCTCCGGACTGTGCGCCGGCCGCGGCATCACCGCCGCCGACGTCGTCGCCTTCGGCGACATGCCCAACGACCTCACCATCCTGACCTGGGCGGGCACCGGCTACGCCATGGGCAACGCCCACCCGGCGGTCCTCGCCTCCGTGCGGCGGCACACCGCCACCAACGAGGAGGACGGCGTCGCCGCCGTACTGGAGCAGCTCTTCGGCACGGCCTGAGGAGGGCCTCCGCACGGCCCTCCCGCGGCACGCCTTGCGCCGTCCGGGGGAGCGCGTGCCACCTGTGCGCGCCACCCCCGGCCCGGCGGCCGGCAAGCGCCGACGCCCCGCACGCATCACTGTGGAAGCAGGAGACGGCAGCCGCGGCGCGTCCGGCGGAAGGAGGCCCTGTGTGACGGACGAACCCATGACGCGCTTCCACGAGAGCCCCGAGGACCCCTTCTCGGTCGGCAACTCGGTCTCGGCCGTCCTGGACCACCGGGGCACCGTCGTGGGCTGGGGCGACCGCGCCGAGGCCCTCCTCGGCCACCGCGACGCGGACGTGATCGGCCGGCCCGCGCTCGACGTGCTGGTGGACCCCGCCGACCGGGAGCGGGTCGTGGCCGCGGCGGCCGCGTGCTCGCAGGCGTCCGGCTGGTTCGGCGTCGTCCCCGTACGCCACCGCGACGGCCGGCGCATCCCCATGGGCGTCCGGGCCCGCTGCGTCACCCGCGGCAGCCCCGACTGCGAGTGGTTCCTGGTCGGCGCGCCCGCGCAGGACGTGATCCAGTGGGAGACGGACCGGTCGGTCCTCGACGGGCTGTTCCGGCGTGCGCCCATCGGCCTGGCCGTCCACGCCCCCGACCTCAGCATCCTGCGGGTCAACCGGGCCGTCGCCCGGATCGGCGGCATCACCGCCGAGCAGGCGCGCGGCCGCAGGACGGGCGACTTCGTCGTGGCGGCCGACACGGAGACCGTGGAGCGCGGACTGCGGCACGTCCTGGACACCGGACAGCCGATGATCTTCACCGATCAGCCGTGCCGGCTGCGCAGCGACCCCTCCCGCGTCCGCTACGTCTCCGTCTCCGCGTTCCGTATGGAGGATTCCGCCGGGGAGATCCTCGGCGTCACCCAATTGGTCGAAGACGTCACCGAACGGGAGCGGGCCAGGCTCCGGCTGGACCTGCTCAACGAGGCGGGCGCCCGCATCGGCACCACCCTGGACGTCGTCACCACCGCTCATGAGCTGGCCGACGTCCTCGTCCCCGAACTCGCCGACTGCGTCACCGTCGACCTCCTCGACCCCGTCAGCCGCGGCGAGGAGCCCTCGCAGGACGGCTTCGGGCCCGTACGGCGGACGGCCATCAGGACCGACACCCCCGGCGCCGAGGAGGCCCTCAACCCGCTGGGCAGCCTCATCCGCTTCGCCCCGGAGACCCCCCAGGGGCGGTGCCTCGCCGAGCAGACCCCCGTCCTCGTGCCCGAGGTCCGCACGATCGAGGACTACGCGGCCGTCGCGCAGGAACGCGCCGATGCGGCCCGCGCCCTGGGCACCCACTCCGTCATGATGCTGCCGCTGGCCGCCCGCGGTCTCGTCCTCGGGCTCGTCAGCCTCTGGCGCTCCGGCTCCCCCGAGCCGTTCGAGGAGGACGACCTCACCCTCGCGGGAGAGTTCGCCGCCCGCGCCGCCGTCTGCATCGACAACGCCCGCCGCTACACCCGCCAGCACCAGGCGGCCCTCACCCTGCAGGTCCGCCTGCTCCCCGGCGAGCTGCCCGAGCTGCCCGCCGCCGAGGTCGCCCACCAGTACATCCCCGCGGGCGCGGTGGAAGGCGTCGGCGGGGACTGGTTCGACGTCATCCCGCTGTCCGGGGCGCGCGTCGCCCTCGTCGTCGGCGACGTGATCGGGCACGGCATCGACGCCGCGGCCACCATGGGCCGTCTGCGCACCGCCGTCCACACGCTGGCCGAACTCGACCTCGACCCCGACGAGGTCCTCTCCCACCTCGACGACCTCGTGCACGGCCTCGCCGCCGAACAGGAGCACAACAGCCGCGACTTCCCCCTCGACCAGGTCACCGGCGCCAGCTGCCTCTACGCGGTCTACGACCCGGTCTCCCGCTGCTGCTCCCTCGCGCGCGCCGGCCACCCGCCCCCGGCCGTCGTGACCCCCGACGGGAAGGTGAGCTTCCCCGACCTCCCCGCCGGGCCGCCGCTCGGCCTCGGCGGACTGCCCTTCGAGGCGACCGAGCTCGAACTGCCCGAAGGCAGCCTTTTGGCCCTCTTCACCAACGGCCTCATCCAGATCCCCGCCCTCGACGTCGACGAAGCGCTCGACCGCCTCTCGCGGGAACTCGCCCGCCCCGGCTGCCGGGTGGACGAGACGGCCAAGGCCGTCGTGGACGCCCTCCTGCCCGCCGAACCGGGCGACGACGTCGCCCTCCTCCTCGCCCGCACCCGCGTGCTGCCCGAGCACTGCGTGGCCACCTGGACGCTGCCGGCGGACCCGCGAGCCGCCGGGCGGGCCCGCACGCTGATGGCCGGGCAGCTCAGCGCCTGGGGGCTCGACGAGCTGGCCTTCACCACCGAGCTCATCGTCAGCGAACTCGTCACCAACGCCTACCGCTACGCCGGCGGGCCCGTCACCCTGCGGCTCATCCGCGGCCCCCGCCTCATCTGCGAGGTCTCCGACACCAGCAGCACCGCCCCCCACCTGCGCCGGGCCCGCACGACCGACGAGGGAGGCCGCGGGCTCTTCCTCGTCGCCCAGCTCACCGAGCGCTGGGGCACGCGCTACGGGCGCGAGGGCAAGACGGTCTGGACGGAGCAGCTGCTGCCGTGAGGGCGCGCCCGCGGACGCACCTATAGATGAGGTCTATAGGTTTCATGGGTTCCAACTCTTGGACTCTATAGAGCCTGGTCGTGCATGGTGGAACACGTCAGCCCACGGGGCCGGCAACCACCGAAGGAGTGACCATGCAGGACCTCACCCAGGGCGTCGCGCGCTTCCAGCGGGACGTCTATCCCGCCAAGGCCGGGCTCTTCGCCGGCCTCGCCACGACGCACCGGCCGACGACGCTGTTCATCAGCTGCTCCGACGCCCGCGTGGTGCCGGAGCTGATCACCCAGAGCGAGCCCGGCGAGCTGTTCGTCATCCGCACGGCCGGCAATCTCGTTCCCGCCTACGCGCCCCGTACGGACGGCATCGCGGCCAGCATCGAGTACGCGGTCGCCGCTCTGGGCGTCACCGAGATCGTCGTCTGCGGACACTCCGCCTGCGGCGCGATGACCGCCCTGGCCGAAGGCCACGACCTGGGCACCCTGCCGACGACCGCCGACTGGCTGCGCCACGCGGACGCCGCACGGGCCCGCACCACGGTCGCCGGGGTGGACGCTCTCGTGCGGAGCAACGTCCGCGCCCAGCTGGCGAATCTGGTCACCCACCCGTCGGTGGCCCGCGCCCTCGCGCAGGGCACGGTCACGCTGCACGGCTGGTGTTACGACATCGGCAGCGGAACAGTCGAGGAACTCGACGTCGCGAGCCCCTTCACCGCAGCGGCCTGACCGCTCGTCCATTCCCCTCCGCCGCGCATGACCCGTCATGCGCGACTCCTCACCCACGGATTCCCGCTCACGGACTCCCACCCACGGAAGGAACCCCTCCCATGATCCACGCCCAGTTCGACCCCGCCGCCCGTCAGGCCCTGGCCGCCAAGGCCGTCGAGGCCAAGGTCCGCAAGGACCTGTCCTGGCAGCAGATCGCCGACGCCGCGGGCCTCTCGGTCGCCTTCGTCACCGCCGCCGTCCTCGGCCAGCACCCGCTCCCCGCGGCCTCGGCCGAGGCCGTCGCCGGGCTCCTGGGCCTGGACGCCGACGACGCGACGGCGCTGCAGACCATTCCCACCCGCGGCTCCATCCCCGGTGGCATACCGACCGACCCGACCATCTACCGCTTCTACGAGATGCTCCAGGTCTACGGCACGACCCTCAAGGCCCTCGTCCACGAGCAGTTCGGCGACGGCATCATCAGCGCGATCAACTTCAAGCTGGACGTGAAGAAGGTCGCCGACCCCGAGGGCGGCGAGCGCGCCGTGATCACGTTCGACGGCAAGTACCTGCCGACGAAGCCCTTCTGACGGACCGGCCCTCCCGGCCGTGCGCCCCCCCCCGGCCCCCCGCCGGGCGCGGGCGGACCGCACCGCACCACTCCAGGAGCACGCACCCCATGGACTTCATCCAGCGCACCATCGACATCGCCCGCAGGAACGTCGAGGAAGGCGGCCGCCCCTTCGCGACCGTCATCGTCAAGGACGGCGAGATCCTCGCCGAGAGCCCCAATCTGGTCGCCCAGACCTCCGACCCGACCGCGCACGCCGAGATCCTCGCCATCCGCGAGGCCTGCACCCGGCTGGGCACCGAGCACCTCACCGGCGCCACGATCTACGTGCTCGCGCACCCGTGCCCGATGTGCCTGGGGTCGCTGTACTACTGCAGCCCCGACGAGGTCGTCTTCCTCACCGGGCGCGACGACTACGAGCCCCACTACGTGGACGACCGCAAGTACTTCGAGCTGAACACCTTCTACGCGGAGTTCGCCAAGGACTGGAGCGAGCGCCGCCTGCCGATGCGCCACGAGCCCCGCGACGCCGCCACCGCCGTCTACCGGGCCTGGCAGGAGCGCAACGGCGGCGAACGCCGCGTGGCCGGGGCGCCCACCGCCTGACGTCAGCGGGGCGCGCCCTCCGGCAGGGGTTCCTCCGCCTGCCGGGGCTCCCGCCCCCCTTCCCGTTCCTGCTCCGGCGCCGCGGTCCTCCTGCGGCGCCGTCCGCCCAGGACGAACATGGCCAGCACCCCGGCCAGCAGTCCCCAGAACGTCGAGCCGATGCCGGCCAGGGTGATTCCCGAGGCGGTGGCGAGGAAGGTGACGATCGCGGGTTCCCGCATGCGCTCGTCCGCCAGGGAGGCCGTCAGGGAGGAGCCGATCGTGCCCAGGAGGCCGAGCCCGGCGATGCCCATCACCAGGGCGGTGGGCATGGCGGTGAGCAGCCAGCCCACCACGCCGCCGAACAAGCCCACCGTCACGTAGAACAGACCCGCCCAGACGGACGCCAGGTAGCGCCTGCGGGGATCGCGGTGGGCGTCCGGGCCCGTGCAGATCGCGGCGGTGATCGCGGCCAGGTTCAGCCCGAAGCAGCCGAACGGGGCCAGCACCGCGTTGACGATCCCGGTCCAGGTCAGCAGCGGTGAGACCGGCGTGCGGTAGCCGGCGCCGCGCAGCACGGCCACGCCCGGCAGGTTCTGCGAGGCCATGGTGACCACGTACAGCGGCAGCCCCACGCCGATCAGCACCTGCCAGGAGAACTCGGGGCGCACGAAGACGGGTTCGGCGAGCGCCACGTGCAGCCCCTGCAGCCGCCATTCGCCCCGGACCGCGCTCACCGCGACGCCGGCGGCCAGCGCGCCGATGACCGCGTACCGGGGGAGCAGGCGCTTGCAGGCCAGGTACACCGCGAACATCGGGAACACCACGGCGAAGTCCTGCTGCATCTTCGTGAACAGACCGGTGCCGAACTGCACGAGGACACCGGCCAGGAGCGCCGACGCGAGGGGCACCGGGATCCGGTCCATGACGCGCTCGAACCAGCCGGTCGCGCCGCTGACGATCACCAGGACCGCCGAGAGCAGGAACGCGCCGACGGCCTGCGCCATCGACACGCCGTGCAGACCGGTCGCCAGCAGCGCCGCGCCGGGCGTGGACCACGCCGTGACCACCGGCGCCCGGTACCGCAGCGAGAGCCCGGCGCAGGTGACGCCCATGCCGATGCCCAGGGCGAACATCCAGGAGGTGAGCTGGGCGCTGGTGGCCCCCGCGGCCTGCGCCGCGGTGACGACGATGGCCACGGAGCTCGTGATGCCGATGAGCACGGCGAGGAAGCCCGCCGTGACGGCGTCCGCGGGAGCGGCGGAGCGTATGTGCCGGGAGAGCTTTGTGAGGGGGGTGAGTTGAGGGGAGTGCACGGTGGCGAATCCACTACACGGGTTGATCTTTGTCAACCGGATTGCGGATGCGCCGGGACCGGGGGCCGGTACGGCGACCGGGGCCACGGCCAGGACCCCGGTGAGGGTCAGCCGGCCGGCGAGACGAGGCCCCCGTTGACGTAGACGGTCTGTGCGGTCACCCACCGCGCCTCGGGGGAGGCCGGGAAGCGGACGACGGGGACGTCGTCGTCCGGGTCGCCGATGTCGCCGTTGACGCTCATGCCCTTGAGCCGGGCGATGTTCTCGTCGGTCTCGGCCGGGTGGAAGAAGCTGGTCTTGAGCGGGCCCGGTGCCACGCAGTTGACCGGTCGGCGCCGTCCTGGGCGAGGGCGGTGGCGAAACGCTTCCCGAGATTGGCCGAGCCGCCCGTCACGAGGGCGGCCTTTCCGTCCGGAACACCGGCCCCAGGGCCCTCCTCGCGCTCGTACGTGGCGTCCGGCCCGACGCCGGGGGCGGGGGCGGGCGACGGCGCGCATCCCCGTCGTGCCGGTGCGTGTCACTGGGCCGGGCGGCCGAAGGCGCTGCCGGGGCCCCGCGGGCCGCGGGAGGCCGGGCGGGGCGGCCGTCGCCGGTCGGCATCGCGCTTATCACACTTCGGGCGCGGTGTCTGGTGCCTTCGCTCCAGTTGGCCGATGGTGAAGGCACCAAGGCTCAACTACGGCCGGGCGACCGGCTTCTGACTGCTGCTCGGCAAGCGCCGCAGGCAGGAAGGGGGGTCATGAACTGTCCCGAATGTGGCGCGTCGACCATCAACGGTCCCGACGGGAAGTCCTCGTGCTCACAGTGTTCATGGCAGTCTGGGTGACATGGAAGAGCAGGCATGGCGCTCACACGCCGCACCCGGCGAGCCCTACTACACCACCAACACCTGTAGTGGCTGCGGGTCCGTCGTCCTCGGGGTACACGGCAGGTGGACGTGTGCCTCGTGCGGGACCTGCAGCCCGTACCAGGAGCCCCCCGAGGGCTGGGCCTCGGAGATCGCTCCGGAAGGGAAGGGCGGCACCGGCCAGGGGTGCGACGACCCCCAGGCCAGACGCTAGGCGAGACGCGGCCGGGCGCGGCCCGGGCGGCCCTCAGGCCGCCAGGCCGACCGGCTCTCCTATGCGTTCCGCGGCGGTGCGCCAGGCGCTGGTCACCGCCGTGCGGGCGTGCGCGGTGGCCGACGCCCGGTCACCGGTCAGCCGCACGGGTGCGCCGATGTGCACGTGCAGGGCGGGCCGGCGCACGGGCGCGGTGAGCAGTCCGGCGAGCTGCTTGGGGCGGCTGCCGCAGGTGACGCGCCGGGCCCCCGCCTGGCCGAGCGGCACGACGGGGGCGCCGGTGGTGAGGGCGAGGTGGGCGAGCCCGCCGCGGAAGGGGCGGGGCGCCGCCTCGCCGGCGTCCTTGCGGCGGGGGACGGCGCCCTCCCCGTAGATGAGCACGAGCCGCCCGTCCGCGAGCGCGGCCGCCGCGCCGTCGAGCGCCCGCACCGCCCGCGGGTCGTTGCGGTGGACGGGCACGTAGCCCTCGCGGGTGAGCATCCGTCCGAGCAGCGGGATCCGCCACAGGCCGGCGGCGGCCAGGGCGACCGGGGCGGCGCCGAGCCGGTGGAGCGCGGCGAGCACGACCGCGGGGTCGGCCAGCGAGGTGTGGTTGGCCGCGATGATGCTGCCGGGCGCCAGCACGGCGCCGGCGTCGGACGTGACGGTGAGCCGCCCGAGGGCGGGCACCACGGCGGAGGCGAGCCGGCCGAGCACCGGCCTCAGCCGTTCTGCGGCTTCTGCGGCTTCGCCTCGCTGGGCCGGACGATCACGAAGCCCTCGCCCTCCAGCTTGAGCTGGACGGCCTCGCCCGAGCCGCCGCGCAGCATCGAGCCCAGGCTCTGGGAGCGGTGCAGCGAGGTGCGCAGCGCGGTGGACCAGCCGACGACGGCGTCGGTGTCCACGTACACGGGGGCCTGCGCGGAGACGGGGATGACGATGGGGTTGCCCTCGCACATCACCCCGAGCTTCCCGTGGCCGCTGAAGACGGAGTTGAAGAGCCCGCCGCCCGTCATGCCCGCGCCCTTCACGGTCTGGATCTCGTAGGAGAGGGTCGGGTCGAAGCACAGCACGTTGCGGCCGTTGACGGTGAGGCTCTCGCCGGGGGCTATCTCGACGATGAAGCAGTTCTCGGCCTCGTGCGCGAACCAGACCTCGCCGCGGCCCCGCACGGCCATGAGGGCGAGGCCCTCGCCGGTCACGGCGCGCTTGAGGAAGTTGCCGACGCCCTGGCCGAGCTTCTCGAACTGCAGGTCACCGCGGAAGGCGACCATCGAGCCCTGGCGTGCGTAGCACTCGCCGTCGACCGCGTAGACGATGGACTTGGCGTTGTGGACGGCCATGCCGGGGGCGGCGGCCGGCTTGGCCATGTTCTGGTGGGCGAAGAGGTCGCTGTGCATGGACCGCATGATCACCCATGGACAGGCCGGGAGGCAACGGCGCGAACCGGCACGGACGCGGGCGGACACACCCCGGCGGCGCCGTCCGTGCCGCCGGTGGCCGTCGTCGTGGCCGTGACGGTCACGGTCGTCGTGCACGTGGCGGCGACGGCACCGCCGGCGAGCGTGAGGGCGGTGAGGAGCGCCGCGCCGGTGCGGCGGAGACCGGTGGGGGCGGAGGGGCGGGTGTCCATGGCGGTGTCCTTTGCGGAATCGCGGAATCGCGGGTCTCGGGGGATCAGAAGCGGGAGGCGAAGCCCTGGATGGTCTTGGTCCGGTCCTTGAGCACCGGCCCGGCGCCCGTCCACTCGTAGTGCCGCCGGGCGATGCTGTCGTTGTGGTAGCCGGTGTTGCCCTCGACGGTCGTGACCCGCGTGCCGGAGACGGCGGCCACGACGCCGACGTGCCCCGCGGTGCCCCGGCCGGCCCACATCAGCACGTCGCCGGGCTGCGGGAGGCGGTCGGCCGCGTACGGGTGCCAGCGGTTGCCGGTGCCGGTGCGCCAGGCCCGGCTGCTGCCCGGGTCCGCGGGGACGCCGCGCCGGCCCCACATGGCCGCCGCGAAGAACCCGCACCACTGGCGGGCGTTCGGGTTCCGCGCGAAGTCGTTGTACTCGTTCATGTTGGCGTTGCTGCGGCCCTTGCCCAGGTAGTTGGTGTCCCGGTCCGGGCGGCCCGGGACGCTGCGGAGGACGGGGCCGCCGCGCTTGAGGCGGAAGCGCTTGGGGGTGGTGAGGGCGTCGGTGGTGCGGTCGACGATCCGCCGCCGTTCGGCGGCCTCGTCCTCGGCGCCGGGTTCCGTGGCGGCGAGGGTACGGGCGTGGGGGTGGGGGCGGGCCGCGGAGGGTGCGGCGGCGAGGGCCGGACCGGCCGTGGCGCCGGCGAGGATCAGGAGCGCGGCGGTGACCGGAGCGACAGCGCGGCGGTTGTCCATGGCGGTTCCCTCTCTCGGACTCGGAGGAATGCAGTGCATGGGGTGGGTTCGTCCCGTTTCCCATGGTTCGAGTCTCGGAGCGGGGCAGCCGTACGGAACAGGGGTTGCCCGTTGCCTCGGTGGACGAGGGCGGCGGGCAACCGCCCGTCACCGGCCGTGATGCGCAAGTGGGGGAAAGCGCCGCCTGAGGGAGCGTCAGGGGCAGCCGGGGGCGTACGGCACGTCCGGCAGGAGGCGCTCCCAGAGCGGCCGGTCCGTGGCGCTGCCCAGCGCCCTGCAGGTGCGCGCGAGGACGCCGGGGACGTCCAGGTCCCACCAGCGCACCGTGCCGTCCTCCGCCACGGACACCACCGGCCCGTCGTCGCCGAGGAAGGCCGCGGACCGGACGCGGCCGGTGTGGCCGGTGAGCGTCAGCAGCGGCCGGCCGGTGCCCGGGTCCCAGATCCGCACGGTGTTGTCGCGGCCGGTGCTCACCAGCCGGGTGCCGGCCGGGTTGAAGGCCACCGAGGTGACGGGGCCGGTGTGCCCGGCGAGGGTGCGCAGGCTCCCGCGGCCCGCGGGATCCCAGAGCTTGAGGGTGTGGTCGCGGCTCGCCGTGGCCAGCATCCCGCGCGGGCCCGCGGCCAGGCCGAGGACGGTGTCCTCGTGCTCGGCCAGCCGGCGCAGCTCGCGGCCGTCGGAGAGCCGCCAGATCCGGGCGGTGTTGTCGAGGCTGCCGGTGACGAGCGTCGCCCGGTCGAGGAACAGCACGCGGTAGACGGCGTCGTCGTGGCCCAGCAGCGACTGCTCGGGCAGCGCACCGCTCCCGGCGAGCCGCCACACCTTCGCGCTGTGGTCCTCACTGGCGGTCGCGAGGGCCCCGGCGTCCCCGGGGCGGAAGGCCACCGAGGTGACCGCCCGGCCGTGGGCCCGCCAGCGGTGGACCGGCCGCCGGGGGTCGGCGGTGCGCCACACGGTGGCGGTGCCGTGCTCGTCGCCCGCCGCGAAGAGGGCCCCGTCGGGGCTGAACGCCACCGCCCGCACCGGATCCCGGCCCGCCGTCACCGTGCGCAGGCCGCGGTCGGCGGTGCGCAGCAGCCGCACGGTGCCGTCCCGGCCCGCGAGGGCGAGGAGGGAGCGGTCCGGGCTGAGGGCACCGTCCTGCCAGGCCGAGCCCGGGAGCGGGGTGGTGACGGCGGCCTGCGGGGTCCACAGGCGCACCGAGCCGTCCTCGCCGGACGTCGCCAGCGTGCGGCCGTCGGGGGCGTAGGCGATGCCGTGGACGGGGCCGATGTGGCTGGCGAGCTGGGCGACGCGGCGGCGCTCGGCGATGTCCCAGATGCCGGCGGTGTCGTCCTGGCTGGCCGCGGCGAGCTGCTTGCCGTCCGGCGAGAACGCCACGCCGAACACGGAGTCCGAGAGGCCGTCGAGGGAGGCCTCGCGCCGGCCCGTGCGGGTGTCCCACAGGCCGATCCGGTCCTGCCACTCGCCGGTGGCCAGACGGCGCCCGTCCGGTGAGAAGGCCAGGGCCCGGACGCGGCCGAACTCCCGCGTGCCGACGACCCTCGCGCGCCCGCCGGGCACGTCGAGCAGCCACACCCGCCCGTCCCGGCCGGCGGCCGCGACCTGCCTGCCGTCGCCGCTGACGGCCACGGCGTACAGCCACCCCAGGCCGGCGTCCCGCACTTCCGTACGGGGCCGGCCGCCGTCGAGACGCGTCAGCCGCACCGTGCCGTCCTCGCCCGCCGAGGCCAGCAGCTCCCCGCGGTCCGAGAGGGCCACGCCGCGGACGGTCCCGCGGTGCCTGCTCTCCGGGGGCAGGCCGACCGGTGCGGAGCGGCCGCCGGCGCGGTCCCGCAGCGTCACGGCGCCCGCCTCGTCGCCCCACGCGACCGTCCCGCGGACGCGGGCCGCGGCCAGCGCGCGGACCGATGCCCCGTTCGTCGTCACCGCCACCTGCCGGTGCGTACGGGCGTCCCACTCCCGTACGGTCGCGTCCGCGCCCGCCGACAGCAGCCCCTTCCCGCCGGGGAGCCAGGCCACGGCGAAGGCGCGCTCGCGGTGGCCGGTCAGCCGCCCGGCGTACGGGAGCGCCTGCGTGCTCAGCACGGCGCTGGCCGCGGCCGCGGTGTGGGCGTCGCGCCACGCGCCCGTCGCGAGCAGCATCGCCACCTCGGGGCGGGGCGCGCCGCCCGCGACGGCGCGGAATGCCAGCTCCTGGGAGTGGGCCACGTGCCGCTCGGCCTCGGCCCGCAGGCTCTGGTGCACCGCCGTCGCCCCGCCGGCCAGCGTGAGCGCCAGCAGCACGGCCAGGGACACCAGCAGCCGGTGCAGCCGCCGGGTCCGGCGGCGCTCGGTCTCCTGCTCGGCCGCCGCCAGCGCGGTCGCCGCCTCCAGGAACGCCCGCTCGGTCCGGCCCACGGCCGCGAGGGGATGCGCGGCCACCTCGCGGGCGGCCGCCAGCCTGCTGCCCCGCGGCAGCAGCGCGGGATCGCGCCCCTCCGCCTCCCACTGCCCGGCCGCCGCGCCCAGTTGCTGCAGGCCGTGCAGCGCCGCGGCGTCGGCCTCGATCCACCCGTGCAGCCGCGGCCACGCCCGCAGCACCGCCTCGTGGGCCAGCGTGACCCGGTCGGCGTCGACGGACAGCAGCCGCGCCCGGGTGAACGCCTCCACGACCTCCAGTGCCGCCCCGGCCTGCGCGCCGAGGTCCTGCGACAGCCGCTCCTGCGACACCCTCCGGCGCGCCGACCGACCGTCCTGGTCGACCCGCACCAGCTGCAGCAGGACGGCCCGCGCGGCCTCCCGGCAGCCGGGGGACAGCCTCCCGTACGCCCGCTCCGCCGTCGCCGCGACCGCCCCGGCGATCCCGCCGGCCTGCTGGTAGCCCTCGACGGTCAGCAGCCTGCCGCGGCGCCGCTGCCACGTCGCCAGCAGGGCGTGGGACAGCAGCGGCAGCGCACCGGGCTCGTAACCGCCGCCGGCCTCCCCGCCGTTTCCCCCGAGGCCGTCGCCGCCCGCCCCCAGGTCGCGCAGGATCAGCTCGGCCAGGCCCGGCTCCAGCTCCAGGCCCACCGCCTGCGCCGGCCGCACCACGGCGTCCCGCAGCTCCTGCGCCCGCATCGGCTCCAGGGGCAGCTGGCCCGTCCGCAGCGCGGCCGCCAGCTCGGGGAAGGCCAGGCACCTGCCGTAGAAGTCGGCCCGCATGCCCAGGACCACGAGCGCCGTGGAGCCGCCCCGGCCGCCGGCGGGCTCCGGGCCCGTCGCCAGTGCGTGGAGCGCGCGGACGAAATCCGTGCGCTCCCGGGGGTCCGGGCACAGCGTGAAGACCTCCTCGAACTGGTCGACGACCAGCACGGCCCGCTTGGGCGCCGCCGCCCCGTCCGGGCCCGCCCCGCCCGTGCGCCGCCCCGCCTGCCGGGGGCGGCGGTTGAGGGCGGCGTGCACGGCCCGCGCCAGCGCGGCCGCCCCGCCACCGCGCAGCGCCCGGCGGAAGTGGTCCGGGTCCGCCGCGGTCGCGTCCGCCAGCCGGGACAGGAGCTCCCCGACGGGCTGCTCGCCGGGGTGCAACGTCACCACCGGCCAGCGGCTCGACCCGGGCACCGGCAGCACGCCGCGGCGCAGCTCGGGCACCAGCCCCGCGCGCAGCAGCGACGTCTTGCCCGTGCCCGAGGCCGCGACCACGGCGGTCGGCCCGGAGCCGTCCAGGCGCTCGGTCAGCTGCCGGACGAGTGCGGCCGTCGCCCGGTCCCGGCCGAAGAACCAGCCCGCGTCGGCGGCGTCGAAGGCCGCCAGGCCGCGGTACGGGCACACCTCCAGCAGCCCGCCCCGCGCGGACCGGCGCCCGCCGTCCGGCTCCGGCACCAGCCGGGTCAGCACGCCGCCGGCCCCGAGGACGTCCTCGCACCGGCGGGCCACCTCGGGGGTCATCGGCTTCTCGCCGGTCTCGACCCGGCTCAGATAGCCCTTGGTGTAGTGCACGAGCCGGGACAGCCCCGCCAGCGACATGCCCCGCTGCTGCCGCAGCCGGCGCAGCTCCTCGCCGGGGCCGGCGGCCAGGGAGGGGGAAGGGCCGCCCTGGTCACGGTCGTCTCCGCGTGGGTGCACGGTCCCCCCACCCTTCCATCCGAGCCTGCCGGCAGGTCGTTCGCTCCAGGCCTGCATAGCGGGTCGGGGGAGGGCGGCTCACCCATCATGGCGACAAAACAGCCCAACGAGTGACTAAGTGCCTCGGTTCGGGAGGAGGTGTCGTTTCCGGGAGGGAGCGTCAGCTCTGCGGGGTGCCTCGGCCGGGCGTCCCGCCCGAGGCGTTGTAGCGCAGCAGGAAGGCGGCGAAGCGGTCGAGGTCGGCGTCGTCCCAGTCGCCGAGGCGCTCCCGGAAGGCGTCGCGGCGGTTGGCGGCGACCTGGGCGAGCGTGTCGGCGCCGCGGGCGGTCAGGTGCAGCACCTGGGCGCGCTGGTCCTCGGGGGCGGGCCGGCGCTCGACGAAGCCGAGCCGCTCCAGGGCCGCGATCTGCCGGCTGACCGTGGACTTGTCCAGCAGGTAGTGCACCGCCAGGTCCGTGGCGCGGCAGCCGCCCTGCTCCTCCAGGTGGGCGAGGAGGGTGTAGGAGACCAGCGACAGCTCGGGGTGGAGGCGGGCCGCGGCGGCCCGCGCGCGGCGGGCGAAGGCGGTCAGTTCGCGCTGGATGGTCTCCAGGGACGCGTCACGGTCGGGCACGGTGCTTCCTTTCGGGTCCTGGTTGTATAGTACAACTTAAAGGTAAAGTTGTAAAAGCCAACTATCTCCGAGCATTCGCAAGCCATCCGCAAGCCGACTATTTCCGGGAGCCGACGAAGCACCATGGGACCCGACACCCGCGGCGCGCTGCGCCACGTACTGACCCACCTGCTGACCCCGCTGCTGATGTGCATCGGCATGGGCCTCGCCTACCTCGGCGCGTTCTCGCAGCCCGAACCGCACGAACTCCCCGTCGCCGTCGTGGGATCCGGGCCGGGCGCGGACGCCCTGGCCCGCGGCATCGCCGACAAGGCGGGGGACAAGCTCGCCGTCCGCACCGTCACGGACCGGGACGCCGCCGTACGCGCCCTCCGCCACCAGGACATATTCGGCGCCTACGCACCCGACCGGCACACGCCCGAACTGCTGGTCGCCTCCGCCGGCTCCGACACCACCGCCGTGGCCGTGCAGAAGGTCTTCACGCCCGTCGCGGCCCGCACCGGCGCCCCGCTGAAGGTGACCGACGTCGCGCGGCCCGCCGACGGCGACCCGACGGGCCAGGGCATCTTCTTCCTGCTGGTCGCGCTCAGCATCGGCTCGTACGCCTCCGTCGCCGTGCTCGGCGCCGCGGGCGCGACCCTGCCGATGCGGCTGCGGGCCGCGCTGGCGGTGGCGACCTCGCTGGTCGTCAGCGTCCTCGGCGCGGTCCTGGCCGGGCCGGTCTTCCACCTCGTCGACCACGGCCTGGCCGGCCTGTGGGGCATGGCCTGGGCCTACTCGGCCGGCATCCTCCTCGTCGGCGTCGGCCTGCACACCTTCCTCAAGCGCTGGACGACCCTGGGCATGATGGTGCTCTTCGTCATGCTCAACTTCACCAGCGCGGGCGGCGTGTACCGGCCCGAGCTGCAGAACGGCTTCTTCGCCGGACTGCACTCCTTCTGGAACGGCGCCGGCTTCGTCGAAGGCACCCGCAGCCTCGTCTACTTCGACAGCAACGGACTCGGCGGGCACGTGCTCACGCTGGTGCTGTGGCTGGTCGCCGGCCTGGCCGTGACCGCCGCCGCGTGGTGGGCGGAGTCGCGGAGGAGCCGGCCGGCCGCCGCGGGGCACGGGGACGCCGGGCCCGCGGCGGAGGAGGAGATGGAGGAGGCGGTCGGCGTCTGAGGCGCCCCGGTCCCCGGGCCGGGCGCACCGCCCGCCCCGGGGACCGCCTCCCGGCCCGCCCCGTGCGGTCCGGGTGCCTACAACGGCCACCCGTACATCGGCGACCTCCGGGGCTCCGGCGCCGCGCCCACCGCGGCGACGTCGTGCTCCGCGGTGTGCAGCAGCTGCTCGCCGAGATCCCGCAGGGCCCGGCCGGCCGCGAACTCGTCGCCGATCTCCGGGATGTCCCTGTCGCCCGGCGCGCACATCGCCACCCCGCGGCCCGTGACGGTCGTCGTCCCGGTGTCGAGCGTGGCGCGGGCCTTCGTCGTGCCCTCCTCCTCGAACAGGTCGAGGTGAACGTTCCACTCCACTGTGTGCGGCATGGCCGGCTCCTCTGCCTTCAGCCCGCCCCTCTTCTGCTGGCTCCCCCTCCAGCTTCGCTCCTCCACGGACGCTTCCGCGAGCCCTGGCGGCCCGGCCCCCGCGGGACCAAGCTGGAGAGGAGCACGCCGCACGGGAGACAGCCTTGGGGACACCGATGGGCCATGCCGTCGACAACGCCGTCAACAGCGCCGAAGCCGTCCACAACGCCATCGACATCGTCTCGCTGACCAAGCGCTACGGCCGCACGACCGGCGTCGAAGACCTCGGCATCAGCGTCGCCGAGGGCGAGGTCTTCGGCTTCCTGGGGCCCAACGGCGCGGGCAAGACCACCACCATGCGCTGCATCGTCGGGCTGCTGCGGCCCACGGCGGGCAGCGTCCGCGTCCTCGGCCGCGACCCGGTCGCCGAGCACCTGAGCCTCGCCCCGTACCTCGGCTACCTCCCCGGGGAACTGCGCCTCTACCCCGAACTGACCGGCCGCGAGACCCTGCGGCTGCTCGCGACGCTGCAGGGCGCCCCCGCGCCCCGCCAGGCCGAGCTGTGCGCGCGCCTGAACCTCTCCGGGGCGGACCTCGACCGCACCGTGCGCGAGTACTCGCGCGGCATGAAGCAGAAGCTCGGCCTCGTCCAGGCCCTGCAGCACGAACCGGAACTCGTCGTCCTCGACGAGCCCACCGAAGGCCTCGACCCCCTCGTCCAGGAGACCTTCTACGCCCTCCTGGCGGAGCTCGGCCGCTCCGGCCGCACCGTCCTGCTCTCCAGCCACGTCCTGCCCGAGGTGCAGCGGACGTGCCGGCGCGTGGCGATCATACGGGCCGGCCGCCTGGTGACCACCGCGACCGTCGCCGCGCTGCGCGAGGCCCGCGCCCGCAAGGTGCGGCTGACCTTCACCGACGGCCTCGGCCGGCGGCCCCTCGGCGCCGCCGACCACTGGTCGCCCGACTGGCACGGTGACCAGGCCGTCCTCATGATCCCTCCGGACCGGACGGTCGCCGCGCTGCGCGAGCTGCTGGCGCTTCCGGTGCGGGACGTCACGGTCGAGGAGGCGGGGCTGGACGAGGCGTTCCTCGACCTCTACCGCGGCACGGCGGCGGAGGGACCGGGACCGGGGGAGTCGGAGGGGCCGGGAGAACCGGGGGAGCCGGGGGAGGCGCTCCCATGACCGGACGTTCCGCTTCCCGTTTCCCGCTCCTGCGGCTGGCCCTGCACCGCCGCCGCAGGATGATCGCCGCCCTGACCGCCGGCATCGTCGTCTTCGAGGCTCTCATCGTCGTGATCACGACCACCGTCTCGGCGGAACAGATCTTCGGCGCGGGCGGACGCAACCCGCCCGGCGCGTTCAAGGCGTTCAGCGGCTCGAACGGCGACGTGTCGATCGCCAGCTACCCCGGCCTGCTGGGCGCCGGGCTCACCCACCCGTTCTGGATCGCCCTGCAGCTGACCGCCGTCGGCTCACTCGCCGCCGCCGCGGTCGCCGCCGACGTCGAGGCGGGCACCGTGGAGCTGCTCATGGTCCGGCCGGTGTCCCGGGCCCGGCTGCTGGCCGAGCGGACCGGCGCGCTCCTCCTGGTCTCCCTGCTGCTCAACGCGGCCGCGACGCTCGCCGTGGCCGCCGGCGTGGCGCTGTCGCCGGACCTGCACGACGCCGTCCCGCTCAGCGGCGTGTTCGCGGCCGGCCTGCTGGGCTTCGGCTTCTCCCTGTGCCTGACCGGGCCCGCGCTGGCCGTCTCCGCCGCGGGACGCAGCCGGGCGCACGTCGTGGGAGCCACCATCGCCTTCGGCGCCGTCGGCTTCGCGGTCAACTTCGTCGCCCTGGCCTGGTCGAAGGCCGCCCCCCTGCGGTTCGTCAGCCCCTTCCACTACTACACGCCCGGTGACGCGCTGGCCCACGGCGCCGTCCCCTGGGGACAGCTCGCGGTCCTCGCCGGCACGGGCGCCGCGGGCATCGCCCTCGCCTTCCGCCTCCTCGCCCGCCGCGACCTCGCCCCGTGACGCACTCCTGGTGGAACGGGCCGCACAGCCCGCAGACTTGGCGCATGGAGCAGATGGTGTCGGTCAGAGACGGTGAGGTCTGGGCGGATGACGCGGAAGGGGCAGGGAAGAGGGAGGGAAGGGAGACGGGCGGCCTGCCGCTGGTGCTGCTGCACCCCGGCGTCGCGGACTCGAGGATCTGGGACCCGGTCCTCCCGCGCCTCGTGGAGCGGCACCGGGTCATCCGTTTCGACGTGCGCGGGTACGGGAACTCCCCGGCGCCCACGGCGAAGTTCTCGGTGGTGGAAGACCTGGTGGCGGTCCTCGACCACTTCGGCCTGAGCCGGGTCGCCCTGGCCGGCTCCAGCATGGGCGGTGCCGCCGCCGTGAACCTCGCGCTCGCCGACCCCGCGCGGGTCGCGGCGCTCGCGCTCCTGGTCCCGGGCGTGACGGGCTACGAAGGGCTCGCCGTGCCCGGCTTCATGGCCGAGGTCGAGAGGCTGGCCGCGGCGGGCGACATGGACGGCCTGGTCGCGCTCGCCCTGAGGACCTTCGGCGCCGCCGGCACGGACGGCGACGAGGAGGCCGCGGCGCACGTGCGGTCGGCGATCCGGGCGTGGCTCACCAATCACCCGCACCAGGTGCAGGACGCACCCGCCTTCGACCGGCTGGGCGAACTGGACGTGCCGTGCGTGCTGGCTCTCGGCGAGCAGGACCGGCCCGAGGTGATCCGCTGCAACGAGGAAATGGCAGCCCGCATCCCCGGCTGCCGCCTGGTCAGACTGGCGGGAAGCGACCACCTGCCGACCCTGCGCGAACCGGAGGCGGTGGCGAGCCTGATCCTGGAAGCGTGCGAGGGGCTGGTGAACTGAGGGTTCAGCTCACTCCTCGTCCGCCGCGGCGGAGATTCCAAGCCCGTGGGACGCCGGCTTTTCTTCCGCCGTGGTGGCGGATCCGAGGGCGTGGACCCTCGGCTTTCTCCCGCCGCGGCGGCGATCAGCCACCACGGCCGCACCCGGCGGTGCCGGACCGGCCCGTCCCGCGATCCCCCTCTCCGGCATCCCTCCTGCGGTCGCCCTCCGTAAAACCCCGGCCGTGCCCTACGCGTAGAATCGCGTTCCCCGAGCGGCGAGCGCCGACGCGGAAACCGCACAGGTCAGGAGGAGGCCCGTCATGAACGGCGAGAAGCGGGCGGAGCGCCAGATCGCCTTGCGGGTGCTGGTCTACGTGTTCATCACGCACCTCTTCGCCGGCTTCATCTGGCTGCTGTTCTACCTCGGCGGGCACGCCGACAAGTGATCGCGCGCCCCGCGGGCCGTCCCCTCACGCGGTGATCGGCACCGCCTGCCCGGTCACCCGCGTACGCGCGTCGGCCGGGTCGACGGCGATCAGCAGCTCGCTCGGCCGCCCCATGTCCTCGCCCTGCCGGATCCGCACCGTGACGGGCTCGCGGACCGCGCCGACGGCCCGCAGGTAGCCCCCGAAGGCGGCGGCCGCCGCCCCCGTGGCCGGGTCCTCCACGACCCCGCCGACCGGGAACGGGTTGCGCGCGTGGAACACCCGCTCGCTCTCCCTCCACACCAGCATCACCGTGGTCCAGCCGCGGGCGCGCCGTGCGTGCGGCCGGCCGGAACCCGGGCCCGGGGCCGCGCGCCCCCCGCTCGCTCAGCCCAGCACCTTCTCCGGCAGGATCGGCAGGTCCCGGACCCGGACGCCCGTCGCGTGGTGGACCGCGTTGGCGACCGCCGCGGCCGTGCCGACGATGCCGATCTCGCCGATGCCCTTGCTGCCCATCGGGTTGAGCAGGGGATCCGTCTCGTCGATCCAGTGCGCCTCGACGCCGCGGACGTCCGCGTGCGTCGGCACGTGGTACGAGGCGAAATCCCGCTCCGCGAAGTCGCCGAACCGCGGGTCCATGGTGCTGCCCTCCAGGAGCGCCATGCCCACCCCCATCGTCATGCCCCCGATGAACTGGCTGCGCGCCGTGCGGGCGCTGAGGATCCGGCCGGCGGCGAAGACGCCCAGGAGCCTGCGGACCCGTACCTCTCCCGTGTCGGTGTCGACCGTCACCTCCGCGAACTGCGCGCCGAAGGCCGCCTTCGCGTGCGGCGGGTCGGACGGGACGTCGCCCTCGGTGTCGGCCGTGGCGGTCAGGCCGCCGGGCGGCACGGTCCCGCCGCGCGCGTCGACCATCCCGTTCAGCGTGCGGCAGGCCTTGTGCACGGCCCACCCCCACGAGCCGGTGCCCGCGGAGCCGCCGGCGAGCGGCGCCGCGGGCAGGGCGCTGCTGCCGATCTCGACGGCGACCCGGTCGAGGGTCACGCCGAGCGCGTCGGCCGCGACCTGCGCGAGGACGGTGCGGGCGCCCGTGCCGATGTCGGTGGCGTTGATCCGCACGCGGTAGCGGCCGGTCTCGGTGACGTGCGCCTCCGCGGAGGACGGCATGAGGTAGACGGGGTAGTAGGAGGAGGCCACCCCGGTACCGGTGAGCAGCCGGCCCTCGGCGCGCGAGCGCGGGCGGGGATCGCGCGCGTCCCAGCCGAAGCGGCGCGCCCCCTCGCGCAGGCACTCCACCAGGTGCCGGCTGCTGTACGGCTTCCCGCTGTCCGGTTCGGCCGCGGTGTCGTTGCGCACCCTCAGCTCGACCGGGTCCACCCCGGCGGCACAGGCGAGTTCGTCCATCGCGCACTCCAGCGCGTACATCCCGGGGGCCTCGCCGGGCGCCCGCATCCACGACGGGCTCGGGACGTCGAGCGCGACGACCCTATGCGTGGTGCGGCTGTTCGGCGAGACGTACATGGCGCGCGACGGGACCGCCGCCTGCTCCACGAACTCGCGCACGGTGGAGGTGTGCGTGGTGACCTCGTGCGCGAGCGCGCTGATCACACCGTCCTCGCCCGCCCCGATCCGCAGCCGCTGCACGAGCGGCGCCCGGTGCCCGACGACCGCCGCGAGCTGGGCCCGCGGCAGCGCCAGCCTGACGGGGCGGCCGGTGTGCCGGGCGGCCATCGCGGCGAGGACGACCTGCGGCCGGGGCGTGCCCTTGCAGCCGAAGCCGCCGCCCACGTGCTCGGCGACGACCGTGATCCGCTCCTTGGCCATGCCGAACAGACCGGCCAGCGTCTCCTGCACGGCGTTCGCGCCCTGGCAGGAGTCGTACGCGACGAGCCGGCCGTCCTCCCAGCGGGCCGTCGTGGCGTGCGGCTCCATGGGGTGGTTGTGCAGGGCGCGCATCGTGTACGTGGCGTCGACGCGTACGGGCGCGCTCGCGTACGCGCCGTCGAAGTCGCCCCGCTCCCGGACGCCCGGGACGCCCGCGTTGGCCGTCTCGGGGACGTAGAGGCCCGGGTGGCCGGGCGTGAGCACGACGTCGTGCTCCTCGGGGGCGTACGAGATACGGACCGCGGCCGCCATGGCGCGGGCGGCCTCCGGCGTGTCGGCGACCGCCAGCGCCACGTACCAGCCGCGGTGCGGCACCCGGTCGTTCTGCAGCACCAGCAGGGTGCCGTCGTCCGTGTCCTTCAGCCGCGGCGCGTTCTCGTGCGTCAGGACGGCCACGGCACCGGGCTCGGCCAGCGCCGCGCCGGAGTCGACCGCCACGACCCGGCCGCGCGGGACCGCGGCGGGGACGGGCCACGCGTACGCCGTGCCCGGCGGGGTGTGCTCCGCGGCGTAACGGGCCGAACCGGTGACCTTCTCGCGGCCTTCGAGGCGTACGGGACCGGGGGTGCTCACGGTGCGGTCGCCTCCTCAGCGGGCGCGGCGAGGTCGCCGAGCACCCGCACCGCCAGGTTGCGGGCCAGCCGCACCTTGAAGGCGTTGTCGCGCAGCGGCTCGGCCGCCGCCAGCTCGGCCTCCGCGGCCCCTACGAACGACTCCTCGGTGGCCGGGGCGCCGCGCAGCGCCTCCTCCGCCACCCGCGCCCGCCACGGCTTGTGGGCCAGCCCCCCGAAAGCCAGCCGGACCTCCTCCACGACTCCGGCACGGACGTCGAGCGCCGCGGCGACGGAGGCGAGCGCGAAGGCGTACGAGGCGCGGTCGCGCGCTTTCCGGTACGCCGAGCGCCCCGCGGGCGGGGCCGGCAGCCCGACGGCCACGACGAGCTCGGCGGGCTCGATGACCGTGTCGCGGTGCGGCTCGTCACCGGGCAGCCGGTGGAAGCCGCAGAGCGGAACGGTGCGTTCGCCGCCGGGGCCGCGCAGGTGCACGACCGCGTCGAGCGCCGCGAGGGCCACGGCCATGTCGGAGGGGTGCGTGGCGACGCACGCCGCCGAGTGGCCGAGCACGGCCAGGTCGCGGTGGACGCCCTCGCGGGCGGGGCAGCCGCTGCCCGGCTCCCGCTTGTTGCACGGCTTGGACACGTCCTGGAAGTACAGGCAGCGGGTGCGCTGGAGGAGGTTCCCGCCCGTCGTGGCCGTGTTGCGGATCTGCCCGGAGGCGCCCGCCAGCACCGCCTGGGACAGCGCGGGGTAGCGGGCCCGCACGGCGGGGTGAGCGGCGAGGTCGCTGTTGCGGACGTTCGCCCCGATGCGCAGGCCGCCGTCGGGCGTCTCCCGGACCTCCGCGAGCGGCAGCCGGCCGATGTCCACCAGCAGACCGGGGGAGGCGACCCCCAGCTTCATCAGGTCCACCAGGTTCGTACCGCCGCCGAGGAACATCCCGCCGGGCGAGGCCACGAGGGCCGCGATCGCCTCGTCGACGCCCCCGGCGCGCGTGTACGCGAACGCCCTCACCGCGTCACGTCCTCGATGGCGGCGACGATGTTCCCGTACGCGCCGCACCGGCACAGGTTCCCGCTCATCCGCTCACGGATCTCCTCCGGAGTCAGGGGAACGGGCACGCCGGCGGCCGTTGCCCCGGGGCCCGTCACCACGGACGGCGCGCCCTCGCCCGCCTCGGCGATCATCCCCACCGCGGAACACAGCTGCCCCGGCGTGCAGTAGCCGCACTGGAACCCGTCGCGCACCAGGAACGCCTCCTGCAGCGGATGCAGTGCGTCCCCATCGGCCAGGCCCTCCACGGTGGTGACCTCCGCCCCGTCGTGCGCGACGGCCAGCAGCAGGCAACTGTTCGCCCGCCGCCCGTCCACCAGCACCGTGCACGCCCCGCACTGCGCGTGATCGCACCCCTTCTTGGCCCCCGTCAGCCCCAGGTGCTCGCGCAGCGCGTCGAGCACGGTCGTGCGGTGGTCGAGGCCGGGAAGACGATGCCGGACGCCGTTGACGCGCAGGGTCACGGCGGAGCTGGTCTGCGGTGGCTCCACGGCGCCTCGCTTCCCTGTATCCCGCCCGACACCGTCACGAGGTCCCCGCTCCACCCACCCGCAAACGCGCTCGCGCGGCGGTGCACCCGTTCGGTCCAGGCGGGCTCGGCCACCTGGATGTCCCTGGGAACACCGAGACCGGCCGTTGCCCGGCGCCGGCCGGTGTTCACGCCGGCGCCGGCGGCTCCGGGAGCCAGTCGCGGGCCGGGTCGTACTCCAGCCACCGGCTTCGTCCCGCTTCCGTGGCGCAGGCGGCGGTGAGGTCGTTCAGGCCGGGATGGCCGTTTCCGGTGCGCCACAGCAGGGACCACGCGTACAGCGGTGTCGGATCGACCAGGGGGACGGACCGCAGCCCGGGGATCTTCGGCAGCGGCACGTCGGCGGGCAGCAGTGAGAAGCGGGCCGCGGATGCCGCCACCTCGGTGAGGAAATGGACGAGGCCCAGGTTGACGCCCGCGGTCCTGTCCCGGATGCCGAAGCGCTCGGCGAACTGGTGGAGGAAGTCGAGCCGGTCCAGCGCCCCGGGTGACCACAGCACGCTGCCGCGCAGCTGGTCCGGCCGCAGTGCGGGCTCGGCCGCGAGCGGGTGGGCCGTGCTCAGGACGGCGTCCACCGGTTCGAGGCGGACGAGGCGGTGGGTGAGCCCGGCGTGCAGCGGGGGGTGGACCCGGCCGAAGGCCGCGTCGATGTCGCCGTCGATCAGCGCGGCCGTCACCGACGGCAGGTCGCGCCCGTGCCCCGGCACCAGCTCGCCGGCCCGTCCGGCGAGCTGGGCCAGGGTACGCATCGGCGCGTAGAGGTGCCCCCAGACGTCCACGCGCAGCGGGCGGTTCTCCCCGGCCACCGCCGCGACCGCGGCGTCGGCGGCGGCCACGGTGTGCCGGGCCGGCGGGAGGAAGCGGCGTCCGGCGTCGGTGAGGCGCACCCCGTTGCCGCCCCGCTCGAACAACGCGGTGCCGAGCAGGGATTCCAGCCGGGCGATCCGCTTGGACAGCGCCTGCTGGGAGATGGCGAGCGTCCCGGCCGCCCGCCCGAAGTGCAGTTCCTCCGCGGCGCGGACGAAGGCACGTACCTGCGCCACATCGAGATCCATGGCTCTCACCATAGGTGACAACCAAAGGTTGTCGGCCTCTCTGGTGGGTTGTTGGATCGCGGGGCGGTGCCCGGGGTTGCATGCCGGGCATGCAAAGACTGATTCCCACGGGGGAAGCGGCGCGTCCCGTCGCCTTCGCCGAAGCGCCCCAGCCCGTCCCGGGGCCCGGCGAAGCGCTGATCAAGGTCGAGGCGTTCGCGCCGAACCGGGGCGAGACGTTCCTCCTCGAAGACCCGCGGCCGGGACTGCTGCCCGGCAAGGACGTCGCGGGGCTCGTCGTGCAGGCCGCGGCCGACGGCTCGGGCCCCGGCATCGGCACTCGCGTGGTCGGGCATCCGGCGCTGGGCGGCTGGGCCGAGTACGCCGCCGTGCCCACGCACTCCCTCGCGGCGCTCCCGGACGGCGTCGACAGCGTACGGGCCGCGGCCCTGCCGCTGGCGGGGATCACCGCCCTGCGGCTGCTGCGCACGGCCGGTTCGCTGACGGGCCGGCGGGTGCTGCTGACCGGCGCCTCCGGCGGCGTCGGCCACTACGTCACCGAGCTGGCCGTCGCGGCCGGAGCCGAGCTGACCGCGGTGACGGCCACGCCGGCGCGCGGCGCGGCGCTCGCCGCGATGGGCGCGGAGGTGGTGCACGACATCGCCGCGGCACGCGGGCCGTTCGATGTCGTGCTGGAGTCCACGGGAGGCCCCGGCCTGCCGGCCGCCCTCCTCAAAGCGCGCCCGGGCGGCATGCTCGTGTGGTTCGGGCAGGCGAGCCGCGCCCCGGTCACCCTCGACTTCTTCGAGCTCCTCCAAGGGCCCGAGCGCGTCACGATCCAGCACTTCCACTACGCCGGCGCCCCGTACGGATCCGATCTCGCCGCACTGGTACGCCTCGTGGAACAGGGGCGGCTGCACCCGGAGATCGGCCGGATCGCCGGCTGGGCGGAGACGGCCGGCACGCTGGTCGACCTGAGGGAGCGCCGGATACGCGGCAAGGCCGTACTGCTGACGGGAGAAGGACGATGACCCCCTCCGAGTTCGCCGCCGCC
Organism: Streptomyces sp. XH2; assembly: GCF_049725035.1. Taxonomy (NCBI): domain Bacteria; kingdom Bacillati; phylum Actinomycetota; class Actinomycetes; order Kitasatosporales; family Streptomycetaceae; genus Streptomyces; species Streptomyces sp. XH2. The sequence goes on along the minus strand of NZ_JBMMMZ010000004.1, from coordinate 99,649 downwards.
CAGTGGACACGCGCCACCGGTGCGGGCGTGGACCCCCACGAATACCGCCGCGTCACCGGTGGCCTCACCTCCGTAGCCGACTGGGGGCCGTCCTTCCTGCGCACCGGACAGGCCTACCTGGAGCGCGCCGAGGACGCGGGATCGGCCGTGTCGGCGGGTGAGCACCTGCTGATGGCGGCCCGCTGGTTCCACCTCGCCACGCTCGCGCCGTCCGCGGAGGCGGACCGCGCGGCCGCCGCAGCGGACCGTGCCCTGGGCAGCGCCCTCGCCGCGCTGGAGCCCGGTGCGCGGCGCGTGAGCGGCGAGGGCTTCACCGGCTTGCTGCGCGGCCCCTCGGACGCGCCCGGCACCGTGGTCGTCGTCCCCGGCCTGGACTCGGCCAAGGAGGAGTTCCTGGATCTGGTGTCCGCGCTGCTGGCCAGGGGGCTGGCGGTGTTCGCGATGGACGGCCCCGGGCAGGGGGCGCTCGCGGCCACGTCCTTCCTCCGGCCCGACTACGAGCAGGTCGTGGGCCGGGTCATCGACGCCCTCGGCGTCCCACGCATCGGGCTCGTCGGCCTCAGCCTGGGCGGCTATTTCGCGGCCCGGACCGCGGCACTGGAGCCGCGGGTGGCGGCGGTCGCGACCGTCAGCGGCCCCTTCCGCCTCGACTGGGAGGAACTGCCCCCGCCCGTACGGGACATCATGGCCCGGCGCACCGGAGGCACCGACGCCGCCCGCGCGTTCGCCGGTCACGTGGACCTCGCCGCACTGGCACCCCGCATCACGGCCCCGCTGCTGGTCGTGGACGGTGGCGAAGACGTCATTCCCGGCGTGACGAACGGCGAGCCGCTGGCGTGTCAGGCACCGTACGGCACTTACCTGTCCGTCCCCCACGGTGACCACCTCCTCGGGAACGCCCGGCCCGACTGGCTGCCCCGCCTCACCGATCACATCCAGCGGGCACTGACGGAGGAGGCACCCGCCACCGGAATGAAATGATCAACGGTGGGGTCCGGCCGGGGCGGAGTCCGCGTCCCGCGTACCGGACGGCGGCTACGCCCTGCGCTGACGCGAAGGGGCCCCGGGGCCGTTCCCGGCCCGGGGCCCCTTCGCTCACGCGGTCCTACGAACCGCTGCCGTACGGGCGGGTGAGCACCTCGAGGTAGTGGCCGGAGGGGTCGGGGAAGTAGACGCCCCGGCCGCCGTCGTTGTGGTTGATCTCGCCCGGGCGGGTGCGGTACGGATCGGCCCAGTAGGGCAGGCCGGCCTCCTCGATCCGCGCGAAGACGGCGTCGAAGGACTCCTCCGGCACCAGGAACGCGTAGTGCTGCGGGACGATGTTCTCGGGCTGGTCGCTGGTGGCGAAGTCCAGCGCGACGCCGTTGCCGGTGACGACGGGGACGAACGGCCCCATCTCCGGCGCGACCTCCAGGCCCAGGATGTGCGCCAGGAACTCGGCGGACTCGTGCTTGTCCCGGGAATGAACGATGGTGTGATTCAGCTCGACTGACACGATGCAATGCCTCCACAGGCATCTCCCGGACGCCGGCCCCCCTCCCACCCGGATGGTGGAAGAGACCGATGTCCGTCAACGACCCTAAGCGGCCGCCCGGGAGATGTCATGGGGCTTCGGACCTACTCCGTGAGGACTGGTCAGGGGCCCTTCCGCCGGCTCCCGGCCGGCCCTGCCCTCAGTGCCCGCGCGCGATCCACTCCGGCAGGGCGGGCGCCTCGCCGCCGACCGTCGTGTTCTCCCCGTGCCCCGTGCGCACCACGGTCGCCGGCGGCAGCGACAGCAGCCGCTCCCGGATCGAGTCGACGATGGTCGGGAAGTCGGAGAAGGACCGGCCGGTCGCGCCCGGCCCGCCGTGGAAGAGCGTGTCGCCGGTGAACACGGTGCCGAGCTCCGGGGCGTGCAGGCAGACGCCGCCCGGGGAGTGGCCGGGCGTGTGCAGCACCGTCAGCGCGGTGCCCGCGACGGTCAGCACCTGGCCGTCCGCCAGCTCCCCGTCGGGGGCGGTGCCCGGGTGGGTCTGCTCCCACAGCTTGCGGTCGGCCGGGTGGAGGAGCACGGGCGCGCCCGTGCGGGCCGCGAGCTCCGGCGCCGCGTCGATGTGGTCGTTGTGCGCGTGGGTGCAGACGATCGCGGTCAGGCGGCGGCCGCCCACGGCCTTCTCGATCGCGGCCGCGTCGTGGGCGGCGTCGATGACGAGGACCTCCTCGTCGTCGCCCACGAGCCACACGTTGTTCTCGACGTCCCAGACGCCGCCGTCGAGCGCGAACACTCCCGACGTGACGAGGTGTTCGATGCGGGCCATCACACGGTCCCCGGCGTGGTCGTCGGCGTCGCGCGGGGCGAGGTCTCCGCTCCCGGCATCAGCACCACCGAGCGCAGCACCTCGCCCTTCTCCATGCGGTGGAAGGCCTCCTCCACCTCGTCCAGCGCGATCGTCTCGCTGACGAACGCGTCGAGGTCGAGGCGGCCCTGCAGGTAGAGGTCGATGAGCAGGGGGAAGTCCCGGGACGGCAGGCAGTCGCCGTACCACGACGACTTCAGCGCGCCGCCGCGCCCGAAGACGTCCAGCAGCGGCAGCTCCAGCTTCATCTCCGGCGTGGGCACGCCCACCAGAACGACGGTCCCGGCGAGGTCGCGCGCGTAGAACGCCTGGCGGTACGTCTCCGGGCGGCCGACCGCGTCGATGACGACGTCGGCGCCGAAGCCGCCGGTCAGCGAGCGGATCGCCTCGACCGCGTCCACCGAGGACGAGTTGACGGTGTGGGTGGCGCCCAGGCCCTTCGCCTGCTCCAGCTTGGCGTCGGAGAGGTCCACCGCGATGATCTTCGCGGCGCCGGCCAGCCGGGCCCCGGCGACGGCCGCGTTGCCGACGCCGCCGCAGCCGATGACGGCGACGGAGTCGCCCCGGCCCACGGCGCCGGTGTTGATCGCGGCGCCCAGGCCGGCCATCACGCCGCAGCCCAGCAGGCCGGCGGCGGCCGGCGAGGCGGCCGGGTCGACCTTGGTGCACTGCCCGGCGGCCACCAGGGTCTTCTCGGCGAAGGCCCCGATGCCCAGCGCGGGGGAGAGCTCCGTGCCGTCGGTCAGCGTCATCTTCTGCTGGGCGTTGTGCGTGTTGAAGCAGTACCAGGGACGGCCGCGCAGACACGCCCGGCACTGCCCGCACACGGCGCGCCAGTTGAGGATGACGAAGTCGCCCGGAGCCACTTCGGTCACTCCGGCACCGACCGACTCGACCACACCCGCGGCCTCGTGGCCGAGGAGGAACGGGAACTCGTCGTTGATTCCGCCTTCCCGGTAGTGCAGATCGGTGTGGCACACCCCGCATGCCTGGATCTTCACGACGGCCTCGCCCGGGCCGGGATCCGGGACGAGGATCGTCTCGACCCGTACCGGATCGCCCTTGCCTCGGGCGATGACACCGCGTACTTCTTGCGCCATGGGGTGCTGCCTTTCTCGGTGGTCGGATCTCTGCGTCGGACCGCCCTCCACTCTGCGCGGGAATCCGTGCGGTGTCCAACATCCCTTCCCGATCACATTCAGCAGTCCTGATGATCAATCATGGCGAGCAGGGCCCGGGCGGCGGCCGTCGGCTGACCCGCCGCCGGCACGGCGACGGCCACCTTCCACCGCGTGGGCCCCGCCAGCGGTACGGCACTGAGCCCGCGCGCCTGCTCCTTGAGCGTCACCGGGCGCGGCACGACCGCCGCGCCCAGGCCGCGCGAGACCAGATCGAGCAGCGTGTAGACGTCGTTGACCTGCAGGGCGACCTTACGAGCCACGCCCGCGTCGGCGAACGCGAGGTCCGCGGCCCGGCGCGCGCCCCAGTCCGGGTGGAGGTCCACGAACACCTCGCCGGCCAGCCGCGCCGCCGGCACCGGCCCACCGGTCCCGGCCAGCGGATGATCCGCCCGGCAGAGCAGCATCAGCGGCTCCTCCGCGACCCGCCGCAGCCGCACCCCCTCGTGCAGCCCGTCGTGCACGACGAACGCCACGTCGAGCTCGCCGCGCCGCACCTGCTCCAGCAGCCGGCCCGAACCCGCCTGCTCCATGTGCACCTCGACCTGCGGGTGGCGCGCGTGGAAGGAGGCCAGCAGCGCGGCGGCGTCGACCGTGCCCATGCACTGCTCGGTGCCCACCGACAGCGTGCCGCCCATCAGCCCCTGCACCGCCGCGACGGCCTCCCGGGCGGCCGCGGCGCACGCCAGCGTCCGCCGCGCCTCCACCAGCAGCGCCCGCCCGGCGTCCGTGAGCCCCACCCGCCGCGTCGTGCGCAGGAACAGCTCGGCGCCCAGCTCCCGTTCCAGCGCCCGCACCGAGGCCGACACCCCGGACTGGGCCACGCGCAGCCGCTCGGCCGCGTGCGTGAAGTGCTGCTCCTCGGCGACCGCCACGAAGTGCTCAAGGTGTCGGAGTTCCATGATTCAGCATCGTAGGTGCTGGATGAGAATTCCCTCCCGCCCACCGGGAACCGCCCGGCGCCGCCGTCGCGTCTCTCCCTCCGGACCGTTCCCGTCCCTGGCCGATACGGGGCCTTCCGGCGCCGCGAGTCGGCCATCCACAACCCCTGCCACACCCGTCCCGAGGATCTTTCCCGGCCAACTACGTCACTGGCGGAACCACGGCCTCACGGCTCGCACCTGGTCAGGAGGGCGCGGCGGGCGTTCCGGCAGTGGCCAATCCTCTACCTGTGGTGCAGTCAGGACGCGAGGTGTCTGTCTAATCTCCCTCGCCATGCGCAGACACACGTTCGGACGCCTCGGGCTGTCCGCCACTCTCGCCTCTGTCGTCGCCCTCATGGGCATGGCTCCGTCGGCCTCCGCCGCGGACACCCCGCCGATGACGGTCACCGCCGACAAGGCGTCCGCCTCGCCGGGCGACACGGTCACCATCACCCTGAAGTTCACCAACGACCAGACCACGAACACCCAGTTCGTGTACCAGTCGATACAGCCGACGTGGAACACCTCGCAGGACCCCGCGCTCAAGTACGCGTTCGCCTCCTGCACGGGTGACGTGACCCGCTGCGACGTCACGGGCAAGCAGAGCGGCTCCATGAACTACAACGTGCCGGTGCTCCCCGGCGCCAGCCGCACCGTGACCCTGAAGTACAACATCGCCGCGGACTCGGCGTGCGGCCCGAGCCGGCGCATCGAGTTCTACACCTACCTGTACTACGAGTACCAGGGCGGCCAGGCCAAGAAGGACGGCGTCAGCTCCATCGGCACGGACATCGCCTGCAAGACGCCGGCGGCCCCCGCGAAGGCGGCCCGCGCCGGGCACTGACCCACGCTGGACCACCGCAGCACCACGCCGTAGGTCCGGCCCGGCCAGGAGCGCGCCCTGGCCGGGCCCGGTCCGCTCAGTCCGCGGCCAGGTGCCTGCCGAAGAACGCCTCGATCCGCTGCCAGGCGTCCGCGGCGGAGGCCGGCTCGGGGCCGATGCCCATGACGGCGCGCATGACCGGCCGCAGCGCCGGCGGCACGTTGTCGGCCTCGTTGAAGAACGAGTGCCCGGCATCCGGGTAGAGCTTGACGTCGTGTTCGACGCCGGCGCGCTCCAGCGCCGTCCGGATCGTGGCCGCGTAGCCCCGGAAGGCCCGGTCCTTGGCGCCGTAGCTGGCGATCACCGGGCAGGCGCCCTTCATCGCCCCGTCCGCGTCCGAGGGCGCCCGGCCGTAGTTGGCCGCCGCCGCGTCGTACCGCCCCTGACCGGCCAGCACGAGCGCGAAGCCACCGCCCATGCAGAAGCCGATGACCCCGACCTTGCCCGTACAGCCGGGGTCGGCCAGCAGCCACTGCCGGGCCGCCTCGATGTCGCCGTAGACCCGGCCGCGGCCGGAGAAGACCGACCGCATGGTCGGCACCAGACAGCGGTACGGGGACCGGCCGTGGTAGAGGTCGGGCATCAGGGCCAGGTAACCCGCCTCGGCCATCCGCTCGTTGAGCCTCTTGTTGACCGCGTCCGCGCCCGACGCCTCGAAGAGGACGACCACTCCCGGCCGCGGCCCGTCCCCCGGAGGCCGCGCGAGAAAACCCCGGAGACCGGGGAGACCGCCGTACCGGGTGCTGAACTCCGACAGATCGACTTGTTCGGTCATTCCTGAACCGTATGTCAACAACGGCCGGAGCGGGGGCGGTTCAGGACCGGTGGTGCCAGCGCGGCGACGCCGCGTCGTAGCAGGCCTCGCAGACGGGGAACGACACGCTGCCCAGGGCGGGCACCCGGAGGGTCAGGGCGAGGTCCGGATAGGCCTCCTCGGAGCAGATGTGCGTCATGCCGTGGTGCGCCAGGGTGCACACGCAGTGGCACGGCTCGACCTGCTCCACCGAGCCCATGGAGGGGACGGGCGCCCGTTTCAGACTCCCGAAAACTGACATATGGGTATTTTATCTCAGGTGGTCCATGACGGCCTTCCCCACGCCGACGGCGACTGCGGCACCGGCCCGTCCGCCTCGGGCGCCGGGTCCGGCAGGTTCAGGGCCCGGGCCGCGAGACCCTCGCGCGCCAGGTCGCGCACCCGGCCCGCCTCGGTGACGGCCACCGTCCACAGCGGCTCCAGCCGCGCGCCGCGCCGCGCCTTGGCCCGGGACGTGCCGATGCCGAGGTGCACGGCGCGGGCCCCCAGCTCGTGGGCCAGCCGGAGCGGCTCGTAGAACATCAGGCCGAAGTAGCAGCCGCGCGTACCGGGACGGCTCTCGTCCACGCCGATCAGCCGCACCCACAGCACGTCGCGGTAGTGGAAGACCAGGTGGCAGCCGACCGTGCGGCCGGCGAGCCGCGCCCGCACGACGTACGCGCCGGGGAGCTCGGCGCAGCGGGCCAGATAGCGGGAGAAGCGCCCGCCGGGACGGTCGTAGACGGTGCCGTACATGCGCTCGTGCAGCACCAGCAGGTCGCCGATCTCGTCGTCGGGTCCGGTCAGCGGGCGGGTGGAGAAGGCGACGCCCGCCATGGTGTAGCGCCGCAGGTCGTCCTTGACCTGGTTGCGGTGGGTCTTCTCCAGGCCGGCGAGGTAGCCGTCGAAGCCGGTGCCGGGCACGTCGAGCCAGGCGTCCCACGCGATCAGACCGGCCGGGTGGCCCGCGGTCTCGAAGGCGGCCGCGGGCCCGCTCGGCAGGTACGGCAGGAGGGCGACGCCCGGAGGGCGTTCCCGGTGCTCCCCGGCGAGCAGGCCCTCGGCGACCTCGGCGGCCGGCAGCCGCTCCGGCCCGTAGCGGAGTTCGTTGAGATAGCCGGTGCGCGGCCCGGCGACGACGCAGCGCTCGGCCGGGAGCCGTTCGTCGAGGAGGAACCCCGGGCGGTAGCGCCCGGCCTGCACGGCCGGCCCGTCGGTGACCGGGGCGAGGGCCGCCGCGCGCTCCCGCGCGCACATCAGCAGCCAGCGGTACCGGTGTCCGTGCTCCCGCAGCAGCTCCAGCCAGGAGTCGCTGCTGTACAGGCCGCGCGCCGGGGCCAGGGGATGGCGCGCGGTCGCTTCCGGCAGTGATGCGTACGCGTACGAGCCGATCACTTGGTCCTTTCCGCCGCTCCGCGGTCACGGACACCGTCGAATATAGCGGCGGCGCGCCGCCAAATGGGGGCAAACGAGGGCGGGAGCCGGGAAGCGGCGGCTTTCCCTCCGAAGGGGTGAAGAGGGGAGTACGGAGGGCATCTCCGCCCGCACGGCGGGGAAAGGTGAGGGACCGGGCCGGCCGTCACCGGTCACGGCCGGCGCGGCGATCCCGTCGCGCCGCGCGAGAAGGACGAAGGACTGGAAGCACATGGCAACAGGCACGGTGAAGTGGTTCAACGCGGACAAGGGCTTCGGCTTCATCACGCAGGACGACGGCGGCCCGGACGTGTTCGTCCACTTCTCCGCCATCCAGACGACGGGGTTCAAGGAGCTCTACGAGGGGGACAAGGTCTCCTACGACGTCACGCAGGGGCCCAAGGGGCCCCAGGCGGAGAACGTCGTCCGCCAGTGACCCCGGACGCCCCCGGCCGTCCTACGGCAGGGCCGCCGCCATCCTGCGCACCCCTTCGGTGAGCAGCTCCGGCGAGGTCGCGAAGTTCAGCCGCACGTGCCCCGCCCCGCCCGTGCGGAACGGCAGCCCGCCGGTCAGCGCGACCCTGCCGCGCTCCAGGAACACGGCGGCCGGATCGTCCCCCAGCCCGAGCGCCCGGCAGTCCAGCCAGGCCAGGTAGGTGCCCTCCGGCCGCAGGCAGCGGACGCCGGGCAGGTGACGCTCCAGCAGCTCGCCCAGCAGCCGCCGGTTCTCGTCCAGCCCCGCGAGGACGGCGTCGAGCCACTCGCCGCCGTCCCGCAGCGCCGCCGTGTGCGCGAGGACCCCGAAGTGGCTCGGGCCGTGGCTGACGATCCCGGGCAGCCGCGCCAGGTCGTCCGCGGCGGCCGGGCCGGCGACGGCCACGGCCGCCTTGAGCCCGGCCAGGTTCCAGGCCTTCGACGCGGAGAGCAGGGCGAAGGCGTCCTCCGCACCGGGCACCGACAGGTACGGCACGTACTCCGCGCCCGGCAGCACCAGCGGGGCGTGGATCTCGTCGGCCACGACCCGTATGCCGTACGCGCCCGCCAGCTCGGCCACGGCCGCCAGCTCCGCCCGCGTGTGCACCGTGCCGGTCGGGTTGTGCGGGTTGCACAGCAGGTACGCGGCCCGCCGCCCGCCCGCCGCGGCCTGCCGGAACGCCGCCTCCAGGGCCGCTGTGCCGAGCCGCCCGTCCGGACCCAGCGGGGCCTCGACCACACGCCGGTCCTCGTGCTCCAGGAAGCCGAAGAACGGCGGGTACACGGGCGGGTTGACGACGACCGCGTCGCCCGCCCCTGTCACCAGCTTCAGTACCTCGACCGAGCCGCGCATGACGTCCGCGACGGTCGCCGTGCGCTCGACCGCCACGCCGTCCCAGCCCCAGCGCTTCCTGGCGAACGCGTCCAGCGCCTCCGCGTAGGCCGTGCCGGAGGCGTAGCCCGTGTCGCCCAGGGCGACCGCTTCGGTGAGCGCCCGCGCCACGGGCGCGGCGGGCATCACGTCCATCTCGGCCACCCACAGCGGCAGGACGTCCGGCGGGTAGGCGCGCCATTTCGCGCTCGTACGGCGCTGCAGCTCGCCGAGGGAGAGCCTGCGCAGGGGATGCGTCCCGCCGCCGGACACGTCGTCGTATGAGTCGTAGGACATGGGGGTCATTGTGCGAACGCGGGTGCGGCACCGGTAGAGGGGCGGCGCTCGTGCCGCGTGCTCACTCCGCCGTCCCGCTCTCGCGGCGTCCCGCCGCCGCCCAGCCCCGGTGCGCGGGGTGCCGTCCCGCGGGCTGCCCCACCGCCGGGGGCTCGGGGACCTGCGGCACCTGCCGGGTCACCACCGCGCCCTGCTTCAGCGTCACCGGCTCGCCGTAGTGCTCGATGTCCAGCGTGTCGCCGTCCACCAGCTCGTACGTGGCCTCCGGTCCCGTGATCTCGACCCGCAGCCGGCGCTCCAGCACCTGCACCGTGAACGCCAGCCGGCCCAGCTGCTCCGGGAGCTTCGGCGCGAAGCCGACCGAGCCGTCGCAGTGGCGCAGCCCGCCGAAGCCCGCGACCAGGGCGATCCACGCGCCCGCGAGCGAGGCGATGTGCAGGCCGTCGCGCGTGTTGCTCTCCAGGTCGGACAGGTCCATCATCGCCGCCTCGCCGAGATAGTCGTACGCCAGCCGCAGCTGGCCCACCTCGGCGGCCATGACGGCCTGGACGCACGCCGACAGGGAGGAGTCGCGCACCGTCAGCGGCTCGTAGTAGGCGAAGTTGCGGGCCTTCTCCTCGGCGGTGAAGGCGTCCCCGCGCAGGTACATGGCCATGACCAGGTCCGCCTGCTTGATCACCTGCTTGCGGTAGATGTCGAAGTAGGGGAAGTGCAGCATCAGCGGGTACTGCTCGGGGCGGGTCCCCGCGAAGTCCCACAGCTGGTGGCCCGTGAAGCCGTTGGACTGCTCGTGGACGCCGAGCACCTCGTTGTACGGCAGGTTCATCCGCTCCGCCGCGTCCCGCCACTCGGCGGTCTCCTCGTCGTCCACGCCGAAGTCCAGGGCCAGGTCCGGGTGGCGCTCGGCCGCGTCCGCCGCCGCCCGCAGGTTCTGCTGGGCCATCAGGTTCGTGTAGACGTTGTCGTCGGAGATGGCGCTGTACTCGTCCGGGCCCGTCACCCCGTCGAGGTGGAACCGCCCCTGGTGGTCGTGGTGGCCCAGGGAGCGCCACAGCCGTGCGGTGTGGACCAGCAGCTCCAGGCCGACCTCCCGCTCGAAGGTCGTGTCGCCCGTGGCGTGCATGTAGCGCACCACGGCGTCCGCGATGTCCGCGTTGACGTGGAACGCCGCCGTGCCCGCCGGCCAGTACGCCGAGCACTCGTCGCCGTTGAGGGTCCGCCAGGGGAACGCCGCCCCCTTCAGGCCCAGCTGCTGGGCGCGGTTGAGCGCGGCCGGCAGGGTGGCGTGGCGCCAGCGCAGCGGCTGCGCGGCCGCCTGCGGGGCGGTGCACGTGAGCACCGGCAGGACGAACGTCTCGGTGTCCCAGAAGCTGTGCCCGTCGTAGCCCGGGCCGGTCAGCCCCTTGGCCGCGATGGCCCGGCACTCCGCGCGCGCCCCCGCCTGCAGCACGTGGAACAGCGCGAAGCGCACGGCCTGCTGGATCTCGGCGTCGCCGTCGACCTCCACGTCCGCGCGCTCCCAGAACTCCCGCAGGAACTGCTCCTGCTCGGCGCACAGCCCCTGCCAGCCGGTGCTGGTCGCGCCCGCCAGCGCCGCGTCCACCTGGTCGTGCATCGCCGGCAGGGAACGGGTGCCCGACCAGCCGTAGGCAACGGTCTTCTCCAGCCGCAGCCGCTGCCCGGGGCGCAGCACCGACGTGACCGTGTACCGGCTGAGGTCATCGGTGCTCGTCGCGTACGTGCGCGTGTCCTGCGGGCCGTCCACGGCGTGGACGGCGGCGGTCGCGATCCGCAGCCCGCTGCGCTGGGTCCGGTGCACCAGCCGCAGCACGTCCCCGTCGGCGGAGTGCTCCTCCGCCACCAGCGGGGACTCCAGCACGGCCGCCACCCGGGGGTCCCCGGCGGCCCTGGGCAGCTGCTCGTTGGCCACCAGCTCCGACTGCAGGACGATCCGCGCGTCGCCGTTGACCGGCTCGACCTCGTAGGCGATGGCGGCGACCGCGCGCTGGGTGAAGGACACGAGCCGGGTGGAGCGCACCCGCACCGTGCGGCCGGAGGGCGAGGTCCACTCGACGGTGCGGTCCAGCAGGCCGGTGCGGAAGTCCAGCACCCGCTCGTGGTGGAGGAGCCGGCCGTAGCGCAGGTCGAAGGGCTCGTCGTCGACGAGCAGCCGGATCACCTTGCCGTTGGTGACGTCGATGACGGTCTGCCCGGACTCCGGATAGCCGTAGCCGGCCTCGGCGTACGGCAGCGGCCGCAGCTCGTACACCCCGTTCAGGTACGAGCCCGGCAGGCCGTGCGGCTCGCCCTCGTCCAGATTGCCGCGCCAGCCGATGTGGCCGTTGGCGAGGGCGAAGACGGACTCGCTCTGCGGCAGCACCTCCAGGTTGAGCGCGGTCTCGCGCAGGCACCATGGCTCGACGGCATAGGCCGGATGGGTGATCACGTGTGCTCGCCCGCCTCTCCCAGCAGTTGCTCCAGGTCCTGGACCACCACGTCCGCACCGTGGCTGCGCAGGGCCTCGGCCTGGCCGACGCGGTCGACGCCGACGACGTAGCCGAAGGCGCCCGCCCGGCCCGCCTCCATGCCCGCCAGCGCGTCCTCGAAGACCGCCGCTCGCCCCGGCTCCGCCCCGAGCTCCCGGGCCGCCTCCAGGAAGGTGTCCGGGTGCGGCTTGCCGGGCAGCTTGCGCTCGGCCGCGACCACGCCGTCGATCCGCACCTCGAACAGGTCGTCGATGCCCGCGGCGACGAGCACGTCGTGGCAGTTGGCGCTGGAGGAGACGACGGCCCGGCGCAGCCCGGCGGCGCGGGCCGCGTGCACGTAGCGCACGGAGCCCTCGTACGCCTCCACGCCCATCTCCTTGATCTTCTCCAGGACGATCGCGTTCTTGCGCGTGCCGAGGCCCTGGACGGTGTCCCGCCCGGGCGGGTCGTCCGGGGCCCCTTCGGGCAGACGGATACCCCGCGAGGCGAGGAACGAACGCACGCCGTCGGCCCGCGGCATGCCGTCCACGTACTGGTCGTAGTCCTCCACCGCGTCGAAGGGGCGGAAGCCCTCGCCGTCCCGCGCTCTCAGGAAGGCGTCGAACATCTCCTTCCAGGCGGCCGCGTGCACGGTCGCCGTCCGGGTCAGCACCCCGTCGAGATCGAACAGGCATGCGCGAATGGACTCGGGAAGGCCGAGGCTCGTCATGCGGCCATGATGCCCCGTCGGGCGGGCGTGCGCCCGGCGCATACACTCGCTTGCGCCCGTCGCCCACCAGCCGCCCCGTCCACCCAACGGCCGCGCACGCCCGGGCAGGGGCGTGCGGAGTGCTCCGTTCAGACCCGTAAAGTGATCAAATGACCCATCCTGTTGATGCTGTCGATGCCGCCGCGGTCGCCCTGGGCGAGCGTGTCTGGATCCCCCATGACGACGAGGTGGCCCTCGGCCGCACGTTCCTCTCCCACCGTGACGCGCTGGAGCCGCGCCTGCTGCCGGACATGCCGCGCAGCACCGACCCGCAGGGCTGGATCACCCAGCACGTGCTGTGGCTGGAGGACGTGGCGGCCCTCGCCGAGAACCTCCGCAACCAGTGGTACGGCCACCTGCCGGTCAGTCATATGACGGCCCTGATCTCGGCCTACGCCGAGCACGCCCGCGCCGTGACCCCGCTCGCCGCCCACCTGCGCGAGGCATGGGCCGCCGAGTCGCCCACGCCGCGCACCCAGGAGCAGGTCACGTGGTGGGAGGACTGGCACCTCCCGCCCGCCCAGCGGCAGCAGCTCGACGCACTGACCCACCGGCTGATCGTCATCGGCTCGGTGGTCGTCGCGGCGGTCACGGGCGCGTGGCACGAGGCTCCTGCGGAGGGCGCCTGACGGCGAGCGGGGCGGCCCGGCGCGCGGCACCTCGGCTTTCCGGTGCCGCGGCACCCGAGTCCGCCGCCGTGGTGAGCAACCCCCGCGGTGGTGTCCGGCGGTGCCGGGGCGGCCTCGGCCGGGGCTGATCACAGCTCGGCACCGCCGGTCCGCTCCGCGGGGGTTGATCGTTGCGGCGGGGGAGGGGCGGGGCACCCGGTCTGCTGACGCACCGGCCCGGTGGTCAGTGCACGGGCGTCACGGCCTCCAGCCCCGCCGGGAGCGTTCCCGTGTGGACGATCCCGAGCGACTGCGTCGCGCGGGTCAGCGCCACGTACAGGTCGCTCACGCCGAATTCCGCCGGTTCCGCCACGACCACCGCGTCGAACTCCAGGCCCTTGGCCTGCCGGGGGTCCAGCAGCACGACCGGCCGGGTCAGGTCCGGTGCCGGGCCGTACGACGCGCCGGGGAGCGCGGCCGCCAGGGCCGCGTGGTGCGCCCGCGGGGCGATCACGGCCAGGCGGCCGTCCCGCGGCAGATCCCGGGCCACGGCCGCGGCGACCGCGCCCGGCAGGTCCGCGGCACGGTGCGCCCAGGGGCGCACGTCCGTGGAGCGGATCGAGCGCGGCGGCTCGAACGACGGGTCCGCGGCGCGCAGCACGCCCGCCGCGACCTCCATGATCTCGGCCGGCGTGCGGTAGTTGACGCCGAGCCGCACGTGTTCCCAGCGATCGCCGACGTAGGGCTCCAGGATCGGTGCCCACGCTCCGCAGCCGCCCGGCTCGGACGTCTGCGCCGGGTCGCCGACCAGCGTCATGGAGCGGGTCGGGCACCGGCGCATGAGCAGCCGCCACGCCATCGGGGACAGCTCCTGCGCCTCGTCCACGATGATGTGGCCGAACGCCCAGGCGCGGTCCGCGGCGGCGCGCTCGGCGGCGCTGCGGTGGTCCTCCTCCTCGTGCCGCTCCGCGAGCCGCTCGGCGTCGACGAGGTCGTGCGCGGCGAGCACCTCCGAATCGTCGTCCTCGCGGTCCTCGAACTCCTGGGTGCGCGAGCCGTACGACAGGTCGAGCACGCCCTGGGCGTACGCGACCCGCCGCTGCCGCTCGGCCTCGGCGGCGGCGCGGGCGGCCGAGTCGTCCTCGCCGAGCAGTTCGGCGGCCTCGTCGAGGAGCGGGACGTCCGCCGGTGTCCACGGGCCGCCGGTGCGCAGGATCGCCTCGGCGTCCGCGGCGGGCAGGTGGGCGGGTTGGGTGAGGAAGTCCGCGACCAGCTGACGGGGCGTGAGCTGCGGCCACAGCTCGTCGATCGCCGCGTGCACCTCCCGGCTGGCCGCGACGGCCTTGCCGAGCTGGGCGATGTCGTCCGGGCCGAGGAAGTTCGGCCCGCCGTAGGGGTCCGCGCCTATGCGGTCGGCGAGCTGCCGGGTGAGGGCGTCGATGACGTGGAAGGCGAAGTACGGGCGGGCGAGGTTGTGCGGCAGCTTGGTCTCGCGGGCGTGGTGGCGCGCGTCGGAGGCGATGTCGGCGTCCAGCAGCAGCTCGCCGTCCTCGTGGTCGATGACGATCGCGGGGTCGGGAAGGGTCTGCCGGTCGCGGACGTACGCGGCCAGGGCGTCCGCCATCGCGGCGGCGCCCTTGACCTCGGCGGCCCGCGGCGTGTCGGTCCCGGTCGCCGTCACGCCGGGGAAGAGCTCGCCGGGTGTGGCGAGCAGCACGCCCGTCTCGCCGAGCGAGGGCAGCACCTCGCCGATGTAGCCCAGGAACGCGGGGTTGGGGCCCACGATGAGCACGGCGCGCCGGGACAACTGCTCGCGGTGGGCGTACAGCAGGTAGGCGGCGCGGTGCAGGGCGACGACGGTCTTCCCGGTGCCCGGCCCGCCCTCGACGACGAGGACGCCGCGCTGCGGTGCGCGGATGATGCGGTCCTGCTCGGCCTGGATGGTCTGGACGATGTCGTGCATCCGGCCGGTGCGGGCCGCGTCGAGCGCGGCGAGCAGCACGGCGTCCGCGTCGGAGCCCTCGTGCCCGGTGCGCTCGGTGTCGGTGAGGTCGAGGATCTCGTCGTGCAGGGCGGTGACCCGGCGGCCCTCGGTGGTGATGTGGCGCCTGCGCCGCAGCCCCATGGGCGTGTGCCCGGTGGCGAGGTAGAAGGGGCGCGCCACTTCGGCCCGCCAGTCGATGACCAGCGGGGTGCGGTCAGCGTCGTCGCGCCGGATGCCGATGCGGCCGATGTGGTGGTCGCGGCCGTCGCGGAACGCGAGCCGGCCGAAGCACAGGCCGCGCTCGCCGGCGTTGAACGCGGAGAGGAGCCCGGACTGCTCGGCCACCATGACGTCGCGTTCGAGCCGCGCCTGGAAGGTGCTGCCTCCCCGGGCCAGGGCCTGCGCCACCGCCGCCTCGGCTCCGGCGCGCAGTTCGGCGAGCCGCTCGTGGAGCAGATCGATGAATTCTTGCTCGTTGCGCATGTCCGCGATTGACAATTCAGCTCCCGCCGGGATATGATGGCCTCATAAAGCTTCCCCCTGCCCTGATTTGCGAAGGCAGGGAAACCCCCAATATACGCAGAGAAATACCCCGGACGTCAATATGTCCGGGGTATTTCTCGTGCGCCGGAGCACCTCTGCTTCAATTCCCGGCCCGCTCACCCGGTGAACAATTGCCGGAGCCTTAGGGTGAGTTCGTACACTCCGTACGCGAAAGGCGCTCCCACCCACAGCCAGCTCACCACGAGCACCGCCTTGCGGACAGGGGTCACGCGCCCGCTCCCTTCTCCGGTACGGCGGCCGCCTGCCGCCCGTCCCCGCCGCCGGCCGGCTCGTGGTGGCGCGGGTGCACCGGCCGTACGAGCTCGTTGGCGGCGAAGCCCACGGCCAGCAGCCCGATCATGACGAGGAACGACGTGGTGTACAGGCCGGGCCCCGTCCGGCCCGCGGACTTCCCGGCATCGGCGACCGCGTTGACGATGAGCGGCCCGAGCACCCCGGCCGTGGACCAGGCCGTCAGCAGCCGGCCGTGGATCGCACCGACCTGGTAGGCCCCGAACAGGTCCTTCAGATAGGCGGGCACGGTCGCGAAACCGCCGCCGTAGAACGACAGCACCATCGCAGCGCACGCGATGAACAGGGGCTTCGCGGAATCACCCGCGAGGGCGAGCAGGAGATACATCAGCGCACCCGCCCCGAGATACAGACGGTAGATGTTCTTCCGCCCCACGGCGTCGGAGACCGAGGACCACACGATCCGCCCGAGCATATTGGCGAGCGAGAGCAGACCGACGAAACCCGCGGCCGCGGCCGGACCGACGGGGGAGGAGGAGTCCGCGAAGAAGTCGGTGATCATCGGGGCGGCCTTTTCCAGAATGCCGATGCCCGCGGTGACGTTCGTGCAGAGGACGACCCACAGACACCAGAACTGCGGTGTGCACAGGGCGTTGCGCGCCGACACCTGCCCCGTCGTGACGAACCCGCGGGACGGCGCGCCCGCCGCGCGTCCGGCCGCCGCCTCCGGGGAATCCGGCGGCACCCGGACCAGCAGCACGCCCGGTGTCATGAAGACGGCGTACGCACCGCCCATCACCAGGAACGTCCGGGCGATCCCCGGCGCGTCCGTGCCGAAGGCCGACAGCAGCTCCGCCGACCACGGCGAGGCGATCAGGGCGCCGCCGCCGAATCCCATGATGGCGATGCCCGTGGCCATGCCCGGACGGTCGGGGAACCACTTGATGAGCGTGGACACCGGCGAGATGTAGCCGATGCCCAGGCCCGTCCCGCCGATGAGGCCGTAGCCCGCCACCACGAGCCAGTACTCGCGCGTGGCCGCCCCCAGCGCGGCCACCAGGAAACCGGACGAGAAGCACGCGGCCGACACGGCCATCGCCCGGCGCGGACCCCTGCGCTCCACGAACGTGCCGCCGAACGCAGCCGACAGGCCGAGCATCACGATGGCCACCTGGAACGGCAGCGCCGACGCCGTGCCGGACAGGCCCAGCGAGGACTCCAGCGGCGGCTTGAACACGCTCCAGGCGTAGGCCTGGCCGATGGCCAGGTGGATGGAGAGCGCGGCCGGCGGGACCAGCCAGCGGCTCCACCCCGGCGGGGCGACGACACCGGATCGGGCAGGCATGCCCGGACGCTACAACGCCCGGCGGCTTCCGGACAGACCGCGCGCGGCCCAGGGGTCAGCGGGCGGCGACCCCCGCCGTGGCCAGCCATCCCTCGAGCTGCCGGCGCGAAGCGACACCGCTGAAGCGGAAGACCTCGCGGCCCTCGCGGAGCAGCAGCACCGTGGGGACGCCCAGGACATCGAAGCGCTCCTGTGCCCACGCGGCCCGGTCGACGTCGACCTTCACCCCGGTCAGGGCGGCTCCGCGGGCCTCGACCGCGTCCTCCAGGACGGGCGTGAGGAAGGCGCAGGGGCCGCACCACGGAGCCGTCAGGCCGACGAGTACGGGCACGGGTCCGGCCAGCAGCCGCTCCAGTTCGTCCTCCGCCACGACCTCGCGCAGGACACCGCGCTCCTCCGGAGCCTCATCGCCGTCCTCGCCGTCCTCGCCGTCTTCGTATTCCTCATCGTCCTCGTCGTCCTGCCCGGCGGCGGAGGAGGGCGTCGCGGCCTCGGCGGCCGCACCGGCGAACAGGGCCGCGTTCTGGGGCGGCGCGGAGATGCCGTTGACGCACAGCCCGGCGGCCAGCAGCCGCTCCAGCACCGCCGGGTCGAGCGCGTGCCCGGGGCGCTCGGCCACCGACACCTCGGCCAGCTGCGGGAGGTGCGTGAGCACGGCGCCGGCCAGATCGTGGCCGAAGGGCATGCCGTCGAAGGCGAGGGTCGTCAGGTGCGGCGCCTCCGCGAGCGCACGGAGGTGCTCCGGCCGGAAGGCCGCCGCCTCGCTGAGGACGAGGGAGTCCAGGGACGCGGCCGTCTCCGAGCCGGCGAGCGCGGCCAGCCCCGCGCCGGTGAACCGCGCGGACTCCAGGACGAGATCGGTCAGTTCGGGCATGCCGCCCAGCGCGGCGACCCCCTCGTCGGTGAAGTCGCCCGCCAGCACGAGCGTCCTGAGCGCCCGCTGCCCCGCGATCGCCCGGACCAGGGCGTCCGTCGCCCCGGCCAGGTCGGCGACGACGAACGCGTCGGACGGCAGCTGCGCGAGGGCGGTGGCGAGGGTGTCCGCGTCGAAGGTCTCCCCGCTGCCGTCACCGCCGTCCGCACCGGTCGCGTCCAGCACGTAGACGAGCCGGGAGCCGGACGACAGCGCCACCGGGCCGCACGCGTCCAGCTCCACGGGCTCGCCGCCGCCCTCCGTGTAGCGGACGAGGGTGCCGGGGATGCCTCGCGGGGGGAACTCGATCACACGTGCGCTCATGCCTCCATGCTAGGCGCGGCCCGGTGGCGCGGAGCCGGCCGTCCGCCGCGGGCCGTACGGCTCAGGCCCGGGTCCCCGCGCAGTCCTCCAGCTCCGCGGCGAGGTACGGCGCGGGCTGCGGGACCGTGCCGTAGTCGGCGTCGCTGTGCGCCTCCAGGTTCCGTACGGCGGCGGTGAGATGGGTGGTCACCGCACGCCACCAGCGCTCGTCGGGCGAGGGCGCGGCGGGGGCACCCGGGCCGGCGGGCCGGTCCGGGCCCTCCTCGCCCTCCTCCCAGAAGAAGCGCGCCGAGGACTCGACCACGCCGTAGCGGCTCGGCCGCCGGTCGCCGCGGATGGGGGTGGGCGGCGTACCGAGGATCCGGTCGCCGTCCTGCGCGTACAGCCCGGCGGCCTGCTGGAGCCACCACTGCGCGGCCTGCCGCTCGCTGTGCTGCAGGTGGTGCAGGTACAGGCAGCGGGCCGCCGTCGCGGAGCCGGCGCCGGCGGCGAACCGCCACCAGAACGCCGCGCCTTCGTGGCGTCCGGCGAGGTGCAGCAGGCAGGCGAAGGCCAGCGCGCCGCGCGGCTCGATCGCCGGGTCGTCGACCAGCCGGGCCATCGCGGCGACCGCGGAGCGGTCGTGGACGACGCGGGCCGAGAGCGAGCCCAGCTCCGTGGCCGCCCGCTCGTGCAGGGCCGTGCGCCTGGCCGTGCCCAGGGGCGGGGCGGCGGGCACCGCTCGGCCGGCGCGGTCGTGGTCGTGGCGGATGCTCTGGGCGCGGCGGTCCATGGCGTCCGCCCGGTTCCACACGACGCGGCCGGCGATCCGCGCGAGGGCGGCCCGCTCGTTGTAGCCGTCGAACGTGCCCGTCGGCACGGCGGCTTCCGCGAGCACCCCGTCGATGCCGGCCGGCCGGTCGCTTCCCTGTTCCTGGCGCATGTGGTTCACGCCTCCTCTTCTCCTTCCCGGGCTTCCGGAGCGTCAGGGGCTTCCGGAGTCCATGCGATCTCCAGATCGCGGGCCAGGCGCCGTCTCGCCCCCCGGACGTGCGAGCGCACCGTGGCGGGCGAGATGCCCATGATCCCGGCGACGCGCTGCACGGGATAGCCGAGCACGTAGCGCAGCACGACCACGTCGAACTGGCGGTCGGGGAGCCGGGTGATGGCCGCGTACAGCCCGAGCCGCGACTCCAGCACCTCCAAGCGGGCGCGGCTCGCCTCCCGGACCGCCGCGAACGCCGCCGTCTCGACGAGCGCCGTGGCGCCGCGCCGCCTGGCCGCCAGCAGCTTGGTGATCTTCTCCTTGAGGGCGGCCAGGGCGTACGCGGCGGGGTTCGGCTGCCGCCGCACCTCGCCCCAGGCCAGCGCCAGCTGGCAGAAGACCTCCTCCACGACCCACTCGGCGTCCGGCTCGCTGTCCAGCTGGAGGTGGGCGTAGCGGAGGTAGGGCCGGTGGTGGAGCGAGAAGAAGGCGACGAAGTCGGCCGGCAGGCCCTCCGACAGGTCCTCCCGCAGTGCCGGCCAGGGCCGGGGCCCGGTCCGCCGCCCGGTGATGCCGGTCATGCGGCTCCCTCCCCGGGCCCGGGCGGCCGACAATCGCATGCCTGTACCTGCACCTGCACGTCCTCTCGCCGATGGACGGTGCCGTCCTCTCGGCACCCGGGGGCCACAGGGCCCTCACCCATCAGCCAAGCGAAACGGGGCCCCTGGCGTGCAGGCCGATCGTCCGAATGTCGTGCGGAGGGGGGGACAAGGGAGACGCGGTGGGCGCGCGGCGCCGGCCGCGCGCCCCCGGGGCGATCGGACGGGACGTCAGCCTCCCTGACCGGCCGGGAGGTCAGCCTCCGCTCGTGAACGGTGCGAACGTCCGGCTGAAGTACCACGTGTCCTGCTCGATCCCCGAGCAGGAGTCGGACCCCTTCGTCCCCGGGCAGCCGCCGTTGTCGCGCTGCAGCGCCCAGAACGAGAGGGTGCCGATGCCCTGGGAGACCGCCCAGTCGCGGACGCGGACCGCGTCCTGCGCGGTGAACGTCTCGGCCGGGCCGTAGTCGTCGATGCCCGGCATCTCGGTGACGCCGGTCATCGCCCACAGCTCCGCCGGCGTCTTCGCCGGGTAGAGCCGCGCGAGCTGGGCGTGGAGCCCGTTCGCGGCGCTCACGGTGTCCGCCGCCATGTCGTGCGCGGCACCGTCGTAGTAGTCGAACGTCATGATGTTGACGACGTCGACGCGCGCGCCGTTCGCGACGGCGTTGCGCAGCACGGCCAGCCCGCTGTCGGCCAGGCCGTGGGTCGTCGTCGGCAGGGTGTAGGAGAACCGCACGGTGCGGCCGGTGCTCGCCGCCCAGTCCTGCACCTGCTTGACGGCCTTGTTGCGGCGGTCGATCCCGGCGGTGTTCGTCAGGGAGTTGTCCTCGATGTCGAGGTCGATGCGGGTGACGCCGTACGTGGTGACGACGTTCTCGAACGCGGCGGCGATCCGGGCGGGGTCCGGGCAGCTGTCCGCCAGCTCCGTCCCGCCGTTGTCGGCGGCGTATCCGCCGAAGGAGGGAATGACGTCGCCGCCGCGGGCGCGGATGGCGGTGATGTCACTGCCGAAGACGGACGCGGAGACGGGCTTGCCGGTGTTGCCGTTCCAGTAGGGCGTGCAGGAGCCCGGAGCCTCGGTCTGCAGGAACGCCATGGTCAGGTGCTTCGCCCCGGACCGCGCGGCGAGGTCCGCCGGGCTCTCGGGGCTGTAGGTCTCGAAGTAGGGTGCGAAGACGTGCGGTGGCAGGGGTGCCCCGGCGGCGCGGGCGCCGCCGCCCCCGCCCAGGACGAGGCCGGCGGCCGTGGCCGCGGTGGCGAGGGCGGACAGCAGGGCACGGTGTATTCGGCGGGTTCGGCGGACTCGGTGTCGTCTCACGGAAGCTCCCGATGGTCCGGGCGGGGCCGGACGCGCGCGAGGGGCGGGGGACCGGTTGCGCGCTGAACATCGTTGGTCTGGACCAGAGTTGTGTCAAGGCTTCCGGCAGGGTTCGGGGCTAGTGGATGCGGACCATGCGCACGGCGGAGCTGCGCACCACGTCCGGGTGCGGGTCCCCCGGCGCGTCGAGGCCGTAGAGGACGCCCCGGAGTTGCAGCGCGCCGCGGCGCCGGGCCCGCACCAGCGCTTCGACGGTCGCGCCGTCGCCCGAGGCCACGGTCCGGCCGCAGCCCACCGTGCGCCAGGCGCCGGCGCCGAGGGTGCGTTCCTGGACGCAGGCGCGCAGGTACCGCGCGGTGTCGTCGTCGCCGTCCCCGCTGATGCGCAGGGCCTGCCCGGTGCGGACGGGATGGCCGGGAGCGGTGATCTCCATCGCCCCCTCGGCGGCCGCGGGGACGGCGAGGAGGGACACGGCGGCGGTGGCGAGGAGTGCCGCGGCGGCGGCGCGGGGGAGGCGGCGCTTGCGGTCGAGTGTCATGGCCCGCCCTTCTGCGGTTCCGGTCTGCGTCGGTTCCGGTCTGCGTTCCGGTCTGTGGTTCCGGTCGTGCCGCCGATTCCGTCGTGCACATGGAATTTTTCCGGGGAATTCATATTTTCCGCGCCAACTCCCCTTTGAACCACTGTTATTGGTACGGTCCCGGCGAATGAGACGATACGCCCCCGGGTGCCGCCGGCCGGGGACGTCTCGTCACACTTGCTATATTGCGCAACTGTGAAAGTTGCCAGGTTGCCGTGGACGTGCGGCGGCCGGATCCGATGGGGAGCACGTATGGGCCGTAGGCGGACCGGGACACCGGGGAAGGCACAGCAACGGGCGCGGCGCGCCGGAGCGGCGGCGTCCGCCCCGGCGGCGCTGCTCGTGGCGGGCGCCGGCGCGGACGAGGCGGCCGGAGCCGGGCTCGGCCTGGTCTTCGTGCTCACCGCCGCGGCCGCGGCCGCCCTCGCCGCGGGGCTCTGCCCCCGCGGCCGTACGTGGTGGGTGCTCGCCGCCCCGCCCCTGGTCATCGCCGTCGTGGCCGTCGGCGCCCAGCTCGCCGCGGGCGCGGGCAGGAGCGGTGGCAGCCTCGTGATGGCCGTCGTGCACTGGGCCCTCGACACGTTTCCCGCCATGGCGGCGGCCGAGGCCACGGCGGCCGTCGTCCTGGCCGGGCGCGCGCTGCGCCCCGGCCGGGGGAGGAGGGCCTGCCATGCCTGAGCCGTACCACCGCAACCGCAATCGTGACCGCGACCGCAACCGCGGCCGCGACAGCCGGCACCCCGGAGCCCGGCCCCGTGCGCAGGGCACCGGCCGCGGCCGCCCAGGCGGGCCGCGCCCCCGCGGGCGCCGCGCCGGGGGACCCTCCCTCACACCCGGGCGCGCGGCCCGCATCGCGGTCTGCCTCACCTCCGCGCTCGTCATGCTCACCAGCGGCGTCGGCTGGTGCGCCTACCACTGGCTGGACCGCGGCGTGAACACCTCCAGCGCGCTGGACGCCCTGCGCGACGGCGCGCCGCCGGGGCGTGACGGCGCCGTGAACCTGCTGTTGATCGGCCTCGACAGCCGCAAGGACATGAACGGCAACGACCTGCCGAAGGAGTTCGTCCAGGACGAACTGCACGCCGGCTCCAGCGACATCGGCGGCTACAACACCAACACCCTCATCCTCATGCACATCCCGCCGGGCGGCGGCAAGGTGACGGCCTTCTCGATACCGCGCGACGACTACGTCGAGATCGCCGGCGGGCGGGGCGAGCACAAGATCAAGGAGGCGTACGGGATCGCCAAGGCCGAGGCCGAGGAGAAGCTGTCGGCCCGGGGAGTCAAGGGCGCCGAGCTGGAGCACCGCGGCCGCGAGGCCGGCCGCGAAGCCACGCTGGCCACCGTCCAGCGCTTCCTCGGCGTGCCCATCGACCACTTCGCCGAGCTCAACCTGCTGGGCTTCTACGACATCGCCAAGGTGGTCCAGCCCGTCCCCGTGTGCCTGAAGCACCCCGTGCGCGACCGGTACTCCGGCGCCGACTTCCCCGCCGGACCGCAGCAGCTCGACGCCCGCCAGGCGCTGTCGTTCGTCCGGCAGCGGCACGGCCTGGCCGGCGGCGACCTCGACCGCACCCGCCGCCAGCAGGCGTTCCTGTCGTCCGTCACGCACAAGCTCCAGGAACAGGGCGTGTGGAGCGACCTCGGGAAGCTGCAGGGGCTCTTCGACGTCATCAAGAAGGACGTCGTCATCGACAACCGGTGGAACATCCTGGACTTCGCCCGGCAGGCGCCCAACCTGACCGGCGGCAACGCCGAGTTCCACACCCTCCCCATCGAGGGCTTCGCCACCCGCAAGGGAGAGGCCGTCAACCTCGTCGACCCGGCGAAGGTCAAGTCCCTCGTCCAGGCGATGACGGGGCCGAAGACGGAGCGGAAGGACCCGGGCGGAGGCGATGCCAAGCCTGGTGACGCCGAGCCGGGCGGTGCCGAGCCGGGCGGTGCCGAGCCGGATGGCGACGCCAAGCCCGGCGGGTCCGATCCCGTCTCCTCCGGCTCCTTCCAGGGCCCGCCGGTCAAGATGGGCGGAGTGCCCTGCGTCGACTGACCCCCGGAAGGGTCCTTAAGACCTCAGACCCTTCCCTTGGCGACGACGAGGAGCCGTTCGTAGTGCTTCATCTCCTCGATGTCGCCCGCGAACGGGCGGAGCTCCGCGAGGAACGGCCGGAAGTGCGGCCCCTCGCGGAAGCCCTGCTCGTGGTCGTGCACCGACGTCCACTCGATCCGCAGGACGAACCGCTCCGGCTCCTCCACCCCGCGCGCGAGCTCGTAGCCCAGGCACTGCGGCGCCGCGTACAGGTGTTCGGCGGCGGCCGCGCAGGCCTTCTCGAAGGCGGCGCGCCGCTCCGGGCCGGCGATGCGGTAACGGATGTACTCGACGGTCACGGGGCCTCCTCACGGCGCCCTGCGGTCGGCCGGCTCAGCTGCCGAAGCCGACGTGCACGTGGTCGTGGTGGGTGTCGTCGGTGAAGAACTGCGGCCCCGCACCCGCCCCCGGCGGCAGGAGCGGGCCCCCGACGTTGTACGAACCGGCGGCGGCGTCGCGCATGAACGCCTCGACCAGCGCGCGCGGCGTCGCCCGGTCGACCACCGCGCGGCCGTCGATCCGCCACACGTCGAAGGCCCGGCCCGGCGGGTGGTCGCTGGGCCGGCCGGTGCCGAAGACGTTCAGAGGATGGCCGGAGCGCACGACGCTGACGTCCATGCGGTAGCGCTCCGCGAGCCGGAGCATCGCCCGCAGCACGCTCGCGTGGACGCCGCCGCCCCGGACGTCGGCCTCGGCGGCCACGGGCAGCCGGATCCGGTCCTCGTCCAGCACCCGCCGCGCCGCCTCCGGAAGGCTGTCCGCCGCGGGCCCGGGGGCGGCCGGGCGCAGCTCGCCGACCGACCAGCGCGGCGCCCCCTCGGCCAGGCGCACGTCCACGGTCGTCCCGCCCGCCGCCACGGGCCCGTCGCCCGTGCGCGTCCACTGCCGGCAGACGACCAGGACGCTCGCGGAACCGGCCAGGATCCCGCCGTACTGGGCGTCCGTCACCTCGACGACGGCCGCGTCCGCGCCGGACAGCAGCGGTCCGGCCTGCCCGGCGAGCGCGGCCGGCAGGCCGAGCGCGGCCACCCGCTCCCGCGCCTTCGCCACGCCCCCGGCGCCGTCGCGCCAGGTGCCCAGGGCCTCGACCAGTCGCACGGCGCGCAGTTTCACGTCCGGCCGGATGTCGGAGGGATCGGGGCGCCACGCCGCCGGGCGGGGGAGCCCGGCGGGTGACGGCGGCGCGCTGCCCAGGGCGTTGCGCGGGGGCGCGGTCCCGCACCCGGACCCGCCGAGGGCGAGGCCCGCGGCCCCGGCCAGGACGGCCCGGCGGCCCAGCACCGCGGGCCTCGTGGGAGCGGCCGCGGGGGCCTCCGGGCCGCGGGGCACGCCGTGTCCGGGCACGCGCGTCCCCTTCCTCCAGACGTCCGGGTCATGCCCGGTCCGGGGCCTGCTCCGCCCGGACAGGGGGCGGCGGCCGGCCGGGGCCCGCGTCCAGTCTCGGCCCCCGCCGCCGGTACCGCACGCGGCACTGAGCCACCCGGGAAATACGGTCCGGAAACCGGTATTCGCAGGGCCGCGGTCCCCGGCTGCAGGGATCTTGCCCGCCCGCTCGGCCGTCGGCTACCGTCGATCGATGCAAGGGGAAAGTATCCGGAATGCGCGGCAATGAAGGCAGCGCGGAGAAGCCGTCACGGCAAAAAGCGGCCAGGAGACAAACCCTTGCGGCGACAATCCCGCACGGCGACAACCGGCTCCCGGCACAGGAGAGGCCCATGCCTGCCAGCCAGACCAGCCCACCGTCCCCGACCACCCACCTGATCAGCGTCGTCCTGCCCTGTTACAACGAGGAGGCGGTGCTCGCCCGCACCCACGACCGCATCGCCCGGGCCCTGCACCCCGTGGAAGGCGTCCGTTACGAGGTCATCTACGTGGACGACGGCAGCGCCGACGCCACCTGGAACCTGATACGGACCTTCACCCGCGAGTCCCCGATGGTGCGGGCCGTCCGCTTCAGCCGCAACTTCGGCCACCAGGCGGCCTGCCTGGGCGGGCTCAAGGAGGCGCGGGGCGACGCGGTCGTCGTCATCGACGCCGATCTGCAGGACCCTCCCGAAATCATCCCCGAAATGGTGGCCCGCTGGCGCCAGGGATGGCACGTGGTCTCCGCACGGCGCACCGCCAGACACGGCGAGACCGCCTTCAAGAACTTATCGGCGTTCGCCTTCTACCGGCTCCTCGGCAGGATTTCCGACCACCCCGTCGCATTCGACACGGGAGACTTCCGGCTGCTCGACCGGGAAGTCGTGGACCTGCTCACCGGACTGACGGACCGGGAGCTCTTCCTGCGCGGCGCCGTCAGCTGGGCGGGCTTCCCCGAGACGACCATCGAATACCAGCGGGACCCACGGGCCGCGGGCGAATCCAAATACACCCTTCCCAAAATGCTCGCCCTCTCCCGCAGCGCCTTCCTCACCAGCGGCTCCGTCCTCCCGCTGCGGCTTCCCCTGTGGACCGGCACCGCCTCCCTCGCCGGGGCCCTCGTCATGGCGCTCACCCGCCGCGGCCGTGCCGGGGCCCTGCCGCTCGCCCTGTTCGGCCTGGAGTCGCTGGCCGTCGGCACCGTGGGCGAGTACCTCCACGCCGTCCTGCGCCAGGTGCAGGGCAGGCCCGCCTACGTGATCAGCGAACGGTTGCGGAGCACGATTCCCGGGGCCGTCCTCGCCTCGGTCGAGGAGGTCGCGTGATGCAGCACCCGGACGTCATCGTCGTCGGCGCCGGCTTCACCGGCCTCTCCGCCGCGCTGGAGCTCGCGGAGCTCGGCCACACCGTACGGCTCCTCGAACGCGAACCGGACGTCGGCGGCCTCGCGGGCAGCTTCACCGTCGGGGACCGCCGCCTCGAACGCTTCTACCACCACTGGTTCGCCTCCGACGAGGAGATGCTGCGGCTCTGCGCCCGGCTCGGCATCGCCGACCTGATGGAGCCCCACCTGACGCGCACCGGTATGTACTACGCCAACTCCGTCTACCGCCTGTCGAAACCCCTCGACCTGCTCCGCTTCGCCCCGCTGCCCCTCCTCGACCGGCTCCGGCTCGGCCTGCTGACCGTACGCGCCCAGCGCGTGCGCGACTGGCGCCTGCTGGAGCACCGCACCGCCGAGGAGTGGCTGGTCTCCCTCGGCGGCCGCCGGGTCTACGAGGTCGTGTGGCGGCCCCTGCTGGAGGGGAAGTTCGGCGACCACGCGGCGGAGGTCGGCGCCACCTGGATGTGGACCAAGCTCCACCTGCGCGGCGGCAGCCGCACCCGCTCCGGCAGCGAGACCCTCTACTACCTGCGCGGCGGCAGCGACGCCCTCCTCACCGCGCTGCGCAAACGCCTCGCCGACCACGGCGTCGACATCCGCACGGACACCGCCGTGCGGTCCGTCGTCACCGACGGCCGCCGGGTCACCGGCGTCCGCACCGCGGACGGCGAGCTCCACCCCGCCCGCCAGGTCCTCCTGACCGTCGCCCCCGCACTGGCCGCCGGCATGCTGGAGGACCAGAGCGACACCCACCCCTCCGTGCCGCCCCTCCTGCGGCAGCTCCGCAGGATCCGCTACCTCGCGAACATCTGCCTGGTCCTGGAGAACAACCGCCGGCTCTCCGACACCTACTGGCTCAACGTCAACGACCCGTCGTTCCCCTACGTCGGCGTGATCGAGCACACCAACATGGACGACCCGGCCCGCTACGGCGGCCGGCACATCGCGTACCTCTCCAAATACCTGCCCGCCGACGCGGAGCTGTACCGCATGGACGACGAGCAGGTGTTTGAACACAGCCTGCCGTACCTGCAGCGGATGTTCCCCGGCTTCGACCGCACCTGGGTCGACGCCTACCACGTCTGGCGCGCCGAGCACGCCCAGCCCGTCATCACCCCCGGCTACACCCGCGTCATGCCGCCCGTGCAGAGCCGCGTGACCGGCCTCTACCTCGCCGGGATGGCCCAGGTCTTCCCCGAGGACCGCGGCACCAACTACGCCGTGCGGGACGGCCGCCGCGCAGGCCGCCTCATCGCCGACCGGCTGCGCACCGAACCCGGCCGCCGGAACTCCCCCGAGGACTCCCACGCCTGAACCCGAGGACCCCCATGCCTGAACTCATCACCCTGGACCAGGCCGAACACCTCGGCATCGACCAGATCCACGACCTCTACGAGAAGCACGTCAGCCGCAGCCAGGTCTCCCTCATCGGCTCCTTCGGATTCGGCCGCGACCTCGTCGAGCGCGCCGAAGGAGCGTGGATCACCCTCCGCGACGGCCGGCGGATCCTCGACTTCACCGGCGGCATCGGCGTCCTCAACCACGGCCACAACCACCCGCGCGTCCTCGCCGCCCGCGACCGCTTCCGGCAGCACCGCCGCATGGAGGTCCACAAGAACTTCTTCTCCCCCTACGTCGCCGCCCTCAGCCACAACCTGGCGGCGCTGCTCCCGGGCGACCTCGACGTCTGCTACTTCCCCAACTCCGGGGCGGAGGCCGTCGAGGGCGCGGTCAAACTGGCGTACAAATACCACGGCGGCCGGCGCGGCACCGTCCTCCACACGGACATCGCCTTCCACGGCAAGCTCCTCGGCGCCGGCAGCCTCACCGCCTCGCCCGAGATCCACTTCGAGTTCCCCCGCATCCCCGGCACCGACTCCTTCGCCTACGGGGACCTCGCCTCCTTCGCCCTGGCCCTGGAACGCCACCGCGACGCAACGGGCCGCAGCGACGTCTACGCCGTCGTGCTCGAACCCTTCAGCGCCTCCGCCCTGCGCGAGTGCCCGCCCGCGTTCCTGCGCGAGGTCCGGCGGCTGTGCACCGAGCAGGACATCGTCCTGGTCTTCGACGAGGTGTACACCGGCTGGGGCAAGACCGGCGAGCTCTTCCACTTCATGCGCTGCCCCGGGCTCGTCCCCGACGTCCTCACCATGTCGAAGTCCTTCGGCGGCGGGAAGTCCTCCATCTCCGGGTACGTGGCCCGCGGACCCGTCTTCCGCAGGGCCTACGACAACCTCACCGACGCCACGCTGCACAGCACCACCTACTACGGGTTCGGCGAGGAGACCGCCACCGCCCTCGAAGCGGTCCTCGTCGCCGTGGAGGAGGACTTTCCCGGACGTGCACGGGCCCTCGGCGAGCAACTGTCCGCGGGCCTCACCCGCATCGCCGCGCGCCACCCCCGCCTCGTGGCCTCCACCACGGGGCGCGGCGCCCTCCACGGCCTCTTCCTGCGGCCCGGCCCGGAGCTCCCGGACCGCGTCCGCACCCTCCTCCCCGCCGCCGCCCGCGACCCGCAGGCCGTACCGAAGCTGCTCACCGCCGCCGTGATCGCCGCCCTGTACCGGGAGCACGGGATCCTGACCTTCTTCGGCTCCAACCGGGACATCGCCCTCATTGTCTCCCCGCCCCTGGTCGCGGGCGAGGAGGAGACGGCCCTCTTCCTGCGCGCCCTCGACGACGTGCTCGCCAAGGGCGCGACCCGCCTGCTGGCCGCGTTCCTCAAGGAAAAGGTGACCGCCTGATGCGCGGCGCGCTGCGCGCGAGCGGCCTGCGCTCGTACTGGCTGCGGCAGTACGGCTGCCTGCGCACCCTCCAGGCCCGTACCGCCGCCGAAGCCCACGTCACCGGCACTCTGAACACCCTGCCGCTTCCCTACCGGGCCGCGTACGCCCTGACGCTGCGCCTGCTCCCGGCGGCCTTCCTCCTCGTGTCGGGACGCGGCCTCCGCAAGGCCTCCGCGGCCGAGGGCCGCCGCGGCATGCGACGGCTGGCCGCCCTGCCCGGCTTCGGGGACGTCGTCCGGGCGAGCACGGCCCTCGCCCTGCTCGGCGCCCTCGACGGCCGTCCCGGGCAGCCGCCGCCGGTGCCGCACCGGGGAGCGGACCGGTGAGCCCGGTCCGCAGGGAGCGTGCCCCCGACAGCGACGTCCTCGTCGTCGGATCCGGCGCCGGCGGCAGCGTCGTCGCGCGGGAACTCGCGGCCGCCGGGCTGCAGGTGACCGTCCTGGAGGAGGGCCCGCGCGTCAGCACCGACAGCATCGCCGCCGCCACGCCCGCCGAGAACATGCGCCTGCTCTACCGGCAGGGCGGCCTGACCCCCGTCTTCGGCACCCCCACCCTCGCCTACGGGGAGGGGCGCTGCGTCGGCGGCACCACCGTCGTCAACGGCGGGCTGCTGTGGGAGCCCCCGCCCGCCCTGCTGGGCCGCTGGGCCGCCGAGTCGGGCGTGGCCGGATACCGCGCCGCCGACCTCGCCGCGCACCTCGCCCTCATCACCCGCCGCCTCGGTGTCGCCGCCCAGCCGCACGGCGCCGGCAACCACGACTCCCGCCTGCTCGCGGCCGGGGCCGAGCGGCTCGGCTGGCGCTGGCAGCCCGCCCGGCGGGCCCTCCTCGGCTGCCGCCACAGCAACCGCTGCACCACCGGCTGCCCCACCGGCGCCAAACAGAGCATGGCCGTCAGCTACCTCCCCGAAGCCGAGGCGCTGGGCGCCCGGATCGTCCCCGGCACCCGCGTCCTGCGGATCCTGCACGAGGACGGCACTGCGGTGGGCGTCCTCGCGGCGGGACCCGGCGGGCGGACCGCCGTCCACCGGGCCCGCGAGGTCTTCCTCGCCGCCGGCCCGCTCCGGACGCCCGCGCTCCTGCAGCGCAGCCGCATCCACCGCCGGACCGCGGGCCGCGAGCTGGCCCTGCACGTCAACCTCCGCACCGTCGCCCGCTTCGACGAGCCCGTCCACGCCGACCGGGGCACCATCTTCACCGCACAGGTCCACGAATTCGCCGGCGAAGGGGTGCTGATGATGCCGTCCAACGTCACGCGCGGCACGCTCGCCGCCGCCCTCGCGAGCCACCCCCCGCAGCTCCTCGACCGGCTGCTCGCCTCCTTCGCGACGCTCGGGTCGTACACCACCCAGGTCCGCCTGCAGGGCAGGGCGCGGGTCCTGGCCACGCCGCGCGGCGGGCTCCTCCTGCGGCACGGCATGACGTCCGCCGATCACAGCAGGCTGCGCGAGGCGTTCCGGCGCACCGGCGAGGTGCTGTTCGCCGCGGGGGCCCGGGAGCTGATCCCGCCGGTGGCCTCGGCGCGCCCGCTCCACTCCCGCGCCGAGACCGAGGAGTTCTGCCGCCGCGTCCGGCCCGGCGACTGGGAACTGGTGTCCGTGCACGGCATGGCGTCCGCCCGCATGGGCCTGCCGGAGCGCGGCGGCACCTGCGACGAGCACGGCCGCCCCCACGGCTTCCGGGGGCTGCGCGTGTGCGACGCGAGCGTCCTGCCCGGCGTCACCGGCATCAGCCCGCAGGGCACCGTGATGGCCTTCGCGCACGAGATCGCCGAACGCTTCCTGAGCACGGCGCCGGGGCGCCCATGACCGACCCGATCACCGGCGTGCGCGTCCCCGCGCGGCCGGACAGTCCTCCCGGCGGCCTCTTCACGCGCACCGCCGTCGCCGCCTCCTGCGTGGGGTTCGTCCTCATCGGCGCCCTCCAGTCCCTCTACGGGCCCGCGATCCCCGCGCTGCGCGAGGAGTTCGGGCTGTCCCCCTCCGCCGCGGGGCTCGGGCTGAGCGCCCACTTCGTCGGCGGCGTGACCGGCGTCCTCGCCTTCAACCGCATCCACGGCCGCGCCGGCAACCGCGTGCTCCTCGGCTCCTCCTACGCCCTCATGGCCCTCGGCGGCATCGCCTTCGCTTTTGCCCCCGCCTGGCCGCTCGCCCTGGCGGCCGCGCTCGTGGCGGGGTTCGGCTTCGGCGGCATCGACTACGGGCTCAACCAGCTGTTCGCCACCGGCTTCGGGCGCCGCAGCACCGCCATGCTCAACGTCCTCAACGCCCACTTCGGCATCGGCGCGGTCGCCGGCCCCGCCCTCATCGGTCTCCTCGGACCGGACCGCTACCCCGTGGCCTTCCTCGCCTGCGGAGCCCTCGCGGCGGCCCTCCTCCTCTTCCTGAAGGGAGTCCGCGACCAGGAACCGGCCGCGTCCGCCGAAAGCCCGGCCGGGCCGCCCGCGCCCCCGCCGCGAGCCGGCCGGACGGTGCTGCTCCTGGGCGCGTTCGTCCTGCTGTACGTCGTGCACGTCGGCGTCGAAGCGGGCGTCGGCGGCTGGGAGCCCACCCATCTCGAAACCATCGGCTACACCACCGCGACGGCCGCCTCCGCCACCTCCGTCTACTGGCTGATGCTGACGGCCGGCCGGTTCCTGGTGGTGCCGCTGGCCGTACGCCTGACCGAGCCGGTGATCGTCGCCGTCAGCTGCGCCGGCATGCTGCTGTGCACCGGTGCCGCGGCCGTCCCCGGCCTCGCCCCCTACGCGTACGCGGGCGTGGGCCTGTTCATCGCGCCGGTCTTCCCCACCGGCCTGCCCTGGCTCCACCGCACCGTCCCCACCGCCCGCCGCGCGGCCGCCTACGTGATCGCCGCGTCCATGGTGGGCGGCGTCGCAGCGGGTCCCGCGCTGGGCAGGGCGATCGAGCTGTCGGGCGTACGGGCGGTGCCGGTGGTGCTGTGCGCGATGACGGCGGTGTGCCTGCTCGCGACGGTGTGGCTCACCTGGGCGACCCGCCCGCCGATGCCCCCGGGCCCGCGGCGTCAGCACCCCGCTCGCCCGTGCGAGTGATATATCGCCGACCGGTGACGGTGGAGAGCGCTGGTCGGCCCCGCGGCGCGCGACGATGCCGGGGCGGGGGTTTCGTACGCATCCACCCCGGCCTTGAACCGTTTCCCCTTGCGTGGAGGTGCCGTGTACACCACCGAGCCAGTCGCCAACACCCTTGCCCCGTCCCCCCAGGAGGACCAGCTGGCCGAGGACTACGCCAGCATCCTCGGCACCCTCTCCCGCATTGACGAGGCGGTGCGCGAAGGCGCCTGGCAGGGGGTGCGCGACGAACTCGACCAGCTCATCAGCGCGGCCGAGGACATGTGGTCGACCCTGACCGACCCCGACCCCAGCGCGGACGACGCGGACGCCGACCGCCGCCGCTTCCCGGTGACGGCCGACGCCGCCACCGTCCGCCGCCTGGTCACCACCTACGCCGAGCCCTATCCCCTCGGGCGCCTGCTCTACCCGTCGAACGGAGCCGTCCCGCCCGAGCTCCGGGACCGTCCCGCCCCCGAGGACCCGGCCCTGCACGACCCGCGGCCGGAAACGTGGACGTGACAGCCCCGAGCGTCCGGGTCTGACCCGGACCCGTCCGGTACGTGAGCGGCGGCGGCCCCCCGGGGGCCCCCCCCCGGCCCGGGGTGGCGCCAGTAAAAACAATTTGG
>NZ_JBMMMZ010000004.1:0-66488 GCF_049725035.1 Streptomyces sp. XH2 | reverse complement strand
GGGTCCGGTGGGGGGCGCCGCCCCCGGGGGCCCCCCGCCGCTGCGCGTGTTGCCGCATTTCAAAACATTTTGCCGATTCAAAACTCCGTGCGGCATACTGGCGATTCTTCCCCCGGTGCACCGACCATTCCTCTATTTCTGTGTGAGGGCCCCTGCCCCATGGGCGTTGTTCTGCGTGCCCTGCGTGCACTTGTCGTGCTCGCGGGTTTCTATCTCCTGTGCCTCGTCGTCCTCGGCGTCTTTGCCGGAATCGGAGTCGCCATTTATTGGCGGGGCCCGAATCCCCTCGCCTTCAAGCTCACCGTCGTCCTGGCCCTGCTGGCCTTCCCCGTCGTCCGCGGAATGCTCCTCGTCCGCACCCCCGAGGACGACGGCGACGAGGGCCTGCCCGTCGCCGAGCAGCAGCAGCCGCGGCTGTGGGCCGCCGTGCGGGAGGTGGCCGGCGCCGCCGGCACCCGCATGCCCGACGAGATCCTCCTCACCGGCACCGTCAACGCCGCCGTCTCCGAGAACGCCCGCCTGCTCGGGCTCCTGCCCGGCCGCCGCCGGCTCTACCTCGGCGTCCCCCTCATGACCGGCCTCGACGAGGCCCAGCTGCGCGCCGTCCTCGCCCACGAGTTCGGCCACTACGGGCACGCCGACACCCGCCTCTCCGCCATCACCGCCCGCGGCCGGCACGCCGTCGCCCGCACCGTGAACGCCTTCACGGAGCGGGCGGAGGAGCGGGTGGAGAAGGAGCGGCTGCGCCAGGAGAAGGCAGCCGAGAAGGCCCTCCGCAAGGGCCGCAAGGCCAAGGAAGTGGACACCCGCGGCGCCGGGTGGAGCTACCGTCAGATGAGCAAGCTGTTCATCGCCTACGGCAAGTTCGCCCTGCGGGCCACCCAGAGCGACGCCCGCCGCCAGGAACTCGCCGCCGACCGGCTCGCCGTCCGGATCGCGGGCCGCGACGCCACCGCGTCCGCCCTGCGCGAGACCGTCGTCCTCGACGCCGCCCACGGCTTCTACCTCCGCGGGTACGCCTCCGTCGGCGTGGCCGCCGGACTCCTGCCCCCGTACGGCCAGTTCTACGGCGGGCTCACCCGGCTGCTCGCCGAACCCGCCCGCCAGGAGGAGCTCGACGAGCTGCGCCGCGACCTCCCGCCGGACGACCCCTCCCCGTACGACGCCCACCCCCCGGCCACCGAGCGGATCCGCCTCATCGAGGCCATGCCCGACGACGGGCGCGGCGGCCTGCCCGCCGGCCCCGCCATGGCCCTGCTGGACGACCCCGCTCGTGTCTTCGCCGACCTCGAAGCGGCCACCCTCACCCAGGAAGCGCTGCGCATGCCCCGCGCCGACTGGCCCGAGCTCGTCCACCACGGCATCCGCGCCGGCCACGAGGCCGATGCGGAGCCCCTCCGCGACGCCATGGCCCGCGTCATCGGCGGCCCCGCCACCGTGCACGCCCTGCTCGACGCCGCCGACCGCGGCAGCCTGTGGCAGATAGCCGCCGGCCTCCCGCAGTCGCGGGCCGCGCAGCAGGCGAGCGGCCGGGCCGCACGCGAATTCCTGCGCCCGGCACTCCTCGACAGCCTGTCCAGCCTCGTCCTGCTGGAGCTCGTGGACGCCCGGGCGGCCTGGTGGGAGCTGTCCTGGGCGGAGAGCGCCCGGCTCCACCTGCCGGACGGCTACGACGCCCTGCTGCCGCAGGCCCTGCGGGCGGCCGTCGCCGACGCGCCCGACACCGCGCCGCTGCGCCGGCTGCTGCCGCAGGCCGCGCACGCCTGACGCCCCCGCCACCCCTCCGCGCACCCGCTCCTCCTCAACGAATCGAGCCGAACCCCCGTGGCACGACTGCTGCCCCTCCTCGTCATAGCCGTCTGGATCTTCATCTGGTACCGCAACCGCAAGGGCGCCGCCGCTCGGCCCGGGCGCGCGGCGGCCGCCGCCGCACCGGCCCGGCTGTCGAAGGAAGCGGCCGCCCTCGGCCTGCTCCCGCAGGACCGGCAGGACACCGGGCGGCTGCTGCACGACCCGCAGATCGACGGTGCGCGGGAGGCGGCCGGCCGTGGCGCCTGGGAGCCCGCCGCCGAGGCCATGACGGCCATCGGCAAGGACTGGGAGCGCCGCACCGCGCTCGTCATCTCCCTCGCGCGCGCCGCGGCCGACGAGGACGCCTGGCTCACGGCCTGGGAGACCGCCCGCCCGGGTGACCCCGGCGCCGCGGCCGTACGCGCCCGGTCCACCGTCTTCCTCGCCTGGCAGCTGCGGGGCGGCCGCACCGCGGACCGGACCTCGGCCGAGCAGTTCGAGGGCTTCCACCGCGTCCTGCTGCGGGCCCGCGAGGACATCGCCCGCGCGATCGAGCTCGCCCCCGAGGACCCCTCCCCGCACGTCTCCGACCTCTGGGCGGGCCTCGGCCTCGGCTACCCGCACGCGTACGTGCACGAGCTCTGGGCCGAGATCACCAGCCGCGCCCCCTTCCACTACGAGGCGCACTACAGCGCCCTCCAGTACTGGTGCGAGAAGTGGCACGGCTCGGCGGAACTGGCCCGCGACTTCGCGGACAAGGCGGCATCCGCCGCGCCGGCCGGCACCCTGCTGCCCGCGCTGCGGCTCGTCGCCCACTTCGAGCACCTCGACCGGCCGTTCAACGGCAAGCACTACCGCACTCCCGAAGCCGTGGCCATGGTCGACGCCCTCCTCGCCGACCTCCCGGCCGTCCGGCCCGACCACCCGCGCCTCCCCGAGGCCCGGCACCTGCTGGCCTTCTTCCTCGTGAAGCAGAAGCGGCACGCGGAGGCCCTCGAACAATTCCGGCTCGTCGACGGCTGCGTCGGCTCCCTGCCCTGGAGCTATTTCGAGGACCCCGCGGAAAAGTACTGCGATTACCGGGAACGAGCCGTTCAGGGCGCCCGGTAGTCACGTCCCGTTCAGCGGCGCGCGGTCCGCGCCCGCCCCCGCAACAACCGAAGAGAAAAGCAGAGCCCAATCCGTTTCCGGACTCGCGCAGCGTGAACTCTCCGCTGCGCAGCGCCACTTGACGGATTGGGCTCAGCTGTCTTGTCGCTCCCGGGTTCACTGGGCAACGCTCGGAACCAGCCGGTCGGGCGCTGCCCAGCACCGCAAGGGATCTGGAGGAGAAATGACGACAGCGCCGCACGGGCGGGAAGAACTCCCCTTCGGCAAGGACGTCCTGCCGGCGGTCCTCAAGCCCGGCGACGGAACGCAGCGGCTGTGGGGAAAGGGCTCCCTGGTGACCGTGAAGCTCACGGCCGAACAGACCAGGGGCGCCATGGGAATGACCCATTTCGCGGCGCAGCTCGGCGAGCGTTCCCCGAGCCACATCCACACGCTCGAGGACGAGATCTTCATGATCGGCAGCGGTGGCGTACGGGCCACCGTGGGCGACCGCACCGAACTCCTCGAAGGCGGCAGCGTGCTCTTCCTGCCGCGCGGAATCCCGCATTCGTATCTGGTCGAGAGCGAGACGGCCGACCTGTACGTGCTCACCTGCCCCGGCGGATTCGAGCGGTTCTTCCTGGACGGCGGATACCCCGTGCACATGGGGGCCGCCGCGCCGGTCGGCGACCGCTGGTCCGTCGAGCGCACGCAGGAGGTCGCCGAGAAGCTCGGCCTCGGCATCATCTGGGGCAGCTGACCGGCGCAAACACTGGTACCGCACAGAGAGAACCATGGG
The DNA here is from genome assembly GCF_049725035.1 of Streptomyces sp. XH2. Taxonomy (NCBI): domain Bacteria; kingdom Bacillati; phylum Actinomycetota; class Actinomycetes; order Kitasatosporales; family Streptomycetaceae; genus Streptomyces; species Streptomyces sp. XH2. Next base: position 62,809 of record NZ_JBMMMZ010000004.1, on the reverse strand, counting down.
CATGCTGAACAGACGAACCATGCTGACCGGCACCGCCGCCGCAGTTGCGGGCGTCGCCGTGACACAGACGGGCCTCGCGCCCACCCGGGCCGCCGCGGCGGGCACCGGCGCCGGGGCGGAGGCCGGCGCGGGTGCACCCGAGGCGGTCACCGTACTCCCGGACGACCCGCGCTACGCCGACCTGGTCGTCGGCAACAACACCCGCTGGGTGGGCCGCCCCGAGTCCGTGCGCATCGTGCACACCACCGAACAAGTCGTCCGGACGGTGCAGGAGGCCGTCCGCGCCGGCAAGCGGATATCCATACGCGGCGGCGGCCACTGCTACGCCGACTTCGTCTACAACCCCGACGTCCAGATCGTCGTCGACATGACGGCCATGGACCAGGTCGGCTACGACGAGCAGCGCAAGGCCTTCTTCGTCGAGGCCGGGGCCACGCTGCTGCACGTCTACGAATCCCTCTACAAGGGCTGGGGGGTGGCCCTCCCCGGCGGCATGTGCTATTCCGTGGGCGTCGGGGGGCACATCAGCGGCGGTGGCTATGGAATGCTCTCGCGCAGGCACGGCCTCACCGTCGACCACCTCTACGCCGTCGAGGTCGTCGTCGTGAACGCCGACGGCACCGCACGGGCCGTGGTGGCGACCCGCGAGGCCGACGACCCGAACCGCGACCTGTGGTGGGCGCACACCGGCGCCGGTGGCGGCAACTACGGCGTGATCACCCGCTACTGGTTCCGTTCGCCGGACGCGACCGGCAGCGAGCCCGCCCAGCAGCTGATGCACCCGCCGAAGGACGTCTACGTCAGCGCGATCTCCCTGCCCTGGAGCAAGCTCGACAAGACGCGCTTCGCCACCCTGGTGAAGAACTTCGGGACCTGGCACGAGAAGAACGGCAGCCCCGACTCGCCGTACGCCTCGCTCTGCAGCTTCCTGATGATCAACCACCGGGCCAACAACAGCATCGGGCTGCTCACACAGATGGACGCCACCGTGCCGGGCGCGGAGAAGCTCATCACCGCCTACGTCGCCTCGATCACCTCGGCCCTCGGCATCAAGGCCGAGCCGCTGACCTCCGCGGTGGGCGAGCAGGGCCCGATGCCCGACTTCTTCACCCCGCAGCGCGTGCCCTGGCTGGCCTCGGTCCGCTTCCTGGGCACCAACAACCCCACGCTCACCAACCCCACCCTGCGCGGCATCCACAAGTCCGCCTACCTGCGCAAGGGTTTCAACGACGCCCAGATCGCCTCCCTCTACAAGCACCTGACCCGCACCGACCTGCAGAACCCCAACTCGATGGTGGTCCTGCTCTCCTACGGCGGGAAGATCAACACGGTGCGCTCCGGCGACACGGCCTCGGCCCAGCGCGACTCCATCTTCAAGGGCCTCTTCCAGAGCTTCTGGCCCGGCAAGGACCAGGACCCGCAGAACCTCGCCTGGACCCGCGAGGTCTACGCCGACGTCTTCGCCTCCACCGGCGGCTACCCCGTCCCCGGCCCGGCCGCCGACGGCTGCTACATCAACTATCCCGACAGCGACATCACCGACCCGCAGCAGAACAGGTCCGGGGTGCCCTGGACCACGCTCTACTACAAGGACAACTACCCCCGCCTGCAGCGCGTGAAGGCCGCCTACGACCCGCGCAACGTCTTCCGCCACTCGCAGTCCATCGCCCTGCCCAAGCAGTGACCCCCTCATGGAGGAGAACCAGATGACCGCACAGTTCGAAGGCAAGGTCGCCCTCGTCACCGGGGCGGGCTCCGGCATAGGCCGGGCCAGTGCCCTGGCCTTCGCACGCCGGGGCGCCACCGTCGTGGCCGTCGACGTCGCGCTGGAGCCCGCCGCGGAGACCGTGCGGCTCATCGAGGAGGAGGGCGGCAAGGCCAGCGCCGTCGCCGCCGACGTCACCAGCGCCCAGGACGTCGAGGCGATGGTCGCCACGACGGTCGCCCGCCACGGCGGTCTGCACATCGCGCACAACAACGCCGGGCTCTTCGCCCCGCCCGCGCCGCTGGCCGACACCGACCTCGCCACCTGGCACCGGCTCGTCGGCGTCAACCTCACCGGCGTGATGCTGTGCATGAAGTACGAGGTCGCCCACATGCGCGAGCACGGCGGCGGCGTGATCGTCAACGCCTCGTCCAACATCGGCTTCCACGGCCGCCGTCCCGGCATGGCCGCCTACGTCGCCTCCAAGGCCGGCGTCAGCGCCCTGACGCGGGTGGCCGCGCTGGACCACATCAAGGACGGCGTCCGCATCAACGCCGTGAGCCCCGGCGCCTCCAACACCTCCATGTCCTTCCGCCCCGGTGAGACCGAGGCCGACCGCAACGCACGGGTGGCCGGCACGGTGCCGATCGGCCGCGTCGCCGAGACGGAGGAGATCGTCGCCGCGGTCCAGTGGCTCGCCTCGGACGCCGCGAGCTTCGTCGTCGGCCACGACCTGGTGGCGGACGGCGGCATGACGGCCTGAGCGCCACGAGGGGTGCGGGGCGGGCGCCGGGCGCCCGCCCCGCACCCGCGCGTTCACCACAGGCTCCGGCGGGCCCGTGCGGAAGCACTCCGAAGCGGGCCCGCGGAATGGTCCGACCGGGTGGTCCAGGAGCCCGGGGACCGCTTGGCGCTCTCGGCGACGCCGGGTTCGGCCGTCCGGGTGGTGGGGGCGGGGACGGCCCCCGCGCTCGGGGAGCGGGGGCCGTCCGGACCGCGGAGCGGAGGGGTTCTCCGGGTCCGCTCAGGTGCCGGGCTTGCGGCCGTAGACGAAGACGTTGTCGCCGTTGCCCAGCATGGACCAGTACGTCCTGGCGTCGCCGTTGCGCATGTTCACGCAGCCGTGCGAGCCGGGCGGGGACCACACGCTGCCGTCGATGGCGTGGAAGGCCTGCCCGCCGTCGAAGAACTGCGCGTAGGGCATCCGCACGTTGTAGATCGTCGACCAGTGGTCGATCGACCGCCAGTAGATCTTCTTCGAGCCGGTCCGCGTCTCGTAGCCGGACCGTCCCGTGCGGACCGGGACGGGGCCGAACCTGACGGTCCGGCCGTCCTGTATCCAGCTGATCTGGCGGGTGAGGTCGACGCAGGCGATCCGGCCCTTGTTCACCGGGCACTTCCCGGCGGCGTTGGGGTCCCGCCGGGTGATCTCGTCCTGCATCGCCGCCCAGGTGACGGGCCCCGCGAAGCCGATGTTCGGCGTGATGCGGTGACTGGTCTGGAAGTCCTGGATCGCCTTGCAGTCGGCGGGCGACTGCCGGCCGTCCACCGGTCTGCCCAGGAACTTCTCGGCCTCCTTCTGGTAGGGCCCGGTCCGGGTCGTGCAGGCGGGCGCGGCCTGGGCCGGCCCGCCTATCGCCAGCATCAGCGGCGCCGTCAGCCCGAGCGTGCCCAGCAGCACCCCGAGCCGGCGTGCCGCGACCGGGCGCACCGTCTTGTTCCTGCTAAGTGTTCCCATATGACGTAAGACTGATAGCACCGGCCGGTGGTTGCAGCCGGAACGGAGCAACGAGCGCACCGCCACGAGACGGGGGCGCCCGTGGGGACCGGGTTCGGGGCGGCGGGCGAGACGTTCACGATCTTGCTCTGGTCGACGTCGTCCATGTCCCTCGCGGGCGGGCCGGTGACCCGGCCCTTGATTCCGTTGCTCACGAGGTGAACCGCGGGCCTGCTGAGCGACTTCGCGCGAACGGCTCCGCCGGACAGCTGCCCTCTGCCGTCGACGGCGCCGACGACGGACAACTCGCCTGCATTCCCGTGCCTTTCGCTTGCGGGCCAACTTTTGCGGTGCCGCGCCCGCTTGTCAATGTCCGCTCACTTCTCCGTGCGGACGGTCAGCGATTCTCCGCCATGGGCGCCCGGGACCCCGTCGGTGTGCCTGGTCCGAATGCGCCCGCGACCGGCGGAAGATAGGCAGCAATGAGCATTCCGGATCCACCGCCGAGGAATACCCGATTCCGGCGGTGGGGCCCGAAAAGGAGCGGCGCCGTGCGGAGTTTCCCCGCGATCCTCTTCGCCGTGCTCGCCGCGGTCAGCAATGCCCTGGCGGTCGTGCTGCAGCGCCGCGCGGCCCGTACCGTCCCCCTCGCTCCCGGGCTGCGGCTGTCCCTCTTCGCCCAACTCCTGCGCCGCAGGGCCTGGCTCGGCGGAATGGCCGCCGTCATGGCCGCCGCCTGCCTCCAGGCGCTCGCGCTGTCACAGGGCGCCATGGCCGTCGTCCAGCCCGTCTTCGTACTGGAACTGCCCTTCGCCCTCCTGCTCGGAGGACTCATCCTGGGCCGCAGGGTCACCGGGCCCGCCTGGCGCGGAGCCGTCTGCATCGCGGCCGGACTCGGCCCGGCCCTCGCCGCCGCCGCGCCCACCCCCGGCACCGGACGGCCGCCCGCGGACCGCTGGCTGCTCGCCCTCCTCTGCTGCCTCGCCCTCATCGGCGTGCTGACCGCCACGGCCCTGCGCCACTTTGAAGGCGGCCTGCGGGCCGCGTGCTTCGGCACCGCGGCCGCCGTCGGCTACGCCCTCACCGCCGCCCTGATGAAGGACGCGACACACGCCTGGCAGGACGGCGGCGCCGGCGCCTTCTTCCTCGCCTGGCAGACGTACGGGTTCGCCGTAGCCGGCGTCATGGCCCTCTTCCTGCTGGAGAACGCCATGCAGTCCGGCCCGCTCACCGCCTCGCAGCCCGCCCTCACCCTCGGCGACGCCCTGGTGAGCCTCTCGCTGGGCATCACCCTGTACGAGGAGCACGTCCGCGGCGGCTGGTGGATCCTCCCCGAGGCCGCCGGGGCCGCCCTGGTGCTGTACGGGGCGCTGACGATCTCCCGCGTCGCCCTCGCGCGGGACCTGGTGACGACGGCGGCCCGCACCGGGGCCGGCTGACGCACCGCCCCGCCGGAGAACGGCCCGGGACATGCCGCGGTGGCGGAACGGCCGCGCCGCTCCGCCACCGGAGGGTGCTCTCAGAGGTTGCGGGGCGTGAGCTCCGCCATCGCGGACCAGCCGTTGCCGGGAGCCTCGGTGCTGATGATCTGCGGCGTGGTGGCGATGGCCTCGGCCATCTCGTCCATGGCGGTCTTGAAGTGCGCGGAGTTCACGTGCGCGTCGCCGGCCTCGCGGGAGGCGAAGCCTTCCACGAGGACGAACTGGTTCGGGTTGTCGACGCTCCGGGACCACTCGAAGAACAGGTTGCCCGGCTCGTCCCGGGTGGCCTGGGTGAAGTCCTCGACGAGGTCGAGCCACTTCTCGGTGTACTCGGGGCGGACGGTCATCTTGACGACGATCAAGATCATGGCGGCTCCTGTCGTGTTCGGGCGGCGGTCCGGGGCACCGGGCCGGTCCCGGCCCCTGCCGACGGCGGCGGGCGGGAGCGCCCGTGCCGGTGCCCACGCTGGCGGAGGCGTGGGCACCCGGTGAAGCAGGGACGACAGCGATTCCGGCCCTCCCGGAAAATTGCACCCCGGCTGCGGCGGGACGGCCAGTCGGACGGGCAGCCGCCCGCCCGACCGCCGGAGCCGCTCGCGGGGCCGCCGACCCGTCCGCCGGAGCCCGCTACGCGGCCGGCGCTGCCCGCTCGACCGGGGCCGGAAGCGTCTGTGCCTGCTGCGGCCGGGCTGCCTGCGCGGGCGCGGTGAGGTCCTCCGCGCCGTCGGGGACGGGCACGGACATGAAGATGGCGTCCTGCTGCTCCTGGAGCTCGCGGGCGCGCTCGGGCGAGGTGGTGGGCAGCCGCTGCTCCTCGTACAGCTTGTGCGTCGCCTCCTGGGCCCACTTGCTCGACGGGGTGTGGAACTGCACCTCGAAGACGTGCTGGGAGTGCGGGTCGCGCCAGGCGGCGTTGATGCCCTTGTAGCCGTGCTTCCGGCCCCAGGTGTTGGACCACTTGACGCTGTCGTTGCCCCAGAGGGCCAGGGCGGAGGAGGCGATCGTCACTCCGTTGGTGTAGCTGCCGTCCGGCCACTGGAGGGTGTAGCGGACGGAGTCGCTGATCCTGGCCAGGGTGGCGTCGACGGTCTGCCCGGGGGCTTCCTTCATGGCCGTGGCGACCTTGCGCTTGAGCGAGTCCGGCGACTTCAGGCGGTGGTCGAAGCCGACGAGGGTGGCGTGGCTGATGCGGGCCACGGCCTCCATCTCGGGGCTGACCGTCCGCTCGGCGGAGCGGGCGCGGGCGAGGAACGCGTCGACCTTCTTGTTGTCCGCCGCGTTGAGGGACAGGCCGTCGCCCTGCCAACCGCCGTCACCGTCGGGAAGCCGCTCCGCCTTGGCCGGTTTGGCCGCTCCGGCCGCCGTGACCGTCTTGCCGGCGGACGCGGGGTGTCCCCCTGCCCGGACGTCGGCGAGCGCGCTCTGCACCGGTCCGGCGCTCAGGGCGGCGGCGAGCGCCGCGGCGACAGCGAGTCGAGGGGCAGTGCGGTTGTTGATCACCGTGTGATTCGTCCTTCGGCGCGTGAGGTGTGGTGTCCGGCGCCCCATACAACTGGTCGTCACCCGCACCGGTAACTGAACGGCACGCGCTGCGGCCCGCCTTTGGCCGGATCGCGGCGGTTGCGGGGCGGAATGTGGTCGTCCGGGCCCTGTGGGCCGTGCGGGTGACCAGGGGGTGTGTTGGCCGCATTCTTCGGATGATCGCTCAGATGCGTTGTTACGTTTTGCGGACTAATGACCCCTTTGGGGGTAGTTTTTCGGCGCTGGGGGAATGGGCGGTGGTTGCGGTGGTGGGTGGAGTGCGGGTGTCGGGGTGCGGCGTGGTCGCCGACGAGGACGCCGGCGGCGGGAGCGCCGTACCGGGGCCCGCGGGGGAGCGGCGCGCGGTGCCGCCCGTGGTGACCGGGGCACCGGGCGGGGACTACGACTACGAGGGCTTCAGCCGCCTGGCGGGGACGATGGAGGAGCCCCCGCCGCGGGGGCCCTACCGGGTGGGGTACCGGGCGCTGCGGGGCCGGGCGGGTTTCGCGGGGCTGTGGATGGGGCTGCTGGTGGGGCTGGCTCCCCTGACGGCGGCGGGCGTGCTGGTGTGGCTGCTGTGGCCGGGGCACTGGGTGGTGCGGCCCGGATGGCCGGGGTCGGTGGACGCGGTGATGCTGGCGTCGGTCGCGCTCGTCGAGGTGTTCCGCGTGGTGAACGTGGTCTCGGTGGCCCACGCCTCGTGCGTGGCGCGGGATCCCGTGCCGGTGCGCGCGCAGCCCGGCGCGCGGGTGGCCTTCTGCACGACGTTCGTACCGGGGAAGGAGCCCCTCGCCATGGTGTCGGCGACGCTGGAGGGGGCGGTGCGGGTCGGCTACGACGGCCTGGTGGACGTGTGGCTGCTGGACGAGGGCGACGACCCGGGCGCGCGGGCGCTGTGCGGGCGGCTGGGCGTACGGCACTTCTCCCGGAAGGGCGTGGCGCGCTACAACCGGCCGTCGGGGAAGTTCCGGGCCCGGACGAAGCACGGCAACTACAACGCCTGGCTGGACGCGCACGGCCATGACTACGACTTCGTGGCGTGCGTGGACACCGACCACGTGCCGCTGCCGAACTTCCTGGAGCGCATGCTGGGCTACTTCCGCGACCCGGACGTGGCCTTCGTGGTGGGCCCCCAGGTGTACGGGAACTACTCGGCCCGGGTGACGAAGGCCGCCGAGAGCCAGCAGTTCCTCTTCCACGCCCTCGTCCAGCGCGCGGGCAACCGGTACGGGTCGCCGATGTTCGTGGGGACGTCCAACTGCGTGCGCGTGAGCGTCCTGCAGCAGATCGGCGGCTTCTACGACTCGATCACCGAGGACATGGCGACGGGCCTGGAGATCCACCGGCGGAAGAACCCGGCGACGGGCCGCCGCTGGCGCTCGGTCTACACCCCCGACGTCCTGGCGGTGGGCGAGGGCCCCTCGTCGTGGACGGACTTCTTCTCCCAGCAGCTGCGCTGGTCACGCGGGACGTTCGAGACGCTCCTGCGGCAGTTCGGGCGGGCGGTGTGGTCCCTGTCCTTGGGCCGCCTGTGGAACTACTGCCTGCTGGTCGCCTACTACCCCATGGCCGCCATGACCTGGGTCCTCGGCGGCGTCTCCTGCGTCCTCTTCCTCTGCCTCGGGGCCTCGGGCATCAACGTGCCCTCGCAGGTGTGGCTGATGCTCTACGGCGACGCGGCCGTGCTGCAGATCTGCCTGTACGTCATCAACCGCCGCCACAACGTCAGCCCGCACGAGCCGGAGGGCTCCTCGGGCGTGGCCGGGATGGTGATGTCGGCGGTGTCGGCCCCCCTCTACGCGCGGGCCATGGGCCAGGCCCTGCTGCGCCGCCGCTCGGGCTTCGTGGTGACCCCGAAGGGCGCGTCGGCGTCGGGGGACTGCACGGCGACGTTCCGTACGCATCTGTGGTGGGCCTGCATGTTCGGGGTGTGCCTGGTGGCGTCGGTGCTGCTGGGACACTCCTCCGTCGCCATGCGGGTATGGGCCGGCATGGCCATGGTCACCGCGCTGGGGCCGGCCGGAGTGTGGCTGGCGGGCCGGGCGCGCGACCGCTGGCCGAGCGGCCGGGGCACCGGCGACGGCCCGGCGGTCTCCCGCCCCCGCACCCAGCACAGTGCCGCCTGACATGGCCGGCGAAGCCGCTCCCGGCCCCATGCGCGTGCTCGTGCTCGGCGCGTCCCTGCGGACCGACTCGCTCAACGCCCGGCTGGCCTCGCTGGTGGCCCGCCTGGTCCGGGACGAGGCGGGCGCGGACGTCGACCACGCCCACATGGACGAGTTCGCGATGCCGCTCTACAACGGCGACGCCGAGGCCGCCGAGGGCCCGCCTCCCGGGGCGCTCGCGCTGCGCGACCGGCTGACCGCGTGCCACGCGCTGGTCATCTCCTCCCCGGAGTACAACGCCTCGATGCCCGGCGGGCTGAAGAACGCCATCGACTGGGTCTCCCGCGTCCGCCCCCAGCCGTTCAAGGACAAGCACGCCCTGCTGGTCTCCGCGTCGCCCTCCATGGTGGGCGGCAACCGCGGGCTGTGGGCCCTGCGCGTCCCGCTCGAACACCTGGGCACGCGCGTCTACCCCGACATGTTCAGCCTCGCCAAGGCGCACGAGGGCTTCACCGGCGACGGCGACCTCTCCGACAGCGGACTCCACGCACGCCTGGTGGAGGCGGTGACGTCGTTCCTGCGGCTGGTCGAGGCGGACACGCGCTACGTCTGCCTGCGCCGCCGCTGGTACGAGTTCCTCGGCGACTGCACGGACGCCCCCGTCACCCAGCGCGCCCAGGACTGACCGGGCCCTCCCGGCCGCCGTCCCCGCCCGCGAGCTCCGCCGCCGCGAGCGCGCAGCCCCACGACACCGTCACCCCCGCCCCGCCGTGGCCGTAGTTGTGGACCAGGCGTGCCCCGCCCGGCAGCCGGCCGGCCTCCAGCCGCGCGGGGGAGCGGGCCGGGCGCAGGCCCGCCCGGTGGGCCAGGACCCGGGCCCCCGCCAGCCGGGGGTCCACTTGCGCGCAGCGGCTGATGACCGACCGGGCCGTGGCGGGCGAGGGGGCGCGGTCCCAGACGTGCTCGCGGGCGATCCCGCCGAGGACCACGCCGTACGGCTGCGGGAAGACGTGGAGGAACTCTCCCGTCGCGCTGTCCTCGGCGACGAGCCACTCGGTGACCCCCGGGTTCTCCACGACGGCGACCTGTCCCTGCACGGGGTGCACCCGCGGGTCGGGGACGAGGTCGCGGGCGCCGAGCCCGGTGCAGTTGACGACGACCGGTGCGGCGCGGCCCGCCTCGGCCAGGTGCGCCACGGCCCGGTGGACGACGGTGCCGCCCGCCGCGGCGAACCGCCGCTGCAGATATCCGAGATATGCCGGCATGTCCACCAGGGGCGTACGGGCGCGGAGGCCGTGACCGTAGCCCGCGGGCAGTTCCTCACGACCGGCCGGCCGCAGCCCCGGAACGCCCGCGGCCCAGTCGGCCCGCTCCTCCGGCTCCGTGCTCGCGTGCGTCCCGTCGACGAGCCGGACGCCCGTCTCGTCCGGCCGGTCCGCGAGGCGGGACAGCTGCCGGAAGGACGCGAGGGCCCAGGGGGCGACGGCCTCCCGGGGCTCGATCCGGTACGGCCACCAGAGGCCGCCGGCCACGGCGGAGGTGGTCTCCGCGGGCCGCTCACGGCTCCAGGCCTCCACCCGCAGCCCGGCCTCCGCCAGCACCACCGCGGTGGTCAGCCCGATGACCCCGGCCCCCACGACGATCGCATCGCTCGTCATGCCGACACGGTAGCGCCGCGGGCGCCGGCCCGCGGCCGTGCGGGCAGCCGGTTCCGCACGGGATTGCGGCACCGGTTTCCGGCGCAGAGAACAGCGGGGTTCAGGTGTCCGGAACGTCGTTTCCCAGATATCGCGCTGTTGACTTCTCCACCGCCCTGTGGAATGGATTCCTCACCCGGATCCGGCCTTTCTTCACTCCGATCCTCCGGGAGCGATCCCCTTGAGCACGGCGACGACTAGCCATGGGAGCGCCATGTCCAGATCCAGAGTGCTCGTCCTCTGCGGTGCGGCACTGGCCGCGATATGCGGCCCGGTCCTGCCCGCGCACGCGGCGGCCCCGGCGATCGCCGTGCCGCCCGACAAAATAGTGATCGAAGTCGCGACGGTGAACGGTTCCGGCTGTCCCCAGGGCACCGCGGCCGTGGCCGTCTCCCTCGACAACACCGCGTTCACCGTCACGTACAGCCAATACCTCGCCCAGGTGGGGCTGGGAACGAAACCGACGGACTTCCGTAAGAACTGCCAATTGAATCTGATCGTCCATGTGCCGCACGGATTCACGTACGCGATTGCGAGCGTCGACTACCGCGGATATGCCCATCTCGAACCCGGCGCCACGGGCGAGCAGAAGGCCTCGTACTACTTCCAGGGACAATCGCAGACCGCCGTCAAAGCGCACCAGTTCAAGGGTGCGCTCGACGACAGCTGGCAGGCCACCGACACCAATGAGATCGCGCAGTACGTGTGGGCGCCCTGCGGCGAGCAGCGCAACTTCAACGTCAACACCGAGCTGACCGTCGGAGCGGGCACCTCCGACCCCACGAAGACCACCAGCTTCATGGCCATGGACTCCACGGACGGCGCCATCAACACCGTCTACCGCCTGGCCTGGAAGGAGTGCCCGCCCAAGCCGTAGCCACCCCCGGGGTTGTGGGAACCGAACAAGGCAGCCCTCGCCGGCACTGGTATCGGCCCCGCTGTCCGGAAGCCGCCGGGACCGGCGAGGATGAACAGGTGCTCGACACCCTCGACCCCGCGGACCCCTCGTTCGCACGCGACCCCTACCCGTACTACGCCCACCTGCGTACCACGGGCCCCGCGGCACGCGTGGCGCTGGCCAACGGCACGGACGCCTGGCTGGTCACCGGCTACCGGCAGGCCCGGGAGGTCCTGGCCGACCCGCGCTTCTCCAACGTGCCCCCGCGCGCCGCGGGCCGCCCCAAGCCGGACTCGCCGGCCCAGCGCGCCCGCGGCTGCCTCGCCCGCCACATGCTCAACACCGACGCCCCCGACCACACCCGGCTGCGCCGGCTGACCACCGCCGCCTTCACCCCGCGCCGGGTCGACGCCCTCCGCCCCCGCATCGAGCAGCTCACCGCGGAACTGGTGACGGACGTGGCGGGCCGGCTGGCCCGCGAGGGCACGGCCGACCTCGTCGACGCCTTCGCCTTCCCGCTGCCCGTCCTCGTCATCGGCGAGGTGCTCGGCGTCCCCACCGCCGACCGGGCCGACCTGCGCACCTGGACCTACCAGGTCGGCTCGCCCGCGGACGCCCTCCCCGCCGGCGCCGTCGACCGGGCGTGGACCAGCCTCCACGGCTACTTCACCGCACTCATCGCCCAGAAGCGGCGGGCCCCCGGCGACGACCTCTTCAGCGCCCTCGTCCACGACGAGGCCGAAGGCGGGCTGGACGACGGCGAACTGCTCGCGATGGCGTTCCTGCTGCTCTTCGCCGGCTACGAGACGACCATGAACCTGCTCGCCTCCGCCTCGCTCCTCCTGCTCACCCACCCCGAAGAGCTGGCCGCGGCCCGGAAGGGCGGGCCCGCGCGCTGGGCCGCCGTGGCCGAGGAGGCCCTGCGCCACGCCAGCCCGCTGGAGGGGACGACGTGGCGGCGCACGACCGAGGAGGTCGACCTGGGCGACGGCGTGGTCCTGCCCGCCGACGCCTCGGTCCTCGTGGTCCTCGCCGCGGCCAACCGCGACCCCGGCGTCTTCCCCGAGCCGGACGCGTTCCGGCCCGGCCGCTACGCCGCCTCCGGCGAACGGGCGGCCGAAAGGGCGGGTGCAGGGGCAGCTGAACGGGCGGCGCCCCACGCGGCCTTCGGACACGGCCCGCACTTCTGCCTCGGCTCCCGGCTCGCCCGGCTTGAAGCGGAGGTGGCTCTTCCGATGCTTTTCGGTGAGGACGGCCGGATGCCGGCCTTCACCCTCGCCGCAGACCCCGCCACGCTTCCCTACCGCCCGGGCCTCCTCGTCCGCGGCCCGCGGCACCTTCCGGTGGTCCGCGCCGGCTCCGCCGGCTGACCCGGCCGGCTGCGCCCGGGTGCCGGGCCCGGCACCCGCGGGCCCGCCGGCCGGGCGGTCGGAGGGACTTCCTCCCCCGGCCGTACGCATGGGCTCTACAGTGGCCTGTGCCTTTGTGTGCTGCCAGGGAGGAAGTGCGTAGTGGTCGACACGGTCCGGGGTTGTGTGCTGTTACTGGACGGTACGCCTGACCGGCGGCGAGGTGTCCTGCCGAATCCGACCGCGCACGCCGTCGCGGGCGCCCACCCCCGCCGCTTCCTCGCCGCGGACGCCGTGGACGTGGTCCAACTGCCCGCGGTGGAGGGCCCGCAGAGCGCCCTCGCCTACCTGCAGCACGCCGCGGCGGTGCCCGGCCCGCTCCTGGTCTGGGTGACGGGGCGGCTGATGGTCCCCGCCCGCCGCGGCGGCGAGCTGCACCTGGCCCTTTCCGGCAGCACCCCGGCCGCCGTCCGCTACACCGGGCTGCCCTGGGCGTGGCTGCTGCGCACCCTGCAGGCCCACGCGGGACCGCTGCTGCTGATGGCGGACCTGGAGGCCGACGCCGCCGCCTGGCCGCACGTCGTGAGCGGGGCGGGCTCCGGAGAACTCGCCCAGGGCGTGCCCCTGTTCGGCGTGATCAACCCCGTCCCGCCCGCGCCCGCGCGCGAAGCCGGCCCGTACACGCGGGCCCTCATCGAAGCCCTGCAGACCGGCGACCCCCACGCCGGCCCCGTGCTCGACGTGCCCACGATCCACCGGCGCGCCCTGCTCGCAGCGGGAGCGGGCCCGGACACCGTGCCCCTGCAGTGGGGAACGCCCGGCCCGGTCCTGGCCAACGTCGCCGCCGCGGCCCGACCGCACCCGCAACCGGAGCCTTGGGCGCCCGCCGAACCGGCTCCCCCGCAGCAACCGGCTTCCTTGCGACAGCCCGAGCCCGAGCCCGAGCCGGCCCCGGTCCTGCCCCCGGACCCCGGCCCCGCACCCGCCGCCGTCCCGGCTCCCGTCCCCGCCCAGGACGACCTCCTGCCCGGCATCCTGGCCGCCGCCCACGCCGGCCGGCACAACGAGGCCGCCGCCATGGCCGCCGCGGGCGAGCAACAGGCCCTGCGCCACTACGGGCCCGACAGCCCCGAGGCGGGGCTGTGGGTCGAAGTCCGTGCGGACCTCGCCCGCATGGCCGGCGACCACTCCCGGGCCGCCGAGCTGTGGATGACGGCCGCCGCCGCCCGCTTCGGCCGCAGCGGACCCGTCGACGGAGAGGCCCTGGCAGCGCTGAAACGCGCGCACTACTGCTGGCAGCACAGCGGCGATCAGGCACACCGTCTCGCCCCCGCCCTGCTCGCCCTGTGGGAACGGGTCCCCGGCGGCGAGGGCGCGGCCGGCCACATCCGGGCGCACCTGCAGGGAGCGGAGGAGAACGCCCCGCCCACGGTGGCCCGCTGACGCTCCGCCGGGCGGCCCCGGCTCACCACCGGGGCGCGCGGTGGCGCGCGTCGGCGCGTGCGGGCAGAACGGGGGTGACGGGCGTGCCCGGAAGGTAGCAGTCGGGTGACAGATCCCCACATAGCGAGGAGTTCGTGATGAAGCGTCTGCGCTCCGCCCTGACGACGGCTGCCGCCACCGTCCTGCTGAGCGTGTGCGGGGTGGCGCTGGCCTCACCGGCGCACGCGGATGTCGATGCCAGCGTTCTGGGCGGAACCGTCACGGCGCTGGCGGACGGAGTGATTGACGTGGGCCTCTTCAGCGGCCGCGTGCTGTCCGTTCAGAATCCGCTCGAAGGCATCGTCTGACGGCTCAGGGCACCAGCCCGTACAGCCGCCGCGCGTTCCCGGAGCCGATCAGTGCGGCGATCCGGGGCGCGTCGGCGGCGGGCCACGCCCCCTCGGCCACCCACGCGTGCGTCAACTGCCGGACCGCCTGCGTGAACAGGCGGGCGCCGGCCACGTACAGCTCGGGCAGCCCGTAGGCGTCGGTGGAGAACATGACCTTCCCGAACGGGACCAGTTCCAGCACCTCGGCGAGGACGGCCGCGGCGCGCGCCCCGGTGTACGAGAGCGTCAGCCCGATGTCGGCGTGGACGTGCGGGAAGACGTGGGCGAGATAGGCCGCGTTGCGGTGGTACGGGTAGGCGTGCAGGAGGACCAGCGGGCAGCCCGTGGGCCGTACGGCCTTGATGAAGTCGGTGAGCAGGGCCGGGTCGCTGCGGTGCAGGCGCAGGTCGGGGTCGCCGAACCCGGTGTGGATCTGCAGCGGCAGCGCGGTTCCGGCGGCCGTCCACAGCAGGTGGCGGAGGAGGACGGGGTCGTGGAGGCGGCGGCCGGCGTCGCGCGCGGCCAGCAGCCGGTCCACGGCGGCGCCGAGCTCCCCGGGGCCCGGCGGCGCGGGGTCGAAGCCGAGGCCGTGGCGGTAGGCGGCCACCGATTTGAAGCCCACGGCCGTACGGGCCGCTTCGTGCACGGCCTCCTGCAGGCCGTCGAGGAACTCCCGGCCGGTGCCTGCCTTCTGCGCCGCGTGCTCGGCGACGGTCTCCAGCCGGACGATCTCGTGGGCGCGCCCGCCGCCCGCCGCGGCGAGCTCCTCGGGGGTGGTGAGGCCGTCGGCGAGGCCGGTGTCGACGACGTAGTCGCTGATGCCGGTGGCGCGCAGCAGCCGCCTGCGGGTCTCCTCTTCCCCCAGTGCGGCGCGGCGGGCGAGGTAGTCGGCGGGCGGGCAGTGGGCGGGGAGCCCGAGCAGCGGCGGGCACCAGCGGCGCACGGCGAAGCCCAGCTGGCTGTCGAAGAACGTGGTGCCGCCGGCGGCCGGCGCGTCGGACTCGGTCAGGTAGGACAGGAACCGGGCCTCGTCGAGGGGGCCGCGGGCCACGCCGTGGCAGTGGTGGTCCACCAGGTCCGTCGGGTCCGTCAGGTCCACCGGATCCGCCGGGTTCACCATGGCGCAGCCCCTCCGTGGAGTCGAGTCCTCGTCAGTACCGGTGCCGGAGGCCCGAGACGACGGCCTCCGGGGAGTCGTGCCGCGTGCGCGCGTGCTCGCCCTCGCGGACGGCCAGGAACGCCTCGTAGAGCGGCTCCCCGAGGGCGTCCCGCAGGAGTTCCGAGCCGCGGAGGCGGTCGAGGGCCTCCGGCAGGCTCGTGGGCAGCCGGGGCACGGCGGCGCCGGTGACCGCCGGGTCGCCGCTGACGGGGTCGGGCAGGGTGTGCTTCCGCTCGATGCCGTTCAGGCCCGCGGCGATGACCGCGCCCGCGGTCAGGTACGGGTTGGCCGTCGCGTCGATGCACTTGATCTCGGCGTTGGCGCTGCCCGGGTCCCGGGCCGGGCCGGGGATGAAGCGCAGCGCCGCCTCCCGGTTCTCGGGGCCCCAGCACTGGAAGGCGCCGGCCCACCGGGAGGGGGCGAGCCGGAGATAGCCCGCGGGGTGCGGGGCGGTGATCGCCAGCAGGGCGGGGAGCTCGTGGAGGACACCGGCGAGGAACGCCTCGCCGGGCCCGGTCATGCCGAACGGCCCGTCGCCGCCGCGGAAGAGGTTGCGGCCGTCCCGCCAGAGGCTGAGGTGGAGGTGCGCGCCGTTGCCCACGGTGCCGGGCTCGACGAGGGGCGCGAACGTGGCGTCCAGGCCGTGGCGCGCGGACACGGCGCGGATGGTCTCCCGGACGAGCACGGTGTGGTCAGCGGCGGTGACGGGGCCGGCCGCGGCGGTGGAGACCTCGAACTGGCCGGGGGAGTACTCCGGGTGGATCTGCAGCACGTCGATGCCCTGGGCGGCCAGGGCCCGCAGGACGTCGCGCACGTAGTCGGAGAGCCCGACGACGCGCGTCATGCCGTAGGCGGGGCCGGGGCCGGCGTAGCGCGGGGAGCCGTCCGCCGCGCGGGCCCCGCCGCCCGCAACGGCCTGCTCGCCGGCCCGGTCCGCGGCGTGGGTGACGACCCACTCGGTCTCGTACCCCATGCGCAGTTCGAGGCCGGCCTGCGCGGCCCGGTCGGTCATGCGGCGCGCGAACAGGCGCTGGCAGGCCGCGTACGGGGTGCCGTCCTGTTCGTGGCGGTCGACCGGGGCCCAGGCCCAGCCCGGCTGGGCGGCGAGGACGGTGAGCCGGTCGAGATCGGGGAAGAGGCGCAGGTCCCCGTCGGGGCCGCCGATGTGACGGCTGGTGACGGCGGAGTCGTCGCTGAGGTACACGTCGAAGACGGGCGACATGCCCACGCCCCACTGTGCCGCGTGGGCGAGCCGGGCGGTGGGGACGGCCTTCACGCGGGTGATGCCCGCGTTGTCGACCCAGGTCAGGGCGATGCCGTGGATGTCCTTGGCGGTCAGGCGCGCCGCTTCCTGACGTGCGGCCGAGGCCGCGGCTTCGTGCGGTGGTGTGTCCACGCTCGCTCCTGGGGATGCCCGGTGTCTCGCCACTCCTGTGGGCCATTACACCCCACGAGGGCGCGCCCGGTGACGAAACGCCGTACCCCTGGCCCGATCCGGCCGCCGGTCGCCGGCCGCGGAGCCGAAGCCGGGGCCCGGCTGCTACCAGCGGTACCAGCGGCCCCCGCCGGAGCGGACGAGGAAGCCGAGGAGCCAGAGGACCAGCACGATGATCGCGACCCACCAGAGGATCTTGAGTGCGAAGCCTGCGCCGAAGAGGAGCAGCGCGAGGAGAAGAACGATCAGCAGGGGAACCATGAGTCTTACCTCCTTTTCCCTCGTCTGCCCGCATCCGGGCCGGCTAAGGGCGGTGTGCTTCCGGCCGCCCGTCCGAATGGCCGATTCGTGGTTTGCGCTCCGGCGCACCCGGCTACACACGAGGCGCCCGCCGCAACGGGCACGGGCCCACGGAGGGGCGATGCCGCAGCTGGAGCAGGAGAGAACCGACGGGGCGACGGAGACCGCCGACGGCCCCCCGGTCCGGCTGGGCAGCAGGATGCTGGCGTACCTCACCACCACCGATCACAAGGTGATCGGGAACATGTACCTGGTGACCGCCTTCTGCTTCTTCCTCCTCGCGGGGCTCATGGCGATGGTCATGCGGGCGGAACTGGCCCGGCCGGGGCTGCAACTCGTCAGCACCGCGCAGTACAACCAGCTGGTGACCATGCACGGCACCGTCATGATGCTGCTGTTCGCGACGCCCATGTTCGCCGGGTTCGCCAACGCCGTGATGCCCCTGCAGATCGGTTCCCCGGACGTGGCGTTCCCGCGGCTGAACGCCATGACGTACTGGCTGTTCCTCCTCGGCGGGCTGATCGTCGTCTCCGGTTTCGTCGTCCCCGGCGGTGCCGCGCCCTTCGGCTGGTTCGCCTACGCCCCGCTCAACAGCGCGGTCTACTCGCCCGGCGCCGGCGGCGACCTGTGGGCGATGGGCCTGGTCGTGGCGGGCCTGAGCACGGTCCTGGGGTCGGTGAACTTCATCGCCACCATCGTCTGCCTGCGCGCGCCGGGCCTGACGATGTTCCGCATGCCGGTCTTCACCTGGAACATCCTCTTCACCTCCATCCTGGCGCTGCTCGCCTTCCCCGTCCTCACCGCCGCCCTGCTCTGCCTGGAAGCGGACCGGAAGTTCGGCGCCCACGTCTTCGACGCGGCCAACGGCGGCGCCCTGCTGTGGCAGCACCTGTTCTGGTTCTTCGGCCACCCCGAGGTCTACATCGTCGCGCTGCCGTTCTTCGGTGTGATCACCGAGATCATCCCGGTGTTCAGCCGCAAACCGCTCTTCGGCTATGCCGGGATGGTGGGCGCCACCATCGCCATCACCATGCTGTCGGCCTCCGTGTGGGCGCACCACATGTTCGCGACCGGAGCCGTCCTGCTGCCCTTCTTCTCCCTGATGTCCTTCCTGATCGCCGTCCCCACCGGAGTGAAGTTCTTCAACTGGATCGGCACGATGTGGCGCGGCAGCGTCTCCTTCGAGACGCCCATGCTGTGGGCGGTCGGCTTCCTGGTCACCTTCCTGCTCGGCGGCCTCAGCGGCGTCCTCATCGCCTCGCCGCCGCTCGACTTCCACGTCACCGACACGTACTTCATCGTCGCCCACCTGCACTACGTGCTCTTCGGCACCGTCGTCTTCGCCATGTTCGGCGGCTTCTACTTCTGGTGGCCCAAGTGGACGGGCCGCATGCTCGACGAACGGCTGGGGAGGATCCACTTCTTCACGCTCTTCGCCGGCTTCCAGATCACGTTCCTGGTGCAGCACTGGCTCGGCGAGTCCGGAATGCCCCGGCGCTACGCCGACTACCTCGCCACCGACGGGTTCACGCTCATGAACACCGTCTCGACCATCGGCGCGTTCCTGCTCGGCATCTCGACCCTGCCGTTCCTGTACAACGTGTGGCGCACCGCCCGCCACGCGCCGAAGGTGACCGTCGACGACCCCTGGGGCTACGGCCGTTCCCTGGAGTGGGCCACGAGCTGCCCGCCGCCGCGCCACAACTTCCGCGCACTGCCGCGGGTGAGGTCCGATTCCCCCGCCTTCGACCTGCACCACCCGGAAGCCCTGGAGACGGCGCCGACGAGGAGCATCCCGAAGTGAAGACAGAGGCGGTCCTCTTCGCCGGCGTCGCCGGTTTCTTCCTGGCCACCGGGGCCGTCTACGTCTGGCTCTCCGGCCGCGAGCCCGCGGGGACCGCGGCGCTGACGGTCTCCTTCGTCATGGCGTCGCTGATGTCCTTCTTCTTCGCCATGAACTACCGCCGCCGGGGCGCCCGGCCGGAGGACGACGAGAAGGCCGCCATCGCCGACCGCGCGGGCCCGCTGGACTTCTTCCCGCCGCGCAGCGCCTACCCGCCCCTGACCGCCCTGGGCGCCGCCCTCTCGGCCCTGGGCATCGTCTTCGGCCTGTGGCTGTTCATCATCGGCTTCGGGGTCCTGGCCGCGGGCGTGGCCGGGATGTCCTTCCAGTACGTCCAGCGCGACTAGGCGGTGCCTGACGGCCCTTCGGCGTTCCGCCCGTCCGGCCGCGGCCGCGGTCGTGCGCTCAGTACGGTGAGAGCGGCGTTGAGGCCGAGGGAGACCGGACCGACCGGCGGCAGGTCGGGGGCTGTCCCGAGCGCCTTCGTGACGGCCCACGAGACCGCCAGGGCCGTCACCAGGAGGGCGACGTAGGCGAGGAGGAACCGGCCTGCTTCCGTGCGCGCCCGCAGTGCCCACACCACGGTCAGCGGGACCGTCCAGAACAGCACGCAGCTGAAGAGCCACATCGCGTACAGGGTCAGTTTCGGGCCGAGGGCGGTGTCGCTGTCCAGCAAGTCGGCCGGCCAGGAGTCGAAGGTGCCGCTGACGGTGTGGAAGGCCGCCATGAAGGCGGAGAAGGCGATCGCGAGCCACAGCAGCACCAGCCGTCCGCGGCTGCGGCGGGCCTTCGGCGCCGGCCCGCCCGGGGGCCGGGCCGGACGGGCCAGCCAGGCCAGGACCGCAACGGGGGCGTGCAGTGCCCACTCCGGCAGCGACAGGAGCCCGGACACGCCGTGGCCCGCCAGCCCGGTCGCCGCGTACATCACCGCTTGTGAGCCGTTCAGCAGCGCGACGCAGCCGAGCGCCGGCCTGGTGACGGCGGCCGGCCGGTGCCGCAGGAGCACCAGGACGACCGGATAGCTCCAGGCGATCGCCGACATGCCGTGCCACATCATCCGGAGCCCCTGCTGAGCCTCCGCAGCGGCGTCGCCGGCCATCAGCGCGTCGACGGTCGGGGCGGCCTGCACGAACGTGTGCAGCGCCGCGGTGACCGTCGCCACGGCCACGGCGGCCCACAGGGCCCACGGCCGCGCGACGGCCGCCGTCGCGGCGCCCGTGTCCCGCGTCATGGTCTTCGCCGAGGTGTTCATGCAGTACCTCCCGCTGTCGGGGAATCAGCCGTACTCACCCTGCGCACTTCCGTACAGCGCTGTATGGAAGACGATAGGGTGATCCATACAGTGCTGTATAGATGCTGGAGAGGTGACCTGTCTCATGGCGACGACGCGTACCCCGCGCGGCAGTTGGATTGCCGCCGGCCTTCAAGCTCTGACCTCCGGCGGGGTGGAGGCGGTGCGGATCGAGTTGCTGGCCAAGGCGCTCGGCGTCACCCGGGGCGGCTTCTACTGGCACTTCGCCGACCGGCAGGCCCTGCTCGAGGAGATGCTCGACGCCTGGGAAGGGGACGCGACCACGGCGCTCATCGAGAAGGTCGAGGCCGCCGGCGGAGACGCGCGGACCAGGCTGCGGCGGCTGTTCACCGTCGCCGCTTCCGGCGACGGCCTGCTCACCGACATCTTCACCGACTTCGCGGTGCGCGACTGGGCGCGGCGCGAGCCGGCCGTGGCGGAACGGCTGCGACGCGTGGACAACCGGCGGATGGAGTACCTGCGCGAGCTGTTCGGCGGATTCTGCACCGACCCCGACGACGTCGAGGTCCGCTGCACGCTGTGCTTCACGGTGTGGATCGGCAACCGCCTCTTGGACGTCGACCACGGCGGACGCAGCCCGGCCGAGGTCATGGAGCTCATCCAGCGCCGGCTGCTGCAGTAGGGACAGTGCCCGTCCGGACGGCTAGGTGCCCCGCTCGGCCGGTGCGTTCGGTCCCGCGGGCGGGGCCGGTTCGGCGGGCTCGACCGGCGCGGCCGTCCGCTCCTCGATGGCACGCCGCTGCTCGGGCGTCACCGGGACCTCGACGCGGTCGCCGTAGTACCAGGAGCTCAGGGCCAGCCGTAGCCGCTGCCGGCGGGGCAGCTCCCCCGCGGGGGCCGCGAGCGGCCGCGGGATCTCACGCACCATCAGACGGTAGCCGCGGGTGGCGGACAGCGCCTCGTGACCCTCGCCGAGCCCGCCCTGGACGTCCTGCTCGACGTTCCCGCTCTCGTGGCCCTCGGTGAGCAGTCTGCGGTCGTGCGCCTGCAGGGCCAGGCAGATGCGCCGGGTGACCCAGAAGGCGAGCGCCGGGCCGAGGACCACCGCGATGCGGAAGATCCAGGTCAGGGTGTTGACGGAGACCCGGAAGGAGAACGCGATCACGTCGTTGCCGCCGGCCGCCAGCAGGACCGCGTAGAAGACGATGCCGGCCACGCCCAGGGCCGTGCGGGCGGCCTGGTTGCGGGGGCGGTCGGCCAGGTGGTGCTCCGAGCGGTCCCCGGCGATCCACTTCTCCAGGAAGGGATACAGATAGAGGCCCGTGAACAGCAGGCCCGGCAGGACGACCGCCGGGATCAGCACGTTCCACATGAAGGTGTGCCCCCACAGCACCGTCTCCCACGGGGGCATCACGCGCAGGGCGCCCTCCAGGAACCCCACGTACCAGTCGGGCTGGGCGTCCGTCGCCACCTGGTCGGCCCGGTAGGGCCCGTACGCCCAGACGGGGTTGACCTGGGCGAGCCCGCCGAGCGCGGTCAGCAGGCCGAAGATCATCAGGAACAGGCCCGTGGACTTCGTGACGAACTGAGGGAACATGGGCTGCCCGACGGCGTTGCGGTTCGTCCTGCCGCGCTCCGCCCAGTGCGTGTGCTTGAGGTAGACCACCAGGATCAGGTGCACGGTGATCAGGGCGATCAGCACACCGGGCACGAACAGCACGTGCACGACGTACAGCCGGGGAAGGATCACGTGCCCCGGGAACGGCCCGCGCCAGATGAACGAGCTCAGGTACGTGCCCACGACCGGGATCGACAACACGATCGTGTTCGCCGTCCGCATCCCCGTCCCGGAGAGCAGGTCGTCCGGCAGCGAGTAGCCGGCGAAGCCTTCGAGGAGCGCGAGGACGAACAGCGTCAGGCCCACGACCCAGTTGACCTCCCGGGGCCTGCGGAAGGCGCCGGTGAAGAACACCCGGAGCATGTGGACCGCGATCGCCGCCACGAAGACGAGCGCGGCCCAGTGGTGGACCTGCCGGATGAGCAGCCCGCCCCGCACCTCGAAGCTCAGGTCGAGCGTCGACAGGTACGCCTGCGACATCCGCAGGCCCCGCAGCGGCTCGTACGGCCCGGCGTACACGCTCTGCGTCATGCCCGGGTCGAAGAAGAGCGTCAGGTAGGAGCCGGTGAGCACCAGGACGGCGAAGCTGTAGAGGGCGAGTTCCCCCAGGAGGAACGACCAGTGGTCGGGGAACGCCTTGCGCAGCAGCGCCTTCGCCGCCTCGGCGGCCGGCAGTCGCCGGTCCAGCGCCACGAAGCCGGTCAGGGCCGCCTCCCGGACCTTCTCTTTCACCCGCCACGCTCCCTGTCGGCTCGCCGGCACCCGCTTCCGCGCGCGGGACCGCGGCTGATGGGTAACCGGCGTGCCGGGAGCTCAACCGCACGATCGCCGGGTGTCACCCGGACTGCGCGGCGCTCCGGGCGTCGTCCCGCGCCTTCTGACGGGCCAGCGCCTTCTCGCGCCCGGCGTCGAGCACGGCCAGCACGCCGTACAGGAGGACCGCCGCCGTGACCGCCGCGGGGTAGCACCAGGGCGAGGGGAGGTAGTTCGCCGCTCGCAGGACGGTGCCCTCGTCGTCGCTGACGAGCCGGTAGAGGATCGCCAGCGGGCCCTCCCAGACACCCACGACGAGCACCACGATGGACATCACCCTGTACCAGGCCTCGTGCACGACGCCTCCTCCGATCATGGTTCGGTTGGTTGATACGACTGTATCCATGATGCAGGAAAATCGGGCATGTAGGAGTATTTCATCACGGAATTCCTCGCGGAGTACAGTGTTTTCATGCGTGACGAAAATCCGGTGGGGTGTCGTGTCTGCTCGGCCCCGCTCGCCGCGGCCGACCGGGGCCGCCCGCCCGTCTACTGCTCGCGCAGCTGCCAGGCCAAGGCGTACCGGCGGCGGGCCGGCGCACGTGGCCGTGCGGCTGCCGCACCGCCCGCGGCCGCCGGGCCCGCCGCCCGTGCCGAGGGGGGATCGCGGCGGCAGCAGATCGCGGAGGCCGTCTGGCGGATCGCCGCCGAGCGGGGCCTGGAGGCCGCCAGCATGCGCGAGGTCGCGGCCGCGGCGGGGGTCTCCCTGCGGGTGGTCCAGTACCACTTCGGGAGCAAGCACGGCCTCCTCGTCGCCGCGCTGCACCTGCTGCACGAGGAGAACGAGCGGCGGGCCCGGGCGCGCATGGCGCGCCTCGCCCACCCGGCGGACCCGAGGGCCGTGCTGGGCGCCGTCCTCGGCGAGTTCCTGCCGCTGGACGAGCAGCGCCGCCATGCGCTGCGCGTCTTCGTCGCGTACTACGTGCGCAGCCTGAACGACCCGGCCCTCGCCGCGGTCTTCCTGCACGGCGCCCAGCCCGTGGAGCGGCTCGTCGCCGGCCTGATCCGGCAGGCGTGCGCGGCGGACGGGGGGCCGGCGCCCGGCCTCGACCCCGAACGGGAGGCCGATCTGCTGGTGTCGGGGGTGACGGGGCTGGGCATGGACGTGCTCCACGGCCGGCGCACCCTCGCCGACGTGCGGACGACGCTGGACTACCACCTCGACCGGATCCTGCCCGCGCGGTGACGCCACGGCAGGAGGGGCGGGCGCCGTGCCGCACCGGCGCCCGCCCCTCCGTCACTTCGTCACTCCGGCGTCAGGAAGCGCCGCCGGGCAGCTCCGCCCGGACCTCCCGCGCCGCCGTGACGAGGTTCTCCAGCGAGGCCCGGACCTCGGGCCAGCCGCGGGTCTTCAGCCCGCAGTCCGGGTTGACCCACAGGCGCTCGCCGGGGATCGCTTCCAGGCCCTTGCGCAGCAGCGCCGCGGCCTCGTCCGCGCCGGGGACGCGCGGGGAGTGGATGTCGTAGACGCCGGGCCCGACCTCGCGCGGGTAGCCCGCCGTGGCCAGCTCGGCGGCGACCTGCATGTGCGAGCGGGCGGCCTCCAGGCTGATGACGTCGGCGTCGAGGTCGTCGATGGCCCGGAGGATGTCGCCGAACTCCGCGTAGCACATGTGCGTGTGGATCTGCGTGTCCGGCCGGACGCCCGCGGTGCTGAGGCGGAACGCCTCGGTCGCCCACGCCAGGTACTCGGCGTGGCCGGCCGCGCGCAGCGGCAGCGTCTCGCGCAGCGCCGGCTCGTCCACCTGGATCACCGAGGTGCCCGCGGCCTCCAGGTCGGCTACCTCGTCGCGCAGGGCGAGGGCGACCTGCCGGGCGGTGTCGCCGAGCGGCTGGTCGTCGCGGACGAACGACCAGGCGAGCATGGTGACCGGCCCGGTCAGCATGCCCTTGACGGGCTTGCCCGCCACCGACTGGGCGTAGCGCGTCCAGCGGACCGTCATCGGCTCCGGGCGGGAGATGTCACCGGCGAGGACCGGCGGGCGGACGTAGCGCGTGCCGTACGACTGGACCCAGCCGTGCTGCGTGGCCAGATAGCCCGTCAGCTGCTCGGCGAAGTACTGCACCATGTCGTTGCGCTCGGGCTCGCCGTGCACGAGGACGTCGATGCCGGCCTTCTCCTGGAACGAGAGCACCTCGCGGATCTCGGCCTTGATGCGCTCCTCGTACGCCTCGGCGTCGATCCGTCCCGAGCGCAGGTCGGCGCGGGCGGTGCGCAGCTCCGTCGTCTGCGGGAAGGAGCCGATGGTGGTGACCGGCAGCAGGGGCAGGCCGAGGTGGGCCCGCTGGGCGGCCGCCCGCTGCTCGTACGGCTGCGAGCGGCGGCCGTCGGTCTCGGTGACGGCGGCGGCGCGGGCGCGGACGGCCGGGTCCCGGGTGATGGCCGAGCCCGCCCGCGAAGCCAGGTCGGCGCGGTTGGCGGCCAGCTCGGCCGCGATCGTGTCGGGGCCCTGCGCCAGGCCGCGGGCCAGCGTGACCACCTCGGCGGCCTTCTGGCGGGCGAACGCGAGCCAGCGGGCGATCTGCGGGTCGATGTCCCGCTCGGCCGCCGCGTCCAGCGGCACGTGCAGCAGGGAGCAGGACGGGGCGACGTCGACCCGGCCGGCGAGGCCGAGGAGCGTGCCCAGGGTGGACAGGGACTTCTCGAAGTCGTTGATCCACACGTTGCGGCCGTTGACGACGCCGGCGAGGAGCCGCTTGCCGGGCAGCCCGCCGGCGGCCGCGAGGTCGTCGAGGTTGGCGGCGGCGGGGCCCGTGAAGTCCAGGGCGAGGCCCTCGACGGGGGCCTTGGCGAGGACCGGGAGGGCCTCGCCGAGCCGGTCGAAGTAGGAGGCGACCAGCAGCCGGGGCCGGTCGGTGAGGCCGCCCAGTTCGCGGTAGGCGCGGGCGGCGGCGTTGAGCTCGGCGGGGGAGCGGTCCTGGACCAGGGCGGGCTCGTCGAGCTGCACCCATTCGGCGCCCGCGGCCCGCAGGTCGGCGAGGACCTCGGCGTACACCGGCAGCAGCCGGTCGAGGAGGGTGAGCGGCTCGAAGCCGGCGGCGACGCCCGGCGCGGGCTTGGCCAGCAGCAGGTACGTGACGGGGCCGACGAGCACCGGACGGGCCGTCAGGCCGAGCGCGAGGGCCTCCTTCAGCTCCGCGACCTGCTTGGTGGAGTCCGCGGTGAAGACCGTGCCGGGGTCGAGTTCGGGGACCAGGTAGTGGTAGTTGGTGTCGAACCACTTGGTCATCTCCAGCGGCGCCACCTCCTGCGTGCCACGGGCCATGGCGAAGTAGCCGTCCAGGGCGTCGGCGTCGACGGTCGCGCGGTGCCGCGCGGGAATCGCACCGACCATCACACTGGTGTCCAGGACGTGGTCGTAGAACGAGAAGTCGCCCGTGGGCACTTCGTGCACACCGGCCCCGGCCAGCTGCTGCCAGTTCGTACGGCGCAGTGCGGCGGCCGTGTCCCGCAGGGCCTCGGCCGTGACACGGCCCTTCCAGTACCCCTCGATCGCCTTCTTCAGTTCCCGGCCCTGACCCTGCCGGGGGTAGCCGTGGACGGTGGCCTGTGCTGCCGCGGCTGCGGACTTGCTGGTCACGGAACTCTCCTTCGCGAGCGTGCGTGCGTCCATGACCCCGGGACGGACGGAGAGCGCGAAGGAACGGCAGACCGGGCGGGCCGCCGCCGCGGTGCGGTCGCTCGTAGCGCCGCCGCGTGTGCCCGCCTGATGTGTGCTCCCCCAGACTTCGTCCGGGGGTGCCCCCAACCGCCCTCGAGGTCACCGGGATCTCCGTGCGCTCGGCAGCGCACGGGCAGTTGGCAGGTCTTCGGACTCGCGGGCACGCCACATGGCACCTACTGGCCGTCGCTTCCCGGACCCGTACGGATCCAGTGCGTATGACGGCGGTCGTTCCCGCTCACCGCTGCGGGGCAGTCCCGGATTCCCACCGGGTTCCCTCTTGCGACGCGCCTGCCTGGCGAGCAGGGCGAACCAGCTGCACCGTCACTCTAGGCCGCGGGGCAGGGTCACGGAAGAGTGAAGTGGCGCGCCTCACGAGGCGGTTCGCGTCGCCAGCCGCAGCCGCAGCTCCATCTCGTGCTCACCGGAGACGTGACCGCGGTGCTCGGCGGCGAAGGCGCGCTCCAGTTCCTCCTTGACCTGGCGGACGGGGTCGGCGGCGCCGAACAGGTCGGCCGTGACCGTGCCCGAGAGGGGAGCCTTCCCCGGCTGCGCCGCGCCCTCGCCCAGCCGCGTGCGGGTGTCCACCGTCATGCACCAGATCATCGGGCCCGCGCCGGGCGCGCCCGGGCTGGTCTCGCTGCGCGGCGGGCCCGCTTCGGGGAAGGCGGCCTCCAGAACGCCGAAGACGGCGCCCGCGTCCTGGTGGCCGCAGTCCGTCAGATGCACGCTGACGTGGTCCGCACTCTCCCGGGCATCCGTCACCTGCTCCTCCTCCGCCGTCGTTGCCGTGACCGGGGCCGCCGCCGTGCGCGGAGAAGCCCTGCTCCGACCGTACGGCGCGCCCGGGTTCCGTGCCGCGGGCTGTGCGACCATACGGGCCAGGTGCCCCGTTCCCGCCGGGAGATGCCGCCCCGGTACCGGTGGCCTCACCCGAACGGTGGAATGCGCCCAAAGTAATTGACTGATTACGCTTGGTGCATGACCCTGTGGAGCCCCGCACCGCCGCCGTCGCAGCCCGCGTTGCGCGCCGCGGTCGCCGTGCTGGTCTCCGTCCTGCTGCTCTTCTCCGGGGGGAGCGGCACGGTGTTCGCCCTGGGCTCCGGCCCGGAAGAGACCCCCGTGTCCGTGGAGTTCGCCACCGCGGACGACTGCGTCGCGGACAACCGCACGCCCCGCGTCCAGGCGTCTCCGGGCAGGCGCACCTGCGTCCCCGCCTCGCGGGACTCCGCGGGAGCCGGATCCCCGCCGGCCCCCGGCTGCCGGCCCGCACCGCCGGCCCCCGAAGGCCCCGCGGCCACCGCGGGCCGCGCGCGCAACGACGTCCTGCGCTGCTGAGAGGAACCCCCGCCCGTCCCGCCCCGTACGGGACGGGCCGCCGCGTCCGGCACGCCCGGAACTTTCCTCACACCTGCAGGCACGAGAAGCAGAGAGACGTCATGCCCCTCGATCCCGCGCGTGTCCTGAGCGCCTATCTGCGCGCCCAGGTCTACCGCGCCCCCGAACCCGACCCCGAGCACGCCTCCGCCGGCGGCGAGCAGCCCCCGGCCACCGCCCCGGATCCGCAGGACCCGCCGAGCCCGCCGAGCCCGCCGGGCGGTCCGCGCACCACGCCCCCCGCGAGCCGGGCCGGGGAGAAGCCGCCCGCCGCTCCCGAAGCCCCCGGCGCGGAAGCCGGGCCCGCCGCGCCCCGCGGCGCGCCGCGCCGGCCCGGCCTGTTCGCCCGGCTGCTGCTGTACGTACGGCAGGAGTAGCCCCGCCGTCGCGCGGCTGCCCGCTCCCCTCGCTTTCGCGGGGACGGGCAGCCGCCCGGCCGCCGCCGCTCCTCCTGCCGGCGCCCGCCCGGTCCCCTTTCAGGTGAAGCGGAGGAGCCGGTTGATCCGGGGGCTCCCGGCAGCGGGAAGGGGATGGCCGTCGACGCTGACGAGGGAGAACCCATGCCGACCGACGAAGTCTCGCGATTCCTGGAGGCCCTGAGCCCGGCCCACCGCGAGGAGGTCCGGCGGCAGCCGCGCCGGCAGCAGGAGAAGCTGGCCGCCGCCTGGGAGACCGAGCTCCGGGAGGACACCGACCTCGACACGCTGAGCGAGCTGTCACCGGCCGCCGCGGAGAGCGAGGCGGCCCGGCGCGTCGTGGAGGGCAAGGACTCCTGAGACCGTGGTGAGTGCGGCCCTACGAGCCGGCCGCAACGCTCAGCCACCGCGCGGGCCCCAGCGCGGCCTGGGCAGGGCCTCCCGGGCCGCGTGGCTGAGGATGCGGGTCGCTCACTCCTCGGCGGTGACCCTGGCGAGCGCCTCGTCGCGGACGTCCGGGTGGGCGTGGCGGCGCAGGGCCCGCAGTTGCTCGCGCCAGGGAGCGGACCAGCCGGTGCGGCGGCCCCCGACGACGGTGAGGGCGACCGCGCACAAGCCCGCTTCCGGGCCCCCGTCCCCGGCCAGGGAGCGGGCCGCGCGGGCGAGCGCCTCGTCGCTGCCGTGGCGGCTGCCGAACCGCCCGTCGAGGGAGCCGGCCGTCCTCGTCGCGAGCACGGGCCTGCCCTCGTGCAGCCGGGCCAGGCGCGTGAGCTGCGCCGTCAGGTCGCCGGGCGCCGCGTCCGGGTCGAGGGTCCGCACCAGCAGGCCGGCCGCCTCACGGGCGTAGTCCCCCGAGCCGTAGGACGCGCGCCCGGGTGGACCGGTCGCGGCCGGGCTCCGCGTCCGGCGTGCCCGGCAGGGCGTCGGTGACGGCGAGGGCGGGGACGAGTGGATTCTTACGGACGGGGCCGGACCGCCAGGCCCCGGGGCACCGCTGGTGCGGCCGGATTGTGGTGGGGACAGTGCGCCGGGCGTGTTCTAGCGTGTGTGGAGTCCGCTTCCAGCATGGGGCCGAGTCTGCACGTGGTCGAGTCTTCGGCCCGCTCTTCGGGACGCTCTTCGTGACGTCGGGGAGGAACGGGTACATGTCCGAGCGCGCCTACGACCGCGACCGGCTGCGGCAGTTCCTGTCGGGTGATGCGGCGGGGGAGGGCCTCTCGCGCCGGGGCGTGCTGCGCATGCTCGGCGCCGCGGCGGGGCTCGCCGCCGCCGGAGCCGGCACCGGAGCGGGCGCGGCGGCCGCCGCGGGGAGGCCGGGGATCGTCAAGCCCCTGCCCGCCGAGCTGTTCACCGTACGGGACACCAACGCGGAGACGAACTGGGCGGCGCTGCGGGGCACGGGCTACCACACGCCGGTCGACCGGTTCTTCGTCCGCAACCACACGTCGACCCCCGTCCTGGACCCCGCGCGGTGGCGCCTCACGGTGTGGGGCGGCGGACTGCGCGGCCGGGCGGTGGAGTTCTCCTACGACGACCTGAGGTCCCTGCCGGCCGTGACGTCGAGCGCGTGCCTGGAGTGCGCGGGCAACGGCCGCAGCTACTACGCCACCCAGCAGGGCGACAGGGTCACCGGCACCCCCTGGACGATGGGCGCGGTCGGCGCGGCGCGCTGGCGGGGCGCGCGCCTGTCGGACGTCCTGCGGGCGGCGGGCCTGTCGCGGCGGGCGGTGGACGTGATGCCGCGCGGCCTCGACCCGGTGTACACCGCCGCTGGGACGGACTACGGGCACGTGCGCCGGCCGTTGCCCGTGGCGAAGGCCCTCGACGACGTCCTGCTGGCGTACGAGATGAACGGCCGGCCGCTCCTGCCCGACCACGGCTGCCCGGCACGCCTGGTGGTGCCGTCCTGGGTGGGCATCGCCTCCGTGAAGTGGGTCGGGGACATCGAGGTGTCGGACCGTCCGCTGTTCTCGCCGTGGAACACCGTGTTCTACCGCCTGTTCGGCGCTGCCCACCCACCCGGCGGCAGCGCTCCCTTGACCCGCCAACCCGTGCGCAGCGCCTTCGAGGCGGCCCCCGGAGAGGCGTTCGCCGCGGGCCGGGGGCACCGGCTGACGGGCCGGTCGTGGTCCGGGGGAGGGGGCATCCGCCGGGTGGAGGTCAGTACGGACGACGGCGCCTCCTGGCGGGAGGCCCGCCTGCACGACGCGCCCCGGCCGGGCGGCTGGGTCCGCTGGAGCGCCCACTGGCACCCGCGTGAGCCCGGGGCCGCCCGTCTCATGGCCCGGGCGACGGACACCGCAGGCGTCACCCAGCCCTTCCGCTCCGTCCCCAACGACCAGGGCTTCTTCTTCGACGCGGTGGTCCGCCACCCGGTCCGCGTCGTCTGAATCCCAGAGCCCGGCCGCCGCACCACCCCGGGCCTCTGCCCGGCTCGGCCCGCACCGGGGCCACAACGCGCCCTGACGTTCCCCCTGTTGCGCCCGGTACGGCCCTGCCTCAATGAGACCGAAATGGCCCGAATGGCACATCCGTGGACGTGACCGTCCGGACCCCGCCGCCCGCGGCGGCCGCCCTCACCCCGCACGAGCGGCGCATCAACCACCTCGTCCTGGCCGGGCCCGCGGCCGCCCTGGCCCGGGCCCGCCCGGCCCGCATGCCGCGCTCGCTCCCGCCGGCGCTCGGCCGGCTCGGCTCGGGCTCGCTGTCCGCCTGGAGCGGCTGGAAGCTTCCCGCCACGCTGGTCGTCGCCCTGGTCCACCCGGCCGGCGCCACCCCGCCGGAGAACCCGGCCGCGGCCGCGCTGCCGCACCCCGCCGCTGTCGCGGAGGGCGCCGGAACGCTGCGGACGCTCGTCACCACGGACCGCCGGCACGCGTCGTGACCGCACGTCACGCCCGGAAGGGCCGGGCCGCGGAAGGCCGGGCCGCCCCTCTCCGCACCCCCGGAACCGCCACCGCTACCGTACTCGGGCGATCTTGAGCCGGAACCGGCCGGCCGGACCGGAGCGAACAGGAGCCCCATGCACGCCGCAGCCCAGGACGAGGACCACGACGAGATCTTCCCCTTCGTCGCGGCGCCGGAGGACGGCTCCCGCTGGCAGGCCCCCACCGACGTGGAGCAGTACCTGTACAAGGTGACGAGGTCGGACGACTCGTACGCCTACCTGCGCACCCTCGCGATCGAGGGCGTCTACTACCCGGTCCGCCTCGACGAGGCGCAGGCCGCCGGCGACGACGCCCACCCCATGCTGACCATCGAGACCCCGGACGGGCGCACCGTCCTGCAGGTCTACACCTCCGGCGTGCTGCCGCGCCCGCACCCGTTCCTCGTCTACGAGTACACGACCCTCGGCGCTCTCGCGCAGATCGTCCCGGACGGCGTGGACGTCCTCGCCGTCAACGCGGCCACGCCCTGCGAGCAGTACTTCCTGGTCAGCGACGAGGAGCGGGAGGTGTGGCTGGACCTGCACCACGAGCTGTTCTCCCCGGACGACCTGATGGACCGCGTCGTGACCCGCCGCACCGGCGCCCCCGCCCCCGGCCCGCTGCTGCACGGCCTGGCCTGCGGCGCGCACCTGTGCTTCCGCAACGGCGACGCGTGGAACACCCTCCACTGGCACGGCATGGGATACAGCGGCGAGGCCGAGCGGATCGCCGACGACTGGGGCGTGCACGGCCGCGAGGACTGGCTGGAGACCGAGGAGCGGCTCCTCGGCCAGGACGTGAGCCCCTGGTACTGGGATTTCGTCCTGGGAGCGCGGAACGCACTGCTCCGGTCGCAGGGCGGCGGCCGCGTCGACCCGGGTCAGTGGCGCGACACCGTCGAGGCCACCGTGCGCGCCCGCGCCCAGGAGAACGGCACCGCCGCCGGCGACCCCGACTTCGCCGGGTTCGTGGCGCACCTGCGCGACCTCGTGGGGCAGGTGCTGCGCTACGAGGCCCGTTTCCGCGCCGACGGCCTCCTGCCGCCCGACGGCCTCGTGCGCACGGTCGCGGCCTGGGACATCGGCCGCGGCTCGAAGATGGCCCGCTGGGGCCGGGGCGCGCGCTACGCGACGGAGACCGAGATGCGCGCGGCGATCGAGCGCGCGGCCGTCGCCGCGCGGGCCGCGTACGACTCGTGGGAGGAGTTCTCCGCGGGCTACATACTCGGCCGGTGCCTGCACTTCGACGACGAGGAGTTCGGCCCCTGGTACACGACGGTCCTCGACGCGCACCGCGCACTGACCACCGACCCGGACAGCCCGTGGCGGACGGTGCCCTTCAAAGACCAGGCCGAAGACCCGGCCGAAGACACCGCCCCCGGGGTGTGAGCTCCGCCGTGCGGCGGCCCCCCGCTACGAGCGGCGGCGGGGCTTGCCGCGCTTGGCGCCGCCGGAACCGCCCCGCGGGCTCTTGCCCGCCGCGGCCTTGCGCTGAGCGCCGCCGCCCGCACCGGGACGCTTCCCCGTGGGCTGCGCCTTGCCCCGGCCCTTGCCCGGGGACTTGGCCGCGGCCTTGGAGGACCGGGCCTGGGCCTCGGGCTGGGTGCGGCCGCGCGAGCTGTTGACCGTCCGCCCGCGGACGATGCCGATGAAGTCCTCGACCAGGTCGGTGGTCGCGTCCTCGGGCCACGACAGGGCGACCCGCGACTGGGGGGCGTCCGTGAGCGGCCGGTACGTGAGGTCCTTGCGGTGGTGCAGGCGGGCCAGCGACTGGGGGACGGCGAGGACGCCCACCCCCGCGGCCACCAGCTCGATGGCGTCCGCCGTCGTGGCCGGCCGCTCGATCGCGGGCCGCCCCGGCAGCCGCTCCCAGCCGAGCACGTCGTCGAGGGGGTGCAGGACGATCTCGTCGGCCAGGTCCTCCGAGGTGACCTCCTCGACCGCCGCCACGACGTGGTCCTTCGGGATCACGACGACCGTGGTCTCGGTGTACAGGGGGATCGCGCTGAAGTCCGTACGGTCGGCCGGCAGCGGCAGCCGGACGAAACCCGCGTCGGCGTCGCCGCCCAGCAGCACGTCGCACGCTTCGGCGGCGGGGACCGCCACGAGGTGCAGAGGGATGTCGGGCAGCCGCTCGTTCCAGATTCGCACCCACTTGGCGGGCGTCACTCCCGGGACATAGGCGAGCCGGAACGAAGGGGAAACTTCCGAGCCTGTCACCCCGCCAGGCTACCGGTCGTGGTCGAGGTAGCGCACATGCTCGAATACCCTTGACACCATGACGTCGCACAAGACCACCCAGACGATGAAGCCCGCGACCGCGGCGAAGAAGCTGGGTGTGTACCTCCAGGCCACCCCCACCGAGTTCCAGGAGGGGGTCGTCACGCGCAGCGAGCTCAACGCGCTGCAGGCCGAGCCGCCCGCGTGGCTGCAGGAGCTGCGGCGCAACGGCCCCCACCCCCGGCCGGTGGTCGCGGCGAAGCTGGGCGTCTCCATCGCGGGCCTCGCCCGCGGCGGCATCACGGACCCCCTCACCACCGAGCAGATCGAGGCGCTGAAGAAGGACATGCCCGAGTGGCTGCAGCGCGAGCGCGCCACCCAGGCCGAGGTCCGCAAGGAAGCCGCGCGCATCAAGGAGAAGCAGGCGAAGCAGGCCGAGCAGGGCGCCTGACCCCCGCGCCCGTCCCCGCCTCGCCGAACGAGATCCACACGTCGGGCGGCAGGTCCGGCCGCCCCGGCACGGGCCTGCGCTCCTCCTCCCACGCGCCGCCGGCGACCTCGGCGGCCACGCGCCGCCAGAAGCGCACCGCGGCCGCGTTCGCGTCCTGGAACGGGATCTCCCACCGGCCCGGGTGACGGGCCACGACCTCCCGGGCGGCACGCAGCCCCGCCCCCTTCCCACGCGCCCCGCGGGCCACGAAGAAGCTGTTCATCACGCGCGCCGGCCCACCGACGCCGCGCACGAGGGCCAGGCCGGCGGGGTACGGGCCGCTGCGCAGCAGGTACGCCGCCCAGCCGGCGCCGGCGAGGGCCGCGTCGAGCCGGTCGCTGCGGAACGTCCCGTCGAGAGCCGGCATCGAGCCGTCGAACGCGGACATGTCGTGGCGGAACATCAGCCACAGACGCTCCAGTACGGGCCGGTCGGCCTCGCTTGCAAGCTGTACGGATACGGATACGGGTGCGGGTGCGGACTCGGGTGCGGTCGATCGGTATGCAGGCATGAAAAAAGCCTCCGCGCGGATGGGAGCCGCGGCCGGAGGCTGAAGTGCTGACGGAAAACGTACCACGCGGTCGCCGTGGCCGCCGCTGCCGTCCGCCGGTCCGGCGTCCGGGTGAACACCAGGGGTCACCGGTGTCGCCCTCGGGCGCCCGAGGAAGGCGTCGGGGGAACGGACCGTGGCCGGGTCGGGACGTCGTGCCGAGGAGAAGCGCCGTGGAAATGCCTCAGGTGAGCGTATGTCAGGTGGACGAGTGCGCCTACAACCAGGACAGCGCCTGTCACGCGCTCGCGATCACCGTGGGCGATTCCGCCCACGCGCACTGCGACACCTATTTCGTCTTCCCCTCGAAGGGCGGCGACGCCTCGTCCGTCGGCAGGGTCGGCGCCTGCAAGATGGCCGGGTGCCTGCACAACGTCGGGCTGGAGTGCCAGGCTCCCGGCATCACGGTGGCCGCTCTCGGCGCCTCGGCGGACTGCCTGACGTTCACGGCGAGGTAGGGGGCCGCTCCGGCCGCTCCCCGGCGACGAACAGGTCGACCACGTAGGTCTCCTCGATCTCCTCGTCCGGGAAGGCCGTACGCAGGCGGTCGCGCTCGGCGGTGAGGAACTCCCGGGTGCCGGCCTCGCCGAGCACGAGGAACGCCGAGTGACTGCCGATGTTGGCGAGGTGGACGTCGAGGGGGACGACCCGGCTCCAGCGCACCAGGCGGCGCACGCAGCGCAGCCCTTCGAAGCCCGCGAGCCGGACGGCTCGGCCGTCGTCCGGCTCCCTGACCGGTGGTTCCGTTCCGGTGTGGCGCGCGATCCGCTCGTGCTGGGCGGCGATCCACGGCACGTCGAGCGCGGTCGTGTTCCACCAGACGGCGATCGCACCGCCCGGGCGCAGCACCCGCAGCGCTTCCGGGAGGGAGCGGGTGACGTCGGTCCAGTGCCAGGCCTGCGCGTACGTGACGAGGTCGACGGAAGCGCCCGCGAGCGGCAGGGCATTGCCGTCGCCCCGGACGACCGGCACGCCGGGGAGCTCGCGGCGGAACCGGGCCGCCATGCCGTCGCCCGGCTCGACCGCGACGACCTCCGCGCCGCGCTCGCGCAGCAGGGCCGTGGCGATCCCGGTGCCCGCGCCGACATCGGCGACGCGGGCACCGGCGAGGGGACGGCCCGAGAGCTCCTCGACGGCGTCCAGGAGGGCGGGCGGGTAGGAGGGCCGGTTCGCGGCGTACCGGGCCGCGGCCGCGTTGAACGACCGGGCGCGGGAGAGGGCGTCCATCCGCCCATCCTCGCTGCTGCCCTTCTCCTCCCGCCGGGAATTCCGGGTACGGGAGTGCCCGGTGCGACGGGCCGTGGTCAGCGCAGTTCGCCTTCGAGGAGTCCCATGAGGATCATGTCGTGCCACTTGCCGTCGCGGCGGAAGCACTCCCGCTGCCGGCCCTCCTCGACGAAGCCGGCCTTCTCGTACACGCGGCGGGCCGGCTCGTTGTCGGCGACGACGGTCAGGGCGATGCGGTGCAGGCGCAGCTCGTCGAAGCCGAACCGGCAGATCACGCGCACGGTGTCGGTCGCGTAGCCGCGCCCCCAGCAGTCCTTGTCGCCGATGCGGAGGTCGAGTTCGGCCGCGCCGGTCTCGGGCGCGGCGTCGCGCAGCCGCACCGAGCCGATCAGCCGCTCCTCGCCGAGCGGCTCGACGCCGAGGAACGTGCCCGCGTACGAGTTCCGGGGGAGGGCCGCGAAGCGCTCGGTGATCTGCGCCAGCGATTCCGGGTAGCCGCCGAACATCCAGCGCCCGATCTCCGGGTCGTTGTTCCACCGCCACATCGTCTCGGCGTCGGCCGGTTCGAGGGGCCGGAGCCGTACAAGATCACCAGTCAGCATGGCGGCAGGCTACCGGTGGGCCGTGTCTCCCCGGACGGCGCGGTGTCCGCCAGGGCCAGCGCCCGGAACAGCGGCTCCGGACCGGCGTCCCGCGGCAGGTCGCTGACCTGCCCGTCCCCGACCTCGACCACCCGCCACACCCCGTCCTCGCGCCGGGCGAGGTCGGTGGTCACGAAGCGGCAGCCCAGGGCCGCGACCAGGGGCGCCACGGCGTCGAGCGCCGGTGCGGGCCGCAGCCCGGGGCTGTCGGGGTGGGCCGTGACGAGGACGGGCCGGCCGTCCACCCACCACACGCGGGCCTCGCCGGCGTCGGTGAAGCGCTCGAAGGCGCGCACCACCACGCCTCCGGCGAGGAAGGCGTCCTGGAGCGCGACGAAGCGGGCCACCACCGCGGCCAGCCGGTCCGCGTCGGCGAGGTCGGGCACGTAACAGGCCTCGTGCCACTCGTGTTTGCGGGACTTGACGAAGTCCTTGACGATGCCGGGCCCGCCGCCGAGCGGTGCCGCGAGCGCGGCGAGCTCCGGGGCGCCCGGGGCGCGGCCCGGCCCGGCGGGGAGCCACGCGCTGGCGGGCGTGGCGGACGCGAAGGTCGCGTACCAGCCCGGGAGTTCGTGCGCGCGGCGGTAGGCCTCGGGCGGGGTCAGCAGCGTGACCCCGCGGGCGGCGAGCGCGCCCGCCAGCTCCGCGTACCGCCCGGACGGCACCATCCAGCCCCGGTACCAGGCGCCCCCCGCCTCGCGCGGGACGCCGCGGACGGCGCCTTCGGCGTCCCCGGCGAGCAGGGCGTCGTGATCGAGGAGGGCGGTCCGCAGCCCCGCCTCACGGGCGGCCCGCACGTCGTCCGCGAAGTGCGCGTCCGCCCGCCGGGGGTTCAGCGGGTCGCTGCAGAAAAGGATCGAGGACGCCATGCGGGCACCCTAGCGGGTGCTGCTCGCCCGTACGGACGTACGTGCTATCGGGCGGCTCCAGGGTCCTCGCTGCGGGTGATTGCGAGCAGGACCAGGTCGTCGGTGATGCAGCCGCCGGTGTGGCGGGCGACGTCGGCGAGGAGGGCGTCGAGCAGGGCGTCCGGCCCGGAGAACTCCCGCCCGGTCAGCCTGGCGCCGGGGTCGTAGAAGACCCCGGCGCGGTCCCGTGCCTCGGTGAGGCCGTCGGTGTAGAGCAGGAGCGTCGTCCCCGGCGGGAAGGGCACCGTGTCGGTGCGGTCCTCGCCGGCGCCCAGGTCCGCCAGGCCCAGGGGGAGGGCCGGTTCGGAGGGCTCCGCGTAGCGCGCCCGCCCGCCGTGCAGGAGCAGGGGCGCCGGGTGGCCGCGGTTGAGTAGCTGCAGCTCGTCGCCGGAGTGCGGGATGCCGGCCAGGATGCTCGTGACGAACCCTTCGGTCCGCTCGACCCCGTTCCGCCGCTCCGCCTCGCGGCGCAGGGCCCGCTCCAGCCGGGCCGATACCGCGGTGATCGCGGGTTCGTCGTCGGCGGCCTCCCGGAACACCCCCATGGCGACGTCCACGGCCTTGACCGCGTCCATGCCCTTGCCCCGCACGTCGCCGACCAGGCAGCGTACGCCGTACGGGGTGTCCTGCACGCCGTAGAGGTCGCCGCCGATCTGCGCGTCCTTCACGGCCGACTGGTAGCGCACGGCGATCCGCAAGGGCCCGATCGAGGCCGGCGGCCGCGGCAGCACGGCGCGCTGCACGGCCAGGGCGATCCTGCGTGCGGACTCCAGCCGCACGTTGCTGTAGTACATGAGGCGGTTGACGACGACGGCGAAGGCCGAGACCGTGGTGACGGTGGCCAGCTCGCTCTGCCCGCCGGAGTCCCCGAGGAAGCCGAAGTGGATCAGGAGGGCGGTGTCGGCCGCGCACGCGCCGATGCCCGCCAGGATCGTCGCCCGCAGCGACAGCAGTGCGGCGGCCGACATCGGAGCGGCCGTGTAGAAGGCCTCGGCGCTGAAGTGCGGAGGGGTGTTGTAGTCGAGGGCGGCGCCCCCGACGAGCAGGAAGGCGGGCACCCACTGCAGGTGACGCAGGCACCAGCGCCCGACGCCGGTACGCTCCGTGCCCGGTGCCCTCACGTGCCCGCTCCCGCTCTTCCGCGCCTCACGACACGCTCCAGCATCGCCGGGCCGGAGGGGGGCTGCCAGTCATGAGGCGCCCGTATGGCGCAGCCACTCGCGGCGGGTGAGCACGTACTCCACGTCGCCGTGCTCGTCCCCCTCGACCGGGTGGGGCCAGTCCTCGAAGTAGGTGCGGGAGTGGGAGAGCCCGCACTTCTCCATGACGCGGCGCGAGGGGGCGTTCACGTACATCGTGTTCGCGGTGATCCGTTCGAGGCCCGGCTCGCGGAACCCCTGCTCGATGAGGGCGAGGGCGCCTTCCGTCGCGTACCCCTTGCCCCAGGCGGCCCTGCGCAGGCGGTAGCCGAGGTCGGCCGAGCCCGCCGGGGCGCCCGGCAGGCGGCGCAGGCAGTGCCAGCCGATGAACTCGCCGGTCTCCCGCAGGTGCGTCGCCCGGAAACCGCCCCGCAGCATCCGCTCGAACGACTCGGCACGGATTTCGGCCCGCGTCATCGGGCGGCCGCCGGTGATGTAGCGCATCACCGCCGGGTCGCTGTCGAGCTCGACGACGAGATCGAGGTCGTCCTCGGTGTCGGCGAAGGGGCGGAGAGCCAGGCGGGGGGTGGTGAGGCAGGCGTCCATGGCGCGATCATCGCCGGGCGGTGCGCGGGAGGCGAGCGAATTCGGGCGCCGGCCGGGCCCGGGCGGGCCGGGCCGGGTGCCGCACGCGGTCGCCGGGTGCCTCACGCGGTCACTGTGTGCGCTGCGCGTTCCACAAGGGCAGGCCTTCGAAGAAGGACACGGCTTCCGTGCGCCAGTGCGGTCGCCAGGAGGAGGCTTCGGCGGCGGCGTCCTCGGCGTAGCGGCGTACGGCGGAGCGGAGTTCGTCGTCGACCCCGCGGTCCCGGGCGATGCCGCGTATGCGGTCGATCGTGGCGGCCGTGCAGCCCGGGTCTCCCAGCGCGGACTCCAGCAGCGCGCGCTCCGCGGTGGTCGCGGCGGCCAGTACGGCGCGGACGGCGTAGCTGCGGCGCCCGGAGCGGATGTCGGAGCCGGGGGACTTGCCGGTGGTGTGTTCGTCGCCGAAGAGGTCGAGGTAGTCGTCGCGCATCTGCCCGCTGATGCCGGCGAGGGTCGCGTAGCGGCGCAGCCGTCCGTCGTGGCCGGCCAGGTGTTCTCCCGCGGCGAGCAGGCCCAGCCGCAGCGGGGCGAGGATGGAGTACCGGGTGGACTTGTACTCGCAGACGGTGTGCAGCAGGTCCTCGGAGGGGAGCGGCTCGAAGTCGCGCTCCAGGTCGGCGATCTGGCCGGCGACGGTCTCCGCGCCCGCGCGCAACTGCACCTCCAGCATGGCCTGCTTGAGCGCGGCGGGCGTGTCGGCCTCCAGCAGGACCCGCATCGACAGGAACGCGGCGAGGTCCCCCGCCAGGACGGCGAGCCCCAGCGCGGTCCGGGGGTCTCCGGGGAACTCGCTGCGGTAGGCGTAGTACGTGGACGGGCCGCCGCGCCGGACGGGGGCGTCGTCGATGATGTCGTCGTGGACCAGCCCGTGCGTCTGCAGCAGTTCGATGCTCAGCGCGGCCTCCTCCAGGCCGGGCGGCTCCTCGTCGGTCACCAGCCGGGCCGCCTCGTACATCAGGGCGACGCGCAGGCGCTTGCCGCCGCGCAGGGAGAGGTCCCGCAGGAGGTCCAGGCAGCGGGGGGTGAAGCGGCTGAGCGGCGGGGTGTCCAGGTGCTCGGCGAGGGAGTCGAAGTACGCCTCGAAGCGGGCGTCGAAGCGGTGCCGGTATCCGGCGAGCCGTTCCCGGGCGGCGGCCGTGGTCGTGCGCTGCGCATGGTTCGTGGTGCTCATGGGGTCCACCCTTCCAGCAGCCGGGGAAGAGAGTGACCGTCACTACGTCTTGTCACCGCCGCAACACTCTACGTAGCATTGTGGAATCAGTGGTTCCGGACGTCCGGAGGGGGTCACGATGAAACGTATCGCCAGCCTTGCGTGTGCGGCTGCCGCCGTCCTTGCCTGTGGTGTGGCGACCGCTGACGCGCACGGGGGGCAAGGGGCGTACAGCGAACACGAGAAGACGCAGGGCTTCGCCTCCACGCCCCACGCGGGCCCGCAGCAGGCCGCCGGGGCCGGAGCGGAGGCGGCGGGGGGATTTTTGCGGGTCTTCGGGGACCCCGTCGAAGTCGGGCCGGGGGCGAACGCCCCCGCCGTGGCGGTCTGTCCGGTCGGGCACGTGCCCGTCGGTGGCGGCGGCGAGACCTCCGCGCACCGCATCTACCTCACCGACTCCTTTGCGCAGGGCCCGCAATGGGTCACGCGCGGCACGAACACCAGCGCCGGCAGCGAGTCGATGCGGGCGTTCGTGGTGTGCGCGGCCCGCGGGTGAGGCCCGCGCGCGGAGGGATCCGGCGCGGGCGGCTCCTGCGTGAACGTCAGCCGGTCGGCAGCCCGGCGATCGGGAGCGGGCCCGGCAGCGGAGCGGGCGCCGACCTGCCCTGCGAAGCCGTCATCGTGCTGCCCACGCCCTGCCCCGCCGCCCCCGCGGCGGTGCCGACGGTCCGCTGAACCGGCTCCGTCGTCTTCTTCACCGCCGAGCCGGCCGCCTTGCCCACCGCGGGAACGGCCTGCTTCATCAGCTCGGCCCCCGACGCCCCCGCGAGGGTGGTCGCCTTCCGCGCGACCCCGTCGAGGCTGTCGCCCAGGTTGCCGGCGTCGAGGGCGGCCAGCTCCCCGAGGTCCGGAGGCTTCGGCCGGTCGGCGGCGTGCGCGGCGGCGGCCGGTCCCAGCGTCAGGGCGGCTGCGGCCAGCGCGGCGGTGGCAAGGGCTCGGCGCATCAGGTCTCCTCCGGGGGCGCGAGCGGGTTCTTCTCACGAGAACGACCGGCGGGCCTCACGGACACGCACCGCCCGGTCGCCGCCCGGTCCGTCTCACGCTCCGTTCACGCTCGGCCCGGAGGCTGCGACGGCCGGAGGAACCAGCGGCCCGCCACCTCGGCGACCTCCTCCAGCGCACCCGGCTCCTCGAACAGATGGGTGGCGCCGGGAACGACGTGGACCTCGTGGGGGGCCCGCAGCCGGGCCGCGGCCTCGTTGTTCAGCCGCAGCACCTCGCGGTCCTCGCCGCCCACGATCAGCAGGACGGGCGCCCGGACGCGGCCGAGCGCGTCGCCGGCGAGGTCGGGGCGGCCGCCGCGCGAGACCACCGACCGCACCCGGTCCGGGAGCTCGGCCGCCGCCGTCAGCGCCGCCGCCGCACCCGTGCTCGCCCCGAACAGGTGCACCGGCAGGCCCGCCGTGTCCGCGTAGCCGCCGAGCCAGTCGATCGCCGCCCTCAGACGGCCGCTCAGCAGGGCGATGTCGAAGCGGTGCCCGGCCGTGAGGGCGTCCACTTCCTCCTCCTGCTGGGTCAGGAGGTCCATCAGCAAGGTGGCCAGCCCGGAGCGCTGGAGCGCGGCGGCGACCGCCCGGTTGCGCGGGCTCAGCCGCGAGCTGCCGCTGCCGTGGGCGAACAGCACCACCGCGGCGGCAGGAGCGGGAACGACGAGGTCGCCGGCGAGTGCCGCGCCGCCGGCGGGTATGCGCACTGCGTCGGAGGTCATCGCGATCCACCCTCTTCCGCCCCTCTCCAGCCTCTCTCTGTACGGGCGTCACGACCAGCCGGGCGCCGTCGCGGTGCCGCGCGGGGCGTCCGCGCCGTTCGGGGCGCTTTGCCTCAGGGGGCTTCGCTGACGAAGGCGCCCGCCCGCGCCGCTGCCGCCGCGGCCACCGCCGCACGCTCCGCCGCCGCCTCGTCGAGCGGTTCGCCGGTGGTCAGCAGGCGGTAGTAGAGGGGGGCGGAGACGGCGCGGACGACCTCCCGGGTGTCGGTCCCCGCGGGCAGCTCGCCCCGCTCGACGGCCTGCTGCGCGCAGGGCTCCCATTCCGTGACCCGGGTGTCGTAGAAGCGGCGCAGGGCCGCGGCCGCCTGGTCGTCGCAGGTCGCCGCGGCGATCACCGCCTTGAACAGCGCTCCCTGCCGGGGGTCGGCCAGTGTGCGCTGCACGAGGCGGGCGTTGGCGCGCAGGTCGCCCAGCAGCGTGCCCGTCTCGGTGCGCGGGAGCGACTGCTCGGCCATGTCCGCGAGCAGGTCGGCGACGAGGTTGGCGGGCGTTCCCCAGCGGCGGTAGACGGTCGTCCGGCCGACTTCCGCGCGGCGGGCCACGTCGGCGAGGTCGAGCCCGGCGAGCCCGCCCTCGGCCAGCGCGTCTCCGGCGGCCCGCAGGACGGCGGCCCGCACGCGCGCGGTGCGCCCGCCCGGGCGCAGGGTGCCGGGGTCCGCACTCCTCGATGTCATAACGGGACTCCCATTCCATTAGCGGCTGAGCTCTGTTACGGTGAACCCATCTTAACGGGATGCGGGTCCCGATAGTGAGGGGAAGGGAACGGCTGTGGAATACCGACGACTGGGCGCTTCAGGACTGATGGTTCCGGCGCTGAGCTTCGGCGCGGGCACCTTCGGGGGGCGCGGCGAGCTCTTCGGCGCCTGGGGCGACACCGACGCCGCCGAGGCGCGCCGCCTCATCGACATCTGCCTCGACGCGGGGCTCAACATGTTCGACACCGCCGACGTCTACTCGGCAGGCGCCTCCGAAGAGGTGCTCGGCGCCGCCGTCAAGGGACGCCGCGACCGGGTGATCCTCTCCACCAAAGCGGGCCTGCCGACGGGCGACGGCCCGGCGGACGCCGGAACCTCCCGCGCACGCCTGATCAAGACCGTCGACGACGCGCTGCGCCGCCTCGGCACCGACTACATCGACCTCTTCCAGCTCCACGCCTTCGACGCGGCGACCCCCGTCGAGGAAGTCCTCTCCACCCTCGACGACCTCGTACGGGCCGGGAAGCTCCGCTACACCGGCGTCTCCAACTTCGCCGGCTGGCAGCTGATGAAGTCGCTCGACGCCGCCGACCGGCACGGCCGGCCGCGCTACGTCGCCCACCAGGTCTACTACTCCCTCATCGGCCGCGACTACGAGTGGGAACTCATGCCCCTCGGGCTCGACCAGGGCGTCGGCGCCGTCGTCTGGAGCCCGTTGGGCTGGGGACGGCTCACCGGAAAGATCCGCCGCGGCCGGCCCCTCCCGGCCGGCAGCCGCCTGCACGCCACCGCGGACTACGGCCCGCCCGTGGACGACGAGCTCCTCTACCGCGTGGTCGACACGCTCGACGAGATCGCCGGCGAAACCGGCAGGACCGTCCCGCAGATCGCCCTGAACTGGCTCCTGCAGCGCCCGACCGTCTCCTCCGTCATCATCGGCGCCCGCAACGAGGAGCAACTGCGCCAGAACCTCGGCGCGCTCGGCTGGAACCTGACCGCCGATCAGGTGGCACGGCTCGACGCCGCGAGCGCGAAGGAGGCTCCGTACCCCTACTTCCCGTACGAGCGTCAGGAAGGCTTCGCGCGGCTCAACCCGCACCCCGTGCGGCGCGCGGACGGTGCGGTCTGACGCGCCCTTGCCCGCCCCCGGTGACGGCCAGGGCAGCGGGCAACGACGGACCGTCAGGAGGCCAGAGCGGCCTCGACGGCCGCCAGCACCTCGGGGGCGTCCGGCTCCGTCCGCGGGCTGAAACGGGCGACGACGCTCCCGTCGCGGCCGAGGAGGAACTTCTCGAAGTTCCAGCGGATGTCACCGGTGTGCCCCTCGGCGTCCGGCGTGCCGACGAGAGCGGCGTACAGGGGGTGCCGGTCCGCGCCGTTGACGTCGGCCTTCTCGGTCATGGGGAACGTCACGCCGTACGTGGCCGAGCAGAAGGAGGCGATCTCCTCGGCCGTGCCGGGCTCCTGACCCATGAACTGGTTGCACGGCACGCCCAGCACGGTGAAGCCGCGCTCCGCGTACTTCTCGTGCAGCTTCTCCAGCGCCGCGTACTGCGGGGTCAGGCCGCACTTCGAGGCGACGTTGACGACCAGGACGGCCTTGCCGCGGTACTGCGCGAGATTCGCGGGGCCGCCCTGGAGGGCGCCGATCTCCACTTCGTGGACGGACACGTCGTGCTCCTTGCTCTCTGCATGATCAGGTCGGGTCATCCGCGGCCCAGTATGCCCGCCCCCATCCGGACCACCGCGGCCGGCCGCCGGGCCGGAGAAGCCGTCGTCCTACGGCTGCCCGGTGGGGCGGTGGCGAGTGGCGGCGTTGCGTTGCAGGTGCCTCAGACGCTCTTCGAAGCGCGAGTGGGCGCCGCGCACCACCGGGTGGGCGGCGGGCTCGGCCTTGGTGGGCTGCGGGGGCGGCGGCGGAGTGCCCGGCGGCAGGGGAGGACCGTAGGCGTCGTACGGTGCCGGAGGCGCCGCCGGCACGGGCGGCGTCGTCCGCGCCCGGTGCTCCTCCGCCAGCACCGCCATCAGCTCGTCGCCGAACCCCAGCCCGGCCGCGTAGTCGTCCGCGCGGCACTCGGCCCTGCGGTGCAGCCAGGCGACGAAGAGCGGACCGATCGCCACCGGCAGGGTGAGCCACCACATCGACTCCGTGAACGTCAGCACGTACACGAACCACAGGAACGTCAGGGAGAGGCACCCTCCGCAGGCGATCCCCGCCACGTTCCTCGACCCCAGCAGAAGGAGCAGGCCCGTGGTGATCAACCGCCACACCGTACGGGCCGGCAGCGCGTACCAGTCGGCGAGCATGCCCGCCCACGTGTGCCCGCCCACGTGGTGGCCCAGCTCGTGCGCCAGGACGGCCGCCAGCCGGGAGTTCGGCAACCGCTCCAGCGCGTGCCGGGTGACACCGA
The DNA here is from genome assembly GCF_049725035.1 of Streptomyces sp. XH2. Lineage (NCBI taxonomy): Bacteria > Bacillati > Actinomycetota > Actinomycetes > Kitasatosporales > Streptomycetaceae > Streptomyces > Streptomyces sp. XH2. The sequence goes on along the minus strand of NZ_JBMMMZ010000004.1, from coordinate 17,820 downwards.
CGATGTGGCCGGCCGCGGCCGTCGCGTTGAGCTCGGCACGCTCCTGCACCCACAGCTCGTACGTGCCCTGGTTCACGCCTGCACGACGCGTCACCTCCTCCCACACCGCGGCCAGCCGCTCCGCTTCCGCCGGGGTGGGCCGCCTCATGCCCAGCAGGCGGCGGGCGATCGCGGCTTCCGTGGAACGGTGGAACACCAGCGGCCCGGACAGCAGCCACACCACGGGCAGCAGCAGGCCGAGCACGGGGTTGAGCAGGGCGGAGGCGAACGAGACCACGGCGAGGCTGATCAGCGCGGTGGGAATCGTCACCACGAGCTGGGAGAGGGCCGCGCCGTCCACTCCGCGCTGATGGGCCTTGAGGTGCTTGCGCCCCGACTGCAGCGCCAAGTCGTCGTGTCCGGCGGCGTTGACGACGGCGTCGGCGGTGCCGGGCTGCGGCAACCCGGGGTCCCCTGCCGGGGGAGGCGGAACGATCCCGGGGCCGGTCCGGTCCGGCGCGGCCTCCTCGCCCGGAGGGAACGGCTCGCCCCCGGGACGGACGGGAGCGGCCGCATCGGCGGGGTACGGCGGTGGCGGTGCGCTACCGCCCGGGTACGCCGCGGGTGCCTCCTGCGGGTAGGCGGGCGGGGTCTCCTGACCCGGATACGGGGGCGGAGGAGTTGCTTCCTGCGGGTACGGGGGTGGCGCCTCCTCGCCCGGGTAGGCGGGAGGTTCTGCCGGGTCCGGACAGACCGGAGGGTCTGCGTGTTCGGGGTAGGACGGGGGCGCGGTCCGATCCGGGTAGGCCGGGGGCGTTTCCGCGCCCGGGTGCGCCGGGGATGCTGCCGGGCCCGGGTACGCCGGAGGCTCTGCCGGGCGCGGGTGGGCCGGAGGGCCTGCGTGCTCCGGGTATGCCCGGGGAGCGGCTTGTCCCGGGTGCGCCGGAGGTTCCGCCTGCCCCGGGTGCTCCGGGGCATCCGCCTGCCCCGGGTACCGCGGCGGAGGCGCCGCCGCATGCGCCCGCGGATACGGCGGCGGTGCCGGCGGCTCCGGGTGTGGCGGCGGATCCTGCCGTAACGGAGCCGTCGGCGGTGGTGCCCCGGGCGTGGCGGGACGGTCCTGTTCGGGCATGGCGGTGTCGCCTCCTGACTGGTCGTACGAAAAAGGTGGTCGGCGGTCAGCCGACGAGGAGCGCGCCCGGCAGCAGCACCATCGCGGCCGTGAACCCGGCCATGCCCGCGCGCAGCCACCCGTACTTGCCGGCGACGATCCGGCTGTTTTCCGTGAGTGCCGCGAGGACCGCGGCCGTGGGAGCGCGCTCGGTCTCCCGTAGCGCTTCTTCCAGCGCCGCAGGGCCTCGGCGGGAGGCGCCGCGGATGTCGGCGAAGTGGGTGATCGGCAGGCCGGGGCGCCAGCCGTGCGTGCGGTAGCGCGGGATCACCGACATCAGCAGCGAGAGCAGCGAGCCGAGGAAGCACACCGCGCCCGCCCACCACAGCACCTCGCCGAAGAGCGAGAGGGACGCCGGCTGCCAGCCCCGGACGGCGAGCACGCCGACGAGCACGGAGGCGGCCATGCCCTGCGCCGCCACGAGGACGGAGCCCTTGGTGTCGGCCCGGGCCGCCTCTTGGCGCAGTTCGGAGAGCAGCCGCTCGGCGGTCCGCGGTGCGGCGGCGGCCGGCGCGGGCTCGCCGGCCGTCATCGGCCGGGAGGCGGGGTGGGCGGACGGTATCCGAAGACGGGGCCCGCGTCCGGCGGGGGCGTACCGTCCCGGGGCTCCTGCGGCGGTGCGGCCTGCGGTGCGGCGTCGCCCCCCGCCGCGGGCCCCTCGACCGCGGGCGCGCTGTCGGGCATGAGAGCCCCCCTCGCCGCGTTCATGGTCTGCCTGCGCAGCTCGTCCAGCTGGTGCTCTTCGAGCCGGCCCGGCCCGCCGCCGAAGGCCTGCAGTGCGACCTGCAGCTGGTTCTGCATGGCGTGGGTCTGGTCGGCCCGGAGGCTCTCCAGGACCAGGCGTCCGTCCTCGGGGTGCTGGGCGAGGTGGAAGGCCAGGGCGGCGGGCCCGCCGCGCTCCAGGTAGTACGCGTAGTACTGGATCTTCTTGGCCTCGATCTCCTGCAGTTCCAGCTCCTGCTGCCCGCGGATCAGCTGCCGCTCGTGGCCGAGGTTCTGGTGCTGCAGCTCGATCCGGTGCTCGTGCTGCCCCTGGGCGAGCGCCCGCTCGGCCGCCAGTTCGTCCTCCCGCATCAGCAGCGCGTGCCGGGGGTCGAGCTTCTGCCGCGCGAACTCGATGTCGCGCAGTTCCCGCGCGTGCGTCAGGGCCGCCTCGTCCCGGCGGATCTGGAGGCCGCACCGCACGTGCAGCCCGGCACCCGCGCCGAGCGGCCCGGCGGCTTCGAGCGCCTGCTGCGCCTCCTTCTCCGCCGCCGCGCTGTCCTCCATCGCGTACGCGCGCAGGACGGGCCGTACGGCGTCGTCGACGCGCCGCTGCACGAGGCCGGGCACGTTGCGCTCCCCGCTGGCGACGAACGCCGCGGGGTCGTGGACCTGCCAGCTGCAGGTCAGGGTCACCTCGAAGAGGAAGGCGTCGTTGCTGCTGGGCAGCGAGAGGACCGCGCCGGCGTCGTGCAGGCCCGTGTCCACCTCGTACACGGTGGTCCACCGGCGGGTGGCGACCTCGGCGCGGCTCGGGCGGCTCGGCGGCAGGAAGGTGTCGAGGCCGCCCTGGGCCGTGGTGAAGACCAGGGCGTAGTCGATGCGCGTGGTGCGGAGCGGCTTGAAGCGCGACAGCTCCTGGATCGTGACGACGGGGTCGACGAGCTGCGAGTGGCGGTTCGCGTCCTGCTGCCACTGGTGCTGCGGGCTCATCATGGTGCTGCTTCTCCTCGGGACGGTTGCACGCGGGATCGAGTGGAGCGGGGCTGCCGGGTGGTCACGGCGCGGGCGGCGGGGACAGCGCGCCGCGCAGCCGGAGGGCCACGGAGGGCGGAGCCGGGTCCGCCCCGCCGCGCAGGTTCTCCAGCAGGTAGACGAGCCGCTTCGTGTCCTCGACCGACACGGCCAGCAGCGGCAGCAGCTCGGCGAGGGCGCGTTCGGCGTCCCGGTCGCCGGCGGCGGACCGGACCCAGCCGCGCATGGCCGCCAAGCCGGACGCGGAGTACAGCGGGTCGTTGAGGACCATGCGCCACAGGGCGGCGAGCGACTGCCGGAGCAGCGCGCCGGGGGTGCCGGCGGTGGCCTCGGCACGGCCGAACAGGTCGAGGAGGAGCGGGCGGCCGCCGGCGCCGTCGGCGGGGCCGCAGGCGTGGACGACCGTGCGCAGGGCGAAGTCCCGGGCGAGGCCGCCGCGGGTCAGCGGCACGAGGGCGGGCCACAGCTCGGCCGCGGCGCCCCCGGCCTCCCACGCGCCCGCGTTCTGGCCGGCCGCGAGGAGCACGGCGGCGGCGGACTGGGCGAGTTCGTCGAGCTCGGCCGGCCACGTGCGGACCGGTCCGCCCCGCGCCTCCATGGCGCGCACCGCCGCCAGGAGCGCCTCGACGGCCTCCCCGGCGAACGCGTCGCCCACGAGGGCGTACGTCCGCACGGCCGCCCGGCGCAGCCGGTGGTCGTCGGCCGTGCACCACTCCCGCAGGATGCGCGGCACGTGGGGCGTGCCCAGGTGGTGGGCGAGGGCGAGCGCGTTGGCGGCGGCCAGCCGCGCGCGGAGCCGTGTTTCGAAGACCCAGGGGCGGACGAGGAGGGCCATGGTCGACGGCAGGTCGGCGTGTGCCAGGACCGCCGCGGTGGAGGCGGCCCGGGTGCGGACGACAGGGCGGGGGTCGTCCGCCAGGCGGCGCAGCCAGGTCACGAGGGCGGGGCGGGCCGACGGGTGGCCGGTCCAGACCTCGCGGAGCAGGGTGATGGCCGTGAGCGGGTCCCGGAACTGCACCTTCGTCTGCAGCACCGGCCCCCATTCGGTCTCCTCGGTCTCCAGATAACGGTCGGCCTGGGCGTGTTCGACGCGCTGGGCGCTGGAGGTGCCGAAGACGGGGATGCGGGCCGGCTCCCCGGGGTTTTCGATGCGCTGCAGCAGGCCGAAGAGGACATCGCTGAGCTCTGCGGTGAGCGGGTACGGGGCCTCGTTGAAGGTGGCGAGCGCGATCAGGAACGCCTTGTCGTGCAGGGTCTGTTCGGTGCCGTCGAACCAGGCCCGCACTTGCCGCTCGGCGGCGTAGTGGCCGTAGGCGGCGAGGCCGGCGAGGGGAAGGAGCCCCTGGGCGTGCGCGGCGATGCGGTCGGCGAAGGCGGCCAGGTCGGCGACGGGGCGCCGGTGCCTCAGGACCGCCCGCACTTCGGGGAGGGCCAGGAGCGTTTCGACGCCGTGACCGGCCAGGTCCTTGTGGCGCAGATGGCTGCGGAGCAGGGCCGCGGGCTCCGGCGGCCGCCACGGGACGGGCCCGGCGCCGCCGTGGACGACGGGGTGCGGCCCGACCACGACCACGAGGTGGCTCCCGGCCGCGCCGAGCTTCTCGCTCAGGGCGCGTAAGTGGTGCTCGCGCAGGGGCTGTTCCGCGCTGGTGGGGAAGTCGTCGATGAGGTGACCGCACGCGTCGCGCACCTCTCCGGCAAGGCGTCCGGGGGAGAGCGCGGGGTCAAGGGCCCGGTAGGCCGTCGAGCCGACGGCGCGCAGCAGCATGAGGGCCGCGGCGCGGCGCCCGGTGGTCGCGGGGCCGGAGAGGACGGCGACGCGGTGCTCCTTGAGCCGGGCGAGCGCGAGGGCGAAGGGGCTGCCGGGCTCCCATGTGTCGCCCGGGGTGCCGTCTTCGCCTTCGCCGCCGGAGGGGAAGGCGAAGTTCCGTGCGAGGGCCTCGACTTCCGCGGCGGGGATCTCGCCGGACCGCTCCTCGTCGTCCCCGCCGAGACGGTATTCGACCTTGCTGCCGCCGAGGATGACGTCTCCGGTGACCTGTCCGCCGCTCACGCCGTGCTGGTCGCCGCCGACGAGCGAGCCGCCGAGCCGCGCGGAGCGGCCGAGCATGATGCCCGGGCTGTGGCGGTAGAGGTCGCGGCGGGAGTCCCAGGCGTGCTCCGTCTCGGGGTCGGGCTCCGGGTCGGCGGCGGTTGCGGAGGCCGGGCCGGCCGGGCCCGGTCCGGGGTCCGCGTCCGGAGCGTCGCCCGCGGCCCGGCCCGGCGGGGCGGACTCCGCGGGCGCCGGCTCGTCGGCGGCCGCCCGGCCTTCGTGCGGGGCGTTCACGACCGGTCTCCGTCCTCGATGCGGGGTTCCCCGGCGGGGTCGGCCGGGGCGGACCCGGCGCCGGATCCGGAGCCGCCGAGGATGACGTCTCCGGTGACGTGCCCGCCGCTCACGCCGTGCTGGTCGCCGCCGACCAGCGAGCCGTGCACCACCGGAGCGCCGTGGAAGTGGAAGACAGCGCCCGTGGGGCGCGCGGGAGCGGGAGCCGGAGCTTGTGCCCGGGCCGGGGGCCGGGGTGCGGGGGACGGAGAGGAACCGCCCCCGGTCTCCCGGCTCCCGGCCGCCTCGGCCTCCCCGCCCACGGCTTCCGCCGCCGCCCCGCCCCCCTGGATCCACGCGGACAGCACCCCGTCCTTCACCGTCACGTCCGTGTGCCGGAACAGTTCCGGCCGGACCCCGTGGTGACCGTGGCGGACCACCCCCTCGTACACCGGCGTGCTCACGGCCAGGACGCAGTGCCCGTCCGCCTGTTCGGCGAGAGCCCGGCGCAGGGCGTCCGAGTCGAGCAGGCGGAAGGCCTGGTTGAGGTCGTGCCCGACGAGCCCTCCGGTGGTGCCGGCCTGCGGGTCGTGGGCGACCTCGCCGGCGGCGAGCACCATCCGCAGGCGCATCTGCGCGCCGCCCGAGGCGAGCCGGTTGTGGTCGTGGAGGAGTTCGGGCGTGACCGTGAGGAGCGCGCGCAGGACCGCGGTCTTGGCCACGTCGCCGCTGATGAGCACGATCAGGCCGTCACCGCGGTCCTCGCGGTACTGCTGGGTGGCCTCGACGCCGGCCGTCACCAGGGTCTGGTCGACGACCGTGTTCAGGGTGCGCCGGAGCACGGCCTGCACCACGTCGTCGCGGCGGCTGAACCGCTCGATGTCGAGGAGCAGGATGGTCCGGTTGACAGGCTCGCGCATGGCCGCCTTCCGCTGGGGACGTGGACGTGAAGGGCTGTGGGGGCGTGGGCCGTTGAGGCCTTCTTGACACCGGAAAGATGCCACTGGGACGGAGTTTGAGGCGACGGAAACTAGCACACTCGCGATGTGACGACGTACACACAAGCGCAACACGGCCGGCCGCGGGCCGGCACCGGCCGCGGCCCCGTCACCGGTCGCCCTGGCGCGCCATCCTCCGCAGCACGTCGGGCCGCATCACCACCAGCCCGCGCCGTCCCGTGCGGACGATGCCCCGCTCCCGCAGCCCCTTGAGCAGCCGGGCGACGGCCTCTCGGGAGGCGCCGACCGAGCCGGCGAGTTCGCTCTGGGTGAGCCCGGGCGTCAGCTGCACGCCGTCCTCCGCTTCCTCGCCGTGGCTGCGGATCAGCTCCAGCAGGAGCAGGGCCAGCCGCTCCTGGACGTTCAGGGCCGCGTACTGCAGGCGCCGGCGGTCGCTGTCGCGCATCCGGTCCGCAGTAAGCGCCAGCAACTTCCGGGAGATGTCGGGCCGTTCGTCGAGGAGGCCGCTGAACCGGTCCGCGTCGACGGCCAGCGTCTCGACCCGTCCCAGCGCCGTCACCGTCGCCCCTCGGGGCCGCCCGCTGAGCACGGCCCCCTCCCCGACGATGTCGCCGGGCCCGCGCAGCGCCAGCAGGGCCTCGTAGCCGTTGGCGGCCGCGGAGGTCACCTTCGTCCAGCCGGAGAGCAGGATCAGCACGTGCGCCGTGGGCTCGTGCTCGCGCAGGAGCACCTGCCGGGCGCTGAAGACGAGGGGCGTCGCGCTTTCGAAGAGCGCCTGCCGGTCCTCGGCCTCCAGCCGGACCACGAAGGGAACACGGTCCTCGAACTCCATCGCCTGCCTCTCCTCCCTCTCCCGCCTGCCCGACGGTCTCCGTGCCCGGTCCGGGGGCGGGAAGACGGAGAGTACGGCCACCACAGCGGACTAAACCCCTCCGGTTGGCGGGGGCGAGTCGTTCCCCCGGCGGGGGTCGCGGCGCGTACTGCCCTACTTGAGGCCAATGTTCCCGGTCTCGTCCTCTACGGCAGGATCATCCTCAACTTCCGCATCACCCCTCCCGTCCCCCCTGTCACGCATGAGGAGCAGTATGCGCATATCGACGCAGCGCGTTTTCGCCACGACGGCCTTCGCCGGAATGATGGCGGCCGCTTCCGCCGAACCGGCCCACGCCGCCCCCGCCCCCGGCGGCGACCGGATCACCCGGGCCACGCAGACCGGCCTGGAGGCGTTCCACGGCTACAAGCCCGGTCACCTCGACTCGATCCTCGAAGGGCTCCGCCCGGTCGGCAACGCCGGGAACCACGACCCTGACTGGAAGGGGCTCTACCTGGCCGAGACCACCGGGCACGCCGCCGGCTACAGCACCAACGAGGAGGGCACGGCCGCCGGTGGAGTCGTCCGCGTGACGCTGCCGGACGAGGTGAACGTGGCCACGGTCCACCTCGCGCACAGAGCCGACGAGACCGGCGAGGCCTTCCTCGACCGCCAGCTGAGATTCGTCAAGGAAGAGTTCGGCGTTCCCGCCGGCAAGCCGCTGATGGACGCGCTCGGGGAGAAGAACACCGTCCTGAAGATCGCCGACGACGGCACGGGGCAGAGCGAGTTCATCGTCCCCTGGAAGATGGCCGAGCGCGCCAAGGCCGAGAAGGCGGTCGAGTTCCGTGGCAAGAACTCGGCCATGGACGCCGCGATCTACGCGGCGGCCCCGGCCAATTGCCTCGCCCCCACCGGACGCGTCAAGCGGTCGGCCGACCGCTGCCTGCCCGTGGACTGGGACAAGGTCGAGGAGAAGGCCAAGGCCACGGCGAAGAAGGTCGTCCAGGACGCCGAGCACGTGGAGCGACTGCCCAAGCGCAGCCCCGAGGGCCCGACCTGGGGCGAGGCGCACTCCACCGCGGAACTCACCCGCGCCAAGGTCCGCGAGGTCAGCGGCGCCCACGTCGCCGCCTCGGCCGCCGGCGTCGGCACGTGGGTGTACGGCATGGCGAAGACGTTCTCCGACAAGAACGCCACCACCCTCGACAAGGCCGCCGTCACCGGCGCGGTCGTCCCCGGTCTCGGCCAGGCGCTCGGCATCGCCGACGGGATCCAGCACGGCGACGCCGAGGCGATCGCCGTCAACGCCGTGGCGCTCGCCGCGCTCGCGGCCGCCCAGGTCGTCCCCGTCGTCGGCGAGGTCGTCGACGCCGTCCTCCTCACCGAGCAGCTCGTCGAGGTGCTCGTGGACGTCTTCCGCACGGCGACGGCCGACCCGCCCCCGGCGCCGCGCCTCGACGCCGGAGCGCTGCCGATCCTGCCCGTGCCGCGGGCGTCCCTGCCGTGCAGCGTGTGGTGGACCTACATGGACGTCCTGTGGGAGACGGCCGGGAAGGTGCCCGCGAACGAGAAGGTCCCCTCGAAGACGCAGGTCGTGGTGCGGGAGCGGGGCGGCAGTGAGTACACGTACCCGGTGGCGGACGGGAAGTCCCCCGGCTGGCTCGTCCCCCACGGGCTCGGCTCCAGCCGGACCTTCGACGTCTTCTACCGGCTGAAGACCGACCAGGGCCGGGTCCTGGAGTCGAAGCAGCGGGCCGTGGTGCAGGCCAAGGCCGAGGTCGCGCAGTGCAACACCCTGATCTGGAACGAGGACTGGGACCGCTGACGCGTGCGCTCCCGCCACCGGCGGCCGCTCAGCTGCCGGTGGCGGATTTCCAGGCGTCCACGTACGAGGGCAGGTTCTCGCCGACCTCGGCCCAGTCGGGGCGGAAGATCTCCACGCCCCGCATGACGCGGGCGAGGGCGACGGCATTGGGGTCGGTCGCCTTGACGTCCGTACGGGCCGCGAAGCCGCCGCCGACGGCCGAGACGTCGCGCTGCACGCCCTCGCTGAGGAGGTAGTCCAGGAACTTCCTGGCGTTCTCGCCGTGCGGGGCGTTCTTCACAAGCCCCGCCGCGTAGGGGAGGGCGAACGTGGTGGGCTTGCCGTCGTCGCCCGCGGGGAAGAAGATGCCCTGGTCAGGCATCGACTTGCTGTTGGCGAAGTTCATCTGGACGTCCCCGTTGGCGACGAGGAGTTCGCCCTTGTTCACCTTGGGGGCGAGCTGGCCGGTGGAGCGCGACGGGCCGACGTTGTTCTTCTGCAGCTCCTTGAGGTACGCCATGGCGGGTTCCTTGCCGCCGAAGTCGTGCACGGCCTTGACGAGGACGGCCGTGCCGTCGCCGGCCACCCCGGGCGTCGAGTACTGCAGCTTGCCTTCGAAGCGCGGGTCGAGGAGGTCCTTCCAGGTCCTGGGCCGGGCGTCCTTGAGCTCCTTGGAGTTGTAGATGAAGCAGAGGTAGTTGCCGGCGATCGTGGTCCAGGTGCCGGAGGCGGCCTTGTCGCCGTCCGCGACCTTGTCCGAGCCCTGCGGGCGGTAGGCGGCGAGCAGTCCCTTGCCGTCGGCCTGCTGGACGAAGGGCGGCAGCGTGACGACGACGTCCGCCTTGGTGTTGGACTTCTCCCGGGCCAGGCGCTGCACCATCTCGCCGGAGCCGCCCTCGACGTAGCGGACCTTGATGCCGGTCTCCTTCTCGAAGCCCTTGAAGACCTTGTCGTAGAAGCCGGAGCCGTCCTCGGCCTTGAGCCCGTCGGCGCTGTAGAGGGTGATCTCCTGCTCGTCGGCGCCCGCCGTCCCGCCGCATGCGGTGAGCGGGAGGGCGAGGAGGAAGGCGGCGGCGGAGGCGAGCGGGACGCGGGAGGAACGGCGGGGGCGGGGGGAACGGGGCATGGGGGATCGCGCTCCTTCGAGTGCGTACGGGGGAGAGGGGGAGGGGACGGGCTCAGCGGTAGGCGGCCCGGGTGCGGATCCGGGAGACCGCGGTCAGGGCGAGGAGCGTCGTGGCCATGAGCACGACGGCGAGCGCGGCACCGGGGAAGAGCGCGCCGCGGTCGGTGGCGGCGAACACCTTGACGGGCAGGGGCAGCCAGTCCGGCGGGTAGAGCATCATCGTGGCGCTGAGCTCGCCCATGGACAGGGCGAAGCAGAGCCCCGCGGCGGCGGAGAGGGAGGGCAGCAGCAGCGGCAGCCTCACCTGGACGAGCACGCGCAGGGGGCTCGCGCCCAGGCTCGCGGCGGCCTGCTCGCAGGCGGGGTCGAGGCGGTCCAGGGCCGCGGCCACGGACTGGTGCGCGAAGGCGGTCACCAGGATCGTGTGCGCCAGGACGACGATCGCCGGGGTGCCGTTGAGCAGGAACGGCGGCTTGGAGAAGGCGACCAGGAGGGACAGGCCGACGACCACGGACGGTACGGCGACCGGCAGCACGAACAGCACGTCGACCACGCGGCGAGCCCGTGTGCCCCGGGCCGCGAGGGCCGCCCAGGTGCCGGTGACGAGGGCGGCGGCGGAGGCCCCGAGGGCGGTCAGCACGCTGGTGACGAGCGCGTCGAGGGAGTCGCCCCGGGCGACGGCCCGGTAGTGGTCGAGGGTCGCCCCCGAAGGGAGTGCTCCGCTCCACCCGGTGGCCAGGGACGCGGCCACGATGACGAGGAACGGCAGCGCGAAGACGGGGAGGAAGAGGACGAGGAAGGCGGCCTGGACCGCCCGGCGGGCACGAGGGCTATGCACGAGCACGGCGGACTCCGTCCATGCGGGTGGTGAGCATCCGGTAGAGCCCGTACAGCGCCAGAGAGAGGGCGATGTTGACGACGGCCACCACACAGGCACCCGTGTAGTCGCCGTCGAGGATCGCCTTGCCGTAGACGAGCACGGGAAGGGTCGTCACGCCCTTCGCGCCGGTGAAGAGGACGATGCCGAATTCGTTGAGGCACATCACCAGGACGAGCGAGCCGCCCGCCGCCAGCGCGGGCAGGGCCTCGGGCAGGATCACCTGCCTGATGATCCGCGGCGCCCCGGCCCCGAGTGAGGCCGCGACGTCGAGCTGGGCCGTCTCCAGTTGTGAGAAGGCGCCGAGCAGCGGTCGCATCACGAACGGCGTGAAGTACGTGATCTCCGCGAGCAGCACGCCCCAGGGCGTGTGCAGGAAGTCGAACGGGCCGGACGCGGCGCCGGTCACCCCGGTCCACACGCCGTTGGCCATGCCGGCGCTGCCGTAGACGAAGAGCAGCGCGAGGGTGATGAGGAAGGAGGGGAAGGACAGGAAGACGTCGACGAACCGGCCGACGGCCCTGCCGCCGGGGAACGGCACGAAGGCGATGACCAGGGCGAGGGAGAAGCCGAGGACGAGGGCCCCGGCGGTGGATCCGGCGGCGATCAGCACGGTGTTGCGCAGGGCGTCGCGGAACGCGTCCTGGGCGAACACGTCGGCGTACGCGGAGAATCCGTGCCCGCCGCCCTCCGGGGACACCGACTGCCACAGGACGAGCGCGAGGGGGTGGAGGAAGACGAGCCCGAGGGCGGCGACGGGCGGCAGGACCAGAGCCCACGCCGGCACCCTGAGCCGGGGCAGGGCCGCGGGCGGCCGCCCGGACAGCGCTTCGGTGCTAGCCACGGGCCCCGCCCCCGCCCGCGCCGGCCGGCAGCAGCACCGCGTCGTGCGCGGCGAAGTGCACGGTGACCTCGGTGCCGAGCGGCGGCGTCTCGCGGAGTTCGCGCAGCTCGGCCGTCACCCGATGACCGGCGACGTCGACGCCCAGGCGGTGCGTCGCACCGCGCCACTGGACCTCCGCGACCGTCCCGCGCAGGGCGTTCGGCCCCTCTCCGAGGCCGACCAGGTGCGGGCGGACGCACAGCGTGGCGGACGCCCCCGCCGCCGCGCCGCCGGCCGGCACGTCCAGCCGCGTGCCGCCGAGGCGGACGCCGCCGTCGGTGACCGTCACGGGCAGGAGGTTCGCGCTGCCGACGAAGGAGGCCGTGAACGCGGTGCCGGGCCGCCGGTAGAGGTCCTGCGGGGTGCCGCAGTCCTGCAGGCGCCCGCCGTCCATGACGGCGATCCGGTCGGCGAGGGTCAGCGCCTCGACCTGGTCGTGGGTGACGTACAGCATGCTGACGTCCGGCAGTTCGCGGTGCAGGCGGGCCAGCTCGGCGAGCATCCCGGAGCGCAGCTGCGCGTCCAGCGCGGACAGCGGCTCGTCCAGGAGGAGCACGCCCGGCCGGACGGCCAGCGCCCGCGCGATGGCCACGCGCTGCTGCTGGCCGCCGGAGAGCTCGCGCGGGTAGCGCCCGGCGTACGCGGACATGCCCGTCATCTCCAGCGCCTCCGCGACCCGCGCGGTGATCTCGCCGCGCGGCGCCTTGCGCGCCTTGAGCCCGAAGGCGACGTTTGCCTCGGCCTTCATGTGCGGGAAGAGCGCGTACTGCTGGACCACCATGCCGACGCCGCGCCGGTGCGGCGGAAGCCCGGTGACGTCGCGGTCGCCGATGAACACCCGCCCGGCCGTGGGCCGCACGAAGCCCGCGACGGCGCGCAGGGCGGTCGTCTTGCCGGACCCGGAGGGGCCGAGGAGGGCCATGACCTCGCCCGGTTCGACGGTGAGGCCGAACGATTCGAGGACGGTGGTGCCGCCGTAGGCGACGGTGACGTCCTCGAAGCGGATGCCTGTGGTCACCGGCCGGCCTCCGCTCGTGCCAGGATGCCGGGCAGCTCCGCGACGGAGCCCAGGACGTGGGTCGCGCCCGCGGCGAGCAGCGCGGCTTCGTCGTGGGCGCCGGTCAGGACGCCGGCCACGACGCCCGCTCCCGCCCGGGTGCCGGACCGCATGTCGTAGGAGGTGTCGCCGGCGACCGCGACCTGCCGGACGTCGTCCGCGGCGCGGGTGCGCAGCAGGGCGGTGAGCACCATGTCGGGGTACGGGCGTCCGCGCCCGCCCGCGTCGGCGGGGCACAGGGTCAGGTCGGCCAGGTCCGTCCAGCCGAGGGCGGTGAGGATCGCGTCCTGGGTGACGCGGGCGAAGCCGGTGGTGAGGACCACGGTGCGGCCCTCGCGGCGGAGCTGCTCGACCGCCTCGCGCGCCCCCGGCACCGGCTCGCAGCGGCCGTCGGCGACCAGGCGCCCGTAGACCGACTCGAAGGCGGCGTTGGCGCGCTGCGCCGGTTCCTCGTCGCCGGCGAAGAGGTGCCGGAAGACGGAGATCTTCGACTCGCCCATCGTGGCCCGCACGTGGGCGAGCTGTTCGGTGTGGCGCGCGGTGCCCGGTGCGACGCCGAGCTCCTGGACGGCTGCGGTGAAGGCCTCTTCGACGAGGCCGTCGTCGGCGACGGTGGTGCCGGCCATGTCGAGGACGACGAGGGTGGTCTTCCCGGAAGTCATGTGTCTCACCAGCCCAGTTCGTTCGCGGTGGTCTCGGCGATGGCGGGCGAGCAGGTCATGCCGCGCCCGCCCGGGCCGGTCACCAGCCAGACGGCGTCGCGCACGCGCTCGCGGTGCACGACGCGGGAGGTGTCCAGGCACTGTGCGTAGACCCCGGCCCAGCGCCGGCGGATCTGCGGCAGAGGGCGGCCGAGGAGCGCCTCGGCGACGGAGGCGAGGTGCGCGTACGGGGCCTCGTCGACGTCGAAGGCGAACGGCTCGGCGTACTCGTGGGTGTCGCCGATCGTCAGCCCGCCGTCGGCGCGCTGGACCATGAGCAGCTGCATCTTGTGCTCGGCGGCGGCCGGGGGCCGGGCCTGGGCGGCGGCCATCGCGTCGAGGGCGGCGCCGCCGTAGGCGGGGTAGTAGCGGAAGCTGTCGGCGTCGGCGACGGAGGTGGTGAGCCGCTCGCCCAGCGGGGCCGTCTGCATCATCTGCAGCCGTACGCGGCGCACGGGCAGCCCGGGGGCGAGCTCGCGGGCGAGCCCGCCCAGCCAGGCGCCGGTGCACAGCACGACGGCGTCGCCGCTGTGCAGTTCGCCGCGGTCGTCGCGGACGGTGTTCCCGCCGGTGACGTCGCGGACCTCGCGCCCGCCGAGGAAGGTGTAGCGCCCCGAGCGGTGGAGGGCCTCCTTGAGCACCCGCTGGGCGGTGCGCGGCTCGACGGCCGCGTCGCGGTCGCAGGCCAGGGCGCCGAGGAGCTCGCCGCGCAGAGCCGGCTCGGCCTCCCGGACCTCGCCGGGCGTGAGGAGGCGGAAGCCGCGGGCGGCGGCGTCGGGCCGGGCCAGGGCGGCGCGGGCGACGGCCAGTTCGGCCTCGGTGGTGACGGCCGTCAGCGAACCGTTGGCGCGGAAGCCGAGGCCGGGGACGGCGTCGCCGATCTCCTCCCACAGTTCGCGGGCCCGCAGGGCGGTGGCCAGCTCCTCTCCCGCGGCGCGGCCGCTGACCCAGATCAGGCCGAAGTTGCGGACGGAGGCCCCGCGGGCCTCGGCCTCGCGCTCGATGTGCACGACCTCGTGGCCGCGCCGGACTGCCTGCCAGGCGTGCATGGTTCCCAGCACGCCGGCTCCGATGACGATGACTCGCATGACGTGAACGGTCGTCGGGGCGGGTGACGGGCAGAGGGCCGAGCGGCGAACCGGCGGAAAACGCGCCGCCAAACTTGGACCAGACCCGTTATCATTCCGTTACTTCTGGAGGCGGGGTGGTGTTCGTGCTCGTGCTGTGCTCAGTCCTCGCCGCGCAGGTGGGTGGTGAAGGAGAAGCGGTCGCCCCGGTACAGCGACCGCACCCGCTCCAGCGGCCTGCCCGCGGTGTCCCGGGAGACGCGGTGGATCAGCAGCATGGGCAGCGCGGGCGGCGTGCCGACCAGCAGGGCCTCGCGCGGCGTGGCCAGCACCGTCTCCAGCCGCTCGTCCGCGTCGCCGAAACCGATGCTGAGCCGCTCGCGCAGATAGCCGTAGAAGGAGGAGTCCGGCTCGAAGTCCGCATCCAGGCGCGGCGCCCGCTCCACCGCCACGTACGTGCTCTCCAGCCCCACCCGCTCGTCGTCGGCGAGCAGCACCCGCTCCAGGTGCCAGACGGGGGCCAGGGGTTCCACGCCGAGGTCGGGGGCGAGGGCGGCCGGGCAGGCGAGGCGGTCCAGGCCGACGAGGCTGCGCCCCGGGCGCCGGCCCTGGCGGCGCACCCCCTCGGTGTAGCTGGCGAGCGCGAGCGGCTGCTCCAGCTTCGGGCCCGCCACCACCGTGCCGCGCCCCCGGCGCCGCAGCCGTCCCTCCAGCAGCAGCTCGCGCAGGGCCTGGCGCACGGTCTCGCGCGACACCTCGAAGCGCGCGGCGAGCTCCCGCTCGGTGGGCAGGAGCCCGCCCTCGCCCAGCTCGTCGAGGAGCCCGGCGACCTGTGCCTTCACCGCGTAGTACTTGGGGATCCGGCCGTGCTCGGGGATGCCGGCGCGGACGGGGGCGCCCGGAGACCGGCCGGGCAGGCCGTGCGTGTGCATGTGCGTAGGGTCCACGGCGAGATCCTCGCATCCCGCCGCCGGTTCACCCGTCGCACGTCACGTCGTACAGCTTCATCGGCAGGCTGCCCTTCAGGCCCACGTAGGCCGTGAGGTGCTTGTCCGGGCCGGACTTCCACCGCGTGGTGACCGTGGCCCACCCCATGTCCGACGGCTCGGTCGTGACCTTGCCGACGACGATGTGCCGCGGAACGCCGCGGGCGCAGAGCAACACGTCCTGGCCTTTGGCCGCCGCGGCTCTCTTCCGGAGCTCCGCATCGACCTTGTGGATCCGGTCGGACGCGCTCGGGCCGTGCTGGCCGTAGAACTTCACGAGGAAGCTGTGCACCTGCGCCGCCGTGTAGTGCTTCGCCTTCGGCCGGGCTTCGGCCACCGGCGCCGGGCCGGCGACGCCTGCCGCACTCAGCGCGAGGGCCAGGGCGCAGCCGGCGGTGACGCCGGCGGTACGCGAACGGTACGTGGACGGGGGCGTGTGCGTGGGCATGGATCGGTCTCCTTTTTCCGCTTTGCCCCTATCAGACACGGGGCGACGCCCGAACAGTGCGGTACGGCTCGGACGAGCGGTGGTGCGGGAGGCGGCGCGCGCCCCCCGGGCCCCACCGGAGGCGTGGGCTTCCCTCACGTGCCCGCGACGGCACGCCCCGCGATGTTGCGCGCCATGCCGCCGAAGACGACGGCGTGGAAGGGTGCCACGCTCCACCAGTAGGCGTGCCCGGCCAGGCCGTGCGGCCGGAACAGGGCCCGCTGCCGGTAGACGGCGCGCGACGGCCCGTCAGGAGTGACCGTCAGCTCCAGCCAGGCGCGCCCGGGCAGGCGCATCTCCGCGCGCAGCCGCAGCAGGTGCCCGCGCTCGATCTCCTCCACGCGCCAGAAGTCGAGGGAGTCCCCGATGCGCAGGGAGTGCGGGTCCCGCCGGCCGCGGCGCAGCCCGACGCCGCCGGCGAGCCGGTCCAGGAGCCCGCGCACCGACCACGCCAGCGGGAACGAGTACCAGCCGTTGTCGCCCCCGATGCCCTCGACCACCCGCCACAGCTCCTCGGCCGGCGCGGCCACGGCCACCTCGCGGCGGTCCTCGTAGAGGCTGCCCCCGGACCACCCGGGATCCGACGGCAAGGGGTCGCTCGGAGCGCCGGGCAGCGACGCGGAGGACCAGCGGGTGGCCACGTCCGCGTCCCGTACGCGCTTGAGGGCCAGGCGGACGGCCTCGTCGAAGCCCAGCAGCCCCTCGGGCGGATCAGGGGCGTAGCGCGCGAAGTCGTGCTCGCGGCAGACCACCTCGTGGCGCAGCGACTCCACCAGCGGCCGGGCGATGCTGCCGGGGACCGGGGTCACCAGGCCGACCCACAGGCTCGACAGCGCGGGCGTGAGCACCGGCACCGGAAGGATGAGGCGCCGCGGCAGGTGTTCGACGGCCGCGTAGCGGTCCATCATCTGCCGGTACGTCAGGACTTCGGGGCCGCCGATGTCGAAACCGCGGTTGAGCTCGTCCGGCAGCCGGGCCGCCGCCAGCAGGCAGCGCAGCACGTCGCGGACGGCGATCGGCTGGATGCGCGTCTTCACCCAGCGCGGTGTGATCATCACGGGGAGCCGCTCGGTGAGGTGGCGCAGCATCTCGAAGGACGCCGAACCCGAACCGATGACGACCGCGGCGCGCAGGTGCGCCGTGGGCACGCCGCTGTTGAGCAGGATGCGGCCGACCTCGGCGCGCGAGCGCAGGTGGGGCGAGAGGTCCCGCTCGGGCACCTGCCGGGGAGCGAGCCCGCCGAGGTAGACGATCCGCCGTACGCCGGCCTCCTTCGCCGTCCGGGCGACCGCGAGAGCGGCCCGCCGGTCCTTCTCCTCGAAGTCCGTGCCGGTGCCGAGGGCGTGCACGAGGTAGTAGACGACGTCCACGCCCTCGAACGCCGGGGGAAGGGTGCCGGGGTCGGTGACGTCCGCCTTGACGGTCTCGATCCGGTCGGCCCACGGCTGGTCCCGCAGCCGCCGCGGCTCGCGGACGAGGCACCGCACCCGGTACCCGGCCCCGAGCAGCACGGGCACGAGCCGCCCGCCGATGTAGCCCGTCGCACCGACGACGAGCACGCGGGACGCTTCCGCTGCGGGGCCGGGGACGTGCGCGCTGGTGTCCATGGGCTCCACGTTTCCCTACGCGTCCCCGGGTTGGTCGACGCCACGCAGCAGCGCGCTCGCCCTGCGTGACGACGGGGCCCGCTCCGTGTGAGGCGGCCCATGAGGCGTGGGTCACTTACGAAGCGGGTTAGTGGGTGGGGTGGCGGAATGGTGGGGAATGGGGGGTGTATTTCCGGGGGCTATGAGCGGGGGTAGTAGGTCACAGTGCTTGTCAGGGGTTTTGGGTGCCGCTAACAATTGCGGGGTCGCTGGGCGCCGTCGAC
>NZ_JBMMMZ010000003.1:493642-518964 GCF_049725035.1 Streptomyces sp. XH2 | reverse complement strand
CTGAGCCAGGATCAAACTCTCCGTGAATGTTTACCGGTAATCCGGTGTGACACTCGCGTTGAGCGGAACAACCAGGAGGAATAGTCCCGGTCGTTCACAGCGTCCTCGCTGTGTTGCCTGTCAGCCCCGAAGGACCGGCAGGACTTTCAAAGGAACCGCGTCCCGATCTATACAGACCGGAGACGGGGTATTTTATAGTCTGGCGTTGACTTTTGGCACGCTGTTGAGTTCTCAAGGAACGGACGCTTCCTTTGTACTCACCCTCTCGGGCTTTCCTCCGGGCGCTTCCCTTCGTTGTTTCCAACCTTACCAGATCCGTTTTCCGGTCCGTTTCCGGTCCGAATTCCGTTTCCGGCCCCCTGTTGGAGCGGGGTTTTTCGCGCCTTCCGGCGTGTTCACTACTTTAGCGGATTTCCCCGGCGGCTCCTAATCGGAGCCTGGGGCCTTCCCGATCCGAATTCCGGCATGCCGAAATTCATCCCGTTCAGGGGCCGTGCAGTGGTGAGTGCCGCCGGTGCGGCTCGATCGCTGCCCCGTTGTCCTTGCGGACCCCGTGGCAACTCGGAGAACACTACACGAGGTTTCGGGGCCTCGTTGCCACCCCCTCGGCCCGCCCGGGCCGGGTGACGGCGCCTACCGCTTGCGCCTGCCCTTGCCCTTCCGCTCGGTCCGCCGCTCGTACCGCGCGACGGCCTCCTCGTACTCCCGGCGGTGGAGCTCCTCGCCCGGTGCCTCCTTGAACGTACGGAAGGCGTAGGCGAGGAGGGCGCCGATGAAGCCGATCATCATCAGGCTCTGCATCGACCGCTCGGCGTGCGGGTCGGCCGCGGGGTCGGGGCGGCGGCCGAAGCGTTCCCAGGTGCGGCGGAAGGCCAGGGCGCTGCACACCGCGAAGGCGACGACCACCATGGTGTTGACCAGGCCGCCGACCTTGGCGATGGCCAGGCCCTCGTAGCCGAAGCGCAGGACCAGGGCTCCCGCCGCTGCCGCGGCCAGCGCACCGATGCAGGTGCCGGCTCGCCGCAGCCCGTATCCACCGTCGTGATTCAGCCACGTGGTGCCGTAGAACCTGATGGGTTCCGGCTGGGGCCCTGCTCCCTGCTCGTCGCTCATACCTCGATTATGTCGACCGGGCGCTGAACGGCTCAGGAGCAGCGGATCGTCACGAAGCCGCTGCTGCCGGTCTTCACGTAGGCGTCCGACACGTACTGCCCGGGAGCGATGCTGTCCCAGATGTCGGTGGTGCCGTAGGGACCCGTGATCGTTTCACCGCGGGTCTGGCAGCGGATGGCGACGCGGGAGTCCTCGGGGAGGACGCGGACGATCTGGCTGCCGGTGTTCGGGCCGCGGCGCACGTTGACCTGCTGGCCGGGAGCGATGGGGTAGTAGACCGTGGCGGCCGCCGAGCGGGCCGACAGGTTCGAGGACTCGTTCTCGTTGATCTCACTGGTGGCCATGCGGCCCTCCCCCGTTTACGCGTTCACCGTCGATCAATGATGCGTTGATCGCTGCTGTGTAGATCAAAGACATGCAATGTCATGTGCAGGCTAGCAAGGCGCGGCACGCCTCCCGGGAATGCCGGATGCCATCGATTAGGCTCCGGACGCCGCGCTTTTGGCGGCCGACAGACAACGGGGGTGGGGGAATGCCGCCGCTGCGCAGTGCCGGAACGGGACCGGAAGCGGAGGATCCGGGTTATGCCGGTGAGTACCGGCTGGAAGGGCGCCTCGGATCCGGCGGCATGGGCGTGGTGCATCTGGCGCGTTCCGCTTCGGGACTGCGGCTCGCGGTCAAGGTGGTGCACGCCGAATACGCGGTGGACCCCGAGTTCAGAGCGCGGTTCCGGCAGGAGGTGGCGGCCGCCCGGCGGGTGAGCGGCGCATTCACCGCGCCCGTGGTGGACGCGGATCCCGATGGCGAACGCCCTTGGATGGCGACGCTCTACATTCCCGGCCCCACGCTTTCCGAGCGGGTGAAACGGAACGGTCCTCTCGCCCCGGAGGAAGTGCGGCGCCTGGCGGCCGGGCTGGCGGAGGCGCTGCGGGACATCCACCGGGCCGGGGTCGTGCACCGGGACCTCAAGCCGAGCAACGTGCTGCTGGCCGAGGACGGCCCGAAGGTCATCGACTTCGGGATCTCGCGCCCGTACGACAGCGAGCTGCGGACCGAGACGGGGAAGCTGATCGGGACGCCGCCGTTCATGGCGCCCGAGCAGTTCCAGCGGCCGCGGGAGGTGGGGCCCGCGGCGGACGTGTTCGCGCTGGCGTCGCTGCTCGTGCACGCGGCGACCGGGCGGGGGCCGTTCGAGTCCGAGAGCCCGTACATCGTCGCGTACCAGGTCGTGCACACCGATCCCGATCTGACGGGCGTGCCGGCCGATCTCGTACCGCTGATCCAGGACTGCCTGGCGAAGGACCCGGAGCAGCGCCCGACGCCGGACGCGATCATGGCTCGGCTGCCGCGTGAGTTGCGGCAGGGCGGGGCGCGCCGGGTCGAGGTCTCCGTCCCGGACGATTCCGTCCCCACGCATGTGCGCGTCCCTCCGCCCCGGCAGGACGCCGAGGTGTCGCCCGGCACCGCCACCCCCGCCTCGGCGCCCGCCCCGGCGCCCGGCTCCGTCCCGCGTCGTCGACGGCGGCGGCGTATGCCGTGGCTCGTTTCCGCCGGTGTGGCGACCGCGGCCCTGGTGGCGGGCGGGACATGGGCGCTGAGTCGGGGCGGTGACGCGGAGCGGCCCCTGCAGACGCGGCCGACGGTCGCCTCCGCGGACTGGCGGCCGTGGGAGGTGCCGGTGCCGGACGGTGCGACGGGGGCGTGCGCGTACGGAGGGGAAGCGCTCTACTGTTCCGCGCGCGGTCTGCAGGCGGTTCGTATTCAAACCTCCGGTGGGGACGTCGTCTGGCGGAAGACCGCCGCCACGTCTGCGTCCGCGTCGGCGTCCGCGTCTTCCTCTGCGGATGCGTCTTCTTCTGCTTCCTCTGCTTCTTCTGCGGCTGTCCCGGCCGGCGGCGGTGAGACCGGGCCCGTGCCCGCCCCGGTCGTCTCCGGCGGGCTCGTCCACGTCCTGTCGCCGGACGGCCGGAAGCTGTCGGCTCTGGAGCCGTCGACGGGCGAGCCGCGCTGGACGCGGGACGTCTCCGCGTACCCCGGGCGGGTCTACCACGCGGGGGACACCGTGCTACTGGTCGCCGCGGACGGAACGGTGACGGCGGTCGACGGCGGCACGAACAAGCAGCGCTGGCAGCACGGGCTCGGCCTGCCGGGGCGCTCCAAGCCGGTGTTCTCCTTCTACGGCACGGGTGCCGGCGGGCCGGGCCGGCTCGTGTACGCCGTGGCCCCGGCCGGTCAGGGGCAGCACCGGACGCGGATCCTCGCGCTGGATCCGGAGCGCGGGACGACGCTGTGGGAGCGGACGGCCGACGGTGATCTGACGGCCGTCGGCGCGGGGACGGGCGGTGCGCTGTTCCTGACGGCGCCCGACCGGGACAACCGGGTGGCGGCCGTCGTCCGCTACGACCCGGGGACGCGGCGGGAGACGCGGGTGCCGCTCGGTGCGCCGCTCAACGTGGCGAGTGCGGTGGCGCGGGGCGGTGCGGTGTATTTGCTGTCCACGGACGGTGGGCTCACCGCTGTGGGTGAGAAGAGGCAGCTGTGGCGGCTGGACACGTCCGTGGCGAACGCGTCCGCGTTGGTGGCCGCCGACGGCGACCGCGTGTACTTCTCGGCGGCGGACGGGCGTCTCCTGGCCGTGGACACCGCGAAGGGGGCGCTGCTCGGCCAGACGGCCCCGCGGCCGGCCCGCGCCGGGCGCGGCTACCTCGATCTGCCGCCCGCGCCCGTCGCGGCGGACGGGAAGGTCTTCGGCACGGCGCCGGACGGGAAGGTCTTCGCGGTCAGCGCCCGCGATCCGGGGCGCTGGCGTTGACGCGACCGGCGCTCACCCGACGCCGGCAGGGCTCCGCTCGGCACCGCCACGCCGGCTGAGCGCCTTGCCGCAGCCAGCAGGGGGTGCGGCTCAGCCCGCTGCCCAGGGACGGGCTGTGCTCCGCTCGGCACCGCCGGTCCCCGCCGTTGCGGCTGAGCGCCGTTGCGGCGGATGCAAGGTGGCCACGGCGCGCCTTGCAACCACTCCGGCGAGCAACCGGCCGCGTACGGGGCCCGCGCCTTCTCATCCGCCGCAACGGCGAGCAACATCGGCAACATCCCCGGCGGTGCCGGGCCGGACCTCGGCTCCGTAGGCCCACCGACCGGACGACCCGACGACCCGCCGTCAGGCCGACCCGCCGTCAGGCGCCCAGGCGGCTGACGTCCCGCACCGCGCCCCGGTCCGCGCTCGTGGCCATGGCCGCGTACGCGCGCAGCGCCGCCGAGACCTTGCGTTCGCGGTTCTTCGGGGCGTACGTGCCACCCAGCGCCGCGCGCCGCGCGTCGAGCTCGCTCTCCTCGACGAGGAGCTCGATGGAACGGTTCGGGATGTCGATGCGGATGCGGTCGCCGTCCTGCACCAGCGCGATCGTGCCGCCCGAGGCGGCTTCCGGCGAGGCGTGCCCGATCGACAGGCCCGACGTGCCGCCCGAGAAGCGGCCGTCGGTCACGAGGGCGCAGGCCTTGCCGAGGCCGCGGCCCTTGAGGAAGGACGTCGGGTAGAGCATCTCCTGCATGCCGGGGCCGCCGCGCGGGCCCTCGTAGCGGATGACGACGACGTCGCCCTCCTTCACCGACTTGGTCAGGATCTTGTCGACGGCCTCCTCCTGCGACTCGCAGACGACGGCCGGACCTTCGAAGGTCCAGATCGACTCGTCGACGCCGGCGGTCTTCACGACGCAGCCGTCGACGGCGAGGTTGCCCTTGAGGACGGCCAGGCCGCCGTCCTTGGAGTAGGCGTGGGCGGCGTCCCGGATGCAGCCGCCGGCCGCGTCGGTGTCCAGGGACTCCCAGCGCTCGGACTGGGAGAAGGCGGTGGCGGAGCGGACGCAGCCGGGGGCGGCGTGCCAGAGCTCGACGGCCTCGGGGGTCGGCGAGCCGCCGCGGACGTCCCAGGCCTCCAGCCACTCCTTGATGCCGGGCGAGTGGACGGTGTGCACGTCCTCGTTGAGGAGGCCGGCGCGGTAGAGCTCGCCGAGGATGGCGGGGATGCCGCCCGCGCGGTGGACGTCCTCCATGTAGTAGGTGCCGCCGGGGGCGACGTTGGGGGCGACCTTGGCCAGGCAGGGGACGCGGCGCGAGACGGCGTCGATGTCGCTCAGGTCGTAGTCGAGCCCGGCCTCCTGCGCGGCGGCGAGGAGGTGGAGGATCGTGTTGGTCGAGCCGCCCATGGCGATGTCGAGGGCCATGGCGTTGTCGAAGGCGGCGCGGGTGGCGATGTTGCGCGGCAGGACGGACTCGTCGCCGTCCTCGTAGTAGCGCTTGGTGATCTCGACGACCGTGCGGGCGGCGTTCTCGTAGAGGGCCTTGCGCGCGGTGTGCGTGGCGAGGACGGAGCCGTTGCCCGGCAGGGAGAGGCCGATGGCCTCGGTGAGGCAGTTCATGGAGTTGGCGGTGAACATGCCGGAGCAGGAGCCGCAGGTCGGGCAGGCGTTCTCCTCGATGCGCAGCACGTCCTCGTCGGAGACGTTCTCGTTGACCGCGTCGACGATGGCGTTGATGAGGTCGAGCTTGCGGACCGTGCCGTCGACGAGGGTGGCCTGGCCGGCCTCCATGGGGCCGCCGGAGACGAAGACGACGGGGATGTTGAGGCGCATGGCGGCCATCAGCATGCCCGGGGTGATCTTGTCGCAGTTGGAGATGCAGATCAGGGCGTCGGCGCAGTGGGCCTCGACCATGTACTCGACGGAGTCGGCGATCAGGTCGCGGGAGGGCAGCGAGTAGAGCATGCCGGCGTGGCCCATGGCGATGCCGTCGTCGACGGCGATGGTGTTGAACTCGCGGGGCACGGCGCCCGCCGCCTTGATCGCCTCGGAGACGATCCGGCCGACCGGTGCGAGGTGGGTGTGGCCGGGGACGAACTCGGTGAAGGAGTTGGCCACCGCGATGATCGGCTTGCCGATGTCCTCGCTCGCTACGCCCGAGGCCCGCATGAGGGCGCGGGCGCCCGCCATGTTGCGGCCGTGGGTGACGGTGCGGGACCTCAGCTCGGGCATCCTGCTCCACTCCTCGCAGTGCGTGGGCGCCGTCGCGCCGGCGCCTCTCCTCCGCCGTAGCGGTGTCTTTCGAGCCTACGCCCGTACTCCAGGGGGCGGACGGCTTCTCCGCCATGTGAGACACGGGTCCACGAGGCGGTGGTACTCGCGCGAGCCTGTGGTGGTACTTGCGCGAGCCTGCGGTGGTACTCAAGCGGCCACCGCAGTGGTAGTTACGCGAGCACTTACGCGCGCTCTTGCGCGCCGTCCCCCGCCAGGTGCCGCTGCACCGCCGGCGCCACCATCGCCACCACCTGCTCCAGGTCCGCCGACGCCAGCGGCTCGACCTTGATCACGTAGCGCAGCATGGCGACGCCGACGAGCTGGGCGGCGGCCAGCTCCGAGCGCAGCTTCGCGTCGGGGACGTCGAGCTCGCCCGCGATGCGGGTCATGAGCCTGCGGGTGACGAGGTCGCGGAAGACCGCGGCGGCGGTCTCGTTGGCGACGGCCGAGCGGACGATCGCGAGGAGCTGTTCGCGGGTGGCCGGGTTCTCCCAGACGCCGAGGATGAAGCGGGTGAGCCGCTCCCCCAGGGCGTCCGGGCCGCCGGCCTGGATGACGCCCGGCGCTTCGAGCGCGGGTGCGAAGTCCGTCTCGATCGCGGCCGCGAAGATCTGCTCCTTGGGGCCGTAGTAGTGGTGGACGAGCGCCGGGTCGACGTCCGCGCCCTTGGCGATGGCGCGGATGGACGCGCGGTCGTAGCCGCGGGCGGCGAACTCGGCGCGGGCGGCGGCGAGGATGCGCTCGCGGGCGCCGGGGCCGCTACCCGCCTCCGTACGGGCGGGGCGGCCGCGTCTGCGGGGGGTTCCGGCGCCGCCGGGGGCTGCGGCGGTCACGGCCGCGGCACGCCGGTGGGCGAGGCCAGGTGGAGCCGGGTGAAGGCGAGGGCCTCGGCGAGGTCGGCCTCGCGCTCGGCCGCGGACATGGCGCGGCGGGTGTTGACCTCGATCACCACGTGGCCGTCGAAGCCGCGGGTGGCGAGGCGCTCCAGCACCTCGGCGCAGGGCTGCTTGCCGCGGCCGGGCACGAGGTGCTCGTCCTTGGCGGAGCCGTTGCCGTCGGCGAGGTGGATGTGGGCGAGCCGGTCGCCCATCCGGTCGATCATCGCGAGGGCGTCCGTGCGGGCGGTGGAGGTGTGCGAGAGGTCGACCGTGAAGTGCCGGTAGTCGTCCTTGGTGACGTCCCAGTCGGGCGCGTAGGCGAGCATCTCGCGGTCGCGGTAGCGCCACGGGTACATGTTCTCGACCGCGAAGCGGACGTCGGTCTCCTCGGCCATCCGCCAGATGCCGCGGACGAAGTCGCGGGCGTAGCCGCGCTGCCAGCGGAACGGCGGGTGGACGACGACCGTGCTCGCGCCGAGCTTCTCGGCGGCCGCCCGGGCGCGCTGGAGCTTGACCCAGGGGTCGGTCGACCAGACGCGCTGGGTGATCAGCAGGCAGGGGGCGTGCACGGCGAGGACGGGCACCTGGTGGTAGTCGGACAGGCGGCGGAGCGCCTCGATGTCCTGGCTGACCGGGTCGGTCCACACCATGACCTCGACGCCGTCGTAGCCCAGGCGGGCGGCGATCTCGAAGGCCGTCGCCGTCGACTCGGGGTAGACCGAGGCCGTGGACAGCGCGACCTTCGCATCCGGGATGCGCACCACTGGCTCTGTCACGAGGGACAGCGTACGACCGCCTCTCGTACGGCGGGCGGGTACCTCCGATGTGGCGGGTCCGCCCGCGGCCGCTGTGGTGGATCCGCTCCCGGCGGCACTCCCGGCCGCGCTTCCGGCGCCGCCGGCCCGGCTACGGGTCCGGTCGCGGATCCGGCCGGCTTCAGTTCTGCGGCGCCACCGGCAGGTGGTCCAGCCTGCGCAGGATGACGCCCTCGCGCAGCGCCCACGGGCAGATCTCCAGCTCGTCCACGCCGAACAGGTCCATCGCGCCCTCGGCCACCAGGGCGCCCGCGAGCAGCTGGTGCGCCCGGCCCTCCGACACGCCGGGCAGCTGGGTGCGCCGGTCGGCGGTCATCGTGGCGAGCCGCGGCACCCAGTCCTCCAGGGCGCGCCGGGTCAGGGCGCGCTGCACGTACAGGCCCTCGGTGGAGCGGGCGGCGCCCGCGATGCGGGCGAGCTGCTTGAAGGTCTTGGACGTGGCGACGACGTGGTCCGGCGCGCCGAGCCGCGCGAAGTCGCCGACGATGCGGGCGATCTGGGCGCGGACGTGGCGGCGCAGGGCGCGGACGTCCGTGGGGTCGGGCGGGTCGCCGGGCAGCCACGCGGAGGTGAGGCGGCCGGCACCGAGCGGGAGGGACGCGGCGGCGTCCGGGTCCTCGTCCATGCCGAACGCGATCTCCAGGGAGCCGCCGCCGATGTCGAGCACCAGCAGCTTTCCGGACGACCAGCCGAACCAGCGGCGGGCGGCCAGGAAGGTCAGGCGCGCCTCCTCCTCGCCGGTCAGGACCGGCAGTGTGAGGCCCGTCTCCTTCTGCACCCGGGCCAGGACGGTGTCCGCGTTGGAGGCCTCGCGGACGGCGGACGTCGCGAACGGCAGGACGTCCTCGCAGCCCTTGTCCTCGGCCGCCTGCAGGGCGTCCTGCAGGACGGCGACCAGGCGGTCTATCCCGGCGTCGCTGATCGCACCGTCCTCGTCGAGGAGCTGGGCGAGGCGCAGCTCGGCCTTGTGGGAGTGGGCGGGCAGGGGGCGCGCGCCCGGGTGCGCGTCCACCACGAGCAGATGGACCGTATTCGAACCCACGTCGAGGACACCGAGTCTCATGGCCTGAACGCTACTGCGGCTGTCCGGGGCGCATAGGCTGGAGGGGTGGCAAAGACGAAGAAGGCCAAGCAGGGCAAGCAGGGCGGGCAAGGCAAGCCGGGCAAAAAGCGCGATCAGCAGATCGCGCCCGTTTCCCATGCCGACTCCGACGAGGTCGGGCTCGACTTCGCCCGCGCCTGGGTCGAGTTCCCCGACCCGGCGGACGACGAGCAGGTCTTCCGCTGCGACCTGACCTGGCTGACCTCCCGGTGGACGTGCATCTTCGGCAGCGGCTGCCAGGGCATCCAGGCCGGGCGCGCCGACGACGGCTGCTGCACCCTGGGCGCGCACTTCTCCGACGAGGACGACGAGAAGCGCGTCGCCGGGCACGTGGCGCGGCTCACGCCCGACATCTGGCAGTTCCACGACGTGGGCACGGACTCCGGCTGGACGCAGCTCGACGAGGACGGGGACCGGCAGACGCGCCGCTGGAAGGGCTCCTGCATCTTCCAGAACCGGCCCGGCTTCGCGGGCGGCGCGGGCTGCTCCCTGCACATCCTGGCCCTCAAGGAGGGCCGCGAGCCGCTGGAGACCAAGCCGGACGTCTGCTGGCAGCTGCCGGTGCGGCGCACGTACGACTGGATCGACCGGCCGGACGACTCGCGCGTGCTGCAGATCTCCATCGGGGAGTACGACCGCCGGGGCTGGGGCCCGGGCGGCCACGACCTGCACTGGTGGTGCACCTCGGCCACGTCCGCGCACGGAGCCGGCGAGCCGGTCTACGTCACGTACCGGCCCGAGCTCACGGAGATGATGGGCAAGGAGGGCTACGAGCGGCTGGCCGAGCTCTGCGAGGAGCGACTGGCCGCGCTGCTGCCGATGGCTCCGCATCCGGCGGACCCTGCGCCCGGGGCGCGCCCGTAGGCACCCGGCCCGGCCGGAATGCGGACCGCCGCCTCGGCTGGGGTCCCGCGCCTTCGGCCGCGACCCCGCGCCCCGGAACCGCCGCAGCGGCGATCAGTCGTCACGGCGGTGACCGGCGCTGCCGTACATGCCTCAGGCCGGCCGGGCACCGCCGGACCGCGGCATCGTGGTCGCGCGCCGTCGCGGCGGGGGTGAGCGGGCCGCCCCGGAGGGAAACGGACCGCTTTTCCCGGCCGTCGGGGCGGCGCCGTCGCCCTCGGCGGGCTCGGCCCTGCGGCGTCGGGCCCACCGGGGTCGACGGGGGCGGCCCGGGCCGGAAGCGAGCAGGCGCCGCCGGACTCAGCCCGCCGAGGACGAAGGCGCCGTAGCGGGCAGGCACCACCGGCTCAGCCCGCCGCCGAAGGCGAAGGCGCCGTAGGCGATGGTGGAGCCGTCGGGGACTGGGTGGCCGCCGGGGTGGAGACGACCGGGCGGCCGCGGCCCTCGATCGTCACCGTCGTGCCGCCCGGGGCGATGACCACCCGGGCCCGCCACGGCCCCACCGGCTCGCGTTCCGCGTCGATCTCGACGACGACCGTGGTGGTCTGCCCGGGCTGCAGCACCCCGCCCGGCTTGCTCAGCCGCAGCCAGGCCGCGTCGGCCGTCATGGACCACACCACCGCCCGGCCGCCGCTCGCCGTGAGCGTGACGATCGTGGCGGTGCCGCTGGGCTGGGCGCTGACCGTCAGCCTGCCGGGGCCGGGCGCCGGGTCGCCCGGGGCGGCCGGGCCGCCGGGGGCGGGCAGCCCGGCGGTGCCGCCGGCCGGGGACGGCGGGGCGCTGCCGGCCTGCGGTGGCGGTACGGGCCGGCCGTCGGGGCCGATGACGGCGACCGACACCTCGGTGACCAGGCGCCCGGGCGCGCTGCCCGTGCCGACGGGCCGCGGGGCGGGGCCGGGCCCCCGGTAGGGGCGTTCGCTGACGCCGCCGGCCTCCTTCGAGGAGACGGCCGCGGCCTCCGGGTGCGACTCCCCGGTCTCCGGCGCGGCGTGCCACGCGGCCCACAGGGCGAGCACGGGCGCGGCGACGACGGTGACGACGACGGTCGTGGTGACGGCCCGGCTGCGCAGGCGGCCGCGCCGCGCCGTGCGGTCCTTGGGGTCGACGGGATAGCCGCGCCGGTCGAAGCGCGGCACTGCGGGCGCGTGGGCCCCGCGCTGCCGGCCGCCCGCGCCCGCCGCGGACAGCATCGCGGCGTACGCGTCGGCTCTGGGGGCTTCGAGGACGGGCAGCGGGGCGGAGGAGGCGGCGGTGCCGGGCCAGGGCTCCCCGGCGGTGGCCCGCTCGGCGGTGCGGCGGCAGTCGGCGCAGTCGTCGACGTGCCGGACGAGCTCGCGCCGCAGGGCCGCGCCGAGCAGCACCTGGGCGTGGGCCCCCCCCCCCGGGCCCACCGGGGCCCCGCCCCCCCGCCCCCGCCCCCGGCCCGCGCCTCCCCCCACCGGGGCCCCCCCCGCGCCGGGGCCCACGACGGGACAGCGGCCCGCCTCGACGACGGCCAAGGCCGTGCGCGTGCGCTCGACCTCGCAGGCCGCGGAGGACAGCAGGGCCCGCGCGGCGTCGGTCTCCAGACCGAGGACGGCGGCGACCTCGGAGCCGGTGAGGCCGTGCCGGACGGCCAGTTCGAGCGCTTCGCGCTGCTCGGCGGTGGTCCCGGCGGCCTCGGGCCAGGCGAGCAGGGCGAGCTCGGCCCGCCGGCGCGGGTCGGGCGGCGCGGGCGCCTCCCCCGCGGCCGCGCCGGCGGCGAGGCGGCGCAGGCAGGCCCAGCGGGCGAGGGCGTAGAGCCAGGGGCGGCGCAGGTCCTCGGCGGCGGGGGCGCGGTCGGCGCGCTTCTCGGCGAGGGCGAGGACCTCTCCGAGGGCGGCGGTCGCGGCGTCGTGCTCGCAGAGGACGGACAGGCAGTAGGTGAAGAGCCCGTCGAGGTGGGGGTCGTACTTCAGGGGCGGCTGTTGCGTGAGGGTCGCGTGCGGGCCGGGCGCGGCGGGGGCCGCGGGGCCGCGGCTCCGGGCCGCCTCGCGGACGGCCGGCGCCGCCGTCTCCGCCTCGCACCCCGGCTGAGCGGTCTGATTGTCCCGAGGCGCGCGGGCCTCGCGCGGCGCACCGCGGTGTGCGCGATGCGCGCCGGTGGCGTGCGGGCGGTGCTCTGGCCTCCTGGTCATCATCCCGGCGACGGTAGGCGGGTGACGGGCCGTTGCTGCCACTGCCGACCCAGGTTTAACCCATTCGGGTGACGTTCTCCCACAAAATGGGGACACTGCTGCCCCGTCCCTCCTGTGTTTCCGGGGAGAGGGGCTCCGGGCAGCAGGAACAGCGCGAAGGGACGGCTTCCGGGTTCTGGTAAAAGACCGCCGTTCCGGAGGGCCGTCGTGCGGGGCCGGGGTGGGCCGGGCCGACCGGGCCGGCTGCGTTGTCAGTGGGTCCCGCTACGGTGGCTCGCATGGCTGCCCGTACCGCACGCTCGTCCGCCAAGGACCGGCCCTCCTACCGCTGCACCGAGTGCGGCTGGACCACGGTGAAGTGGCTCGGCCGCTGCCCCGAGTGCCAGGCGTGGGGCACGGTCGAGGAGTTCGGCGCGCCCGCGGTGCGGACGACCGCGCCCGGCCGCGTGTCCACCGCCGCGCTGCCCATCGGCCAGGTTGACGGCCGCCAGGCCACCGCGCGCAGCACGGGCGTGGATGAGCTGGACCGCGTCCTGGGCGGCGGGCTCGTGCCCGGCGCGGTGGTGCTGATCGCGGGCGAGCCGGGCGTCGGCAAGTCGACGCTCCTGCTGGACGTGGCGGCGAAGGCCGCCTCCGAGGAGCACCGCACGCTGTACGTGACGGGTGAGGAGTCGGCAAGCCAGGTGCGCCTGCGGGCGGACCGCATCGGCGCGATCGACGACCACCTGTACCTGGCGGCCGAGACGGATCTGGCGGCCGTGCTCGGGCATCTCGACTCCGTCAAGCCGTCCCTGCTGATCCTGGACTCGGTGCAGACGGTGGCCTCGCCGGAGATCGACGGCGCCCCGGGCGGCATGGCGCAGGTGCGCGAGGTGGCGGGCGCCCTGATCCGGGCCTCCAAGGAGCGGGGCATGGCCACGCTCCTGGTCGGTCACGTCACCAAGGACGGTGCGATCGCGGGCCCGCGCCTGCTGGAGCACCTGGTCGACGTGGTGCTGAGCTTCGAGGGCGACCGGCACGCGCGCCTGCGGCTGGTGCGCGGCGTGAAGAACCGCTACGGGGCGACGGACGAGGTGGGCTGCTTCGAGCTGCACGACGAGGGCATCACCGGTCTGGCCGATCCGAGCGGCCTGTTCCTCACCCGCCGCGACGAGCCCGTCCCGGGCACGTGCCTGACGGTGACGCTGGAGGGCCGCCGGCCGCTGGTGGCCGAGGTGCAGGCGCTGACGGTCGATTCGCAGATCCCCTCGCCCCGCCGCACGACGTCCGGCCTGGAGACGTCGCGGGTGTCGATGATGCTGGCGGTGCTGGAGCAGCGGGGCAGGATCAGCGCGCTCGGCAAGCGGGACATCTACAGCGCGACGGTGGGCGGCGTGAAGCTGTCGGAGCCCGCGGCGGACCTGGCGGTCGCCCTGGCCCTGGCCAGTGCCGCCAGCGACACCCCCCTGCCGAAGAACCTGGTGGCGATCGGCGAGGTGGGCCTGGCCGGTGAGGTCCGGCGGGTCACCGGGGTGCAGCGGCGGCTGGCGGAGGCGGCCCGGCTGGGCTTCACGCACGCGCTGGTGCCGGGCGATCCGGGGAAGGTGCCGAGCGGCATGCGCGTCCTGGAGGTCGCCGACATAGGCGAGGCGCTTCGAGTGCTCCCCAAGCGGGTACCCCGGGAGAACCGGCGCCGAGCCGGGTCGGACGCTCCGGCCGGGGAGAGCCCTGTCGGCCCTGTTCAAGCGTGAGGGGGCCCTCTTTAATAGGCTGGGCGCCCGAACACGCCAGTAGACTTTGCCCTGGTCTCGCCCGTACGTACGGAAAACCGGGCGGGCTGCGGCACCGTTGACCTTGCGACCGGAGGAGTGCAGTGGCAGCCAACGACCGGGCATCGGGCCCCGGCAAGGCCGGGGGTTCCTCCGGTGCCGACGGTCTGATGCGCGCCTCGCTGAGCGCCGTCGCGCCCGGCACGGCCTTGCGCGACGGCCTGGAGCGCGTCCTCCGCGGCAATACGGGCGGCCTGATCGTCCTGGGCATGGACAAGACGGTGGAGTCCATGTGCACGGGCGGTTTCGTGCTGGACGTGGAGTTCAGTGCCACGCGCCTGCGCGAGCTGTGCAAGCTGGACGGCGCCCTGATCCTCGACAAGGACATCACCAAGATCGTGCGGGCGGGCGTGCAGCTCCTGCCGGACGCGTCGATCCCCACCGAGGAGACCGGCACCCGGCACCGCACGGCGCAGCGCGTCTCCATCCAGTGCGGCTTCCCCGTGGTGTCGGTCAGCCAGTCGATGCGCCTGATCGCCCTCTACGTGGACGGTGAGCGGCGCACCCTGGAGGAGTCCGGGGCGATCCTCTCCCGGGCCAACCAGGCCCTGGCCACCCTGGAGCGCTACAAGCTCCGGCTGGACGAGGTCGCGGGCACCCTGTCCGCCCTGGAGATCGAGGATCTGGTGACGGTCCGCGACGTGACCGCGGTCTGCCAGCGCCTGGAGCTGGTCCGCCGCATCGCCACGGAGATCGCGGAATACGTGGTGGAGCTGGGCACCGACGGCCGTCTGCTCTCCCTGCAGCTGGACGAGCTGATCGCCGGCGTCGAGCCCGAGCGCGACCTCGTCGTGCGGGACTACGTCCCGGAGCCGACCGCCAAGCGCACCCGTACGGTCTCCGAGGCCCTGTCCGAGCTGGACTCCCTCACCCACCCCGAGCTGCTCGAACTGCCCATCGTGGCGCGCGCCCTGGGCTACAGCGGTTCCCCGGAGACGCTGGACTCCGCGGTGTCGCCGCGCGGCTACCGCCTGCTGGCGAAGGTGCCGCGGCTGCCGGGCGCGATCATAGAGCGGCTGGTCGACCACTTCGGCGGGCTGCAGAAGCTGCTGGCCGCCAGCGTGGACGACCTGCAGACGGTCGACGGGGTCGGCGAGGCCCGCGCCCGCTCGGTCCGCGAGGGGCTGTCGCGGCTGGCGGAGTCCTCGATCCTGGAGCGGTACGTCTAGCCCAGCGGCACCTCCGGCCACCGGCCGGCGGTACGTCCAGCCCAGCGGTACGTCCAAGCCCAGCGGCGCCTCCGGCCGCCGGCCGGCGGTACGTCCAGCCGCAGCGGCATCGTCAGCCGGAGCCGGCATGGCCGGCCGGAGCGATTCGCCCGGCCGGGGGTCCCGTCGTACGTCCGGCCGTCAGTCCTTCTCCAGGGTGAATTCCACCTTTTCGGTGACGCCCGCAATTCTGACCTCGGCCCGGTACTTGCCGGTGCCCGCCGCCCCGTCGCCGGAAGGCGTCGCGCAGTGCGGGGCACTGCGCTTGCGGTCCCATTCCACGGTGCGCTTCGTCTCACCCGAACCGGGGAGTTCCACGAACACCGGGCCCGTGGCGCGGGGGCAGTCGTCGGAGGCCCACACACGGTCGTCGCCGTCGATATGCGTGATCTTCAGGATCGATGCGGTGGCACCGAAGTTGACCTTGCAGGCACTGCCGCCGGAGTTCTTCACCACGATCTCGAACTTCGGCTTCTCGTCGGGCCGGTAGGCGTCCTTGAGGCTGCGGATCGCGAGCCGCACCGCGCCCGGCGAGCAGTCGGGCAGGGGCGAGCCGACCGGCACGGCCTTGCCGTCGCCCGTGCCCAGCGCGCCACCGCCGCCGGTCCCCGTCGTGCCGCCCCCGCCCGTACCGGCGCCGCCGGTCCCGGACGCGCCCGTACCGCCGCCGGGGCGGTCGTCACCGCCGCTGCCGCCGGAGCCGGCGCTGCCCGACTCGCCGCGCCCGCCCGGGCGTTGGCTGTAGTGCGGACCGGAGGGCACCGGACCGGGGGTGATGGTGGTGCTGTCGCCCGGGTTCTTTCCGTCCGTGCCCTTGCTCTGGTTGTCACCGGAGCCGCCGTCACCCCCGAGGGTGACGAACCAGAGGCCCAGCAGAACGAGAAGGCCGAGCAGGCCAAGCGCAACTGCCCTCCGCCGCCAATAGATGGAGGAGGGAAGCGGCCCGATCGGATTGCGCAGTGATCCCACGCGAAGACTCTACGAGACATCGGCGGGGGCACCAGCCCCTACCCGCCGGGTGGGTGCCGGATTTTCTCATCATCGGTCCGCAGCGGATGCCGATTTTCCCTTGCGGCCATCTGACGAAAGTCCTACCGCACGCCTGCCGATAGCCCGGTGTGGCGCGGAAGTGACGGACCGTAGGCTCCCGGAACCATGGACACCGTGGACAACGACCTCTATCGCGACGTCACCGAATTCGCCCGCTCCACACCGGAGTGGGTGCACACCCTTGCGGAAATCGGCACACAGGCCGGGCTGTTGCTGCTGATGGCCGTGGCCGTCGCCGTGTGGTGGCGCAACCGGAGCACGGGGGCGCGCGGCGTCGCGCTCGCGCTGCTCGTGCCGGTCACCACGGCGATCGCGTACGGCATCAGCGAGGTCGTCAAGAGCTTGGTGGACGAGGAGCGGCCGTGCCGGGCGGTCCACGGCGCGGTCACCTCGCTGGCGGCCTGCCCGCCGCACGGCGACTGGTCCTTCCCGAGCAACCACGCCACGCTCGCCGCGGCCCTCGCGACCGGCATCGTCCTCGCCCGGCGGGCGCTCCTGTGGGCCGTCCTGCCGATGGCGCTGCTCGTCGCGTTCTCGCGGGTCTTCCTCGGCGTGCACTACCCGCACGACGTGGCCGCGGGCCTGCTGCTCGGCGCGGCCGTGGCGCTGCTCGGCGGGCTGCTGCTCGCACGGCCCGCCACGGGGCTGGTGGAACGGGCGGAGCGGGGGCGGCTGCGCGTGCTGGTGAAGGCGTAGCCCCCGGGAGAAGGCGTAGCCCCGGGAGGGGGTCAGGCCGCGGGGCGGGTCCACTCCGACTTGTGGCCGAAGCCCTGCCCGTTGTCGATCAGGCGCAGCCAGGAGGGGCGCAGCTCCCACAGGTCGGTGCGCTCCATCGCCTGCCGGAGCCGGTCGTTGTGGTCGACGTACGGGAAGCGCTCGCTGTACGCGCGCCAGGCGGCCTCGCGCTCCGTGCCCTCCAGGCGGCGGCACGTGCCGCGTCCTTGAATCCCCGTCAGGGCCGTCCACACCTGCCCGTCACGCTGGGCGGTGAAGGCGACGGCGGCGCCGCTCGCGAGGGCGCGGCCGTGGCGCGTGGTGACCGAGGTGACGAAGAGCAGCGCGGTGTCGTCGCCGTCGGCGGGGGCGTAGAGCACCGCGCACGCCTGCGGGCCGTCCTCGTCGGCGTAGGCCAGGGTCAGGGTCGAGTGCGCGTCGAGCGCCGCGCGGATGTCGCGCGGCGGTCGCGGCTGCGGTTCGCTCTCGTTCATGGGCCCATTTCACCGTGGCGGACGGTGCGGGGCCAGCCGGGGCGCGACAGTGCCGGTGGCGTCACATTCCGCCGGACCCTCGCCGTCGTGGCGCTTCACCGTCGCGGCGGGCGGCTTTTGCCGGGGCAAGCGCTCCTGCTGCCGCAGCGAAGATCTTTCCGCCGCAACGGCGAAGTGCCACGACGCCGGCTGCCGGCGGTGCCGAACCGGCGCTCAGGGGGTTTCGTCGTGGGCCCGGGCCGTCAGGCCCGCCTCGTACGCGACGATCGCCGCCTGTACCCGGTTGCCGACCTCCAGACGGTCGAGGACCGCGCTCACGTAGCCCTTCACCGTGCCTTCCACGAGGTGCAGGCAACGGCCGATACCCGCGTTGGAGAGGCCCTCGCCGAGCAGGGCGAGCACCTCGCGCTCGCGGGCGGTGAGGCCGGCGATCCGGGCGCGGGCGGCGGCTCCGCGGGTCAGGCGCTCGCCGCCGAGTTCGGCGATGACGTGCCGGGCCACCTTCGGGGAGAGGTAGGCGCCGCCGTCGGCGACCGCGCGGACGCCGGTCATCAGTTCGTAGGGGTCGCCGGACTTGAGGAGGAAGCCGGTGGCCCCGCCGCCCAGGGCGCGGGAGATGTAGGCGTCCTCGGAGAAGGTGGTGAGGATCGCGACGGCGGTGCCGGGCGCGGTCCGGCGGATCTCCTCGCACGCGGCGAGGCCGTCCATGCGCGGCATGCGGATGTCGAGCAGCGCGACGTCCGGCCGGTGGGCGCGGACCGCCTCGACGGCCTCGCGGCCGTCCGCCGCCTCCGCGACGACCTCGATGCCGGGGTCGGCGGACAGGATCGCGCGGACGCCGGCGCGGATCATCGCCTCGTCGTCGGCGACGAGGACTTTGACGACGTCGCCCGTCCCCGCGTCCGTCCCCGTGTTCAGCGCAGCCATTCCTTCTCCTCCTGTTCCACGACGCCGGCGGCGCCGGCGCGCGGGATGCGGCTCTTCGCGACGAGGTGACCGTCGCGGAAGCAGAGCCGGAAGTGTTCGACGCTGACGAAGAGTTCGCCACTGGCCCGGTAGTAGCGGCATTCCGCCCCGGCGGGCGGGGCGGCCGGGTCCCGGTCGGCCGGCGGGTCGGCGACGTGCCGGTCCGGGAGGAGGGGCGCGACGTCGGCGTACGGCGCGCCGACGCGCAGGGCCGCGTAGTCGGCGGGCTTCAGCACGGAGTGGGCCTTGATGTAGGCGTACCAGCCGAAGGCACCGGTGACGAAGACGGCACCGGCGGCGGCCGCGACGGCGAAGGGGACGGCGAACCGCCGCCGGGCGGTGCGCCGGGCGTGCGCGAGGGCGTCGGTGTCACGGCTGCCGTCCGCGGGCTCCTCCGGGCGCGCCATGCGTCCGGCCCGGGCGGCGTCCGGGAACCCGGCCCGGGGCCCCGGCTCGTGCGGGAGCCGCGCGCTCACCGTGAACCCGCCGTCGTCCGCGGAGGTCCCGGCCGTGAGCTCGCCTCCCGCGAGAGCCACCCGCTCCCGCAGCCCCGGCAGCCCCGTACCGCTGCCGCCCGCGGACGGCGCGCCGCCCTCCGGGGCGGGCCCGCTGACGACCGTCACCAGCGTCTCCCGCGGCCCGGTGTCCACCGTGACGGTCACCGCCGCCCCCGGCGCGTGCTTGGCCGCGTTCGTCAGCGCCTCCTGGACGACGCGGTACGCGGCCCGCTCCACGAGCGGCGGCAGCGCCGGTTCACGGGGCAGCGCGGCGCGCACGCGCAGGCCGGAGGCCGCCGCGCGGTCCACGAGGGCGGGCAGCGAGTCGTCCGGCGGGGCCAGCGGCGCGGGCCCGGGCGGGGCGGCGTCGCGCAGGACGCCGATGATGTCGCGGAGCCGGTCCGTCGCCGCCGCGGCGGCCTCGCGCAGGTCCGCGGCGGCCGCCCGGTGCGCCGCGTCGAGGCCGGGCGCGACCTGCAGGGCCCCGGCACGCAGGGCGATCAGGCTGAGTTCGTGGCCGAGGGAGTCGTGCATGTCCTGGGCGATGCGGGCGCGCTCGCGCAGCCGGGCCCGGTCCGCGACGATCTCCTGCTCGCGCTCCAGCTGCGCCGCCCGGCTCCAGCCCGCGGCGACGAGCTCGCGCGCCTGGCGCCGGTACCGGCCGGCCAGCCAGGGGAAGACCGCGCCGAAGAGCAGCGTGCCGATCAGAACCAGCCATTCGACGACGGGGTCGTTGTGGCGGGCGAGGACGAGCACCGTGCCCGCGGCCGCGACGGCCGGGAAGGCGTACAGCACGGGGCGCGTCCGGGCCGAGCGGCGGCCCAGCAGGAAGGCGAGGACGGACAGCGCGGGCCCGTACGAGAGCGTGAACAGCGAGGGGGAGGCGGCGAGGCCCAGCCCGGCGGCGAGGCCGAGCGCGAGCACCGGCCGGGCGCGGGAGACGGCCACGGCGACGGCGAGGACGGCCGCTCCGGCCGCGGTCTGCCACCAGGGCCGGGGCGCGTTCAGGCCGAGCAGGTCCGCGGCGACGCCGGGCGCGGTGAGCGCCGCCCACAGCAGGGCATCGGGCAGGGCCCTGGTCGGAAGCCCGGTCCCGGCCCTGGTCAGGGCCGTTGCCGGGGCGGTGGTCGTGCGGCGGCTCACCGGTCCGACGGTACAAGCCGGGGCCGTTCGCGCGCCCCTGACGAAAGTCAGACGAAAGTCGGGTGAACGGGGCCCGGCGCGTTTCACCGCCGCCCGCGGCCGTGCCAGGATCGGAAGCGCCATGACTGTGACAGACCGCACCGACGCCCTGCCCGAAGCCCTCTCCGAGCCCCTCTCCGGCGCGCTCCACGGACCGGTCATCGACTGGTTCGACGCGCACGCCCGCGACCTGCCCTGGCGGCGCCCGGAGGCCGGCGCGTGGGGCGTGATGGTCAGCGAGTTCATGCTGCAGCAGACGCCGGTCAGCCGCGTCCTGCCGGTGTACGAGCAGTGGCTCGCGCGCTGGCCGCGCCCGGCGGACCTGGCGGCCGAGCCGCCCGGCGAGGCGGTGCGCGCGTGGGGCCGGCTCGGCTATCCGCGGCGGGCGCTGCGGCTGCACGCCGCCGCGACGGCGATCACGGAGCTGCACCGCGGCGAGGTGCCGAGCGACCACGCCAAGCTGCTGGCGCTGCCGGGCGTCGGCGAGTACACGGCGGCGGCGGTGGCCTCGTTCGCGTACGGGCAGCGGCACGCGGTCCTCGACACCAACGTGCGCAGGGTGTTCGCGCGCGCCGTGAGCGGCGCGCAGTACCCGCCGAACGCGACGACGGCGGCCGAGCGCAAGCTGGCCCGCGCCCTGCTGCCCGGGAGCGAGCCGGTCGCCGCGCGCTGGGCCGCCGCGACGATGGAGCTGGGCGCGCTGGTGTGCACGGCGCGCACGCCGGTCTGCGGGCGCTGCCCGATCGCCGACCGGTGCGCGTGGCGCGCGGCGGGCTCCCCGGCGCACGACGGTCCGCCGCGCCGCGGCCAGACCTACGCGGGGACGGACCGGCAGGTGCGCGGAAAGCTGCTGGCGGTGCTGCGGGAGGCGCTGGAGCCCGTGCCGCAGGTGGCGCTGGACGCGGTCTGGGACGAGCCGGTGCAGCGGGCCAGGGCGCTGGACGGACTGGTGGCGGACGGCCTGGTGGAGCCGCTGGCGGACGGGACGTACCGGCTGCCGCTGGGGTAGTGCGCGGCCCCCGTCACACGGCTGCCGCCGGGCGCGGTGCGGAACCCCGTGCCTCCGGGCCACCGGGCCTCCGTGGCGGAGCCTCGTCATGCCTCTGTCACAGAGCCCGTCACACGGCCGTGTCACAAGACCCGCCGTGACCTGCCGAAAGGCCCTCCCGAACAGGACAGAGCCCCCTTTTCACGCCCTACCGCCCCTGCTCCCGCAACGCTGTTACACAACCTATGGATAGCTGTGCACCAGCCGCAGTGCTGCCGCACATCACGTCGCAACAGCGCCTCCGTAGCGTCCTTCTCGTGCTGGGAGACCACCAGCGTGACGCGGGGAATGCAAGCGGAATGGAGGCTGCGAGATGGCCAGCAGCGGCAAGGTTCTGGACTTCGAGGAGTACGTGCGCAACCGTCAGGACGCGCTCCTGCGCAGCGCCCGCCGTCTCGTGCCGGACCCCATCGACGCGCAGGACCTCCTCCAGACCGCTCTGGTGCGCACCTACGGCCGCTGGGAGGGCATAGCGGACAAGTCGCTGGCCGACGCCTACCTCCGCCGTGTCATGATCAACACTCGTACGGAGTGGTGGCGCGCCCGCAAGCTCGACGAGGTGCCCACCGAGCAGCTCCCCGACGCCAGCGTCGAGGACGGCACGGAGCAGCACGCCGACCGCGCGCTGCTGATGGACATCCTCGGTGTCCTGGCGCCCAAGCAGCGCAGCGTCGTCGTGCTGCGACACTGGGAGCAGATGAGCACCGAGGAGACCGCGGAGGCGCTCGGGATGTCGACCGGAACGGTCAAGAGCACGCTGCACCGGGCCCTGGCCCGGCTGCGCCAGGAGCTGGAGAGCCGCGACCTGGACTTCCACGCCCTCGAGCGCAACGAGCGGGGGCAGGAACGGTGCGCAGCCTGAAAAAGGCGGCTCCCCCCAGGCCGGTTCTGATCACCGGCGGCACGGTCACCGCGCTGGCCGCTGCCGCCGGTCTTCTGCTTGCCGGATGCAATGCGGGCAGCGAGGGCGTGCGCAAGGAGGGCACCGCGCAGACGCAGTCGGCGGCGAAGCCGACCCGTATGCCCTCGGCCTCGGCGACGGCGGAGCGACCGCAGGACAAGGTCGACGCGGTCAA
This sequence comes from Streptomyces sp. XH2, assembly GCF_049725035.1. Lineage (NCBI taxonomy): Bacteria > Bacillati > Actinomycetota > Actinomycetes > Kitasatosporales > Streptomycetaceae > Streptomyces > Streptomyces sp. XH2. Next base: position 496,885 of record NZ_JBMMMZ010000003.1, on the reverse strand, counting down.
GCTGCTCAAGGGCGACCCGAAGATCGGCGCCCAGGTCAAGAAGGACCTGAAGCCCTGCGTGAAGGACCAGTACCCGCTGGACGTGATCTACGGGAAGCTGACCGACGGCTCCCGGGACGACATCGTCGTCAACATCCTGACCTGCGGCGATTCCGTGGGCGTGGGCTCGTATGTGTACCGTGCCAAGGGCGACGGCTCGTACGAGAACGTGTTCATGATCGAGCAGGCGCCGGTGTACGCCGAGATCGACCGCCGTGACCTCCGGGTCACCAAGCAGGTCTACGGGCCCGGTGACGCGGTCTGCTGCGCGTCGGGCGAGGATGTGATGACGTACCACTGGTCGGGGGCGGAGTTCCGGGAGACCGGGCGCACGCACACCGACTACAGCAAGACCGCGAACAACGACAAGGGCGACTTCCCGAGCGTGGGAACGGAGGGCTGAGGGCAGCGTGGGCGATACGCATGTGCTCTTCGTGGAGGACGACGACGTCATCCGTGAGGCGACCCAGCTGGCACTGGAGCGCGACGGCTTCGAGGTGACCGCGGTGCCGGACGGGCTGCTGGGGCTGGAGAAGTTCCGCGCCCGCAAGCCCGACATCGCGCTGCTCGACGTCATGGTCCCCGGCCTGGACGGGGTCAGCCTCTGCCGCCGGATCCGCGACGAGTCGACCGTTCCGGTGATCATGCTGTCGGCGCGCGCGGACTCCATCGACGTCGTCCTGGGCCTGGAGGCCGGGGCCGACGACTACGTCACCAAGCCCTTCGACGGCGCCGTGCTCGTCGCCCGCATACGGGCCGTGCTGCGCCGCTTCGGGCACGCCAGCGGGCCGGGCGGCGGCGCCGGGGCCGACGCCCCCGAGGAGCTGGAGTGCGGCGTGCTGCGCTTCGGCGACCTGGAGGTCGACACGGACGGCATGGAGGTCCGCAAGGGCGGCGAGCCCGTCGCGCTGACCCCGACCGAGATGCGGCTGCTGCTGGAGTTCTCCGCGGCGCCCGGCACGGTGCTCTCCCGCGACCGGCTGCTGGAGCGCGTCTGGGACTACGGCTGGGGCGGCGACACCCGGGTCGTCGACGTCCACGTGCAGCGGCTGCGCGGCAAGATCGGCCAGGACCGGATCGAGACGGTCCGCGGCTTCGGCTACAAGCTCAGAGGGTGACACGGGTGACCACCCCATGGTGATCCGCTCCACGGCCGCCGGTTCCGAGGCGATCCGCTCCACGGCGGCCGGCCCCTTGGCAACCAGCCCCTTGGCAACCGGTTCCGCGGTGACCGGTTCCGCGGTGACCGGCTCGTGGTGAAGCTCGCCCTCCGCTCGGGTCTGCGCTGGAAGGTCAGCCTCGCCATCGCGGGCGTCGGCGCGCTCGTCGCGGTGGCGCTCAGCCTCGTCGTGCACAACGCCGCCCGCCTGTCGATGCTCGACAACAGCCGCGACGTCATGGACGAGCGGGTGCAGATCGCCCAGCGGTACTACGAGAACACCGGCCGGCTGATGCTGCACGCCAAGATCGACGACCCCGCGCTGCCCAAGCCGCTGCGCGACGCCGCCGCCATCGGCCAGCGCGCGACCTTCCTGCAGGACTCCGGCGGCGGGAACTCGCCCGAGGTCTGGGCCTCCGTGCCGGTCCGCAACGGCAAGATCCTCTCGATCCACACCCGGTTCAAGGACCGGTTCTCCATCATCGACGCCCTCGACAAGGCGCTGATCATCGGCTCGGTCTCGGTCGTCCTCGGCGGCTGCGCCCTCGGCATCCTCATCGGCGACCAGCTCTCCCGCAGGCTGCGCAAGGCCTCGGCGGCCGCCCGCAAGCTCGCCGACGGCGACTCGGAGGTACGGGTCCGCGAGGCCATCGGCGGCCGCGTCCGCGACGAGACGGACGACCTGGCGCGCGCCGTCGACGGCATGGCCGAGGCGCTCCAGCGCCGGCTGGAGGCCGAGCGGCGCGTCACCGCCGACATCGCCCACGAGCTGCGCACCCCCGTCACCGGGCTGCTCACCGCCGCCGAGCTGCTGCCGCCCGGCCGGCCCACCGAGCTCGTCCGCGACCGGGCGCAGGCCATGCGCACCCTCGTCGAGGACGTCCTGGAGGTGGCCCGGCTGGACGGCTTCGCCGAGCGCGCCGAGCTGCAGGAGCTCCTGCTGGGCGAGTTCGTCGAGCGCCGCGTCCGCGCGTTCGGCCCCGAGGCCCGCGTACGGGTCGCCCGGGACGCCTACGTCTCCACCGACCCACGCCGCCTGGAACGCATCATCGGCAATCTCCTGGCCAACGCCGCCAAGCACGGCAAGCCGCCGTTCGACGTGACCGTCGAGGGGCGCGTGCTGCGGGTGCGCGACCACGGGCCCGGCTTCCCCGAGGAGCTGCTGCAGGAGGGCCCGAGCCGGTTCCGCACGGGCAGCAAGGACCGTGCGGGCAAGGGCCACGGCCTGGGCCTGACCATCGCCGTCGGCCAGGCCCGCGTCCTGGGCGCGCGCCTGACCTTCCGCAACGCCGACCCGGAGGTCGAGGGCGGCACGGGGGCGATCGCGGTGCTGTGGCTGCCGGAGTCGGCGCCGACGAACACGGGCACGTTCCCGGTCATCCAGGTGCCGGACTAGGAACGCAGACCGCCAGGGACCGGCTTCATATCGGCCCGGGTCGCATCCGGCCGGGTCACGTCAGCCGGGGTCACATCGGGTCGACGCACTCGCCCCAGGCCTTGTCCATGTCCAGCTGCTCGTTGCGCTGCGTCAGCGAGAACCAGTTGCCGGAGTCGTCGCGCAGGATCGCCTCCGTGCCGTACGGCCGCTCCTGGGGCTCCTGCAGGAACTCCACGCCCTTGGCCTTGAGCGTCTCGTAGTCGCGGTGGATGTCGTCGGTGCTGAGCACCCCCGCGCCCAGCGCGCCTCTGGAGACCAGTTTCTTCACGGCCTCGGCCGACTCCGGGTCGAGCCCGGGCGGGCCGGGGACCATCAGCGTGAGCTCGACGTCCGGCTGGTACTTCGCGCCGACCGTGAGCCAGCGCATTCCCTCTTCGCCGCCCATGGTCATATCGGTGCGGACTTCCAGCCCGAGCTTGTTCGTGTAGAAATCCTTCGCCCGGTCCTGGTCGAGGACCCAGACGGTGGTGATGGCAATTCCCTTGATCATGACGCGCTCCGATCACCGGATTGTGCGCTGCATTACCACCGTAAAAGCCGGAGCCGGGGGGCCGCGGGGGGGGGGGGGGCGCGGGGGGGGGGGGCCCGAGTGGCCCGGGGGGCCGAA
>NZ_JBMMMZ010000003.1:367826-493632 GCF_049725035.1 Streptomyces sp. XH2 | reverse complement strand
GGTGCACCGCGTGTCGCGGTGCACCGGCTCGGGGCGGATCCGATTGACCGGGCGGATCAATTGACCGGGCGGATCAGAGGTTCTCGCCGTGGGCCTTCAGGAAGGCGACCGGCTCGATGGCGGTGCCGTAGTCCGGGGTGGTGCGGATCTCGAAGTGCAGGTGCGGGCCGGAGGAGTTGCCGGTGGAGCCCGACAGGCCGATGACCTGGCCGGTCGTGACGGTCTGGCCGACCGAGACCTTGATCTGCGAGAGGTGGGCGTACTGCGAGTACGTGCCGTCGGCGTGCTTGATCACGATGGCGTTGCCGTACGCGGGGCCGTCGCCGCCGCCGTTCGGGCCGGCCTTGACGACGGTGCCGCCGTGGACGGACATGACCTGCGTGCCGGTGCCGACGACGAGGTCCTGGCCGCTGTGCTTGGCGGCCCACATCTTGCCGGCCTTACCGAACGGCTGGCCGATCTGGTAGCCGGCGACCGGGGCGACCCAGGCGTCGGCGCGCTTGCGCGAGGCCTCGGCCTGCTTGCGGGCGTCCTCGGCACGCTTGTCGGCGTCCCGCTTGGCCTGCTCGGCGGCCTTCTTCTCCTTCTCCGCCACCTTCAGCTGCGTCTCGGCCTGCTTGTTCAGCGCGTCCTGCAGCGTCGCGACGGACGCGAACGCGGGGAACCCGCTGACCGAGGCGGTGGTGTCGGCTGCGAGCGCGACCCCGGCACCCAGCGCGACCGAGGCTCCCAGACCGGCCGCCACGACGGCGGCGCGGGTACGGAGAACGGTCTTGCTCGGGTTACGGAAAGCGGTGCGCTTCGACATACGGATAAACCTCCAGGCATAAACAGGTCCCGGCTGCGGACCGGGATCGCCCTACCTTGGTAACCCGTATTCGCCGGGCTGCCAAGGACGGCCGCTACTAATGAATGCCGTAGCGGAGGGAGGGAAATCGCACCCCTTCCGAGCAGGGATTCCGCCTGGTTTTCGGCGGTTATCGGGCAAGGCTCTTCTACTGTTTCCCTTAGTACGTGACCCACGCCCTATGGCGGGTGTCACCGCCGAAGGACATTCGGCCCGTCCGGTTCCGGGACCAAAGGCCCGGCCGCGGCGGTACGCTCCCCGTCAGCGGCCGCACACGGAGCGTGCGGCCCACAGGGGCTGGGGGCGGACGATGAGCAGCGGGTTCGAGGAGATCGAGCTGGCGGATGCCGTACAGGCGGTCCGGGAGGGCCTGACCTCGGCGGCGGCCCGGGGCGCGGGCCAGGACCTGGCCTTCGAGGTGGGCGAGATCGCCATGGAGTTCACCGTCGAGATCCGCAAGGACCTCAAGGGCTCGGGCGGCGTGAAGGCCTGGGTGGTCAGCGCGGACGCGGAGGCGTCCCGCGGCTCGACCCGTACGCACAAGGTCGCCTTCACCCTGACCCCGAAGGACACGCGCACGGGCGGCAGCTGGCGCGTGGGCAACCAGCGGCCGGGCGGGGTGTCGCGGTTCGGGCCCTCCGGGGAGTAGCGGTGGGCGGGGCGAGAGCGCCGCTGCCGTCCGTGGAGGACCGGCTGGTGGCGGTGGTGGGCCCGCGGCAGGGCAGCGGGGTGCTGCTGACGCCGCACCTGACCCTGACGAGCGCGCATCTGTTTGACGAGCACAGGGCCGCCGCGGTCATCGGACCGGGCGGCGAGGCCGTTCTCAGCGAGGTCGTGTGGTCGGGCGACCCGGACACGTACGACGTGGCGCTCCTCGCGGCCAAGAGGCCGGTACTGCCCCTCACACACGTGCCGCCGCTGAGGTGGGGCAGGTGCGCCGGCTGGCAGCCGATGCCGCGCTGCCAGGTGCTGGGGTTCCCACAGGCGCAGCGGTACCTGGTCGACAGGCTGGAGGCCGCACAGGTCCCGGGGACCCTCATGCCCCTGGCCGGGCGGATGCGCGGCCGGTACGTGCTGCACATGGACCACCACCCGCCCGCGCCCGTCCCGGACGGCTCGCCCTGGGCGGGCCTGTCGGGCGGGCCGGTGTTCGCGGGCCCGCTGCTGATCGGCATCGCGAGCGGCGATCCGATGGGGTGGCAGCACGCCTCCATCGAGTCGGTGCCGCTGTCCGCGGTGATCGACGACGCCGGTTTCCGGAAGGCCCTGCTGGAGCACTGGCCCGACGCCCCGGCATTCGAGGAGGTCACCTCCGCCTACCCCGAGGACCTGATCTACGAGCCCGCGTACGCGAAGGCCGTCAAGGCCGCCTACAGCCGGCTGGAGATCTTCGGCCTGGACGAGCTCGGCCCGGGCGACTGGGATCTGGACACGGCCTACTTCAGCCTGGAGGCGCAGTCGCCGCGCCCGTCCGATCCGGAGCCGCAGGACGTCCCGGAGCCGCCGGGGGACCCGGATCCGCAGGGGGCGGTCCTGAAGCCGCAGGGGGCGGTCCTGGAGCCGCCGGGGAGCCCGGAGCCGCGGCGCATAGAGGACCTCCTCGGCTCCCGGCCGCGTACGGTCCTCCGGGGCGAGGCCGGCGCGGGAAAGACGACGCTCGTGTGGTGGCTCGCCTCCCACGCCGTGTGCCGCACGCTGCCCGAGCAGTTGGCCGAGCTCGACGGGCTCGTCCCGTTCGTGGTCCCGATGCGCAGCCTGGCCGCCCGCGGCATCACCTCCCCCACCCCGTCCCAGCTCCCCAAGATCGCGCGGCTCCCGGTGGACCGGCCGCCCGACGGCTGGGCCGGACGCGTCCTGGAGGCGGGGCGCGGCCTGCTGCTGGTCGACGGGATGGACGAGATCCCGCAGGCTGACCGCGAGCTGGCCCGCACATGGCTCGCCGGGCTCCTGCGGATGTATCCGCGGACGCGCTGCCTGGTCACCGTGCGCCCGCTGGCCGTCGGCAGCGACTGGCTGGATCAGGAGGGGTTCGAAGAGCTGCGGCTGCTTCCCATGGGCGACGAGGACATCCGGTCGTTCGCCGCCGCGTGGCACCGGGCCGCACGGCTGGAATGCGACAGATATGCCGACGAGCACTGGGCGAAACGGCAGCGCGACCGGCTCGACAAACTCGAACCCGAGCTCCGCCATGAATTCGAACGCAATTCCGTATTGCGCGATCTGGCCCGGACCCCGCTGCTCTGCGCGGTCATCTGTGCCCTGCACCGGCAGTGGAACGGTCTCCTTCCGAAGACCCGCTGGGACCTCTACAGCGCCGCGCTGAACCTGATGCTGGCGCGGCGCGACGCGCACCGCCGCATTCTCAAGCCGGAGGGCATCGAACTCACGGCGGACGAGAGCCGGCAACTGCTGCAGAGAATCGCCGTCTGGCTGGTCCGGAACGGCCGCGCCGAGCTCAGCCGGGAGCAGGCCGTCCGCCAGCTCGACCTGGCGCTGCGCGGGCTTCGCCGCGTAAGGGCCCAGGGCGCGACGCCCGTCGTGCTGACGTATCTGCTCAATCGCAGCGGCCTGCTCCAGGAGCAGGCCCCGGATTCGATCCAGTTCATCCACCGCACCTTCCAGGACTATCTGGCGGCGAAGGAGCTCCAGGAGAGCGACTGCCTGGACGAATTGCTGCTCCATGCGGCCGAGGAGCAGTGGCAGGACGTCCTGCGGCTGGCCGTCGGCCATTGCGGGCGCAGCGAGGAACGGCGTCTCATCGCCGGTCTGACGGCGGCGGCGGACGCGGCCCCGGACCGGGAGACGGAGTGGCCCTTGCGGGCGCTGGCGGCCCACTGCGCGCTCAATGCGAAGTACATCGAGGACGACCAGTACCGGCAGGTGTGGGCGGGCCTGGAAAGGCTGCTGCCGGCCCGCGACCAAAGGGAGGCGCACTTCCTCGGCCAGGATGTGGTGACGGCCATTCCCTGAAAACGCGGGCCGGCCCCGGAACCGTTACGGTTCCGGGGCCGGCCCGCTGTCGCGGAATGAGCGGAGGAGCGCGGAACGCTTACGCGTCCTTGGACAGGTTCGGACCCGCCCCGCCCGCGGCCTGCTCGATCGGCGGAGTGTCCGGCAGGGCCGACTTCTCCTCGCCGCGGAAGGTGAACTTCTTCTCCTCGCCCTCGCCGTCCGTGCCGACGACCACGATGTGGCCGGGGCGCAGCTCGCCGAAGAGGATCTTCTCGGAGAGGATGTCCTCGATCTCGCGCTGGATGGTGCGGCGCAGCGGACGGGCGCCCAGGATCGGGTCGTAGCCCTTCTTGGCCAGCAGCTGCTTGGCGTCCGCGCTGAGCTCGATGCCCATGTCGCGGTCCTTCAGCCGCTCGTCCACCTTGGCGATCATCAGGTCGACGATCTGGATGATGTCTTCCTGGGAGAGCTGGTGGAAGACCACCGTGTCGTCGACACGGTTGAGGAACTCGGGCCGGAAGTGCTGCTTGAGCTCTTCGTTGACCTTGGCCTTCATGCGCTCGTAGCCGGTCTTGACGTCGCCCTGGGCGGCGAAGCCCAGGTTGAAGCCCTTGGAGATGTCCCGGGTGCCGAGGTTGGTCGTCATGATGATGACGGTGTTCTTGAAGTCCACGACCCGGCCCTGGGAGTCGGTCAGGCGACCGTCCTCCAGGATCTGCAGGAGCGAGTTGAAGATGTCCGGGTGGGCCTTCTCGACCTCGTCGAACAGGACGACCGAGAACGGCTTGCGGCGGACCTTCTCCGTCAGCTGGCCGCCCTCCTCGTAGCCCACGTAGCCGGGGGGCGAGCCGAAGAGGCGCGAGACGGTGTGCTTCTCGCTGAACTCCGACATGTCGAGGGAGATCAGGGCGTCCTCGTCGCCGAAGAGGAACTCGGCGAGCGTCTTGGACAGCTCGGTCTTACCGACACCGGAGGGGCCGGCGAAGATGAACGATCCACCGGGGCGCTTGGGGTCCTTGAGGCCCGCACGGGTGCGCCGGATGGCCTGGGAGAGCGCCTTGATGGCGTCCTTCTGGCCGATGACGCGCTTGTGCAGCTCGTCCTCCATGCGCAGCAGGCGGGAGGACTCCTCCTCCGTCAGCTTGAAGACCGGGATGCCGGTGGCCGTGGCGAGGACCTCGGCGATCAGCTCGCCGTCGACCTCGGCGACGACGTCCATGTCGCCGGCCTTCCACTCCTTCTCGCGCTTGGCCTTCGCGGCGAGGAGCTGCTTCTCCTTGTCGCGCAGGGAGGCGGCCTTCTCGAAGTCCTGCGAGTCGATCGCGGACTCCTTCTCCCGGCGCACGTCGGCGATCTTCTCGTCGAACTCGCGGAGGTCCGGCGGCGCGGTCATCCGGCGGATGCGCATCCGGGAGCCGGCCTCGTCGATCAGGTCGATCGCCTTGTCCGGCAGGAAGCGGTCGGAGATGTAGCGGTCGGCGAGCGTGGCGGCCTGGACCAGCGCCTCGTCCGTGATGGAGACGCGGTGGTGGGCCTCGTAGCGGTCGCGCAGACCCTTGAGGATCTCGATGGTGTGCGGCAGCGACGGCTCGGCGACCTGGATGGGCTGGAAGCGGCGCTCGAGGGCGGCGTCCTTCTCCAGGTGCTTGCGGTACTCGTCGAGCGTGGTGGCACCGATGGTCTGCAGCTCGCCGCGGGCCAGCATCGGCTTGAGGATGCTGGCGGCGTCGATCGCGCCCTCGGCGGCGCCCGCACCCACCAGGGTGTGGAGCTCGTCGATGAACAGGATGATGTCGCCGCGGGTGCGGATCTCCTTGAGGACCTTCTTCAGGCGCTCCTCGAAGTCACCGCGGTAGCGGGAGCCGGCGACCAGGGCGCCGAGGTCCAGGGTGTAGAGGTGCTTGTCCTTGAGGGTCTCGGGCACCTCGCCCTTGACGATGGCCTGGGCCAGGCCCTCGACGACGGCGGTCTTGCCGACGCCGGGCTCGCCGATGAGGACCGGGTTGTTCTTGGTGCGGCGGGACAGCACCTGCATGACCCGCTCGATCTCCTTCTCGCGCCCGATGACCGGGTCGAGCTTGGACTCACGGGCGGCCTGCGTCAGGTTGCGGCCGAACTGGTCCAGGACGAGCGAGGTCGAGGGGGTGCCCTCGGCCGGGCCGCCGGCCGTGGCGGCTTCCTTGCCCTGGTAGCCCGAGAGCAGCTGGATGACCTGCTGACGGACCCGGTTGAGATCGGCGCCCAGCTTCACGAGGACCTGGGCGGCGACGCCCTCGCCCTCGCGGATCAGGCCGAGCAGGATGTGCTCGGTGCCGATGTAGTTGTGGCCGAGCTGAAGGGCCTCGCGGAGCGAGAGCTCCAGGACCTTCTTCGCACGGGGGGTGAAGGGGATGTGCCCGGACGGGGCCTGCTGGCCCTGGCCGATGATCTCCTCCACCTGCTGGCGGACCGCCTCGAGCGAAATCCCGAGGCTCTCCAGGGCCTTAGCGGCGACACCCTCACCCTCGTGGATCAGGCCCAGGAGGATGTGCTCGGTGCCGATGTAGTTGTGGTTGAGCATCCGGGCTTCTTCCTGAGCCAGGACGACAACCCGCCGCGCACGGTCGGTGAACCTCTCGAACATCGTTAATCGCTCCTCAGAGCGGTCAGGCAAGTAGGGGTCGGTCCCCTCCCTGTCCTTCCGCATGCTAGTCCCGCGGGACGGGACAGCTCATTCCAACTGCCGACATCCGTCCGGATCACCCCGCGTCGGCGGGGAAACCTGCTGCCGAACAGCCGACATCTCCTCCAACCCGATGGTGGGAGACGATGTTCCCGCAGGCCAGGCATATACGCTCGCCGCCACTACGCCGACGGCGAACGCGCGCCCGGCCCGACACGCCCGCCCATCGCCCGCCGCCACCCTCGGTGACGTGCTCCGCGCGGTGTCGCACCGCCTCTTCCCATGGGGAACCTCTTACCCGCAAGGATTGACAATCCATGCGGCGCGGGCACCGTCCATCCGCTACGGGCGAACACCCTCGCGCCGCCCGAAGCGCCTGTGCGCCCCCCACTCCTTATACGGAGTGTGCCCAACTACCAACCCAGAGTAACCTCTTGGGTGTTTCGCAGTTGCACCACATATGACCGATGTCCACCCGCGCCCCGGGAATCCCGCAGGTCCATGGTGCCAGGCGCGGCGGTGGTACGAGCGCGCGCTCGGCTGGCCGACCTCCGGCGAGGCGCCCCTGGAGCTGCTGACCGGGGTCCGCTTCGACGCCCTGGGCCTGCCGCTGGACGCGGGTGCCGCGGTGCTGGGCCGCCCGGTGCGCACCGGCCCGGTCGTGCTCGACGCCCGGGCCCGGAGGCTGTGGTTCCTGCTCGCCGCGGGCAGCGCCGACGAGCTGCCGGAGCTGCTCGACTGGCTGGAGTGGGGCACGGTCGCCCTGGACCTGGCCGTCCTGGGGCCGGGCGGGCGGATCGCCGCACCCGTGCCCACCGGGCCGGAGCGGGCCGTGTGGGTACGGCCTCCCCGGCCGGGAAACCGCGGGGGCGGGATCGAGCCGCCGCTGCCGGTGACCGGCCTCGGGGGCGGAGGGGACGCCCCCGATCTCGCACGGCTGGTGGGCGCGGCGGCCACGGAGGCCCACCGGGCCCGGCTGCTGCGCGCCCGGAGGGCACGCCGCCGTCCGCCGGGGGAAGGTCAGCCGTTGGCCTTCTCGTACGCCTCGCGGATGTCGGCGGGCACACGACCGCGGTCGTTGACGTTGTAGCCGTTCTTCTTGGCCCAAGCGCGGATCTTCGCGGTGTCCGGGCTGCCGCCCGAGACCGCGGCCGTGCGGGTCTTGCCGCGGCCGCCGGCGGCACGGCCGCCGGTGCGGCGGGCGGACTTCACGTAGTCCGCGAGCGCCTGGCGGAGCTTGTCGGCGTTGGCCGTGGTGAGGTCGATCTCGTACGTCTTCCCGTCCAGGGCGAACGTCACGGTCTCGTCGGCCTCGCCACCGTCGAGGTCATCGACAAGAAGGACCTGAACCTTCTGCGCCACGGGGAATCCTTTCAGTGGAAAATGGGATTACGGAGGAATAGCAAACCGCCTTTCCCGGAAAAACACAAACCCCCCGGGAAGGTTCAGCCCGCCTTCCGCGTGGGAAGCATCCCTTCCGGAGCCATGTGATAGGGGCGCGATTCGGACATAGGGACCGCGATCACAGATGCAGAAGCATCCGGCTGTTGCCAAGGGTGTTCGGCTTCACCCGTTCGAGACCCAGGAACTCGGCGACGCCCTCGTCATAGGAACGCAGCAGCTCGCTGTAGACATCACCGTCCACGGGTGTCTCACCGATCTCCACGAAGCCGTGCTTCGCGAAGAAGTCGACTTCGAAGGTGAGGCAGAAAATGCGCCGCACGCCGAGCCAGCGCGCCGTCTGCAGCAGCTTGTCCAGTACGGCGTGCCCGATCCCGCCGCCCTTGACGCCCGGGTCCACCGCGAGAGTGCGGACCTCCGCGAGGTCTTCCCACATCACGTGCAGGGCCCCGCAGCCGACGACGGCGCCGTCCTCGTCCCGCTCGGCCACCCAGAACTCCTGGATGTCCTCGTAAAGAGTGACGGTGGCTTTGTCGAGGAGGATGCCGTCACGAACGTACGTGTTGATGAGGCGGCGCAGCGCCGCCACATCGCTGGTCCGGGCACGGCGGACGGTGACGACTTTTGATAGCGCGGGCATGCCCGGACGCTATCGTCCCGGGGCGCCGGAGCCGTCGCCGGGCCCGTCGAGTTGCACGACCCGGATCGCGTCCCGCAGGGCTTCGCGTTGTTCGGCCGACATCATGCCGAAGAAGGCGACGAGAGCGGCCGCGGGGTTGTCGCTCACGGACCACGCTTCGTTCATCAGTGCGGCCGAGTAGGCGGCCCGGTTGGAGACCGCCTCATATCGATAGGCCCGGCCTTCCGCTTCCCGGCGCAGCCAGCCCTTCTGATACAGGTTGTCCATTACGGTCATGACCGTCGTGTAGGCGATGGACCGTTCCTGTTGAAGGTCTTCCAGCACTTCTCGAACAGTGACCGGCCGGTTCCAGTCCCACACGCGCGTCATGACGGCGTCTTCCAGATCACCCAGGCGTCTGACCACACGCGAATAATAGTGGGAGATGTCTGGAATGACGCTTTATCCGAGCTGCAAAGGGGCAGCAAAAAGGGCGCACGGCGGGAATTGTGGTCCCTTGCCGTACGCCCCGTGAGCACCGGCGCCGCCCGGCGGGCGCGCCCGCGTCAGGCCGGGCTGCCCTTGCCGGTCTGCTGCGCGGCCTCGGCCCGGGCGAGCGCGGCGTCGACCGCGGCGTCCTCCTTGGCCTTGTTCGCGCCACCCTGGCTCTTGATGATCGTCACGACCAGGGCGGTGAAGGCGATCGCCATCACGACGGGCGGCACCAGTGCGGCGACATAGTCCATGGCCGTCGGCTCCTTCTGGATCTGGATCGGGATTGCACGGTTTGTCAGCGGCCCGTCCAGATTACGCGCGCCCCGGGCCGCTTTTCAGGCGGGTCTGGCGTGCGGCGCCTCCGCGCCCGGGGGCGGAGCGGGCTTGCGGCGGGGCGGGAAGACCTCGCCGGGGGTGGGGATGGGCCGGCCCGGGCTCGGCGCGGACGGCTTGCCGGGCTCGCCGCCGGGCTTTCCCGCCGGTTTCTCGGCCGGCTTCTGCCCCGGCTTCTGCCCGGGCCGCGACGCGGAGGCCCCGGCGGGCGGGCGGCCGCCGGGCAGGGCGAGCAGCGGGGTGCGGCGCAGCCGGATGCGCGCGGCGGGCACCGCGCAGGCCGTGCGGTCGGCGGCGCCGGCCCGCCCGGAGGCGAGCTCGCAGCGGCGCAGCAGGGCCCGGTAGGCGGCGCCGGAGGACCCGGCGGAGGGGGCGGCGCTCAGGGCGCGGAGCGCGTCGAGGTCCTCCGCGCGCGGCCGGTAGCCGGCCGCGAGGGCGTCCTGGAGGCGTTCGGCGTAGCCGGAGGCGGCGCCGGGGAGAGCGGCGCGGTAGCGGGCGAGGTCGGCGCGGAGGAAGGCGCGCAGCCGTCCGCTCTCCAGGACCGCCTCGTCCACGGCCTCGGCGAGGCGGAAGCAGTCGCGCACCTCCGCGGCGCGCTCGGGGCCGGGGCGCCCGGGGACGGCATGGGGATGGAGGGCGATGGCGAGGGCTCGGCGCAGCACGCGCAGTTCGTCCGCGCTGAACGCCATGCCGCCGCGGGATCCGTATGGCGTGGGCATGCGCCGACTTTAAGTGCTAAACGGACAATTTTCGCCTAGCGCCACCTTTACGGCGTGGCATCGTCAGATATCTGCCCGCCGCGACGGCGGGACGCCACCGCGGCGAGGGTCCGGCGGAATACGCGACCACCGCAGCCGGCGCGTCGCTGCGAGCCCGCGGGGCTACCGCTTGCGGCGGCTCACGCCGAAGGCGATCGCGCCCGCCGAGACCGCCGTGCCGGACGTCGTGGCGAGCAGGAGCGTGCTGTTCGTGGCCGGTGAGGCGGGCCGCGGCAGCTCGGGCGTGCGGTCCACCACCTCGACGCGGATCGGCGCCGTGTCGTTGGCGGGGTCGGGGTCAGGGTCGGTGGACGGCTCCCCGTCGCGGGCGAGGATCCGGACGAGGCCCTCGGCCCCGTCGACCTTCTCGTCGATGCGGACCCGGAAGCTGAGCGTGTCCCGCTCGCCGGCGGAGAAGTTCTCCCCGATGGAGCAGATGTACGAGCCCGGCGCCGCACCCGGGCTCACCGCCGCCACGCACGGCTGCCGGGCGCCGCTGTGCGGGGCCGCGACGATGGCCGTGCCCGGCGGCGGCGTCACCTCGTACGTGCCCGCGCCGTGCCCGTGCCGCCCGCCGGCCGGGCCGGGGCCGCCGTTCCTGACCCCGAGCTCGACCTCGACGGTCTCGCCGACCCGGCCCACGACCGGATGGGCGATGGCCTGGTAGTCGGCGCGGGGGGCCTGGCCGGCCTGTGCCGGGGCGGCGCACAGCCCCAGCCCGGCCGCCAGTGCCGCGGCGGGGACCGCCGCCCACCGCATTGTCCGCTTCATTCCCATACGCCTCACGCCCGTCGGATGCAGGATCAGGTTCCGCAGCTGACAGGACAGTTGAAAGGGACGGTTGGTTGCGTGCGGGCCCGGACCGCCGCCGTGGAACACGCCGCCCTACGTGCGGGAGACGTTCCGCTCGTAGACCAGCCGCAGGCCGATCAGCGTGAGCCACGGCTCGTGCTCGTCGATGACCGACGCCTCGCCGAGGACCAGGGGCGACAGCCCGCCGGTGGCGATGACGGTCACCTCGTCCGGATCGTCGGCGAGCTCGCGGGCCATCCGCTCGACGACGCCGTCGACCTGCCCGGCGAAGCCGTAGAGGATGCCGGACTGCATGGCCTCGACCGTGTTCTTCCCGATGACGCCGCGCGGGCGGGCCAGCTCGATCTTGCGGAGTTGCGCGCCCTTGACGCCCAGCGCCTCCACCGAGATCTCGATGCCCGGGGCGATCACCCCGCCCGCGTACTCGCCGCGGGCGCTGACCGCGTCGAAGGTCGTGGCCGTGCCGAAGTCGACGACGATGCACGGGCCGCCGTAGAGCTCGACGGCCGCGACGGCGTTGACGATGCGGTCGGCGCCGACCTCCTTGGGGTTGTCCATCAGGATCGGCACCCCGGTCTTGACGCCCGGCTCGACCAGGACCGCGGGCACGTCGCCGTAGTAGCGGCGGGTGACCTCGCGCAGCTCGTGCAGGACCGCGGGGACCGTGGAGCAGATGGCGATGCCGTCGATGCCGTCGCCGAGCTCCTCGCCGAGCAGCGGGTGCATGCCCATCAGGCCCTGGAGGAGGACGGCCAGTTCGTCGGCGGTGCGGCGGGGGTCGGTGGACACCCGCCAGTGCTCGACGATCTCCTCGCCGTCGAACAGGCCGAGGACCGTGTGGGTGTTGCCGACATCGATGGTGAGCAGCATCAGGCGGTTTCCCCCCGGGCCTCGTCCTCGTCGCGCTCGCGGAGGTCGAGGCCGATGTCGAGGATCGGGGAGGAGTGGGTCAGCGCGCCGACCGCCAGGTAGTCCACGCCGGTCTCGGCGTAGGCGTGGGCGTTGACGAGGGTGAGCCGGCCGGAGGACTCCAGCAGGGCGCGGCCCGCGACCAGTTCGACGGCCTCGCGGGTCTGCTCGGGGGTGAAGTTGTCCAGCATGACGAGGTCGGCGCCCTCGGCGAGGACCGGCTCGATCTGGTCGATCCGGTCGACCTCGACCTCGATGGCCAGGCCGGGGCAGGCGTCCCGGACGGCCTTGAAGGCCTCGGCGACGCCGCCGGCCGCGACCACGTGGTTGTCCTTGATGAGGGCCGCGTCCGACAGGGACATGCGGTGGTTGACGCCGCCGCCGCAGCGGACCGCGTACTTCTCCAGGGCGCGCAGGCCGACCGTGGTCTTGCGGGTGTCGCGGACGGCGGCCTTGGTGCCGTCCAGCAGGTCGGCCCACTCGCGGGTCGCGGTGGCGATGCCCGACAGGCGGCACAGGATGTTGAGCGCGCTGCGCTCGGCGGTGAGCAGGTCGCGGGTGCGGGTGCGGACGGTGAGCAGCTTCTGGCCCGCGGTCACGCGGTCGCCGTCCGCGACGTGCCGCTCGACCTCGAACTCCTCGGTGCAGACGACCGAGAGGATCGCCTCGGCGACGTGCAGGCCGGCGACGGTGCCGTCCATGCGGGCGGTGAAGTCGCCGGTGGCGACGGCGTCGGCGGGGATGGTGGCCAGGGTGGTGACGTCCTCGCCGCCGTCGAGGTCCTCGTCGATGGCGAGGTGGGCGATGTCCTCGACCTGCAGGGGGTCGAGGCCGGCGTCGGCGAGGAGACGGGCGAGGTCGGGGTCGAGGCCGCACTCCATGGCGTCCTCCGCGAACGTCTCGCCGCAGCCGCAGCCGTCACCGCAGCCGCCGGTGGCCGTTTCGAGGTTCACCTGGATGTCCTGGCCGATCTGGTGGAGGGGGAGGTCGTTCGGGGTGGTCACGTGGTGCTCCTCGGTTCGGCGCCGTTCGTGGGCGGGTGGGGCGTCGGAGCCGCTGCGGGCGGGAACGCGGCGGCCTCGGTGGTGGAGACCGAGAGCGTACGGTCCGGGCGCAGGGTCACCAAGAGGTGGCGGCGCCAGGCATCGTCCCGGTCCGGGGCGTCCTCGCGCCAGTGGCAGCCGCGGGTTTCCTCGCGGCGGAGGGCGGCGGCGACGAGGACACGGGCGACGAGCAGGAGGTTGGTGGCCTCCCAGCTCTCCGTGCCGGGCGCTTCCAGCGCGGCGGCGGCGTCCTCGTCGATGCGGGCGAGCTCGGCGGCCGCCCGTTCGAGGCTCTCCCTGGACCGCAGGACTCCGGCGCCCTCGGTCATGATGCGCTGGATCTCCGGCCGGGCCTTCGGACCGGCGAGCACCGTGCCGGTACCGGTGTCGGCGGCCGCCGGCTGCCGGGGCGCGCCCGGCTCCCGGAGCGCCTCCGTGACGTCCGCGGCGATGCGCTCCGCGAAGACGAGGCCTTCCAGCAGCGAGTTCGACGCGAGGCGGTTCGCTCCGTGCACGCCCGTGCAGGCGACCTCGCCGCACGCGTAGAGACCCGGCACGGTGGAGCGGCCGGTCAGGTCCGTGCGGACGCCGCCGGAGGCGTAGTGCGCGGCGGGCGCGACCGGGATCGGCTCGGTGACCGGGTCGATGCCGTGCGCGCGGCAGGCGGCGAGGATCGTGGGGAAGCGGTGCTCCCACATCTCGGCGCCGAAGTGGCGCGCGTCGAGGTACATGTGCTGGGCGCCGAGCTCCTGCATGCGCCGCATGATGCCCTTGGCGACGATGTCGCGCGGGGCGAGCTCGGCGAGCTCGTGCGCGCCGACCATGAAGCGGTGGCCATGGGCGTCGACGAGGTGGGCGCCCTCGCCGCGCACGGCCTCCGACACGAGCGGCTGCTGCCCCTCGGCGTCCGGGCCGAGCCACAGCACGGTGGGGTGGAACTGGACGAACTCCAGGTCGGAGACCTCGGCGCCGGCCCGCAGGGCGAGGGCGACGCCGTCGCCGGTGGAGACGGCCGGGTTCGTGGTCGCGGAGAAGACCTGGCCCATGCCGCCGGTCGCGAGGACGACGGCGCGGGCCCGTACGGCGCCGACGCCGTCGCGCTCGCCCTCGCCCATGACGTGCAGGGTGACGCCGGCGGCCCGGCCCTCCGCGTCCTTGAGGAGGTCGAGGACGAGGGCGTGCTCGATGGTCTCGATGCCCGCCGCGCGGACGGCGTCGACGAGGGCGCGGGAGATCTCGGCGCCGGTCGCGTCACCACCCGCGTGGGCGATGCGGCGGCGGTGGTGACCGCCCTCACGGGTGAGCAGGACGGCGCCGGTCACGGCGTCGGTGTCGAACCGCGCGCCCGTGGCGATGAGCCGGCGCACCGCGTCCGGGCCCTCGGTGACCAGGGTCCGCACGGCCTCGTCGTCGCAGAGGCCCGCGCCGGCGACGAGCGTGTCCTCCAGGTGCTGCTCGGGGGTGTCGCCCTCGCCGAGCGCGGCCGCTATCCCGCCCTGGGCCCAGCGGGTGGAGCCGTCGTCCAGGAGCGCCTTGGTGACGACGGTGACGTGCGCGCCGGCGGCCGCGCAGCGCAGGGCGACGGTGAGCCCGGCGACGCCGGAGCCCACGACGACGACGTCCGCGTCGACGGACCAGCCGGGGCGGGGTGCGTGGAGCCGTATGCCGGTCATCGCTGCGCTCCCGTGGCCGGCCCGACGGTCAGGGGGGCGTTGTCGATCAGGCGGGTGGTGCCGACCTTGGCGGCGACGGCGAGGACGGCTTCGCCCGTGAAGCCGTCGGGGACGTCGGTGAAGTCGGCGGGGTCGACGAGGGCGGCGTAGTCGAGGTGCAGCGGGGGGTCGAGCCGTGCCGCCTCGTCCAGGACGGCGCGGGCGGCGGCCAGGGCGGCCGGCGCCGCGGCCTTCTCCTTCCCGGCCGCGGCCAGGGCGCGGGACAGGGCGAGGGCGGTCCGCCGCTCGTCGGCGGACAGATAGCGGTTGCGGCTGGAGAGGGCGAGGCCGTCGGCCTCCCGTACGGTCGGCACGCCCACGATCTCCGTACGGAAGTTGAGGTCGCGCACCATGCGGCGGATCAGGGCGAGCTGCTGGGCGTCCTTCTGGCCGAAGAACGCCAGGTCGGGGCGGGTGAGGTGGAGCAGCTTGGCCACGACCGTGAGCATGCCGTCGAAGTGCCCGGGGCGGGAGGCGCCTTCCAGGCGCTCGCCCATGGGGCCTGCGGTGAGGCGCACCTGGGGCTCTCCGCCCGGGTACACCTCCTCGGCGGAGGGGGCGAAGACGGCGTCCGCGCCCGACGCCTCGGCGATCTTGAGGTCGGCGTCCAGCGTGCGCGGATAGCGGTCCAGGTCCTCGCCCGCGCCGAACTGCAGGGGGTTGACGAAGACCGTGGCGATCACGAGGCCCTTGCGGCCGACGCGCTCGCGCGCGGCGCGTATGAGCGTGGCGTGGCCCTCGTGGAGCGCGCCCATGGTCATCACGACCGCGGTGCGGCCGGGGACCGCGTGGTGGTCGAGGAGGTGGTCGAGGTCCTCGACTGCGGGTACGAGCTCGAAGGCGGGCTCGCGGTCCCGGTCCTTCAGCCACTCGGCAAGGGTCACGGCCGTCCTCCGTCGGACAGTACGCCGAGCAGGTCCTCGGCCAGTTCGGGCTTGAGCAGGCCGGCCGCGAGGGCGCGGTCGGCGGTCGTACGGGCCATCGCCAGATAGCCGGCGACGGCCTGGGGCGCGTGGGTGCGCAGCTCGGCGACGTGCGCGGCGACCGTGCCGGCGTCGCCGCGGGCCACGGGGCCGGTCAGGGCCGCGTCGCCGCTGCGCAGGACGTTGTCGAGCGCGGCGCCGAGGAGCGGGCCGAGCATGCGGTCGGGAGCCGCGACGCCGGCGGTCCGCAGCAGGTCCATGGCCTGGGCGACCAGGGTGACCAGGTGGTTCGCGCCGAGGGCGAGGGCCGCGTGGTAGAGCGGGCGGGCCTCTTCCGCTATCCACTCGGGCTCGCCGCCCATCTCGATGACCAGGGCCTCCGCGGCGAGCCGCAGCTCCTCGGGCGCGGTGACGCCGAAGGAGCAGCCGGCGAGGCGGTCGACGTCGACCGGGGTGCCGGTGAAGGTCATGGCGGGGTGCAGGGCGAGGGGGAGGGCCCCGGCGCGGCGGGCGGGGTCGAGGACGGCCGTGCCGTGCCGGCCCGAGGTGTGCACGAGGAGCTGGCCCGGGCGCACGGCGCCCGTCTCGGCGAGGCCGCTGACCAGGCCCGGCAGGGCGTCGTCGGGCACGGTGAGCAGGACCAGCTCGGCGCGCGCGAGGACCTCGGCGGGCGGGACGAGCGGGACCTCGGGCAGCAGGGCCGCGGCCCGGCGCACCGAGGCGTCGGAGACTCCGGAGACGGCGACCGGGCGGTGCCCGGCGAGCCGGAGCGCGGCGGCGAGCGCCGGGCCGACGCGGCCCGCGCCGACGACGCCGACGGTGAGCCGGGCGGGGCGGTCCTGGGGGCTCGGGTGCTCCGGGAGGGTGTGTGCGTTCACGCGGCGATGGCCTTCCGTTCCAGTCCGCGGGGGGTACCGGACGATTCATTCGTCATGCTACGTGAGGCGCGAGAGGCCGTCCCCGACCGTCCCCAGCCTTGTGGATAACGCCGGGCACGGGAATAACCCGACCACACGTTCGAGTGATCAGTTGCCGGAAGACCGACGATCGCTGATGGCCGGGTCTAGCCTGAAGACCTCAGGTGGAGGGAGGCGCACCGTGACCGCACTGGACGATCGGCCGCACACGGGTGAGCAAATGCTGACGGAACAGTTCGAGGCCCTCGCCGAGGCGGCCATGCGCGAGGCCGAGGGGCTGCGTATGGAATTCATCGGCGGAAAGATGGGGGTCAAGGCCGTGCCCGATGGGCTCCACGAGACGATCACGATGTGGCTCGTCCGGCAGTGCCTGCAGCACCAGCCCTCCCTGGATCTTCATACCGGACAGGGCCTCAAGATCGAGACCTACCGCAAGGGGCGCGCCCGCCCCGACGGGACCCTCGCCCCCACAGGCCATTTCGTCCAGGCCGGGGAGTGGGCCGAGCCCGACGGCGTGCTTATGACCGTCGAGGTCACTTCGCACGACTACGACACGAACAGGCGCGACCGCGTCGAGAAGCCGCGCGCCTATGCCGAGAGCGGCATCCCCGTGTACTTGCTCGTCGACCGGGACGCCGGCGAGGTCACCGTGTACAGCGAACCCGTAGAGGGCACCTACCAGGAACGCCACACCGCTGCCTTCGGCAAGAGCATCGAGCTGCCCGCGCCGGTGGGGTTCACTCTCGATACCGAGCCCCTCAGGGCGTGGAGCGCTGCCCGGGAGAGCGCCGGGTAGTCCGGTCTGCGGCGCCTCGTCCGGCGCCACCGGTACGGGGGCAACGTCTTCCAGCAGTGGCCGGCGGCGCTCGCGGCCCTGGCCGGGCTGGACCACGAGCTGCCGCGGCTCCCGTCGTACGTGGCACACGCCAAGGTCGTGGCGCGGGCCCTGGAGGACGCCTTCCGCTCCGCCGGTGTGCCGTGGTTCCGGATGAACCCGCCCGTGCCGCACACCCACCAGTTCCAGGTGTGGCTGCCGTATCCGGCCGAGGCGCTGGACGAGGCGTCCGTGTCGTTCGCGGAGGAGACGCGCACCACGGTGTTCGGGGTCTGGACGCCGTCCCCGGTGCCGGGCGTCTCGTTCACCGAGGTCACCGTCGGCGCGTCAGCACTCGGCTGGACGGCCGCAGACGTCCGGGACGCGGCGGGTGGGGTCCTGCGCCGGATACGGGCGGACGGCAGCCGGGCGGAGCGCTGACGGGCGGAGCGCTGACGGGCGCCGCGAGCCGCGGAGCAGGAGGGAGCGGAGCAGTGCCGCCCGGCGGGCGCGGCGAGCCGCGACCCGCTCGTCGACGACGCCCTGGAAGGCGCGCCAGGTGCGGAAGGAGCGGAAGGCCTCCACGTCCCCGGTGCCGGGGGCGGGCGGGGCCGGCTGGTCGAGCTGGGCGGCGCGGTAGAGGTCGAGCATGTGCTGCTGAGCTGCGTTCATGTCCTCAACGGTGCGCCGGTGGGCGCTGACCTGCCGCGTCAATTGACGAGAGCCGTCAAATGACGGCCGGACCCTCGCGGGGGCGGGCACGATGGGCACATGAGCGTGGAGATCAACATCGCCGGGCTGCCGCACGAGCGCATCGTTTTCAACCCGTCGCCGCTGGCGGAGCTCGGTTCGATGCTGCACGTCCTGTCCGAGCCCGGCCACCACCCCGGGCTGCACGGCTGGGCCACGGCGACCGCCTCCGGGCTCCGGCCGGACCTCGCCGACCGGCTCACCGAGGCCGACTTCCTGTGGCGCTCGGCCCGCTCCGACCTGCTGCTGCCCGCCGCGCCCCGGGCCACGCTCGCCGAAGAGCTCGACGACCTCGACCGCATGGACGACGAGAAGTTCGTGGCCGCGGCCTTCGAGGTCACCTGCAGCTCCCAGCCCGTCCCCTCCCCGCTGGTGGACGCCGGGCAGCGGGCGCGGGTGCGCGAGCTGTCCGCCGCCCGGGGCCCGCGGCAGGCGCAGTTCACCGACCGCATGCTGGAGAACCCGGGCGCGCTGCGCGCCTGGCTGCGCAGGCTCCTGGAGGACTGCGAGGAGGCGTTCTTCGCCGACAACTGGCAGCGCGTGCGGGTGCAGCTCGCCGCGGACGCCCGCCACAAGGCGGACCTGCTGCGGCGCAAGGGGCTCGCCGAAGCCATGGCCGCGGTCTCCCCGGCCGTCTCCGTCGGCGCGGACGGCGCCCGGATCGTCTTCGACAAGCTGCAGGACGGGCGGGCGACGGCTTACGCGGACGGTCTGACGTTCATCCCGACCGCCTTCGGGTGGCCGCACCTCATCGTGCTGAACCGGTCCGGCTGGCAGCCGATGGTGCAGTACCCCGTGGCCGCGCCCGAGCTCCCCAAGGGCCCGGCCCTGCAGCTGATGCAGAAGCGGCTGGAAGCGCTCGCGCACCCCGTCCGGATGCGGCTGTGCCGCACGCTGTCCCGCGGCCCGCACACGACCAGCGAGCTGGCCACCGTCTTCGGCCTGACGGCGCCCGAGGTGTCCCGGCACATAGCCGTGCTGAAGAAGGCGGGCCTGCTGTCCACGCGCCGCCGCGGCCGGTACGTCCTCCACCAGCTGGACCTGCCGGTGGTGGCCCGCCTGGGCAGCGACTTCCTGGAAACGGTGCTGAGGTAGGACCTGGGGGTCGCGCACCCCCGTGAGCCCGCGGCGCGGGGCATGGGTGCCCGCACCCATGAACCCGACCGGCTGTGCCGTGGCCGGCTCGGCACCGGCAATGGGCCGGCCAAGGCCGCCGGCCCAGGAATGGGCGCCCGTACCCATGAATCCGCCGCGACGGCGCCCGTCCCCCACGAGCGTGACCGGCGGTGCCGTACGCACGTCAGGCCGGCTCGGCACCGCCGGGCACCTTGCAGGTGGCTGAACGACGCCGCGGCGGAAGAGGGTTGCCGGACCGGCAATGGGCCCCCGCGGCGGAAGTGGCCCCCCGGAGAGGCCCCCGCGGTCAGCGGACCCCGTACACCCGGCCCGTCTGGGCGCCCTCGATCGCGCGGACGTACGCCGTCGCCACCCGGGACGCCGGGACCGCTTCCATGCCGGGGAAGAACGGGGCGTAGCCGGGGAGGGACTCCTCGACCACGGTCGGGCTGACCGCGTTGATCCGCTGCGGCGCGATCTCGATCGCGGCGGCCCGTACGAACGCCTCCACCGCCCCGTTCGCCGCGGAAGCCGCCGCCCCCGCCACGATCGGCTCGTCCGTGAGCACCCCGCTGATCAGCGTGAACGAACCGGTGGCGGCCACGTGCCCCGTCCCCTGCCGCACCAGCTCCACCTGGCTGAGCAGCTTGCCGCGCAGCGTCGCCGCGAAGTCGTCCGCCGTCAGCTCGCCCAGCGGCTTGAAGACCGCGTCACCGGCCGCGACCGCCACCGCGTCGAGCCCTCCCACCTGCCCGTACAGCCGCCCGACCGCCTCCGGGTCGGTGACGTCGCAGATCATGTCCCCGGCGCTGCGCCCCACGCCGATCACCTCGTGGCCCCGCGCGGCCAGCGCCTTCCGCACCGCGCCGCCCAGCGTCCCGCCCGCGCCCACCAGAAGGATCCTCATCGTCCACCGTCCCCACATTGGAATACCGGAATATCCGCAATCGCTTGCGGAACCGACGTTACGGAGCCTCCCCCGCCCCCCGGAAATGCCTTCTGCGCAGCAGCTATGCTTCCCGCGCATGGATGTGGAACTGCGTCACCTCAAGGCTTTGGCCGCCATCGCCGACGAGGGCACCGTCACCGCCGCGGCGGCCCGGCTGCACGTCACGCAGCCCGCCCTCTCCCGGACGCTCGCCCAGCTGGAGGCCCGCGTCGGCGTGCGGCTCGTCGACCGCTCGTCGCGCCACCTGGACCTCACCCCGTCCGGGGTCACCCTGCTCGGGCACGGCCGGGCGATCCTGGCGCACCTCGACGCCGCGCTCGCGGACACCAGGGCCGTCTCCCGCCCCCTCCGCCTGGGCTACACCTGCGCGGTCCTGGGGCAGCAGACCGTTCCCCTGCTGCGCTCGTGGCGCCGCTCGCACCCGCACGTGCCCCTCGAAGTGGTCCGCCAGGACAACCGCACCGCGGGCCTGGCCACCGGCGACTCCGACGTCGCCGTGCTCCGCACCCGCCCCCGTGACCCGCGCATCCGCACCGAGGCCCTCTACACCGAGGACCGCATCGCCGCCCTCCCGGACGACCACCCGCTCGCCGGCCGGCCCCGGGTGCGCCTCGCCGAGCTCACCGAGGGCCCGGACCTGCCCCTCGCGATGTGGCCGGAGACGGGCACCGGCTCGCCGGACCTGTGGCCCCCGGCGCAGCGCCCGTCCCGCACCGTCGAGGTGCACAACGTCGACGAGTGGCTGAACCTCATCGCCACGGGCGACGCGTTCGGCCTCGCGGCGGCGGGCACCGGGGAGAGCCACGGCCACCCCGGCGTCCGCTTCGTCCCGGTCGAAGACGCGCCCGCCGCGACGGTGTACCTCGCGAGCCCCGCGCACCCCACGCACCCCCGCACGGAGGAGTTCCTCGCAGCCGTGCGGGAGGCCGTCAGCGTCTAGGGCCTGCTGCCGTGCCCGGTGCCTACTGCTGCGCCGCCCCGCCCCCGGCCCGTACGAGCCCGCTCTCGTAGGCGAGCACCACGACCTGCACGCGGTCCCGCAGCCCCAGCTTGGTGAGGATGCGTCCCACGTGCGTCTTGACGGTGGCTTCGGACAGCACCAGCCGCGCCGCGATCTCCCCGTTGGACAGGCCCTGCGCGACGAGCAGCATGACCTCGCGCTCGCGCTCGGTGAGCCGCCCCAGCTCCGCGGTGGCCGGTTCGTTGCTCGTGCTGGGCAGCATGGGGGTGAAACGATCCAGCAGCCGCCGCGTCGTGCTCGGCGCGACCACCGCGTCCCCGCTGTGCACGGCCCGGATCGCCCCCAGCAGTTCGGCGGGCGGCACATCCTTGAGCATGAAGCCGCTCGCGCCGACCTTCAGCGCCGAGAACGCGTACTCGTCCAGGTCGAACGTGGTCAGGATGAGCACCTTCGGCGCCCCGTCCTGCGCGCAGATGCGCCGCGTCGCCTCCACGCCGTCCAGCCGGGGCATGCGGACGTCCATGAGGACGACGTCCACGTCCGTGCCGGCCAGCACCTCCAGGGCCTCCGCGCCGTCCCCGGCCTCGGCGACGACCTCCATGTCGGGCTGGGCGGCCAGCACCATGCGGAAGCCGGTGCGCAGCAGCACCTGGTCGTCCACGAGCATCACGCGGATGGACATGCGGATGTCCCTTTCCTCGATACGAGCGATACGAGCGATACGAGCTTTGATACGAGCGACATGAGCATTCCAGCAGCAAGCGTCAACAACATCAGCGTCAGCGGCCGCCCGGCTTCACCGGCAGCAGCACGCTGATCCGGAAGCCGCCGCCCGGCCGCGGCCCCGCGTCCAGCGTGCCCCCGACCATGCCGACGCGCTCGCGCATGCCGATCAGACCGTGGCCCATGCCGTCCGCGCCGCCCGATTCGTACAGCTCGTGCTGCGCGCCCCGGCCGTCGTCCTCGACGAGCAGGCCGAGCCCGTCGTCGAAGTAGGTGAGGCGGACGCTCGCGCCGGCCTCCGGGCCGCCGTGCTTGCGCGTGTTGGTCAGGGCTTCCTGCACGATGCGGTACGCGGTGAGCTCCACACCGCTCGGCAGCGGCCGCGGCGCGCCCTCCACCTCGTACTGCACGGGCAGGCCCGCTCCCCGCACCTGCTCGACCAGGTCGCCGATCTGCTCGACGTCGGGCTGCGGCACGTAGTCCCCGCCCTCGGTCGTGCCCTCCTCGGTGCGCAGGACGCCCAGCAGGCGGCGCATCTCGGCGAGCGCCTGGCGGCCCGTTCCGGAGATCGTCTCCAGGGCCTGCTTGGCCTGCTCGGGCGAGGCGTCGAGGACGTACGCGGCGCCGTCGGCCTGGACGACCATCACCGAGACGTTGTGCGCGACGACGTCGTGCAGCTCGCGGGCGATGCGCGCCCGCTCGGCGGTCACGGCCATCCGGGCCTGCTGCTCGCGGTCCTTCTCCAGGCGGGCCGCGCGCTCCTCCAGCTGGGCCCAGTAGGCGCGGCGAGTGCGCATGGAGTCGCCGAGCACCCAGGCGAGGACGAAGGGGGCGGTGAGGAAGGCGAGGGTGATGAGCGTCTGGCCGGGCCCGTGGCCGACGAGCGGCCAGCGGATCAGGAAGAGCACCGGTGCGGCCAGCCCGCCGGCCAGGGCCACCCTCGACGCCCAGCGGACGTGGCCGGAGGCGACGGTGTAGACGATCGCGAACATCGCGATGTCGGCGACGCTGCCCTGCACGTCGGCCGCGATCTGGGCCAGGCCGCTCGCGATCGCGAGGAACAGCATGGGGACGGGCGCGCGGCGGCGCAGGGCGATCACCAGGCTGAGGGCCACCACCACGCCGACGTGCACGGTCCTCTGGACCGCCGACGTGCCGTGTTCTTCGGCGGCGGCCAGCAGGCTGATCCCGAACAGCAGCAGAGCCCAGAAGCTGTCCACTCCGGTCGGGTGCCTGCGGAGAAAGTCGTAGAGGCGGTGCACGTCACCCAGCGTAGGCATGCCGGGTACGTGCCGGGGTCAGCCCGGCGATCGATCCGGTGACACTCCTTCTACTCCGCAAGGTGGAGGCGGCGTGCCCACGAAGGGCGCATAGCGTGTGCGTATGGCAAGCGGAACGAGAACATGGAGCGCCGCGACCGAGACCGCGCTCTACGGCCCGGGCGGCTTCTACCGGCGCCCCGAGGGCCCCGCCGGGCACTTCCGCACCTCCGTGCACGCCTCGCCGCTGTACGCCGGTGCCGTCGCCGAGCTGCTGTGCCGGGTCGACAAGGCGCTCGGGCACCCGGCCGAGCTCGCGTTCACGGACGTCGGCGCCGGGCGCGGCGAGCTGCTCACCGGCGTCCTCGCGCAGCTGCCGGCGGACGTGGCCGCGCGGCTGCGCCCGTACGCCGTCGAGCGCGCCGCCCGCCCGGCCGGGCTGGACGGGCGCATCACCTGGGTGGGTGACGTCCCGGAAGGCGTCGAGGGCCTGCTGTTCGCCAACGAGTGGCTCGACAACGTGCCCGTGGACGTCGCCGAGACGGACGCGGAGGGCGTCGCGCGCCAGGTGCTCGTCCAGGAGGACGGCGAGGAGCTGCTCGGGGAGCCGGTCGCGGGCGAGGACGCCGCGTGGCTCGCCCGCTGGTGGCCCGTCGAGGGCGCGCCGCCCGGCACCCGCGCCGAGATCGGCCGGCCCCGCGACGCCGCCTGGGCGCGGGCCGTGGGCAGCCTGCGCGCGGGGCTCGCCGTGGCCGTCGACTACGCCCACGAGCGCGCCGGCCGTCCGCCGTTCGGCACGCTGACCGGCTTCCGCGAGGGCCGCGAGGTGCGGCCGGTGCCGGACGGCTCGTGCGACATCACCGCGCACGTCGCCATGGACGCCTGCGCGCGGCCCGGCAGCACCGTGCTGACCCAGCGCGAGGCGCTGCGGGCGCTCGGCGTGGACGGCGGACGCCCGCCGCTGTCGCTCGCGTCGGCCGATCCCGCCGCCTACGTCCGGGCGCTGGGGCGGGCGGGGGAGGCCGCCGAGCTCACCTCGCCGGCCGGGCTCGGGGCCTTCGGCTGGCTGGTGCACCCGGTGGGCGAGGCCTGCCGGGGGCTGCTCCCGGACGCCCCGGAGCGGGCCTGCGGCGGCTCCCCGGACCGGCCCGGCCCGGAAGGCTGACAGACTTGTCCCCATGACCCCCATGACGGAGACGACAGTCGGCATCGGCGGTGCGGCGGAGAGCACCGACATGGTGCTCAACATCGGACCCCAGCACCCGTCCACGCACGGCGTGCTGCGCCTGCGGCTCGTCCTCGACGGCGAGCGGGTCCGGGAGGCCGAGCCGATCGTCGGCTACATGCACCGCGGCGCGGAGAAGCTGTTCGAGGCCCGCGACTACCGGCAGATCATCGTGCTCGCCAACCGCCACGACTGGCTGTCGGCGTTCTCCAACGAGCTGGGCGTCGTCCTGGCCGTGGAGCGGATGCTCGGCATGGAGGTCCCCGAGCGCGCCGTGTGGACCCGCACGCTCCTCGCCGAGCTGAACCGGGTCCTCAACCACCTGATGTTCCTCGGCTCCTACCCCCTGGAGCTCGGCGGCATCACCCCCGTCTTCCACGCCTTCCACGAGCGCGAGGAGCTCCAGACGGTGATGGAGGAGGTCTCCGGCGGCCGGATGCACTACATGTTCAACCGCGTCGGCGGTCTCAAGGAGGACCTGCCGGCCGGCTGGCTCGGCAGGGCCCGGCACGCCGTGGCCCAGGTCCGCTCCCGGATGGACGTCTACGACCGGCTCGTCCTCGGCAACGAGATCTTCCGGGGCCGCACGCGCGGCGTCGGCGTCCTCGCGCCGGAGACGGTGCACGCGTACGGGGTGAGCGGCCCGATCGCCCGCGCGTCCGGCGTCGACTTCGACCTGCGGCGCGACGAGCCGTACCTCGCCTACGGGGAGCTGCAGGACGTGCTCAAGGTCGTCACCCGCGAGGACGGCGACTGCCTGGCCCGCTTCGAGTGCCTGCTGGAGCAGACGCACAACGCGCTGGAGCTCGCGGAGGCCTGCCTCGACCGGATCGCCGACCTGCCGCCGGGGCCGATCAACCAGCGGCTGCCGAAGGTGCTGAAGGCCCCCGAGGGCGCCACGTACGCGTGGACCGAGAACCCGCTCGGCCTCAACGGCTACTACCTGGTCTCGAAGGGCGAGAAGACCCCGTACCGGCTGAAGCTGCGCTCCGCCTCCTTCAACAACATCCAGGCCCTGACCGAGCTGCTGCCGGGGACGCTGGTCGCCGACATGGTGGCGATCCTGGGGTCGCTGTTCTTCGTCGTGGGCGACATCGACAAGTAGGGCACATCGAAAGCAGGGCACGGCGGTACGCAGGCCGTGCAGAAAACGAAACCCCCGGCGGGAACCCCGCCGGGGGTTTCGTTTCTGCAGGCCGGGCCCGCGCGACGCCTAGGACACGGCGGTACGCAGCTCGGCCACGTCTATCTGCTCGGTCTCGTCGTGCGCGGTCAGGTCGATGACGTCGTCCCCGGCCGGCGCGCCGTCCGCTTCCTCCTTGGCCTTCGCCTCGGCCTCCGCTTCGGCCTCGGCGAGCGCCTCCTCGCCGACGACGTCCGCGAGGTCCGTCTCCTCGACGGGGCGCTGCGCCGGGGCGGGGCGCTGGGTGCCGAAGAAGTCGAAGCCGCCCGTGGTGCGGGAGGCGGGGCGCTGGGCGGCCGGGGCCTGCGGCAGGGCGGGCTTCGCGGCGGCGGGGGCCTGCCGGCCCTCGGCGGGCGCGGGCAGGGTGCCGGAGGCTGCCGGGACGGCGGGGGCGCTGGAAGCGGGCCCCTTGACAGCCTTGAGGCCGTCGGCCGCACCGGGCGCGGCACCGTCGGCCTTCTGCCCGCCGGCGGCCCGGCCCGGGGCCTCCGGCCGCGGCCCGGGCACGGCCTTGGGCACCGCCTGAGGCGTCGTCACGGGCTTACGGGGCTCCGCCGCGGCGGCGGGCTCGCCGCCGGCGAGGCCGCGCAGCACCTCCGCGGCCTTGCGGAACGCGGCGGGGTCGACGGCCGGGCCGGGCACCGTGAGCGGGGCACCGGACTCCAGCGCAGGCGCGCCGGCACGGGCGACGCGGCGGCCCTCCAGCGCGCTGGCCCGCCCGGTCTCGGCGGTGGCGTAGCGGCGCAGCAGGTCGGCGTGCTCGGTGCGGAGACGGGCCAGCTCGGCGCGCTTGCCGCGCAGCTTGGACTCCAGCCGGGCCTTGGCCGCCCGGGTGTCCTCCAGATCCGTCTCGAGCTCGGCTATGCGCTCCTCGGTCTTCCACTCGTCGCGCGTGCGGGCGGCGGTGAGCTGGGCGACCTGTTTCCCGGCGGTGCGGTCCCAACGGCGCATCAGCACGGCGCCGACCACCGCGGCGGCGGCAGCCGCCGCGGCGAGGCCCCGGATGACGACCGTTTCACCTACCACCCAAGCACCGGCGGCGCAGGCGACCGATGTCGCGGCGACCGCCGATGGGGGAAGGAGCCTGTGCAGGGATGGCGAATGGCGGTGGCGTCCTCGTGGCATGGCCTGAAACTTACCGTGCGTCGCCTCGGGAGTGTGACTCCACCACGAAACTCTTCCCTTGATCTTACTTGTCCCCTACACCTCTCACTTCGTCAGCAGCCCCTTCTCCTTGAGGTACTGCGCGGCGACATCGGCGGGCTTGAGCCGCTGCGCATCCACCTTCTTGTTGAGTTCGGTGAGGTCTTCCGTGGTCAGCACCCTGGTGAGCTTCGCGAGGGCGTCCGCGACCTTCTGCGAACCCGCCTTCTGTGCATTCACCACGGGCAGGACGTTGTCCGAGTTCTGGAGCTTCTTGTCGTCCTTGAGCAGGACCAGTCCGAACTGTTCGAGCGTGGCGTCCGTGGTCGTGGTCAGGAGCAGCTGGGCCTTGTCGTCCTTGACCGCCTGCTTGGCCTGGACGCTGCCCACCTCCAGCGGGGCGATGCCCGTGACGCGGATGCCGTACGTCTTCTCCAGACCGGGCTGGCAGAAGGGCCGCTGCGGGCATTCGTCACCCGCCGCGAGCTTGACCTCCTGACCCGACTTTCCCAGGTCGGAAAGCGTCTTGAGCTGGTGTTTCCCCGCGAACTCCGCGGTGACCGCGAAGGCGTTCTGATCGACCGCGCGGCCGGGGTCGAGCACCTTCAGTCCACGCGGCTCCGCGAGTTTCCGCAGGGCCTTCACCGTGGCGTCGGCATCGGCGGACGCGACGGCGGGAGCGTCCTTGCCGTTCTGCTTCTTGTTCAGGAATTCGGCGAGCGTCGCCGCATACTCCGGGACGACGTCGATCCGGCCCTTCTCCAGCTCCGGTTCATAGAGCTCGCGAGCCTCGGTGGTCTTGATCGTCGGGGAATATCCGGCGTCCTTCAGCAGGCCCGCGTATATCTCGGCGAGCACTCTGGACTCCGTGAACCCGGCCGAGCCGATGACCAGCGCGTTCTCCCCCGGTTTCGCCGAGCCGCCGCCTCCTCCCCCGGACTTTTCCAGGCTGTCGCCGCCGCACGCGGCGAGACCGGCCGTCAGGACGGCGACGGCGGCCGTCGCCAGCAGGGCGCGGGGGGTCCGTGCCCGGCGCGGGGTGCTGCTCATGGGGAACTCCTTCGGTTCCGGCGGCCGCTCTCCGGCCGCCGTCGGTTCGCTGACCGGCGCCGCGCCTACCCCGGCACCGGCCCCGTACGCCGCCGCACCGGGTCGAACAGCCGCTCCGCCACCATCAGCACGCCCTCGACGAGCAGCGCGAGCGCCGCCACCAGCACGGCGCCGGCCACCACCTGGGCGGTGTCGGTGAGGCGGAAGCCCGCCGTGATGATGCGGCCCAGGCCGCCGCCACCGGGCAGGGCGGCGAGCGTGGTCGTGGCCACGACCTGCACGGCAGCGGTCCGCACGCCCGTCACGATCAGCGGGAACGCCAGCGGGAGCTCCACACGCGCTATGAGCTGACGGCCCGTCATTCCCATGCCGCGGGCCGCCTCGACCACATCGCGGTCCACCTCGCGCATGCCCACGTAGGCGTTGGTCAGCAGCGGGGGTATCGCGAACAGCACCAGCGCGATGACGGTCGGCCAGGAGCCGTGCGTGCCCAGCGGACTGAGCAGCAACAGCACCAGCACCGCGAACGTCGGCACGGCACGGCCCGCGTTGGAGATGTTGACCGCGAGGGCGCCGCCCTTGCCCAGATGGCCCAGCAGCACGGCCACCGGCAGCGCTATCGCGCAGGAGATCGCCAGGCACACCACCGTCAGGAAGAGGTGCTCACCGAGCCGGTGCCACACGCCGTCCGTGCCCGACCAGTGCGCGCCGGTGGCCAGCCACGACCACGTGCGCTCCACGACGCCCATCAGAGTGCCCCCTCGGCCGCCGGCCGCACCGCGGACTTCCCGGCCTTGCGCCGCGCCGTCCTTCCCGCTCGCGTCCACGGCGTCAGCAGCCGCTGGACGAGCAGCAGGAGCAGATCCGCGGCGACGGCCAGCGCGACGCACAGCACCGACGCGGTGAGCACCTGCGCCTTGAAATAGCTGTGCATGCCGTCGTAGACGAGATTGCCCAGGCCGCCGTAGTGCAGGATCGCGCCGACCGTGGTGAGCGAGATCGTGGACACCGTGGTGATCCGCAGACCCGCCATCAGGGCGGGCAGCGCCAGCGGCAGTTCCACGCCGAAGAGCAGGCGCACCGGGCCGTAGCCCATGCCGCGCGCGGCCTCCCTCGCCTCCTCCGGCACCGCCGCGAGCCCCGCGAGGATGTTCCGCACGAGGATCGTCAGCGAATACAGCACGAGGCCCGTGACCACCACCGCCACCGACAGCCCGAAGAACGGCACCAGCAGCGAGAACATCGCCAGCGACGGCACCGTGTAGAGCACGGTGGTCAGGCCGAGGACCGGGCCCGCCGCGGCGCGCCACCTGCGGGCCAGCAGCGCGAGCGGGAAGGCCACGAGCAGCCCTATGGCCACCGACGCGAGCGTGATGCCGACGTGCTGGAGCGTGGCGTCCGTCAACTCCTGGCCCCGGGTCCGCAGATACTCTCCGCAGATCCAGTCATTGCTGATCAGGCAGGACTGCCCCGCCATGCGCGCCCACCTCCCCCTGGCCGTACGACCCACGGTTTGCCGGTCGCCATCGACCCTAACCCGGGGCACTGACATTCGAGCCGGCCGCCACACAAAGGCAACAATGTCCCCAGCGAGTACGGCCGGAAGTACGGCCAGAATGGGGAACCATGATCCGCTTTGAGCACGTCACCAAGCGCTACGCCGACGGCACGACCGCCGTGGACGACCTGTCCTTCGAAGTGGCGGAGGGCGAGCTCATCACGCTCGTGGGGCCCTCGGGCTGCGGCAAGACCACCACGATGAAGATGGTCAACCGGCTCATCGAGCCCACGTCGGGCCGGATCCTCCTCGACGGCGAGGACATCGCCGGTGTCGACCCCGTCGAACTGCGGCGCCGCATCGGCTACGTCATCCAGCAGGTCGGGCTCTTCCCGCACAAGACCGTGCTGGAGAACACGGCGACCGTCCCCCACCTGCTGGGCTGGCAGCGCAAGAAGGCCCGGGACCGGGCCGCCGAGCTCCTCGACCTCGTCGGGCTCGACCCGGCCGTCCACGGCTCCCGCTACCCCCACCAGCTCTCCGGCGGGCAGCGGCAGCGGGTCGGGGTCGCCCGGGCCCTCGCCGCCGACCCGCCCGTCCTGCTCATGGACGAGCCGTTCGGGGCGGTCGACCCCGTGGTGCGGGAGCGGCTCCAGAACGAGTTCCTGCGGCTGCAGTCGCAGGTGCGCAAGACGGTGCTGTTCGTCACGCACGACATGGAGGAAGCCGTGCGGCTCGGCGACCGCATCGCCGTCTACGGGCACGGCCGCATCGAGCAGTTCGACGCGCCCGCCACGGTGCTGGGCGCACCCGCCACGCCGTACGTCGCCGACTTCGTCGGGGCCGACCGGGGTCTCAAGCGGCTCTCCGTCACCCCCATCGAAGAAGGCGACCTCGAACAGCCGCCGGTCGTGCGGCTGGACGACCCGGCCGCCACGGCCGCCGCCGCCCTCGCCGCGGACGGCGCCCGCTGGGCCGTGGTCCTCGGCGACGCCGGGCGGCTGCACGGCTGGGTCTCGGCGGAGGCCCTCGCGAGCGGCGGCACGGTACGGGACCGGGCCCGCCGCATGGACGCGTGGCTCCCCGTCGGCGCCTCCCTCAAGCAGGCCTTCAGCACGATGCTGCAGCACGACGCGGGCTGGATCGCCGTCCTCGACGGCGACGCGACGGACCGTTTCGTCGGCGTCCTGACTCCGGCGAGGCTGCACGAGGCGCTGCGACGCTCGATCGATGC
This sequence comes from Streptomyces sp. XH2, assembly GCF_049725035.1. Classification (NCBI taxonomy): domain Bacteria; kingdom Bacillati; phylum Actinomycetota; class Actinomycetes; order Kitasatosporales; family Streptomycetaceae; genus Streptomyces; species Streptomyces sp. XH2. The sequence continues at coordinate 463,343 of NZ_JBMMMZ010000003.1, read as the reverse complement.
GGATTCGCGGGGCGGGGCCCGCAGTGAGGTGAACCTGGAGAGCATCCCGGGGGCGTAGCCCCGGCGGCGGTGTCCGGCGGTGCCGTACCGGCCTGAGGCGCGCACGGCACCGCCGGGCTCCGCCATCGTGGTCGCGCGCCGCCGCGGCGGATCCAAGGGTGCGGGTGCCCTTTCAACCCCTGGCCGGAGGCCGCGCGGCACCGCCGGGCCGCGCCATCGTGGTTATGCGCCGCCGCGGCGGATCCAAGGGCGCAGGCACCCTTTCACCCCCTGGCCGGAGGCCACAGGGTGCGGGCATCCCTACCCACGGCCGAAGGCCACAGAGGGCGCGGGCGCCCTTTCAATCCCTGGCCGGAGGCCGCACGGCACCGCCGGGCCGCGCCATCGTGGTCGCGCGCCGCCGCGGCGGATCCAAGGGTGCGGAGCCTTGATCTGCTGGGCGCCCCGGTCCGGCGGCCGGTGGCGTCAGCCGCGGACCGTGCCCGTACCGCCCGGGCCGTCGTCCTCGTCCTCCGGGAGTTTGCAGACGCGTTCCAGGAAGAACGCCGCGGCGATCACGGCGATGCCCGCGACGACGGACGCGCCGGCGTAGATCACCTGCTCGCGGCGGGGCTCGACGTCCAGGCCGTCGAGGCCGAGGAAGACGCCGACGCCGCCGTACATGCCGGCGACGAGTGCGGCGACCAGCGCGCTGGCCTGGCCGAAGACGACCGCACGGGCGGCCACCAGCGGATCGACGCCCTTCGCGCCGGGGCGCCGCTCGCGCTGCGCCCGCAGCCGGGCGCGCAGCGAGAGCGCCGTGGCCGCGAGGACGACGGCGATGACCGCCAGCACGATGGGCGCGGCCACCGGCACCCGCGGCAGCGTGCCGACCGAGTCCCACAGCCGGGCGCCCGCCCAGGAGAGGACGCCGGCCACGGCGAACAGCCCGGCCAGCACCCCGATCCGCAGTTGCCTCACCGAGCCGTCGCTCCTCATCTCGATCGCGTTCCCAGGTGGTCCAACGACTACAACCGCCTACAACGATTACTCGGGCAGTCGGAGTTCCAGGTCGACGCGGGGCTGCACGCCCTCCGTGCCGACGGCCGCGAGCAGCTCGACGACCGCGCCCCGGCCCGGGACGACGGCCTCGGGGTCGACGTCGTGCCAGGGGGCGAGGACGAAGGCGCGCTCGTGGGCGCGCGGGTGCGGCAGGGTCAGGACGGGGTCGGCGGAGACGACGTCCTGGTAGGCGACGATGTCGACATCGAGGGTGCGCGGGCCCCACCGCTCGTCCCGGACCCGCTCGAAGGCCTCCTCGATGGCGTGGCCGCGCTCCAGCAGGGAGTCCGGCGGGAGGGTGGTCTTCACGAGGACGACGGCGTTGAAGTACGAGGGCTGGGTGCCGGGCTCGACGCCCCACGGCTCCGTCTCGTAGACGGGGGAGACGGCCTTGACCCGGAGGCCGGGCGTGTCCTCCAGGGCGTCGATCGCGCCCTGCAGGGTCTCCAGGCGGTTGCCGAGGTTGCTGCCCAGGGAGATCACGGCTCGTTTGGGGTTGCTCAGGGTCACGTCCGCCGCGTCCACCTGCTCCACCACGGAGGCGGGCACCGGCTGCACGGTCGGGTCGCTGCTGCTCATACTCGGCTCCGCGTAATAGTGATCGTCACATCATCAAAAGGCACGGTGATGGGGGCGTCCGGCTTGTGGACGGTCACCTCCACCTCGCGCACCGCATCGTGCTTGAGGCAGTCTTGGGCGATTCGCTCGGCCAGGGTCTCGATGAGGTCGACGGGCTCGCCCTGGACGATATTGACCACGTCCTCCGCGACGATGCCGTAGTGCACGGTCTTCGTGAGGTCGTCGGAGGCGGCGGCCGCCCGGGTGTCCAGGCTCAGGACGAGGTCCACGATGAAGGTCTGGCCCTCTTCGCGCTCCCGGGGGAACACGCCGTGGTGCCCACGGGCCTTCAGGCCGCGCAGCGCGACACGATCCACACGAATCACTCCTGCTGGTCGTCGGACGGGGGCACCTGCCGATGCCCGGTACCCACGTCGAATCTACCTGCGAGCACCGACAGCGCTCACACATGGAGGCTAGGGATTTATGCACATATTCACGGATACTTCCGCACGTTCCGGGCTCATTCGGACGCCCGCCCCGCCGGGCCGGTCACGACCTCCGCCGCGCTTACCCGCAGACCCCGTCCCCCACCCCTACCCGGCCGCCGAGCAGCCCGAACGAGTGATGAGGATCCACTGTGCTGACGCCTGGCGGCCCCTCACCGGGCACGGCGCAACGCGAGATACGTCACGCCCCCGGAATGCCGTCCGCCCCGCCGTTCGCACCGTTCGTGCCCTCTTCGTCCTCTTCCTCGTCCCGCCCGGCGAGCACCGGCGAGCCGTGGTGCGACCACACCTTCCACTCCTCGCCGACGCGCCGGAAGGCGTTCGTCGCCACGACCAGCTGGCCGACGAGGGGCCCCAGCTCGCCCTCCTCCTCGGCCGGGCCGCCGCTGAGGATGTTCTCCGTGCAGGTCACGAGGGCCGTGTCACCGGCGACCGCCACCTCGACGTCGGTCAGGAAGAACTGGATGTAGTCCGTACTCGCCATGATCAGCGCATACGAACGGAGCACCTCGCTCCGCCCGCGCAGCACCGGCCACCCCGGGTGGACGCACGACACCTCGGCGTCCGGGTCGTCCAGCCACAGCCGGCCCATCGCGGCCGTGTCGCCGCGCTCCACCGCCTCGTACAGCGCGGTGTTCGCCAGCTCGACCTGCTCGCTGTCCGTACGGGCAGTGCTCACATGCCCCCCTCGGCGCCCGACGCGCCTGCCGCACCCGCCGGCCGAGGCGCCTCCGCGGCCTCGGCGATCTCCTCGGACTCCGCCGCCTCCTGCACCGCCCGCACCACGCGCACCGCGTCCGCGCTGGCCCGCACCTCGTGCACCCGGACGGCCCACGCACCCTCGCGTGCCGCGAGCGCCGAGACCGCGGCCGTCGCGGCGTCCCGCTCCCGGGCCGGCGGCGGTTCGTTCCCGGGGCCGGCGAGCACCCGGCCGAGGAAGCGCTTGCGGGAGGCGGCCACCAGCATCGGCAGCTCCAGCTCCCGGCGCAGCCGCGCCAGGCCGGCGACGAGGGCCAGGTCGTGCTCGGCGTTCTTGGCGAAGCCCAGGCCGGGGTCCACGACGAGCCGGTCCGGGTCGACGCCGCCCTCGATCACGGCGTCCAGCCGCTCCCGGAGCTCGGCGAGGACCTCGCCGACCACGTCCCCGTAGACGGCCCGGCTGTTCATGTCGGCGCTGAAGCCGCGCCAGTGCATCACCACGAAGGGCACCCGGGCCGTGGCCACGACGGGCACCATCGCCGGGTCCGCGAGGCCGCCGCTCACGTCGTTGACCAGCGTCGCCCCGGCCTCCACGGCCGCCTCCGCGACCGAGGCGCGCATGGTGTCCACCGACACCACGGCCCCCTCGGCCACCAGCTCGCGCACGACGGGCACGACCCGGCGCAGCTCCTCGCGCTCGTCGACCCGCGAGGCGCCGGGACGGGTGGACTCGCCGCCCACGTCGACCAGGTCGGCACCGCCCGCGATCAGGTCCAGCCCGCGCTTGACCGCGAGTTCGGTGTCGAACCAGCGCCCGCCGTCGGAGAACGAGTCCGGCGTGACGTTGACGACGCCCATCACCGCACAGCGATTCCACTCCGGCAGACCGACGGGCCCCAGGCGACCGCGCAAGGTACTCATGGGTCCAGCCTAGGGCGTGCCGCAAAGAGGAGTGCCCCCGACCGGAAGCCGGTCGGGGGCACTGCCGCACACGCGTTCAGCGGGATCACCACGGCGCGCTCGCGAGGCGCGCTCACGCCGCGCGGGTCACCTCCGCGGCCGAGACCTGCTCGTCCGCGTCCTCCAGGATGTCCTTCGGCGGGGCGGGGCGGCGGCGCAGCAGGCGCGGCAGCTCCAGGAAGCCCTCCGCCTGCATCATCGCGAAGCCGATGCGGGGCAGGTCGCGGCTGTTCGGGAAGACGATGAAGCGGGGCTCCCAGCGCGGCCGGAACTTCTCGTTGAACTTGTACAGCGACTCGATCTGGAACCAGCGCGAGAGGAAGACCAGCACCGAGCGCTGGATGCGCACGACCGGGCCGGCGCCCAGCTTGCCGCCGCGCTCCAGGGCGGAGCGGAAGAACGCGAAGTTCAGCGACAGGCGCTTGATCTTGAGCTCGGGCGCGGCCTGCAGGAAGGCGACGATCAGGAGCTCGTTCATGCCCGGGTCCGCGCTGCGGTCGCGGCGCATGAGCTCCAGCGAGCTGCCGTCCGGGCCCCACGGCACGTAGTGCTGCATGGCGCGGAGGTCGCCGAACGGGCAGTCCTCGCCCTCCTCCGGGTCCTTGTGGGCGGTGGCGATGATGGCGTCCAGGTCCTTCGGGTCGCCGATGCGGCCCAGGGCCATGGAGAAGCCGCGCTCGTCCTCGGTGTCGCGCCAGGCGTTGGCCGCCTTCTGGACGGCCTCCAGCTCCTCCGGGGAGAGGTCGCCGACGCGGCGCACCTTGGTGCTGTAGCCGTTGCGCTCGATGCGCTTGACCATCTGGCGGACGTTGCGCATGGACCGGCCGGTCAGGGAGAAGTCGGCCACCTCCACGATGGCCTCGTCGCCCATCTCCAGGGCGTCGAGCCCGGTCTCGCGGGTCCACACCTCGCCGCCGGTCTCGCTGCAGCCGGCGACGGCGGGCGTCCAGGAGTGGCGCTTGGCCAGCTCCATGAACTTCTCGATCGCGCCGGGCCAGGCCTCGACGTCACCGATCGGGTCACCGCTCGCGAGCATGACGCCGGAGACGACGCGGTAGGAGACGGCCGCCTTGCCGGAGGGCGAGAAGACCACGCTCTTGTCGCGGCGCAGCGCGAAGTGGCCCAGCGAGTCGCGGGCACCGTGCTTGGCGAGCAGCTCGCGCAGCTTGTCCTCGTCCTCCTCGGTGAGGACGGCGGCCGGGTAGGCCGGCATGAAGGCCAGGTAGGCCGTGGTGGCGACGGTCAGCAGACCGAGGGCGCCCAGGGAGTAGCCGACGGTGTAGTCGACGTGCTCGGTGTAGCGGATCGAGCCCTCGAAGCCGAAGAGGCCCCAGATCACGTGCTCGATCTGCTCGATCACCGGCGGGTCGCCGATCATCTGGTCCGGGTGCGAGCCGACGATCACCCAGCCGAGGCCGAAGCTGAACGCGCCCATCAGCACGAAGTTGGCCGCGACCTTCCAGCGGCTGCGCGGGTCCGGCAGCGCGTAGAAGGAGCTCTTGTGCCACACGAGGTAGATGAAGAGCAGCAGCGACAGGATCGCGCCGATGTAGGAGTGGCGGTAGACGAGCTGGGCGACCGCGCCGACGGGCAGCAGCACCACGGCGGCGAGCCAGGCGCGCTGCTTGGCCCGCTTGAGGCCGTGGGCCAGCATCAGCAGCAGGACGCCGACGATGATCGAACCGGCGGCGGCGAGCTGGGTCACCGAGCCGGGCAGCACCTCGGCGAGGCTGTGGACCTTGCTCCAGCGGAACCGCGGAACCACACCGGCAAGGATGTCGACCAGGCCGATGAGAGCGGCGACCGTTCCCACGACGGCAGGCACGTTCTCGGGCTTGGGCCCTCTGACGATACGCGCAAGCCTCGACAGTCGCTTGGTTCCCTCTGGAACCCCATCGGACTTTTTGCCATCTACCCTGACAGACATCTCTTCCCGTCGTCCTGTCGAGTGGACCTGCGCCATGCGGCGGCAGCGCCCGGACAATGTGCGCCCTGTAGGACGACGGTTTCGGGGTTGAGGTTCCGCGGGGGGCCGAGCCCGGAAAGACGTAACCATTCCGCGACTCGGCGCCGGGTCGCCTCGGCAGAAAGCACCTCATGGGTCTCACCAGCATGGCAGTCCTGATACTTGCCATCGCGGCTGCGATAGTGCTCTTCGCGTTGACCATCTGGCTCTGGCCTCGCCTGGGCAAACGGAGCATCGGCTCCATACTCGGCAGGGTGGGCATGATGCTGGCCACGCAGCTCACCCTGTTCGCAGCGATCGGTCTCTGGGCCAACCAGTCCTTCGGCTTCTACGGCTCCTGGGCCGACCTCTTCGGTCAGGTCAAGGAGGAGGGCGTGGTCGTCGACCACAGCGCCGGCGGCAAGCGGGTGCAGGTCGTGAACACCCAGGCCGTCAAGGTGCCGCGCGGCAACGTCCCGCGCGTCGGCGGAAAGATCGAGAAGATCCAGGTCGCCGGCGTCGAGTCCAAGATCAACGGCCCGGCGTACGTCTACCTGCCGCCGGAGTACTTCCAGCCGGAGTACGCGAACCGCAAGTTTCCCGCCTCCGTCGTCCTGACCGGCTACCCGGGCACCGCCGAGGCGCTCATCAAAGGGCTCGACTACCCCGTCCGCGCACACAAGCTGAGCAAGGACAAGAAGATGCAGCCCACCGTCCTGGTGATGATGCGTCCGTCCATCGTCGGCCAGCGCGACACCGAGTGCATGGACATACCGAACGGCCCGCAGGCCGAGACCTTCTTCACCAAGGACCTGCGCAAGGCCGTCGCCCAGCACTACCGCGTGGGCGACAAGGCCGCGAACTGGGGCATGATCGGCGACTCCACCGGCGGCTACTGCGCGCTGAAGATCGCCATGCGCCACCCGGACGCGTACAGCGCCGCGGCCGCGCTCTCCGGCTACTACAAGGCTCCGCAGGACCCGACGACCGGCTCCCTCTTCGGCGGCAGCAAGCAGCTGGAGAACGAGAACGACCTGCTGTGGCGGCTGAAGAACAAGGAGATGCCGCCCGTCTCGCTGCTGGTGACCACCAGCAAGCAGGGCGAGCACAACTACAAGGACACCCTGAAGTTCATCGACATGATCAAGGCCCCGGCCCGGGTCTCGTCGATCATCCTCGACACGGGCGGTCACAACTTCAACACGTGGCGTCGTGAGCTCAACCCGACGCTGAAGTGGATGGGCAGCCGGCTCTCCGCCTAGCGGCTTGCCGGGTACGTTCCGGTTACGCCCCCGGGCATTCCGCCGAACACCCGCCGTTGCGGCTTCGCGCCGCTGCGGCGGGCATTTTTTTGCGGCAGCAAGCCATCTTGCTGCCGCGTCACCTGCTGTCCGCCGCCGCTGCTGAATCCTTCCGCCGCAACGGCGACCAGCCACGAAGACGCTGCCCGGCGGTGCCGGACCGGCCGCGGCCTCAGCGAGCCATGATCAGGCTCATCGCCTCCGCACGCGTCGCGGGATCCCGCAGCTGACCCCGCACCGCAGACGTCAGCGTCTTCGCGCCCGGCTTGCGGATGCCCCGCATCGACATGCACATGTGCTCGCACTCGATGACCACGACCACGCCCCGCGGCTCCAGGATCTCCATCAGGGAGTCCGCGATCTGCGTGGTGAGCCGCTCCTGGACCTGGGGCCGGCGGGCGAAGACGTCCACGAGGCGGGCGAGCTTCGACAGGCCGGTGATCTTCCCGCTGGTCGACGGGATGTACCCGACGTGCGCCACGCCGTGGAACGGCACCAGATGGTGCTCGCACGTGCTGTAGACCTCGATGTCCCGGACGAGCACCATCTCGTCGTGACCGAGGTCGAACGTCGTGGTCAGCACGTCCTCCGGCTCCTGCCAGAGACCCGCGAATATCTCCTTGTACGCGCGCGCCACCCGTGCCGGCGTCTCCCGCAGGCCCTCCCGGTCCGGGTCCTCTCCCACGGCGAGCAACAGCTCCCGCACCGCGTTCTCGGCGCGCTTCTCGTCGAATGCGCCGACGCTCCGCTCGGCGTCCAGCGTCACCGGGTCGGTCATGGAGTGCCTCGTTCTCTCGTACGTACGTACCAACCGGCACCGCCCGGATAAACGGGATGCCGCGTCCACCAGGCTAAAACCTGGGTGACGCGGCATCCATTCCGGGCCCTGTGGTGCAAGGGCCCATGAGCTTTGCGGAGCGGCTGTGATCAGCTCTCCGGCCGGGTGTCGTCCGGAAGGGCGGACTGCTCGATCGCCTGGCCGCCGTTGCTCGGGGCGAGCTCCTTGGGGGAGAGCACCGGCGGGCGGGTGGAGGGGGTGCGGCGCGAGGAACCGGTCCACGCCGGGCGGGCGGGGCGCCGGACCACGTGCTTGAAGATCTCGGCGATCTCCTCCTTGTTCAGCGTCTCCTTCTCCAGGAGGGCCAGAACCAGGTTGTCGAGGATGTCGCGGTTCTCGACCAGGATCTCCCACGCCTCGTTGTGCGCGGTCTCGATGAGCTTCTTGACCTCTTCGTCGACCAGGGCGGCGACCTCTTCGGAGTAGTCGCGCTGGTGCGACATCTCGCGGCCCAGGAACGGCTCGGAGTTGTCGGAGCCGAACTTGATCGCGCCGAGGCGCTCGGTCATGCCGTACTGCGTGACCATGGCGCGGGCCGTGGCCGTGGCCTTCTCGATGTCGTTGGCGGCACCGGTGGTCGGGTCGTGGAAGACGAGCTCCTCCGCGGCGCGGCCGCCCAGCATGTACGCCAGCTGGTCGAGCATCTCGTTGCGCGTGGTGGAGTACTTGTCCTCGTCGGGCAGGACCATGGTGTAGCCGAGTGCGCGGCCGCGGGACAGGATCGTGATCTTGTGCACCGGGTCGGAGTTCGGGGAAGCCGCCGCGACCAGGGCGTGACCGCCCTCGTGGTACGCGGTGATCTTCTTCTCCTTGTCGCTCATGATCCGGGTCCGCTTCTGCGGGCCGGCCACGACGCGGTCGATCGCCTCGTCCAGCATGTGGTTGTCGATCAGCTTCCGGTCGCTGCGGGCCGTCAGCAGGGCGGCCTCGTTCAGCACGTTGGAGAGATCGGCACCGGTGAAGCCGGGGGTGCGGCGGGCGACGGCCGACAGGTCGACGTCCGGGGCGACCGGCTTGCCCTTCTGGTGGACCTTGAGGATCTCCAGGCGGCCCTGCATGTCCGGGCGGTCGACGGCGATCTGCCGGTCGAAGCGGCCGGGGCGCAGCAGCGCCGGGTCGAGGATGTCGGGCCGGTTGGTGGCGGCGATCAGGATGACGCCGCCCTTCACGTCGAAGCCGTCCATCTCGACGAGGAGCTGGTTCAGGGTCTGCTCGCGCTCGTCGTGACCGCCGCCGAGGCCGGCGCCGCGGTGGCGGCCGACCGCGTCGATCTCGTCGACGAAGACGATGGCCGGGGCGTTGGCCTTGGCCTGCTCGAAGAGGTCACGGACGCGCGAGGCGCCGACACCCACGAACATCTCGACGAAGTCGGAGCCGGAGATCGAGTAGAAGGGCACGCCCGCCTCGCCGGCGACGGCGCGCGCGAGCAGGGTCTTGCCCGTACCGGGCGGGCCGTAGAGCAGCACGCCCTTGGGGATCTTGGCGCCGACGGCCTGGAACTTCGCCGGCTCCTGCAGGAACTCCTTGATCTCGTGGAGCTCCTCGACGGCCTCGTCGGCGCCGGCGACGTCGGCGAAGGTCGTCTTGGGGGTGTCCTTGGTGATCAGCTTGGCCTTGGACTTCCCGAAGTTCATGACCCGGGAGCCGCCGCCCTGCATCTGGTTCATCAGGAACAGGAAGACCACGACGATGAGGACGAACGGCAGCAACGACAGCAGAACGCCGATGAACGGGTTCTGCTTGGACGTCGAGACGTTGTACCCCTCCGGGATCATGTTCTTCTCGGCGTTGGCCTGCAGGGACTTGGCGATGTCAACGCCCTGCTCGCCGATGTAGTTCGCCTGGATCTTGCTGGAGCCCTTGACCTTCTGGCCGTCCTTGAGCTCAACCTTGATCTTGTTCTCGTCACCGGTCGTCAGCTCGGCCGATTTCACCAGGTCCTTGTTGATCGCGTTGACGACCTGGCTGGTGTCCACCGACTTGTAGCCGCCGCCGGAGCCGACGACCTGCATCAACACGACCACGGCGAGGACGGCCAGCACGATCCACATGACCGGCCCACGGAAGTAGCGCTTCACGTCCATCCATACGGGGCGCAAGCGCCCCGTCCCTCCTGCCACAGTGAGGCACGGCCAGCCCCTCGACGGGGTGCCTGTGCGTACGGTGTCCTGCTCGACCTTGAAAGCTTGACTTGAAAGTCTGAAAAAGACTGACCTTCGGACGGTACCCCAGCATTGTCTCCCGACGCCGCTGCAGACGGTCAACCAACCCGCCTTACCCTGCTCCAACGGCGGGAACCGTCATTCGGTTCCCGCGTGCCGGGTGGGGTGGGCCGCACCGAGGGCCCGGAGCTCAGCCGCCGTAGACGTGCGGCGCGAGCGTGCCCACGAAGGGCAGGTTGCGGTACTTCTCGGCGAAGTCGAGACCATAGCCGACGACGAACTCGTTGGGGATGTCGAAGCCGACCCACTTGACGTCGATCGCGACCTTGGCCGCCTCCGGCTTGCGCAGGAGGGTGACGACGTTGAGCGAGGCGGGCTCGCGCGAGCCGAGGTTCGACAGCAGCCACGAAAGGGTCAGGCCGGAGTCGATGATGTCCTCGACGATCAGGACGTCCTTGCCCTTGATGTCGGTGTCGAGGTCCTTGAGGATGCGGACCACGCCGGAGGACTGGGTGCCCGCTCCGTACGAGGACACGGCCATCCAGTCCATCGTGACGGGGTTGGAGAGGGCGCGCGCCAGGTCGGCCATCACCATCACGGCGCCCTTGAGGACACCGACGATCAGCAGGTCCTTGCCCGCGTACTCCGCGTCGATCTTCGCCGCCAGCTCAGCCAGCTTCGCGTCGATCTCTTCCTTGGTGATGAGCACCGACTTGAGGTCGGTGCCCATGTCCTTGTCGTCCACCCGCGCCACTCTCGCTTGTCTACGGATCGTCCGGCATTTCCGCGGCGAGCTGAGGCCCGTTCGTGACGTTCGTGCCCGTTCGAATCAGCCCTGCCGGAGGACCAGTCTGCCACCCTGCCTGCGGACCGCGACCCGCCCGGGCAGATTGATGGCTCCCTGGCCGCGCCATCCGGTGATCAGCCGGTCGACTTCCTCGATGTGCCGGGCGAAGAGCGAACCGGCCGGTGAACCCGCCGAGATGACCGCCCGGCGCAGCACGCGGCGGCGGACCGCGGGCGGCAGGGCGTAGAGCTTGGCGGTCTCCAGGGCGCCGCTGTCGTCCCGGACGGAGGGCTCCACGGCGGCGGCCCAGTCGTCCAGCGCGTCGGCGTCGTCCCGGGAGAGCTGGGCCGTGCGGGCGAGGGCCTCGATGACGCCCTTGCCGAGGGCCTTCTCCAGGACGGGGAGGGCTTCGTGGCGGACCCGGGAGCGGGTGTAGGCCGGGTCGGCGTTGTGCGGGTCGTCCCAGACGGGGAGGGACTGGACCATGCAGGCCTTGCGCGCGGTCTGCCGGTCGAGGCCGAGGAAGGGCCGGCGGTAGCGGCCGCCGACGCCGGAGGTCACGGCCATGCCGGCGAGGGAGCGGGTGCCGGAGCCGCGGGCGAGCCCGAGGAGGACCGTCTCCGCCTGGTCGTCCCGGGTGTGGCCGAGGAGGACGGCCGCGGCGCCGTGCCGCTCGGCGGCGGCGTCGAGGGCGGCGTAGCGCGCGTCGCGGGCGGCGGCCTCGGGTCCGCCGTCCCGGCCGACGTTGACGGTCAGCGCCTCGACGGGGTCGAGGTCGAAGGCGGCGAGGCGGCTCGCCACCTCCGCGGCGCGCAGGTCGGAGCCGTGCTGGAGGCCGTGGTCGACGGTGACTCCGCCGGCCCGGATGCCCAGCCGGGGCGCCTCGAAGGCCAGCGCGGAGGCGAGCGCCATGGAGTCCGCGCCGCCGGAGCAGGCGACGAGGACCAGCGGCTTGTGGCCTGCGGGGGCGGGGGGGACGGATGAGGGTGTGGTGGGGGTGAGGACGTCGTGAAGTACGCGGCGGACCGCCAGGCGTATCGCGGCGACCGCGGGATGTGGACCCATGTCCGTGTGTCCAATCGTTCCATATGGAGATCGTTCGGAGCTGCGCGAGCTTCGAAGCCTCAGTCACGCTGTGTGCGTCGATGGTGACAGAAGCGAGCCATTACCCGAGCATCGCACGCCCACCCCTGGCTCACGGTCCCTCGGACGGGTGATTACGGAGGCGTTCTACCCGGAGGTGGAGCTTCCGGTTCACGGCTCTGTGCGACGGTGCACCCTTGCGACCCAGTCCGCCGGTTTGGCGATCTCCGCCTTGGTGGGCAGGGTGTTCGGGGATGTCCACACCCTGTTGAAACCGTCCATGCCGACCTCGCCGACCACGGCCCGCACGAAGCGCTCACCATCACGGTACTGGCGCAGCTTCGCGTCCAGCCCCAGCAGCCTCCGCAGCGCCGCGTCCAGCCGGCCCGCGCCCTTCGCCCGGCGCTGCTGGAACTTCTCCCGGATCTCCGCCACCGACGGCACGACCTGCGGCCCCACGCCGTCCATCACGTAGTCCGCGTGGCCCTCCAGCAACGACATCACCGCCGTCAGCCGGCCCAGGATCTCCCGCTGCGCGGGCGTCTGCACCAGATCCACGATGCTGCGCCCGCCCTCGTCCGCGCCGTCCTCCTCCGGAGGACGGCCACCCGCCAGCGACTGCGCCGCCTCCCGGATCCGCTCCAGCAGGGTGGCCGGGTCGACGTCCGTCTCCGCCAGGAACGCCTGGATCTCGCCCTCGACGTGGTCGCGCAGCCAGGGCACGGCCGTGAACTGCGTCCGGTGCGTCTCCTCGTGCAGGCACACCCACAGCCGGAAGTCGTGCGGGTTGACGTCCAGCTCGCGCTCGACGTGGACGATGTTCGGCGCCACCAGCAGCAGCCGGCCGCCGCCCGCCGCCGAGCCGGGCAGGTCCCTGCTCGGCGGGGCGAACGTCTCGTACTGGCCGAGGACCCGGGAGGCCAGGAACGACAGCAGCATCCCCAGCTCCACGCCGGTCACCTTGCCGCCGACCGCGCCGAACACCGCCCCGCCGGGGACGTTCGCGCGGCGGTCCTGCATCTTCTCCAGCAGCGGGCCGAGGATCGCGCGGAACCCGGCCACGTTCGCCTTGATCCACCCCGCCCTGTCCACGACGAGGACCGGGGTGTCGCTCCCCGCGCCCCCGTCCTTGCCGGCGCCGCCGGGCCACATCCGGGTGAACTCCCTGACGTGCTCCTCCGACGTCGCCGCATGCCGCCGCAGCTCCGCGACGACCGCCCGCGCCTCCTCCCGGCTGACCTCCGGCCCGGGCCGTACGAACCGGGTCGCGGTCGCCACCGCGAGCTTCCAGTCGACCATCTCCGCACCACCGATGCTCGTCATGGCTTCACCGTACGTGGGCCGCTCCGCGGGGGGTAGCGAAGTGTCTCCGGCGGGGAGCGGGGCCCGCGACGGGCGGGGAGCGGGACCCGGGGCGGGCGGGGAGCGGGACCCGGGGCGGGCGGGCGTTCCGCCGGACCCTCGCGGGGGTGCACCGCCGTCGCGGCGGAGGATTTCCGAGAGGCCCCGCCTCTCGAAACCACCGCAGCGGCGCTCAGCCACCGCGGCGCGGATCGGCGGTGCCGGACCGGCCCCGGCCGCTGCCCGGTCGCCGCCGAGCGCTAGCGACAGCCGCAACCCGCGACCGCCGTCGCGAGGCGGTCCAGCGCCTCCTGCGCGCTCGGCCCCGAGGCGGCCTCCATCGTCATGAAGGCGAAGGACAGCAACCGCCCGTCCGCGTCCACGACCGTGCCGGAGAGCGTGTTCACCCCCGTGAGCGTGCCGGTCTTGGCGCGGACGAGGCCGCGGCCGGCGCCGCCCGCGTCCGCCCCGTACCGCCCGCTGAGCGTCCCGCTGAAGCCCGCGACGGGCAGCCCCGTCAGGACGGGCCGCAGCTCCGGCCGGGCCGGATCCGCCGCCCGGGCGAGGAGCCCGGCCAGGAACGCCGCCGAGACGTGGTCCGCGCGGTCCAGCCCGCTGCCGTCGGCGATCCGGGCCCCCGACAGCGGCAGGCCGAGCTGCTCCAGGCGCGCGGTCACCGCCCTGGCCGCGCCCTCGAAGTCGGCGGGCTGCCCGGACGCCAGCGCGGTCTGCCGGGCCAGCGCCTCGGCGATGTCGTTGTCGCTGTTGGTGAGCGTGCGCTCGACGAGCGCGGACAGCGGTGGCGAGGACACCGAGGCGAGACGTTCCGCCTTGGTGCCCGCCCGCCCCGCGGCCGGGTCGCCGTCGACGTCCACGCCCGCGTCGTGCAGCATCCCGGCGAATTTCCGCGCCGCATCCCCGGCCGGGTCCGTGGCGCGGTCGGCGGGACCGTGGTCGGAGTCGTCCAGCCGGCCCTCGTCCACCATGAGGGCGCTGACCGGCGCGATGTTCTCGTTGGGCCCGATGGGGTGAAGGGCGGGCCCGGAGTAGCGGGAGGCGTCGTAGGCGACCTTCACGCGGCCCTTGCCGCGCTCCTTGAGACCGCGGGCGGTCGCGTCGGCCAGCTCCTTCAGGCTCGCGGCGGCCGGCGCGCCCTCCTTCGCGGGGCGGGCCGTCAGCGTCGGGTCTCCCCCGCCGACCAGCACGACGGTGTCACCTTCGGCGACGGCGGTGGTCTCGATCCGGTGATCCGGGCCCAGCGCGGCGAGCGCCGCCGCGGCCGTGGCCGTCTTGATCGTGGAGGCGGGGGTGTACGGCGTGTCCTGGTCGGCCCCGTAGAGCTGCGCTCCCGTGGCGACGTCCACGACGGCCGCCGACGTCCGCGCGCCCAGCGCCCCGTCCTTCAGCAGGCCCTCCAGCGCCCCCGCGAGGCCGTCCCGGGCCGGGAGGGGCGCCGTGGCCCGCCCGCCGAGGCCGGCGAGCACGGGCGGCGCGGCGGGGCGTACGGGGCCGCCGCGCCCGTCGCGGTCCGTCTCCGGGCCGGCGGCGGCCCGGGCGCGCTCGGCCTTGCGCTGACCGCCCTCCCAGGGACCGGCCGCGCCCACGGCACCCGCCGCCACGACGCATCCGGCCAGCGCGGACACCGCGACGAAGCGGACGGTCCGCGCCCGCGGCGAGCCGCCGCGCAGCGACGGCGGCAGCTGCGGCCGGAGCTGCAGCCGCGGCCGCCACGACCTGGTCTCCGACTCCACGACCAGCCCCTTTCGCCAGCACACACCCACGTGAGAGACACTTAATCACCAGACGTATGTGTTGATCATGGAGGAGCCACCCGTGGAGTTCGACGTCACCATCGAGATCCCGAAGGGTTCGCGGAACAAGTACGAGGTGGACCACGAGACCGGTCGCATCCGCCTGGACCGCCGTCTCTTCACCTCGACCAGCTACCCGGCGGACTACGGCTTCGTCGAGAACACCCTCGGTGAGGACGGCGACCCGCTGGACGCCCTCGTCATCCTGGACGAGCCGACCTTCCCGGGCTGCCTCATCAAGTGCCGCGCCATCGGCATGTTCCGCATGACCGACGAGGCCGGCGGCGACGACAAGCTGCTGTGCGTCCCGGCGAACGACCCGCGCATGGAGCACCTGCGCGACATCCACCACGTGTCGGAGTTCGACCGCCTGGAGATCCAGCACTTCTTCGAGGTCTACAAGGACCTGGAGCCGGGCAAGTCGGTCGAGGGTGCGGACTGGGTCGGCCGCGCGGAGGCCGAGGCGGAGATCGAGGCCTCGTACAAGCGCCTGGAGGCCGCGGGCGGCGCCCACCACTGAGCCTGCGGCTCGCTTGCGCGGGGCCGGTCCTGTACGTCACGTACGGGGCCGGCCCCGCGCCGTTCGCCCACTGCGCGGGGCGGTTTCCGGCCGCCGCCACGGCGATCTGCCACGACGGTGCATCCCGGCGGTGCCGTACGACCCGAGGCGCGCTCGGCACCGCCGGAGACGTCCGCTGTGGCGGGTCGCCGTCGCGGCGGAAGGAAATCCGGGGCGCCCCGAGCCGTACGGCGGCGTGCCCCTCGTCCCGCCCGCGCTAGAAGCCTCGCGTGCGCTTCGCCGCGCGGCGCCCCGCCGCTTCTCCCGGGACCTTGAGGAACATCCGGGCCATCTCGGAGCCGAGGTTCACCCCGATGGCGATCGCCAGAGCCAGCGCAGCGGCCTTCGTGAGGCTGGCGATGCCCGTGTTGAGCTCGTTCTTCGCGAAGTTCAGCAGCGCGAAGTACACCGCGCTACCGGGCAGCAGCGGGCCGATCGCCGCCGTCACGTACGGCAGTGCGGACGCGTACCGGTAGCGCGAGAGCAGTTGCCCGAAGAGGCCGACGAGCCCGGCGGCGATGGCCGTGGCGGGCACGGGGTCCAGCCGCGCGGTGTCGGCGAGCGCGCCGTAGACGACCCAGGCGACGCCGCCGTTGAGCGTGGCGACCCACACAGAGTGACGTTCCTGCTGGAGCAGCACCGCGAAGGCGAACGACAGCAGCATCGCCGCAATGATCTGCACCCCCGGCCGCTCGACGCGTTCCAGCGCCGCCTCCGGGTTGAGCGTGGCCCCGCCGATGTGCACGCCCCCGTAGAGGACGATCAGCACGCCGCAGACGATGCCGGCGATCAGGTAGCCGACCTCCAGCAGGCGGGCCGCGGCGGTGATGTAGTAGCCCGTCAGGCCGTCCTGGACGCCCGCCACGAGCGCCCGCCCGGGGATCAGGGCGAACAGCCCACCGGTGATCACCGCGGACGCCTGGACGTCCACGTAGCCGTGCAGGGCGCTGAGCGCCACGCCCATCGCCGCGGGCGGCAGCGCGGCCGCCACGAACTGGTAGAACTCCGGCAGCCCGCGCCCCGACGCGAGCCACGCCAGCCGGTCGCCCAGCATCGCGCCGGCCGCGGCCGCGAGGAACACCACGAGCCCGCCGCCCACGAGCATGCTCGCCGCGCCGGCGAGCAGCCCGGAGGCCGCGGTCAGCGCCCACCCCGGGTAGGGGTGGCGGTTGCGGCGTATCTCGGCGAGGCGCCGGTACGCCTCCTCCAGCGTCAGCCCCTGCGACGTGACGTCGTGGACGAGCCGGAAGACGGCGTCCAGGCGCGTGTAGTCGGTGCCGCGCCGCCGCACCGTGCGGTTGGCGGTGACGGGGTCGTCGACGAGGGACGGCTGGTAGCTGACGGTCAGCAGCGTGAAGGTGACCGTCGGCTCGCAGCGGTGGAGCCCGTAGGCGTGCGCGACGCCGAACATCGCCGCCTCCACGTCCTCGGCGCCCTCGCCGCCCGCGAGCAGCAGCTCGCCGATGCGGAGGGTGAGGTCGAGGACGCGGGGCACGGGCGGGCCGGGCTCGTCCTGCTTCGCGGCCCGCTCGGGCGCGGGCCGCTCCCCGACCGGCATGCGCAGCATGGTGCGCATCCGGTCCTGCCAGGGCGTGTCCTTGGTCAGGCTGACCTTGGGCGTGCCGTAGGGCGGCGTGTAGCCCGGCAGCGGGGTGCTCAGCGTGGTGCTGGAGTCCGGGGCGACGGTGCCCGCGGGGAGGGTGAAGGCCGAGCCTTCGGGCTCGCCGGGCGGTTCGGGGGCGATGCCCTCGGGGATGGCGAACTCGGAGGTCGGGTGCTCGTCCTCCGGCGGGGCCGGGAGGGGGACGCCCAGCGGCGGCGTGAAGGCGCTGCGCGCCTCGTCGGACTGGGGTTTGCGATCCTCGGGTGTCTCACCGGCCGCCCCACCGCCGCCCCGCTGCCGCTCAGCCACCTCGCGCTCCTCGTAACGCCCTGCCTACCGGTCGTCCGGGCGGCCCTCGCGGGAGGACGGTTCCGCACCGCCGATGCCGGCGTGCACCGCCCGCCGCGACGGCGCACGGCCACGACGGCGGCTGTCGGCGGTGCCGGACCGGCCGTCCCACCGGAACGTCCCGCAGAGCTGTAGCCCTAGGGTCACAATGCCTGATCAGAGGTGCGTGTGCCCAGTGGGGCCGGCTCTATGCGGAAGGGGAATTGCGGCGGCGGGAGAGCACGAGCCCTCAGCGGGGGAAGAGAACGCTAGCTATGAGCCGGGGGAGGGAGGAGAGCCCCAGCCGTCAGCGACGGGCGTGCCGGCCCCGCTGACCCGGCGGGCGGGGGCCGCTCTCCGGGCCCTGGTCCTGCCCTTGGTCCTCGCCGGGGTACGGCACCTGGCCGGGACCCGCGTACGGGCTCTGACCGGGGTACGGGCTCTGCCCCTGGTACGACGGGTCCTGCCCCGGGTACGGGCTCTGGCCCTGACCGCCGTACGGGCTCCGGCCCTCGCCCGGGTACGAACCCTGGCCCGGGTACGGGCCCGGGTTCCGGTCCTGACTGCCGTACGGGCTCCGGCCCGCGCCCGGATACCCGCTCTGGCCCGCACCGGCGTACTGGCCCTGCCCCGCACCGGCGTACTGGCCCTGCCCGGCACCGGGGTGCTGTCCCTGACCCGCACCCGGGTACGGGCTCCGGCCCTCGCCGCCGTACGGGGCCTGCCCCGTGCCCGGGTAACCGCCGCCGTACGGCGACTGCGCCTGCGGTTCAGGCGACGGCGACAGCGACGGCGACGCAGCAGCCTGCGCCGCCGCCTTCTTGTTCTTCGACCGCGCCCGCAGGAACTCGATGATGATCGGCACGACCGAGATCAGCACGATCGCGACCAGCATCAGCTCGATGTTCTTGTTGACGAACTCGATCTTCCCGAGCGCCGCGCCCAGCAGCGTCACGCCGACGCCCCAGAGGACGCCGCCGATGATGTTGAAGATGAGGAACGAGCGGTAGTTCATCCGGCTCACGCCGGCGATGATCGGCGTGAACGTACGGATCACCGGCACGAAGCGGGCCAGAACCAGCGATTTCGGCCCGTACTTCTCGAAGAACTCGTGCGCCTTCTCCACGTTCTCCTGCTTGAAGAGCTTGGAGTCGGGGCGCCGGAACAGCGAGGGGCCGACCTTGCGGCCGAAGAGGTAGCCCGCCTGGTCGCCGAGGATCGCCGCGACCGCCACCAGCGTGCACACGAGCCACAGCGGCTTGCTGATCTGGTTCGTGGTGACGAGCAGGCCCGTGGTGAAGAGCAGCGAGTCGCCGGGGAGGAAGAAGCCGATCAGGAGGCCGGACTCCGCGAAGACGATGGCCAGGACGCCGATCAGACCGAATTGCTCGATCAGATAGTTCGCGTCCAGCCACTGCGGGCCGAGCGCGAGGGTGGTCATGGGGGTCACGGGTGACAGGCTCCTGGGTCGAGGGCGCAGGCTCGTGCGAGGCCCGGGCACAGGCTGGGCGGGGTGATGTGCGGCCCCAAGTTACCAACGCGGCGGGCCTCCCCCGCGTTCCAGTGTGATTACCAGTGTGCGGCAGCGGCCCGCCCCGCGTCCTCCCCGCGGCACGCCCCGCGTCCTCCCCCACGCCCTCCCCGCGCGCGCCTTCGCTTCCTTTCCCCGCCTCGTACCTCCGGTCGGCTCAACCCCTCGGCCCCGGCATGCGTCCTGGTCAGGCACCCGCAAAACTGCACACACGGAGGTGGATGCGATGGGCATCGAGGAGTACGGCGGCGGGCAGTCCCAGTCCGACGTCCTGGTCGTGACCACGAACGACGTTCCGGGTTACAAGGTGGACCGCGTCATCGGCGAGGTCTTCGGTCTCACGGTGCGCTCCCGCCACATCGGCAGCCAGATCGGTGCGGGCCTGAAGTCCCTCGTCGGCGGCGAGCTCAAAGGCCTGACGAAGACCCTGGTGGAGACCCGCAACCAGGCCATGGAGCGGCTGATCGAGCAGGCGCGGGCCCGCGGCGCGAACGCGGTGCTGATGTTCCGCTTCGACGTGACGGAGGCGGCGGACGTGGGCACGGAGGTGTGCGCGTACGGCACGGCGGTCGTGATCTCGCCCCGCCCGTAGGAACGCCGACGGCGGGGCGGCCGGCAGGCGCCGGCCGCCCCACCCTGTCAGGCCTTGCGCGCCGCGTTGGCCCGGATCGCGTCCCGCAGGTACGTGCCCATGCCGGGCCGGATCGCCTCGTAGTGGGCGGCGAACCGCTCGTCTGTGACGTACATCTCGGCGATGCAGGTGTGAATCTCGTACGTGCAGTCGTAGTAGAAGCGCACGATCTGCTGCCGGTGCTCCTCGGCGAGGTCCATGGCCTCCGGGGAGTCGGCGGCCGCACCGGCGCCCATGAGGGCGGCGACGCGCGCGTTGAGGCCGTTCGTCTCGTCCTGGATCCGCTGCCAGTCCTCCTTCGTGTACGAGGCGGTCCGGCGCTGCGACTCGCGGTAGCCCTCCGTGTGGCCCCACCGCTGCTCGACCTCCTCCGTGTGCTCGTCGGGGTCGTAGTCCCCGAACACCTCGAACTTCTCCTCCGGCGTGAGCTTGATGCCCATCCTCTTCGCCTCCATCGCGTGCTCCACTGCGGTGGCCATGCGCTGGAGCTGCTCGATCCGCTCGGTGAGCAGGCCGTGCTGGCGGCGCAGGTGCTCGGCCGGGTCCGCGCCCGGGTCGTCCAGCAGCACCGCCACCTCGTCCAGCGGAAAGCCGAGCTCCCGGTAGAACAGGATCTGCTGCAGCCGGTCGAGGTCGGCGTCGTCGTAGCGCCGGTGACCCGCGTGGCTGCGGCCTCCGGGCGAGAGCAGCCCGATCTCGTCGTAGTGGTGCAGCGTCCGCACGGTCACCCCGGCGAAGGCGGCGACCTGCCCCACGGAATAGCTCATGTCCGCTTCCTTCTTTCGCTTGCGGGGTCCACGGTGCGTCCTCCCGTTACGTGAGGTGCAAGTCCGTATCGTCACGATCATGGCCCTGCACCGAGGTGAGGACGTCCGCGGCGTACACGGCGCACACGACGCACGCGGCGCACACGACGGCCGCTCCGCACGCCGCCACGGCCGCCTGGCGGTGAACCCGTTCCTGTACGGCGAGGCCGACCCGGTCGGCGGGATGGCGGCCGAGCCGCCGCGCCACCGGCTGCCCGACGGGCCGATGGCCCCGCACGCCGCGTACCAGGTCGTCCACGACGAGCTGATGCTCGACGGCAACTCCCGGCTCAACCTGGCGACCTTCGTCACCACCTGGATGGAGCCCCAGGCGGCCGTCCTCATGTCCGAGTGCCGCGACAAGAACATGATCGACAAGGACGAGTACCCGCGCACCGCCGAGCTGGAGCGGCGCTGCGTGGCCGTCCTCGCCGACCTGTGGCACGCCCCGGACCCGTCCGCGGCCGTCGGCTGCTCCACCACCGGGTCGAGCGAGGCGTGCATGCTGGCGGGGCTGGCGCTGAAGCGCCGCTGGGCCGCCCGCAACGCCCACCGCTACCCGGGGGCCGGTGCCCGGCCCAACCTCGTGATGGGCGCCAACGTCCAGGTCTGCTGGGACAAGTTCTGCAACTTCTGGGAGGTCGAGGCCCGCCAGGTGCCGCTGGCCGGCGACCGCTTCCACATCGACCCCGGCGCCGCGGCCGCCCTCTGCGACGAGAACACCATCGGCGTCGTCGCTGTCATGGGCTCGACGTTCGACGGCTCCTACGAGCCCGTCGCCGGCGTCTGCGCGGCCCTCGACGAGCTCCAGCACCGTACGGGCCTGGACGTCCCCGTCCACGTCGACGGCGCGTCCGGCGCGATGGTCGCCCCCTTCCTCGACCCGGAACTGGTCTGGGACTTCCGTCTGCCGCGCGTCGCCTCCATCAACACCTCCGGCCACAAGTACGGGCTCGTCTACCCGGGCGTCGGGTGGGCCCTGTGGCGCGACCGGGCGGCCCTCCCCGAGGAGCTGGTCTTCCGCGTCAACTACCTCGGCGGCGACATGCCCACCTTCGCCCTCAACTTCTCCCGCCCCGGCGCGCAGGTGGCCGCCCAGTACTACACGTTCCTGAGGCTCGGCCGCGACGGCTACCGCGCGGTGCAGCAGAACAGCCGCGACGTGGCCCGCCGCCTCTCCGGCATGATCGAGGAGACGGGCGACTTCCGCCTCCTCACCCGCGGCGACGAGCTCCCCGTCTTCGCCTTCACCGTCGCGGACGGCATCGACGCGTACGACGTCTTCGACGTCTCCCGCCGCCTGCGCGAACGCGGCTGGCTCGTCCCCGCCTACACCTTCCCGCCCGACCGCGAGGACCTCTCCGTCCTCCGCGTCGTCTGCCGCAACGGCTTCTCCCACGATCTGGCCGACCTCTTCATGGACGACCTCCATGCCTTGCTGCCGGAACTCCGTCGCCAGGCGCGTCCGCTGGGGCGGCCGGAGACGGTGTCGACGGCGTTCCATCACTGAGCACGGACACCGCCTTCCGTCCACCTATCCGAGTGCCGTGCCCGCCATCACCGTGAGATGCCACCACGGCGTCGAGGATCCTCCCGTCCATGCACGTGAGAAGCACGGGATTCCTGGACAGCACACGCTTCTGTGACGCCGGGTCAAAGGCGATAGCCGACGCGGCGGCCGAAGCCGCCGGCGGAGCGATAACCGACCGCGACAAGGCAGTGGCGCTCTTCCGGTGGGTGCAGGACGAGATCAAGTACGCGATCCTCCACGACTGGACGCACACCGCGACGGAAACGCTGCGGATGGGCCGCGGATCCTGCTCGAACAAGGCGAACCTGCTGTGCGCCATGCTGCGGGCACAGAACATCCCCGCCGGATTCGGGGTGCTCGTCGTCAACGGAAAGGAATACTTCGGCCAAGGCTGGTTCCCCGCGCTGCGGGAGATGTGCGACGAGACGTCGCGGCACTTCTTCGGCGTCGTCCACCTCGGCGGGAAATGGCTGCGGTGCGACCCGAGCGACGACGGCGCCCTGTCGGCGGGCGCGTCCCACATCAACCGGCCGTCCACACGCGTTCACTTCGACGGCACCAGCCACGCCGACATGCTCTTCGACCCCGCCCACGTCCTCTCCTCGTCCTGGCCCGTGCCGGACATCGACCGGTTCCTCGCCCGGAAGACCACGAAACCGAGGGAGGATTTCGCGTACATGAACTCGTATGTCGAGTTCGTACGTCTCCACGGGGCCCGGTACGCCGGACCGCGGGAGCTGGAGGAAGCGTTCCACGCGTGGCGGCGCGGGACGATCGCCGGAGCGGGCGCGCGAGGCGGGCAGCGCGCGGGCTGAGTACGCGTACTCATGCGTGCCCCGCAAGCGGCCCGGCAAGGTGCGGCTATGACGAGCGCACTCCCCGAACCCTCGCCCCGGCGCAGATGGTGGCCCTGGTCACGCAGGACACCTCTCGGCCGGGACGTCGGCGCCGGCGTTCTGCTGTTCATGGTCGAGGCGGCTGTGTTTCTGGCGGTCTTATTCGACTACGGCATGGAGACGTGGGCCGCGCAGGGGCAGGAAGACCGGATCGAGGCGGCACGGGTCGCGGAGCTCGCCTGGACGCGGCACTTCCTCATCGCCACGCTGGTCCTTGCCGGGCTCGCGCTGCTGTCGCGCGCGCCCTGGACAGTCGTATCGCAGCTCCTGGCCGCCGGCACGGTAGCCGTGCTGCTCACACTCGCGCAGCACGACTACGACCGCCGCCACCCGGCTCCCCCGCCTCCCCCGAACCCGGCCTACACGCCCTGCTACAGCGGCAGCGGAAGGTGCAACTGAGCCACCTGCTTCCGTTTCATTTCCCCCAGGTGCTGCGGGCGTTGACCTCGCGCACTTTGGCCCGGAGCGCTTCGCCGTCGGCGGGGTGCGGTTCGCCTCCGGCGGGGCGCGGCGACTTGGTGGAGCAGGTGCAGGTGAGGAGCTTGCTGCTGGGCGCGATGTCGATGCCGTGGGCGGTGGCCCAGACGTAGACGCCGCAGTGGGGGCGGAGGGGTTCGGGGGTGGGAGCGGGCGCAGGCGCCTCCGGCGGGGGCGGTGTGACGGGCGCGGCGGGGGTTTCGGGCGCCGCGCGATGGCCGAAGAGAGCCCTCGTCCAGGCGAGGAGGCGGCAGATAAGGTCCTTCACGTCATCAGCTCCTGAGGCTGGTGGCCATGCCCCCGGGCCGTTGCGAGCGGTCGCGGGGGTCTTGAGTGCGCCAACCCTAGAGCCCCCTGGAGTGCCCTGTCTACACCTAGCCGTCTAGAGTAGGCTCTATGTTCGGTTGCATACCGCTGTTTACAGTCAGCACGTGATGGAGTACGACCCGACGCGACCGAAGTGGATGCAGATCGCTGACGTGATCCGGGAGCGGATCGCCAGCGGCGAGTACCCGGTGAACCACCTGATCTCCGAGGTGCGAATGGAGCAGGAATTCGATGTCGCGCGGACGACGGTCCGCAAGGTCACGGCGGCCCTCCGTGCCGAGGGCCTGATCGTGACGACGCCCGGCATGGGCTTCTTCGTCGCCGCCCAGCCGCCGAAGAACTAGGACCGAACGGCGGTACATCAGCCCTGGGCAACGCCCGTTCACCGCAAGGTCCGGGCAGCGAACTGAGCAGTGCGCTACGGTGGATGCCGTGTGGTACGGGTACCTGAGGTGCCGGACTGCACGACGAAGCCGCCGGATGCCGCATCCTCCCCCGCTCAGGCGGCCTCGGCGCTCCGGGTGCCGGCTTCCGTCCTGGTGCCGTCCAGCTCCCATCCGCGGAGGGTGCAGAACACGATCAAGGCGCCCCCGCAGAAGACCGCCCAGTCGGCGAGGTTCATCACGCTGAACCCGCGGACGGAGATGAAGTCGACGACCGCGCCCCGCAGGCCGCCGGGCGTGCGGAAGAGCCGGTCCGTCAGGTTGCCGAGCACGCCGCCGAGCAGCAGTCCCAGGGCGATCGCCCAGGGGGTGCTGTAAAGCTTGCGCGCAAGGCGGGCGATCACCACGGCCACGGTCGCGGCGATCAGCGTGAACACGATGGTCGTCGTCTCGCCGATGCTGAACGCCGCACCGGCGTTACGCATCACCCGCAGCTCCAGCCACGTGCCGATCACCTGGACGGCGGGGCGGTTCTCCAGCTCGGCGACCACGACCAGCTTGCTGCACAGGTCGATCAGATAGGAGAGCCCCGCCACGGCGAGAAGCAGCGGGACCCGCCGCCCGGCCTTGGCGGCCGCTCCCCCGCCCTCACCACGTATGCCTGCAGCGCCACCCGGCTCGCTCATGTTCACTCCCCCAGCCTACGGATGGCTCGCCCGGCTCATGCCCGGGAGGGCGTCCGTCGCCAGGGCTGGATCTCCAGCTGGACCGCGTTGCCGCCTTCTTGGAGGCCGGGCGCGAGGCAGTCCGTGGGCAGTTCGCGGGGCGGCCCGGTGACGGTTCGCCGCACGGGATGTCCCTTGCCGCGGCCTTCGATGACCCGGCCCGACTGAACGAGGGCCAGGACACCGGCGGCACGCAGGACGGTGGCGCTGTCGTAGACGATCTGCGACCGGTGACCGTCGTCGTACCGGACGTTTTCCTCTCCTCTCCCGCCGGACAGCGTGAGGCAGGACGCCGCCGGCGAGACCCCGTCGAAGGTGCTGGTGGCCGGGACCGTACGGCCGGGCCCGACGGCGCAGGAGGTGTACGTGACCTCCGCGTGGACACGGGTCGGCCGGGATTCGAGGGTGAGCGTTGGGTCGTAGTGGCTCCGGCTGCTGCCCGTGCAGAGGAAGCCGCCCTCGTGTCTGCCTGTCCAGGCCTGGCCCATGGGTGCCCACGCCAACGACGAGCCCACCAGCAACAGGGAACCCAGCGTCACTGCCGCACCGCGCTTACCGAACACATGCCCTCCAGCACGTCCTGTACCGCCCTCGGCTACCGGCCCTTGGCTACCCCCGGCGCTCATCCGCTGCCCCGGCGCCCCGAAGCGCCCCGCCCGCGCCCGGCCGTCCGGCGCGCGGTCGCGCACGCCTTTCCTCCTGCCGTGTCCGGTCCGGCCGTCCCCGGCGGTATGGGCCCCGGGAGGCGCCGGGTAGGAAGCGCCGGCGGCGAGTTGCCGCCGAGCACGACGCGATCAGGACGCCGGCACCCGATCAAGAGGAGATCTCCCGTGAGCCCTATGTCCGCCGCAGACGCAGCCGCAGCGGTAGCCGCAGCCGCGACCACCGCGAGGGAACGCGTCTTCGCCATGATGGACGCCGACGGGGACGGGGTCATCGCGGCGCACGACTACCTCTCCCGGGTCGACCGGACCGTCCTGGCGACGGAACGCACGGAGGACGATCCGCTCGTCGTCGCCGCCCGTACCGAAGCCCACAAGGCGTGGGGGTCGATGGACGCCGACGGCGACGGGAAGCTGACCTTCGACGAGTACAACGCATGGGTGGGCGCCGACAAGTTCGACAACGTCTGCCGGTTCGCCCTCGGCGCGCTCTTCGACCTCGCCGACGCCGACGAGGACGGCGCCCTCGACAAGGCCGAATTCACGCTCCTGCGCACCGCGCTGAACAATCCGCCCGGAAACGCCGCCGCCGCGTTCGACGCGCTGGACGCCGACGGCGACGGCCGGGTCGGCCGCGACGCGTACCTGGCGTCGATCCGCGCCTACATCGTCGGCGACAGCTCCCCTATGGGCGAGGTCCTGTACTAGACGGACTCGTACGAGACGAACCGCCGCCGCTCAGGACCGCTGCCGCTCAGGACTTGCGTGCGACCGCCGTCTGCGCCATGCCCGGCAGGAAGTCCGTGAACAGCTCGTGGATTTCGAGGACGAGCGGGCGGAGCACCCGGAAGCGGGCCAGGGAGATGCCCCGCGTCGTCAGGCGGGCGCCGCGGTCCGCGAGGCGGCGGGTGCGTTCGCGCTCGGGGGAGCGGTCGAAGACCCAGTAGAGGACGAGGCCCATCTGGGAGAGCCACATCAGCTCGGGGAGGACGTCGCGCAGTTCGGCCGGGACCTTGGCCTTGGCTCCGGCGAGCACCTCGCGGTGGACGTCGATGGCGGCTTCCCGCGCGTGCTCGGACTCGGCGGAGAACGGGCTGAGCGGGGAGTCCGGGTCGGCGGCGTTCTTGAAGAACTGGGCGGCGAACTCGTGGTACGGCGTGGCGACGTCCAGCCAGGCCTGCAGCACGCCGGAGAGCCGGGCCTCGAGGTCGGTCTCCCGGTCCAGCACCGCGCGGGCCGCCGCCTGGTGCTCGGCGGCGATCCGGTCGTAGAAGCCCTGGATCAGGTGTTCCTTGCCGGCGAAGTAGTAGTACGCGTTGCCGACGGAGACCCCGGCCTCCTGGGCGATGGCCCGCATGGTGGTCTTGTCGTAGCCGCGCTCCTGGAAGAGGCGCAGCGCGGTCTCCAGGATCAGGGTGCGGGTCTGCTCGCTCTTCTCGCCCTTGGCAGGCTTCTCGCCCCTGGCAGGCTTCTCACCCTTGGCAAGCTTCTCGCCCCTCGCGGGCTTCTCGCTCCTCACAGGCGTGTCGCCCTTCGCGGGCTCCTCGCTGTTCGCGGGCCGGGGCTCGTTCTCTGCTGCTGGCACGGATCAGAGCCTAAAGGGTCTTCTTGAAGCGGAACTGGGTGGCGGTGTCCCCCGGCGGCTTGATGAACAGGCCGTCACGGGCGCCCTCGCCCGCGATCGACACCTCGTACGTCTCCCCCGCCTCGTTCTCGATCCGGATCCGCTGGTGGCCGAGCTTGGGCTTCTTCTTCAAGGACCAGGTTCCGCGGCCGGTGAACCAGGCGGTGGGCCGCTCGTCGCCAGCGGCGAAGGCCGTGGGGACGCGCACCGCCGTGAGCGTGCCGTCCGCGCGCAGGGTGAGGGCACCGGCCTGGTGGCTGCGCCAGGAGCCGATCACGTCCTCGCGCTCCGCCGAACCGGCGGGCGGGCTCAGCAGGACCACCAGGGCCGTCAGCACGGCCACGGCGCCGAACGCCGCGACGCCGACCAGGGTGCGGCTACGCATGGCGCACGTCGCAGCCGCCGGCCGGCTGGTACGCCCACCCGACCGGCCCGGCCGCGGGCGGCGGCCAGTGCGAGCCGCGGTACTTCGCCGCGGCCAGCACCGCCCCGCGGGCGAAGCGCAGGCCGGAGGGGGTGCTGATCCTGTGCGCGAGCGGGCGGTACGCGGAGAGCGCCCACAGGCAGACGACCCAGGCGGAGGCGCCCCGGTAGACCTGCCCGCCGTCGCCGACGACGGTGATCTCCTCGTAGGCGGCGGCGTGGTCGAGCTCGGGGAAGCGGCGCCGGGCCTCGTCCGACCCGGCCGGCACGAGGTCGAGCGGCACGAGCTGCCGCTGCCGCGCGAGCCAGTTGCGGACGAAGGCGCAGAGGGAGCAGTGCGCGTCGTAGAGGACGGTGAGCCGGCGGACCGGGGTGCTCCGGAGAACGGCGTCCCGGTCGGCGGCGAGAGCGGCGGTCATCGTGCTCAGTGCTCAGTGCCCGGCGGCCGGCGCGGCCGGCGCGCTCCACGGGCCCTGCTGTCCGGCGTAGCCCTGCGGCGCGACCGGCGGTACCTGCTCGCGGTCCATCAGGCCGCGGCGGCGGAAGCGGTTGAGGACGAAGACGTTGCCGAAGTGCATCGCGCCGAGCACGAGGAGGACGACGCCGAGGTTGCGGGAGAGGACCTCGAAGACGCCGCGGGCGTCGGCGATCGTGGTGTCGTCCTGCAGGTACAGGGCGATGAAGCCGAGGTTCACGAGGTAGAAGCCGACCACCAGCAGGTGGTTCACGGCGTCCGCGAGCTTCTCGTTGCCGTGCAGGACGTCGGCGAGGAAGACGCGGCCGTTGCGGCTGAGCGTGCGGGCGACCCAGACCGTGAGGCCGAGGCCGATCACCAGGTAAACGGCGTACGAGACGACAGTGAGATCCACGTCCCCACCCCTTCTTGAACGTGTTCAAAAGCTTTGGTGACCGAGACTGTAGACCTGTTTTTGAACACGTTCAAGCGAGGAGTCGGCTGCCCGGCGGGGTCACTCCTGCGGCACGACCGCCACCGGGCAGTCCGCGTGGTGCAGCGCCGTGTGGCTGACGCGGCCGAGCTGGAGGCCGAAGCCCCGGCGGCGGCGCACGGATCCGACGACCAGCAGATCCGCCGTCGCCGACGCGTCGATGAGCGCCTGGCGGGCGTGCCCCTCGTAGACGGTGCGGTGCACGGTGACGCCGGGGAACTCGCGCTGCGGCTCGCGCAGGGCCTCGATCAGCTCGCGCCCGGCGAGCTCCTCGTGCTCGATGGCGTCGTCGCTGGGCAGCGGATAGTGGTCCGCCGACTGGTGGACGGGATGCCGCCAGGCCCGTACGGCCTCGACGCCGCAGCCGCGCGCGGCGGCCTCGCGGAGGGCGAAGCGGAGGGCCGCCGGAGCCTCCTCGGGGTCGCCGACGCCGACGACGATCCGGCCGTACGCGCCGCGGACGTTCGCCTCGCCGCCCCGTACGACGACCACCGGGCAGTGGGCGCGGGCCGCGACCGAGAGGCTGACCGAGCCGAGGAGCAGACCGGTCAGCGTGCCGCGGCCCGACGGGCCGGTGACGAGCGCGACGGCGTGGCGGGACTCCTCCAGCAGCGCGTTCAGCGGCTCCTCCGGGAGGACGTCCGCCTCGACGGCCAGGGCCGGGTTGCGCCCCTGGGCGCGCAGCGCGGCGACGGCGATGACGCGCTCCTCGGCGACCGCCTCCGGAGAGGGCTCGTCGTCGGGCGGCAGACGGGACTCGTAACGCTCCCAGCGGGAGGCGTAGACCATGCGGAGCCGCACGCCGTGGCGGGTGGCGGCGTCCACGGCCCAGTCCAGGGCCTGCAGGCTGCCGGCGGACCCGTCGACGCCCACGACCAGGGGCGGCTCCATCGTCGTCGTCACCACCCCACCATGGCACCGGCTGTGGCGCAGCTCACCTCAATAGGGCCGTTCGGGGTGCCTGAGCAGCGGCTACGGAAGCCGAAGTGTCAGGATGAGGGCATGACGACCAAGGTTTACTTCGACATCACCATCAACGACGAGCCCGCCGGGCGCATCACCTTCAACCTCTTCGAGGACGTCGTCCCGAAGACGGCCGAGAACTTCCGCGCCCTCTGCACCGGCGAGAAGGGCTTCGGCTACGCCGGCTCCTCCTTCCACCGTGTCATCCCGGCCTTCATGCTGCAGGGCGGCGACTTCACCGCCGGCAACGGCACCGGCGGCAAGAGCATCTACGGCGAGAAGTTCGCCGACGAGAACTTCAAGCTCAAGCACGACCGCCCGGGCCTGCTGTCCATGGCCAACGCGGGCCCGAACACCAACGGTTCCCAGTTCTTCATCACGACCGTCGTGACCGGCTGGCTGGACGGCAAGCACGTCGTCTTCGGCGAGGTCGCCGACGAGGACAGCATGAAGCTCGTCAAGAAGATCGAGTCCTTCGGCTCGCAGAGCGGCACGACCAAGGCGAAGATCACGATCTCCGCGGCCGGCCAGCTCTGAGCACCGGCAGTCCCCTCGGCCCGCCGCCCACCGGAAGGTGAGTGGCGGGCCGGACGACTTTCCGCCGCCTGTCCGTCCGCCTGTCCGCCCGGCCCTCTATCCGTCTATCCGTCCGTCTATCCGTCCATCAGGTTCGTGATGAGCTTCCGCAGCCGTCCCTCGACGACGGTTTCGACGCCGTGGACGAGCTGGGCGCCGTAGACGACGGCCGTCCTGGCGGGCGGCGCGCTGGTCCAGCGGGTGCGGGGGACGTCGTCCAGGGCCGCGAGGTCCTCCGGGCGCCCTTCGTGGGAGATCTCCCGCGCGAAGCGCGTCCCCGGCAGGAAAGCGCTCCCGGGGCCCGCGGTGCGCCCGGTCCACAGGCCCTCGGCGGAGCAGGTGTCGACGTAGAACTGCCCGCCGCGCTCGGCCTCCTGGAGGTGGAAGGCCACGCGCGCGACGCGCTGGGGCCGCGCGTCCGGCGCGCCGACGCCGTGCAGGTGCGCATCGATCCGGTCGCCGGGCCCGAGGTCGTGGTAGTCCCACGGCGTTGCGGCGGCGACGGACGGGAAGACCCTGCGGATCGCGGGCAGGGCACGCTCGATGCCGGCGGCCAGGATCTCCTGGGCGGCCTCCGGCGGGACGAGTCCGTCGGAAGGCCGCTCGGGAACCCAGCCGGTGAGGGCGAGGTGCTCGTCCAGCACCTTGGTCAGCTCGGCGGTCTCGTCGGGGGTGAGGAAGCCCTCGATCGTGTGGACGGCGAGGGTCTCGGTCATGTGGATCACGTTCCGGCTCCTCTCGCGGTGCGGATGCACGTGCATGCGGGGACCACGCTTATGTGGTAGCCACGCGTATGCGGGGGCCACGCGTATGCGGGGGCCACGCGTATGTGCTGTTGCGGTGCGGAGTGTGCTCGGCGCGGGCGGACCGTCGGATCCGTGCCGCCGGACCATCGAACCGGAGCCGGGCACACCTGCCAAGTGCCCCGCCGGACACGGACGGGGCCGGCGAGCCCCCTCTGACCCGCCGGCCCCGCGCCTTCGCGCCCCGTCCCTACCAACTCGACTTCGTCACCCCCGGCAGGTGCCCCGCATGGGCCTCCTTGCGGAGGTTCACGCGGCTCAGGCCGAACGTGCGGAAGTAGCCGCGCGGGCGGCCGTCCCCCGAGTCGCGGTTGCGGACGCGCGTGGCGCTCGCGTCGCGCGGCTGGCGCCGCAGTTCGCGCGAGGCGGCCAGCCGTTCCTCGTCCGGGGTCCGCGGATTGCGGATGACCGCCTTGAGGAGGGCGCGCCGGGCCGCGTACCGGGCGACCGTCAGACGCCGCTGCTCGTTCTTCGCGATCTTGCTCTTCTTCGCCATGGGGCTTCCTGTCTCCTCTCTCCTCGGTCGCCTCAGACCTTCTCGCCGCGCGCCCGGATGCGGGCGACCGCGGCCTCGATGCCGATCGCGTCGACCGTCCGGATGCCCTTCGCGCTGAGCCGCAGCCGTACGTGGCGGCCTTCGCCGGGCAGCCAGTAGCGCTTGGTCTGGATGTTGGGGTCGAAGCGCCGGGACGTGCGGCGGTGGGAGTGGGAGACGGTGTTGCCGAAGCCGGGCTTGCGGCCGGTCAGTTGGCAGTGGGCGGACACGCTCGGAACCTCCTAATGAAAATGGAAACCATTTCTGTATAGTAGCCCCCATGGCCCGCAACGAGCTACGCCCCGTCATCAAGCTCCGGTCCACCGCCGGCACGGGATACACGTACGTCACCCGCAAGAACCGCCGTAACGACCCCGACCGCATGCAGCTGCGGAAGTACGACCCGGTCGCCGGTCGTCACGTCACCTTCCGAGAGGAGCGCTGACCCGTCATGAAGCCCGGAATCCACCCGTCCTACGGCCCCGTCGTCTTCCGCGACCGCGCGGCCGGATTCGCCTTCCTCACCCGGTCCACCGCCACGAGCGACAAGACCGTCGCGTGGGAGGACGGCAGGACGTACCCCGTCGTCGACGTCGAGATCTCCTCGGCGAGCCACCCCTTCTACACCGGCACGGCCCGGGTCCTGGACACGGCCGGACGCGTCGAGCGGTTCGAACGCCGTTACGGCACCCGGGCCGTCGACGGCGAACGCGGAGGCGCGCGGTGACCGCGCCGCGCCCCCTGCCGGTGGCCCTGGTGGGCGGTCTACACGCGGACGCCCGCCGGGCCGCGGTCGAGCACCTCCTGCGCACCGTCCCCGGCAGCGTCGCCCTCCACCACGACCTGTCCACCGCCGCCGACGGCACCGTTCGCCGGACCGTACGGGACCGCACCGGCACCCTCGACGAGGGCGAGACCCCGCTCGTCGACGACTGCGCCTGCTGCGCCCTGCGCGAGGACCTCGTGCCCGAGCTGGAGCGGCTCGCCGCGGCGGGCACCTGCCGGCTCGCGGTCGTCGAGCTGTGGGACTCCGTCGAGCCCAAGGCCATGGCCGAGGTCGTGGCCGCCCACGCGGGCGAGGACCTGCGCCTCACCGGTGTGATCACCGCCGTGGACCCCGCGCTCGTCCTGCCCGCCCTCGGCTGCGGCGACGACCTCGCCGAGGCCGGCCTGGCCGCCGCGGCCCGTGACCAGCGCACCGTGGCCGACACCTTCGCCCGGCAGCTGGAGTACCCGACGGTGCTGGCCGTCGTGGAGGACACCGCCGAAACCGGCGGCACCGCGTTCGGCGACGCCGTCGCCCCCGCCGACGCCGCCGACCACGCCCTCCTCGCCCAACTCGCCCCCGCAGCCCGCCGCATCGCCGCCGGATCCGTCGAGCTCGCGGCCGCCGCGGTCGCCGGGTTCGACGTGGAAGCCGCCGCGGCCCGCCAGCACCCCTCGTGCGCGCTGCTGCCCCAGGAAGCCGACGCGGACGGCGTCGCCACGCTCGTGTGGCGCGCCCGCCGCCCCTTCCACCCGGGCCGGCTGTACGCCGCCCTGGAAGGCCTGTGCTGCGCAGCCGCGCGCAGCCGCGGCCGCTTCTGGCTCGCGGACCGGCCGGACACGCTGCTCGCGTGGGACGCCGCGGGCGGCGCGCTGTGCGTGGAGAGCGCGGGGCCGTGGCTCGCTGCGCTGCCGGACGCCGCCTGGGACCTGGTGCCGCCGGACCGCCGCGTGGCCGCCTCCCTCGACTGGGACCCCGAGCACGGCGACCGCGTCCAGCACCTCACCTTCACCTCGCCCGGGCTCGACGGCGACGGGCTGCGCGAGCTGCTGGCGTCCTGCCTGCTGACCGACGCCGAATACGCGGGCGGGCCCGACGCCTGGCGGCGGCTTCCGGCCGCATTCGACGCACTGCTCGATCCCGTTTCCTGACGCACCCGCAGAACTTGCGATGCGCATCACGTATCGGACGATCAAGAATGCCTGCGAGATGGCACTCATGCCGTACGCGACTACGGGCAAGTAAGCGGCCCATTCATCAAAACACCTGGTCACGATGGTGTAGTCACGCTGAAGAAGTACGGGAACACCGTAAGTGCACGTGCATTCGCTCATGCAGAAGCATGTGAACGCAGCTATGATCCGGGAGTAGTTGTCAACCCCACCATTCGCCGTCGGCGGGCCGGGGTGCCCTGCAATTCTCCGGGAGAGTCCTGTGCCTCACGCGTACAACGGCATGGCTGCAGCGGACCTCGACGGCGTCGTCTGGCGGAAGAGCCGGCACTCCAACTCCCAGGGATCCTGCGTGGAGTTCGCCAAGCTGCCGGGCGGCGGAGTCGCCGTGCGCAATTCCCGTCATCCCGACGGGCCGGCACTCGTCTACACGCCTGCGGAGATCGACGCGATGCTGCGCGGGATCAAGGACGGCGAATTCGACTATCTGGTGACCGACTGACCGGCCGGTTCCCCTTACGCTCAGGTCCTACGGGCCCTACGCGTGCTGCTCCCGCGGCAATCTGAACAGCGCCCACACGACCTTGCCGTGCAGCGCCCCCGCCAGCGGGTGCCACCCCCACGTGTCGCTGAAGGACTCCACGAGGAACAGCCCGCGCCCGCACTCCGCCGACGCGTCCGCCTCGCCCGCCGTCGGGCTCTCCTCGCTCGGGTCCCGCACGGCGCACACGAGCCGCGACGTCCACCGCATGAGGTGCAGCCGGACCGGGGGCTCGTACGCGCCGCCGGATATCGGCTCGGGGGGCAGGGCGTAGCGCAGGGAGTTGGTGACCAGCTCCGAGACGACCAGCGCCACATCGTCGAAGAGTCCGCCCAGGCCCCACCCCTGAAGGGTCGTTCTGGTGAACGTGCGGGCCGTCCGGACCGCTTCGAAGCGGGGCGGGAGCGCGCAGGATGCCGAGTTGGAGACGGCCGATGGGGCGATCGGTGGCAGCCCTCGCCACAGGGGAGAGAGCACAGTCGATCCTTCGGTACCCATCCGAGGCACTCCTGGCAATCGTGGACGTGACACGCACGTGTGCGTTCCCCATCGTTCCCAATGCGCGTGGCGGATGCAAGGGCAGATGCACGTGCACGTGGGGGGTTTGGGGGCGCACGTTCGCGTCCGTCCGCAATTCTTCCTACGCCCTCTTCCGTACGCCCTCCGACCTACTCCCCTCCGGGTAGCCGGATGCACACTCAATGCACACTCAACGCGGCGGGGAGATGGCAGACTTCACCGCCGGGGGTAGCGGGGGCCGCCCCCGGAGAGGGCGAGAGCGGCGGGCAGCGACAAGGCCGGTAGCGGAACCGGAAGAGGAGGAGTCGCAAAGATGGCCACGAGCGAGTCGAGCGGTTCTGTGGTGCGCCGCATACTCCTGGGCTCCCAGCTCAGGCGGCTGCGGGAGTCGCGGGGCATCACCCGCGAGGCGGCCGGTTACTCGATCCGCGCCTCCGAGTCGAAGATCAGCCGTATGGAGCTGGGCCGGGTGAGCTTCAAAGCGCGCGACGTGGAAGACCTCCTGACGCTGTACGGAGTCACCGACGAGCTGGAGCGCGAGGCGCTGCTCGGGCTCGCCCGCGAGGCCAACGTCGCCGGCTGGTGGCACAGCTACGGCGACGTGCTGCCGGGCTGGTTCCAGACATATGTGGGGCTGGAGGGCGCCGCCTCGCACATCGGGATCTACGAGGTGCAGTTCGTGCACGGGCTGCTGCAGACGGAGGGGTACGCCCAGGCCGTCGTCGTGCGCGGTCAGCCCGCGGCCGACGAGGCGGAGGTCGAGCGCCGCGTCTCGCTGCGCATGGAGCGCCAGAAGCTGCTGTTCTCGGAGCGCGCCCCGCACTTCCACGCCGTCCTCGACGAGGCCGCGCTGCACCGCCCGTACGGCGGCGAGACCGTCATGCGCGGCCAGCTGCAGCACCTCATGGACATCTCCGAGCAGGCCAACGTGACGCTGCAGGTGATGCCCTTCGCGCACGGCGGCCACGCGGGCGAGAGCGGCGCCTTCACCATGCTCCGCTTCCCCGAGTCGGACCTGTCGGACGTGGTCTACCTGGAGCAGCTCACGAGCGCGCTCTACCTCGACAAACCCGATGAAGTGGCGCAGTACGGAAGGGTGATGGAGCGGCTGCACGAGGACAGCCTCGCGCCGTCGGCCACCCGCGACCTGCTGAGGCGGCTGCTCCAACTCATGTGACACATCAGTACGATGACGTCCCATCAGGAGCGCGTTCCGGTTCGGGCGCACGCGTGCGCCCCCGTATCTCCAGGCAGGGATGGCACATGTCCTACTTCGAAGAATTGGCCTTCCAGTACATCGACGGCGAGTGGCGGTCCGGCACCGGCTCCTGGGACATCGTCGACTTCAACCCGTACAACGGGGAGAAGCTCGCCTCCATCACCGTCGCCGGCGTCGCCGAGATCGACCAGGCCTACCGGGCCGCCGAGCGCGCCCAGGCCGCGTGGGGCACCACCAATCCGTACACCCGCCGGCTGGTCTTCGAGCGCGCGCTGCGCATCATCGACGACCGGGAGGCGGAGCTTGCCGCCGCGATCACCGCGGAGTGCGGCGGCACGGCGCTGAAGGCCGCGTTCGAGCTGCACCTGGTGCGCGAGTTCCTGCGCGAGGCGCTCCACCTCGCGCTGCGCGCGGAGGGCCGGATCCTGCCGTCGCCGGACGACACCAAGGAGAACCGCCTCTACCGGGTGCCGGTCGGCGTCGTCGGCGTGATCAGCCCGTTCAACTTCCCCTTCCTGCTCTCGGTCAAGTCCGTCGCGCCGGCCCTCGCGCTCGGCAACACGGTCGTCCTCAAGCCGCACCAGAACACGCCGATATGCGGCGGCGGTCTGGTCGCCAAGGTCTTCGAGGAGGCCGGGCTGCCGGCCGGCGTCCTCAACGTCGTCGTCACCGACATCGCCGAGATCGGGGACGCGCTCATCGAGCACCCCGTCCCGAAGGTCATCTCCTTCACGGGCTCCGACAAGGTCGGGCGCCACGTGGCCACGGTCGCCGCCGGCCACTTCAAGCGCACGATTCTGGAGCTCGGCGGCAACAGCGCCCTGATCGTCCTCGACGACGCCGACCTCGACTACGCGGTCGACGCGGCGGTCTTCAGCCGGTTCATCCACCAGGGGCAGGTCTGCATGGCCGCCAACCGCGTGCTCGTGGACCGCTCGGTGGAGCAGGAGTTCACCGAGAAGTTCGTCGCCAAGGTCAAGAGCCTCAAGGTCGGCGACCCGGGCGACCCCGCCACCCACATCGGCCCCCTCATCCACGCCGGGCAGGCCGAGGCCATCGGCGCGCTCGTCGAGCAGGCCGTCGCGGACGGCGCGACCGCGCTCGTACGGGGCGGGGCCGAGGGCACGCTCGTCTCGCCGTCCGTCCTGACCGGCCTGAAGGCCGACGCGGCCATCCTCGGCCAGGAGATCTTCGGCCCGGTCGCGCTGATCATCCCCTTCGACGGGGAGGAGGAGGCGATCCGGCTGGCGAACGCCACTCCGTACGGGCTGAGCGGCGCCGTCCACACGGGGGACGTCGAGCGCGGCGTGCGGGTGGCCAAGCGCATCGACTCCGGGATGATCCACGTCAACGACGGGACCGTCCACGACGAGCCGATCGTGCCGTTCGGCGGGGAGAAGGCGTCGGGGGTCGGGCGGCTGAACGGGGACGCGATGGTGGACGCGTTCACGACGACGAAGTGGATCTCGATCCAGCACGGGCGGACCAAGTTCCCGTTCTGAGGGGTGTTCTAGGACCGGATCTGACCTCATTCGGTCCTAGCCTGAGCTCATCACGACAGACCGGGAAACCACAGAAGACTATGGGGGAACCATGCCCACTCACGTGATCGAGAAGGACGTCGCCGACGAGCGCGGCACGCTGCTGGCCTTCGTGGAGGCCCAGCGGGGCGGCCTGCGCAGGGCGCTGCTCGGCCTGACCGACGAACAGGCGGCGCTGAAGCCGAGCGCGAGCGAGCTGTCCCTCGGCGGGCTCGTCAAGCACGTGGCGCAGGCCGAGCTGAACTGGCTGCGGCTGGCGCAGGGCCGGGGAGCGGAGACCGAGCAGGACCCGTCCTCGTGGGCCGACGGCTTCCGCCTCCTGGAGGGCGAGACGGTCGCCGGGACGCTCGCCCACTGGGAGAAGGTGGCCGCGGAGACGGAGGAGTTCATCCGCTCCGTGCCCAGCCTGGAGGACACGTTCGCGCTGCCGGAAGCCCCGTGGTTCCCGGCGGACAGCCGGGTCTCCATGCGGTGGCTGCTCCTCCACCTGGTCGAGGAGTTCGCGCGGCACGCGGGGCACGCCGACGTCATCCGCGAGTCGCTCGACGGGAAGACGGCGTTCGAACTGGTGGCGGAGGCGGCGCAGGCCTCCGGCGGAGGCCACGGCGCCTGACGTCGGCTCCGGCGGGGGTTGACAAAGCCGGTCCCCTCCGGCTCCGCCTAACCTGAGCATCCGAGCGATGGCGGAGCGAGGGGAACGGAAGGCGAGATGTCGGCGATCCGGCTGCTGGTCCTGGGTGCCGTGCGGCAGCACGGGCGGACGCACGGCTACCAGGTCCGCAGCGACCTGGAGCTGTGGGGCGCGCACGAGTGGTCCAACGCCAAGCCGGGGTCGATCTACCACGCGCTCAAGGCGATGGCGAAGCAAGGCCTGCTCATCGCCCACGACACGGCCCCGAGCGAGGCCGGCGGCCCTCCCCGCACGGAGTACGAACTGACGCCGGACGGCGAGGAGGAGTACTTCCGCCTGCTCCGGCACGCCCTCTCCGCCCACGACGAGAAGACCGACGTCCTCACGGCCGGCGTCGGCTTCCTCACCGACCTCCCGCGCGCGGAGGCCATCGCCCTGCTGCGGCAGCGGATCGCGTCCCTGGAGGAGTGGCGCGAGGAGATCCGCCGCCACTGGACCCCGGCGGAGGGCGAGGACTGGGGCCACATCGCCGAGATCATGGGCCTGTGGATCCACACGGCCGAGACGGGCGGCGAGTGGACCCGCGGCCTCATCGCCCGCCTGGAGGCGGGGGCTTACGAGATGGCCGGCGAGCAGGTCGATATCCCCTCAGCCAAATGATCTAGAGGTGTTAGCCTCTTTCCTAGAGGTCCTAGGGAAGAGGAGCTGCACCCATGTCGCGCGCCGGACTCACCGCCGCCAAAGTCACCGCGGCCGCCGCCGAGATGGCCGACGAGGGCGGGCTCGACAACGTCACCGTCTCCGCGCTCGCGCGGCGGCTCGGCGTGAAGGACGCGAGTCTGTACTCGCACGTGAAGAACCTGCGCGACCTGCGCGTCCGCATCGGACTGCTCGGGTCCGAGGAGATGACCGACCGCATCGGCGCGGCGGTCGCCGGGCGCGCCGGCAAGGACGCGCTCGTCGCCTTCGCCGACGCCTACCGGCAGTACGCCCTCGACCACCCCGGCCGCTACGCCGCGACCCAGATGCGGTTCGAGCCGGAGGAGGTCGCGGGCTCCGTCGGCTTCCGCCGCAGCGTCGAGCTGACCTACGGCATGCTGCGCGCCTACGACCTCGCCGAGCCCGACCTGACCGACGCGGGCCGCCTCCTGCGGAGCACCTTCCACGGCTACATCCACCTCGAACTCGGCGGCGGCTTCGGCCACTCCCGCGACGTCGGGGAGTCCTGGGCACGCTCGCTCGACGCGCTCCACCAGGTGCTGGAGAACTGGCCGTCCCGAGAGACTGGGAGCAAGTGATGAACGAGCCGAAGACCGGCACCCTCGACGTGCCCGGCGCCACCCTCTACTACGAACAGCGCGGCAGCGGCCCGGTCCTCCTGCTGATACCCGGCGCGGGCGCCGACGCCGGCCTGTACAAGGCCGTCACCAGGGCCCTGACGGACCGGTACACCGTGGTCTCCTTCGACCCGCGCAGCATGTCCCGCAGCCTGCTCGACGGCCCCGTCGCCGACCAGCGGGTGGCCGTGTGGAGCGACGACGCGTACCGGCTGCTCGGACTGCTCTCACCGGACGAGCCCGCCGACGTGCTCGGCTGCAGCGCGGGCGCGATCGTCGCGCTCGACCTGCTGGCCCGGCACCCCGGCCGGGTGCGGCGGGTCGTCGCCCACGAACCGCCGCTCGTGGAGCTGCTGGAGGACCCCGCACCGTACCGGGCGCTCTACGCCGAGGTGCGCGACATCTTCCGCAAGGAGGGCGCCGGTGCGGCGATGGCCCGCTTCAGCGAGGGGCTCGGGGGCGACCGGTCGCCGGATCACCAGGCCGAACTGCCGCCCGAGATCCAGGAGATGGCGCCCCGGATGTACGCCAACCTCCCGGTCTTCCTGGAGCACATCCTCTGCCCGTTCACCGGGTGGGCCCCGGACGTCGCCGCCCTCCGCGACGCCGCGCACCAGCTGGTCCCG
Source organism: Streptomyces sp. XH2 (assembly GCF_049725035.1). Taxonomy (NCBI): domain Bacteria; kingdom Bacillati; phylum Actinomycetota; class Actinomycetes; order Kitasatosporales; family Streptomycetaceae; genus Streptomyces; species Streptomyces sp. XH2. The sequence continues at coordinate 423,627 of NZ_JBMMMZ010000003.1, read as the reverse complement.
GCAGCGGGCCGGGAGTCGCGCGAACAGGTGGGGCTGTACGGCCCGGCCGCCCGCCTCGCGGAGCTGACCGGCAGCCCGCTGGCGGAGTTCCCGGGCGGTCACCTGGGCGTCACCGAGCGCCCGGCGGAGTTCGCCGGGCGGCTGCTGACCGCGCTCGCGGGGGAGCCGCGGCCGGCGGCGGTCTGACCCCGGTGGTCTACCCCGGCACCAGCAGCAGCTCGTCCGCGTAGCACCACGCCCACTCCTCGCCCGGTTCGAACGACCGGGCGAGGTCGTGTCCGGGCACGGTGCGCGCGTGGGCGCTCGCGTGCCGGTTCGGGGAGCTGTCGCAGCAGGCGACGTGGCCGCAGACCAGGCACTCGCGCAGGTGCACCCACGTGCCGCCCGTGCGCAGGCAGTCCTCGCAGCCCTCGGTCGTGCTCGGGGTGACCTCGGCGGCCGCCTCGTCCAGGTGGGCGCAGTCCCGCTGTGTCGGGCGGCCCTCCACGTCCGCTCCCACCTTCCAGGTTCCGGTCATGTCCCCAACGTAGCCCGCGGCGACACGGCCCGCGACAGCTCGGCCCGCAACGCCAACCGCGCAGGTCAGCGCGATTGTCAGTGCCTGCTGGCAGGATCTTTCCCGTGAGGCTGGCGGTGGCGGAGACGGGTGACGGGGGTGTCCGTCTCCGCCCCGTCGACCTCATGGGGGAGCCCGCCGGGCCGGTCGAGTCGGCGGGCAGCCTGGCCGAGGCGGTCCGGGCGCGGCCGGGGGTCGAGCGGTGGGTGTGGCGGTCCACCGCGCACCATTACCCGGAGCTGCTCGCGGCGGGCCTGCGCGTCGAGCGGTGTTACGACGTGGAGGCCGCCGAGAGCCTGCTCACCGGCCACGAGGAGGGGCAGTCCGGGCAGCCCCGGTCGCTCGCCGCCGCGTGGGCGCGGCTGCGCGGGCTGCCCGTGCCCGCCGATCCGCCGCCGCGCGCGGCCGGGGGGCAGCCGTCGCTGTTCGAGCCGGGGCCGGTGCCGCTGCCGCCGGGCACGGATCCGCTCGACGCCCTGACCGAGGTCCACGCCGCCCAGCTCGCCCGGGCGCGGGCGACCGAGCACCCCGGCCGGCTCCTGCTGCTCCTCGCCCTGGAGTCCGCGGGCACCCTGGTCGCCGCCGAGCTGAACCGCGCCGGTCTGCCGTGGCGCGCCGACGTCCACCGCGCGCTCCTGGACGAGCTGCTCGGCGAGCACTTCCCCGGCGGTCTGGAGCCCCGGCGGCTGGCGGAGCTGGCGGAGGCCGTCTCCCGAGCCTTCAGCGAGGACGGCGAGGAGGTCCGCGTGCGGCCCGATCTGCCCGCCGACATCGTCCGGGCCTTCGCGCGCCGGGGCATCGCCCTGTCCTCCACGCGCGCGTGGGAGCTCAAGGCCGTCGACCACCCGGCCGTGGAGCCCCTGCTGCAGTACAAGAAGCTGTACCGGCTGCACACCGCCCACGGCCGCTCCTGGCTGCAGACGTGGGTGCGCGACGGCCGCTTCCGCGCCGAGTACGTGCCGAGCGGCTCCGTCTCCGGCCGCTGGACCACCAACGGCGGGGGCGCCCTGCAGATCCCCCGCGTCGTGCGGCGCGCCGTCGTCGCCGACCCGGGCTGGCGGCTGGTGGTCGCCGACGCCGATCAGCTGGAGCCCCGCGTCCTGGCCGCCGTCTCCCGCGACCCGGGCCTGATGGAGGCCGCGAGCGGTGAGCGCGACCTGTACGCGGCGCTGTCCGACCGGGCCTTCGCCGGCGACCGCGAGCGGGCCAAGCTCGCGCTGCTCGGCGCGGTCTACGGCCAGACCTCCGGCGACGGCCTGAAGCACCTCGCCGACCTGCGCCGCCGCTTCCCCGCGGCCGTCGCCCTCGTCGACGACGCGGCGCGCGCGGGCGAGGAGGGCCGCATCGTCCGCACCTGGCTCGGGCGCACGTGCCCGCCGGCTTCGACGGCCCCGCCCGACGAGGCCGGCATCCCCCAGGCCGCGGAGGAGGACGACCGGCCCGGCTACGGCAGCACCCCGGCCGGCCGCGCCCGCGGCCGTTTCACGCGGAACTTCGTCGTGCAGGGCAGCGCCGCGGACTGGGCCCTGGCCCTGCTCGCCGCGCTGCGCCAGGAGCTCGCGGGGCTCCGCGCCGAGCTCGTCTTCTTCCAGCACGACGAGGTCATCGTGCACTGCCCGGACGCCGAGGCGGCCACCGTCACCGAGGCGATCCGCACCGCCTCGGCCCGCGCGGCGCGCGTCGTCTTCGGCGAGACCCCGGTGCTGTTCCCGTTCACGACGGCCGTGGTGGAGTGCTACGGCGACGCGAAGTGACGCGCGGTGGTCCGGGCGGCGCGAAGTGATCCCGGAGGACGCGCAGTGACCCCGTGCCGCGCGAAGTGACCCCGCAGCCCCTGATGGCCCGTCACCCCGCCCTGGTGATCCGCTTCGCCCATGCGGCCCATTCCAGCGCGCACCCCGGCCTCCCACCGCGCACGATGGCCCCAGGGACGCCCGGCGGCAGCGGCCCGACCGAACCCCGACCGCCGTTCAGGGGAGGCCCTGCCATGTTGTCCTTCAGCCTTGAGCAGCTGCGCCGGTGCACCGTCGCCGTGGACCTCGGAGCCGCCCGCACCCGGGTCTACCTCCGTGACAACGGCCTGATCGTGGACGAGCCGAGCATCGCCGCGATCAACACCCGGACCGGCTCGCTGATCGCGGTCGGGCAGCTCGCCGAGGGCATGGCGGGGCGCACTCCCGCGCACATCAGCGTGGTGCGGCCGGTCTCCGGCGGCACCGTCGTCGACATCGAGATGGCCCAGCGGATGCTCCGCAGCCTCGTCAGCGACAAGGTGCGCCGCGCCTGGCGGCGCAAGCCGATGCTGCGCGCCGCGGTGTGCCTCCCGCACGACGCGGACCCGCTCGCCCGCCGCGCCGCCGTCGAGACCCTGATGGGCCTGGGGACGCGGCGCGTGGAGCTCGTCGACACCCTCATCGCCGCCGCGGTGGGCTGCGGGCTGCCCGTCGAGCAGCCCGAGGCGACGATGATCGTGGTGTGCGGGGCGGCGTCCACGCAGGTCGCCGTCCTGTCGCTGGGAGCGATCGTGGCGGCGGAGAAGGTGCTGGTCGGCGGCGACGCCATGGACTACGCGGTCGTGGAGCACCTGCGCAGCCGCCACGAACTGATGCTGCCGACGCAGGGCCTGCACCCGCTGCACCTCGCGCTGGCCGCGGACCCCGTGCAGGAGAGCGCCGAGGTTCGCGGCCGGGACGTGGCGACGGGCCTGTCCCGTACGGTCCTGGTGAACACCAGCGAGGTCCGCGAGGTCATGCACACGCCGCTGACCGCCGTCCTGGACGCGATCGGCCGCGTGCTGCGCGCCTGCCCGCCGGACCTCGTGGCGGACCTGGTCGACCGCGGCGTGATGCTCGCGGGCGGCAGCGCGGTCCTGCCCGGCCTGGACCGGATGATCGAGGACGCCACGGGGATGACCGTACGGATCGCCGCCCATCCCGACGTGTGCGCGGTGCTCGGGCTCGGCGCGATGATGGAGGGCAAGGTGCAGCCGCTGCACCTGGATCCGCTGGCGTCGTAGGACCGGATCCGCCGGCGTCGCAGGACCCGGTCCGCAGGCCTCGTAGGACTCGCCGTACTATTCGACACTTTGTCACTTTGGGAACTTGCGTACCCCTCTCCCCCGTTCTCCCCGTACACCCCCGTTGTTATGTGTATGAGGAGAAACAGCAAATGGCGCTCTGGGACCGGCTCAAGGACTCCGCGACGGCGATGCAGGGCCAGCTGGTGGCGAAGAAGAACGACCTGAAGAGCGGTGCGTTCCGGGACGCGAGCATGGCCATGTGCGCCCTGGTGGCGGCCGCCGACGGTTCGATCGACGCCTCGGAGCGGCAGCGCGTCGCCTCGCTGATCGCCACCAACGAGGTGCTGCAGAACTTCCCGGCGGACGACCTGCAGGCCCGCTTCAACGACTACTGCCAGAAGCTCACGGCCGACTTCGACTTCGGCAAGGTCAGCGTGATGCAGACCATCGGCAAGGTGCAGAAGAAGCCGACCGAGGCCCGTGCGGTCATCCAGATCGGCATCGTCATCGGCGGCGCCGACGGCGACTTCGACAAGACCGAGCAGGCCGTCGTCCGCGAGGCGTGCTTCGCGCTGGGCATCAACCCGGCCGAGTTCGACCTCTGACGGACACGGATCCGGGCCGCCCTCACACGGGCTGCGGCGTCGGACGGCCCGCCGTCGCCCACGTCCCCAGCGAGATCTCCGCGGTGATGCCGGGGCCGAAGCCGGCGATGATGCCCCGGGCGTCCTGCGGCGCCCCGCCGTCCTGCCAGAGGCGCTCCAGGGCGTCGAAGATGACGGCGCTGGCGATGTTGCCCCGCTCGGTGAGCGTGGCCCGGCTGTAGCGGAACCACTCGGGCGCGAGGTCGAGGTACTTGCACAGGTCGTCGAGGATCCTCGGCCCGCCCGCGTGGACGATGTAGAAGCCCAGGCCGGAGACGTCCCAGTCGTGGGGCTCGGCCATGTCGCGCATGGCCGGGGCGAGCATGGCCATCGTGCCGGGCACGCGCTTGTCCAGCAGGAAGTGGAAGCCGGTGTCGCGGACCGCGTAGGAGATCCAGCTCTCGGTGTCGGGCACGAGGTGGGAGCCGTTGCGCTCCAGGCGCACGCCCTCGCCGCCCTCGCCGCGCACCACGGCCGCGGCGAGGGCGTCGCCGAAGAGGCCGTTGGACAGGAGATTGCCGACGCCGAGGTCGGTGGGCTGGTAGAGCAGCGAGCAGAACTCGCAGCACACGATGAGGACGTTGGCGCCGGGGTAGGCGGTGCAGAAGTCGTGCGCGCGGTTGATGGCCGCGCCGCCGGCCGCGCAGCCGAGCTGGGCGATCGGCAGCTGTCTGGTGGTCACCGGGAAGTCCATGTTGTTGATCAGCCAGGCCGTCATGGACGGCATCATGAATCCGGTGCACGAGGCGTAGACGATCAGGTCGATGTCGCGCGAGGTCAGCTGGGCGTTCTCCAAGGCCCGCCGGACGACGCCGGGGACGCGGGCCTTGGCCTCGGTCTCGTAGAGGTTGTTGCGCCAGGTGAAGCCGGGGTGCTTGAGGGTGTCCTCGATGGGCTGGAGGATGTGCCGGGTCTGCACTCCGGTGTTGCCGATCAGGCGCAGCGCCAGCGGCAGCTGCGGGTGGTCGGCATGCAGCGTCCGGGCCAGGTGCAGGGTCTCCTCCATCGTGATGACGTGCTCGGGTACGGCGATGGCCGGTCGGCAGAGCGTAGCCATGACTGCCTCCTTACCAAGGGACTTACCGGTCCAGGGGACTGACCGGGGGACTTACCGGGCGACGGGGCGTCGCCCTCGTGCGGGCGGCGGACCGGGCTCCCCCGTCGGGGAGCGCCGGCCCGTCGCGCTACCAGGCCACGGGGAGGGCGAGCGGGAAACGCCAGATGGAGCCGGTGTTCCAGCGCACTTCCTCCGCCGGGACGGCCAGGCGCAGTGCGGGAAAGCGGGCGAGCAGCGTGCCGACGGCGACCTGGAGCTCCATGCGCGCCAGCCGGGCGCCGAGGCAGTGGTGCGTGCCGTGGCCGAAGGTGAGGTGGGCGGGGGCGCCCTGCCGTTCGAGGTCCAGTTCGTCGGGGCGGTCGTAGACGCGTTCGTCGCGGTTGGCGGCGAGGTACGAGACGTGGACGGTCTCGCCCGCGCGGATGGTGACGCCGCCGAGCTCCACGTCCTCCGTGGCCCGGCGGGGGATGCCCACGCCCTGCCGGTAGGGGATGAAGCGCAGGAGCTCCTCGACGGCGGCCGGCAGCAGCTCGGGACGAGCCCGCAGGCGGGCCAGCTGCTCCGGGTGGGTGAGCAGGGTGTAGACGATGTTGCTGATCTGGTGGGCGCTGGTGTCGTGGCCGGTGACGAGCAGGAGCATGCCCATCACCGCGACCTCGCGGGCGTCCAGGAGCTCGCCGTCCTCGCGGACCGCGGCCAGGGCGCTGAGCAGGTCGCTCCCGGGGTGCCGGCGGCGCGCGGCGGTCAACTCGGCGAAATACGCGCGGAGTCCGGCCTTTCCCTCGGCGGCCGCGGCGCAGTCTGGGGTGCCCGGGGACATCATCGCCGTCGCCCAGCGGCGCAGCGGGGCGCGGTCCGGGCCGGGGACGTCGAGCAGGTCGAAGACGGTGTTGAGCGGGAGGGGGGCGGCCAGCCAGTCGGAGACGTCGGCGGGGGAGCCGTGGTCGGCCATGGCATCGAGCAGGGCGTCGACCGTGCGCCGGGTGCGCGGGCGCAGCTCCTCGACCTGGCGGTCGCCGAGCGCCGCGGCCACCAGGCCGCGCAGGCGGCTGTGGGCCGGCGGATCCATGAGGTTGATCGATTCGGCGTGGTCGACGAGGTCGGGCGTGACGTGCGGGAGGTCGCTGCCGATCAGGGCGGCGCGGCTGAAGCGGGGGTCGGAGGTGACGGCGCGGACGTGCTCGTGCCGGGTCACGAGCCAGGCGGCGCCGGCGGCCGGGGCACGGGAGCTCCCCGGGGTGGCGGGGCCCGACGCGCCGCGCGCGCCCGGAGCCGCCGCGCCGCCGGGACCGGAGCCTCCGAGGCCCGCGAGGCCGGCTTCTCCGGCCCCTTCGGGGCATCCGCGGCCTTCCGGGCCGCCGGCGCCGGGCGCCACGGAATCCCCCGCGCCGTCCCCGCGGGGCATCGGGATGCGGGTGATCGGCGGCTCGCTCCGCAGCCGGGCCAGGAAGGGGTCGAACTCCAGGGCCTCATCGTGGCGGAACGGACAGGTCCACACCGACTCGGAGGTGGTCATCGAAGACTCCCATCCCAAGGGCCCCGCCCCGGTGGCGTGCCAGCTTATTTTCAGACCATGCCGCACCAGTCACCCCGCCACACCCCAGCCTTCGCAGTTCACCCGAATGGTGGAAATTTCGGAGAATCACCCGTCGCATCCCCCACTTTTCCCTTCTTTCTCACCACTCCCCCAGGCTCCGCCCCGGTCCCCTCCCGCGCGCCCCTGATTTCCCCCTGAAAGCCCCCGGCCCCTCCTTCGCGCCCGGTTGAGTCCCTGTCCCCCGGCCGAACCCCGTTCCCCGGGTGACCGGCGTGTCATGGGCCGGACTTCACGGAGAGCATGCTTAGCCTCATTTGTCCGACATCACCGATTAAGTGATGAGAATTCAACCTGCATCTCCTCAAGGAGGCGCCGCACATGCTCACCCAAGAAACCCTCCGACCCCTCGCGTCACCGGCCGGGCCGGATGCGATCGGTTCCCTGATGGTGGAGCCGGAAGCAGCCGTCAGCGGGGCTCCGCTGCCCGCGCCGGAGGCCGCGGGCTTCCTGCTCGCACTCCTCCTGCTGTCGCCCAAGGAGCCGAAGGAGCCGAAGGGCAAGTGAGTTCCCGTGCGGCCTACGCCGCGGCGGCCGACGAACTGGCCTCCCGCGTCCTCCGCGCCCTCCGGGGCACGGAGGACGCGGGGGGCGCGGCCCTCGTCGCCCCGCACCTCGACAGCGCCCCCGGCGCCTCCGGCGCCCCGGACTTCCCCGACTCCCTCGACTCACCCGGCTCCCTCGCGGCCCTGGCCGCCGTACGGGTGATCGGCGCCGACACCTTCACCCCGCACGTCCTCACCGGCGCCCCCTTCCACGCCTCCGACGCGGCCGCCGTGGCGCGCGCCTTCGAGGCGTTCCCCGTCCCCGGCCACGGCCCCTCCGCACCCCCCGACGAACGCACCGCCGCCTGGCGCGACTGGGCGACCGCCCAGCTCCTGGCCCGTACGCGCGGCTACGCGGGCAACCCGGTGCCCGCCACGCTGCCCGAAACGCGCGACGACCTCACGGACACCACCGACTGGCAGCGTTGGTCCGTCCGCATGGCACAGCTTGCGCCGCTCGCCACCCCCGTCCTGGAAGGCCCCGTACGGGACGCCGCCCGCGACGCCGCCCTCCCGCTGAGCCGCGGGCTGACCCGCTCCGTGCTGCGCCGCGACTTCCCCACGGCCGTGCGCCTGCTGCGCTGGCTCGCCCTGCTCCGCCACGACGGCATCGCCCTGCCCCTGGAGCCCGAACCCGTCCTCGACCACATCCGGCTGCTCGGCGGCGCGGGCCCGCGAACCGCGCTCGACCTGGCGGTCGCCGCCCACCTGCTGACGGGCCGGACCGAAGACGCACGCACCGAGCCCACGGAGGCGCCGGCATGACCCCTTCCGCTCCCGCCTCCGCCCCCTCCGCGATCCCCGCGCCCGTGGCCGCGGCCGCCCGCGTCATGGCCGACCGCGCACTGTCCTGGCTGCACGCCCACCGCGCGCTCGGCGCGCTCCCGCCCGGCACCACCGAGGAGCTCACCGACCCCGACGGCGTCTACAAGCCCCTGGGCGAGACCACCCTCGCCGCGTCCGTCATCCTGCGCGACGGCATGGCCGGCCCCGGCCAACTCGCCGCCGCGCAGAACCTGATGGACTTCACCTGGCTGCAGCTGCGCAAGGGCGACATGCTCTACGAACGCCAGCTGCGCCACACCCTGATGACCGACCCGCTGGAGATGTACGCGCACTTCGTGCGCTGCGGCTACCGCCACGCGGCCATGGACCGGCTGCTGGCCCACCGCGTCCGGCTGCGCTCGGTGCACAGCGTCGAGCTGCTGCCCAACCGCCGCCTCGCCGTGGCCAACGCCGCCCGCATCGCCGGCCTCGACCACGGCGAGGACTTCGAGGCCCTCGCCCGCGCCACGTGGCTGGGCGCCACCCCCGAGCCCTGGGCGATCAACTGGATCACCGCCTACGCGATGACCCACACCGTCTTCCACCTCACCGACTGGGGCGGCCGCCCCGAGGGCCTCCCCGCCGACCTCACCGCGTACGTCCGCACCTGGCTGCCCGTGTGGATCGACATCTGGCGCGAGGTGCGGCAGTGGGACCTCGTGGCGGAACTCCTCATCGTGGGCGCCTCCTTGTCCGAGCCCTACTGCAGGCCGGAGGACTGGGAGGCCATGGCCGCCCTGCAGCACGAGGACGGCCTGATGCCCGCCGACGGCGATCCCGTCGACGACGACCCCGCCCGCAGGTTCAAGGAACACCAGCACACCACCGTCGTGACCGCCGTGGCGGGCTCCATCGCCCTGGCCCGGGCGGCACGATCACGGTGACGAATCCCCTGGAGACGCCCGCGCTGACCGCCGCGGCGGCGGAGGCGACGGCAGCGGCGGAAGCCGCGGCCGAAGGCCTCACCGCGCCGCCGCTGAACGCCCTGCTGCTGCCCCTGCCCGACGCGGCCCGGGGCGCGAGCGCCGTCGCGGTCGCCGCCGTGCGCGGCGACGAGCACATCGTCGTCTGCCGCGGCGCCGCCGAGGAGGACACCCGCTTCGAGACCGGGTCGCTCACCAAGACGTTCACCGCGCTGCTGCTCGCGGAACTGGCCGCCCGCGGCGAGGTCCGCTACGACGACCCCCTCGACCGCTACCTCCCGGCCGGCGCCCGGCGCATCCCCGGCCCGCCCGTCACCCTCCTCCACCTCGCCACGCACACCGCCGGCCTGCCCCGGCTGCCCCCGGGGCTCCTGGCCCGCTCCGTCCGCACGGGATGGTTCCGCAACCCGTACGCCGCCTTCACCACGGACGACGTGCTGGTGGCCCTGCCCCGGACGCGGCTGCACCACCGCCCGGGCACCCACGTGCGCTACTCCAACTACGGCGTGGGCCTGCTCGGCCTCGCCCTGGCGCGCGCGGCCGGCGGCGGGCCCGGCGACTACCCGGCGCTGCTCGGCGAGCGCGTCCTGGACCCGCTCGGCCTGGCCGACACCGACTGCGACCCCACCCGGCCGCAGGTCGTGGGCCACTGGCACGGCCGGCCCCGGCCGCCCTGGCTCGTCCCCGGGCTGCCCGGGGCGGGCGCCCTGCGCTCCAGCGCGCGGGACCTGCTGCGCTGCCTGACGGCGCTGCTCGCGCCCGAAGCCGCGGCCCCGCCGAGCCTGCGCGTCGCCCTCACGGAGGTGCAGCGGCCCCGGCTGGCGCTGCGGCGCTCCGGTCGCCGCCTGTGCCTCGTCTGGAACCTGCGCGTGCGCCCCGGCGGGCCGCTGCTGCACCACTCCGGGGGCACCCGCGGCTGCACGGCCTTCGCCGGCTTCCTGCCCGGCTCGCGCACCGGCCTGGTGGCCCTGGCCGACACCGCGCCGACCCCCTCCGGGGCTTTCATCCAGGCGGCGTACGGGACGCTGTGCGGGCTGGGAGACGGGCGGGGTACGTAACCCTTCCGCCGGACCCTCGCCGCGGGGGCGGCCACCGCTGCGGCGGGGATCAGGCGGCGCCACCACCCGCCACGTACCGCGTGACCGCCGCCGCGAACTCCCGTGCCGCGGGGGACAGGGCCGACCACTGGCGGGCGGCCCAGCCCACCTCCAGGGGCGGGATGCCCGTGACCGGTATCAGCCGGACCGCGCCCGACGGGCCCACGAGACCCGGCATGGCGGGTATCAGGGCGTGCCCGAGGCCCAGTTCGGCCAGGAGCAGGGCCGTGTCCCAGTCCGTGGCCCGGGTCGTCGCGCGCGAGGAGAGGGCGACCGCGCCGAGCACGTCCTCGACCTGCCGGCCGGAGCTCGTCCCGGCGGGCGGGCGGATGAGGCGCGTACGGGCGAGGTCGGCCGCGCCGAGCGCGCTCTCGGCGGCGAGCGGGTCGCCGGGGTGGACGGCCAGCACCCACTCGAGGCTGATGACCGGCCGCAGCTCGACGCCCTGCGTGCCGGAGGCGCCGTGCGGTCCGGAACCGCCGTGCGCGTCGGGGGCGACGGACACCCAGGCGAGGTCGACGGCCCCCGAGCGCAGGGCGTCGATGCAGCGGTGGCTGGAGCGCTCGGTGTGGAACTCCAGGCCGACGTCCGGGTACTGCCTGCTGTACTCCTCGATGGCCGCGCCCATCAGGTGCCGGATGGTGGTGGCGCCGGTGGCGATGACGACGCCGCCGCCCCGGCCGGTGCGCAGCTCCTCCAGCGTGCGCAGGCCCTCGCCGAGGGCGGTGAGCCCGTCGGACGCGGCCCGCTGGAGGATCCGCCCGGCCTCCGTGGGCACCACCCCGCGAGGCTGACGCTCCATCAGCGGCAGTCCGACCTCCTTCTCCAGGCGCCGGACGTGCTGGCTGACGGCGGACTGACTGCAGTTCATCTCGCGGGCCACGGCACTGAGGTTGCGGGCCTCGCACACCATGACGAACACCTTCAGGTCATCTAGCGTCACGCGCCCACGATACAAGCTCCAGCTTGGATGGATCACGTCAAGTCATAGGATTGACTTGGTAGATGGGGAGCCGCCATGATCTACGTGAAAAGCGGCGGCAACCTGTCCGTGGCTTCACACAGCAGCACAGAGCGTTCCGCTGTTGCGCATGCACAGCAGCGGACCGGGGCGTCGCTGCGGACAGGTGCCGACCAGGCCCCGCGGGGCCGCTTCCCGTGCTCACGGCAGGAGCGGTACGGCGTCCAGGAGCTGCCGCGTGTACGGGTGCTCGGGCGCCTCCCACACCCGCTCGACCGGCCCCCGCTCCACCACGCTGCCCTCGCGCATCACCAGCACCTCGTCGCACAGGTAGCGCACGACGCCCAGGTCGTGGGTGACGATGCACAGCGCCATGTCGCGCTCGGCGGTGACCCTGCTCAGGACGTCGAGGACCTGGGCCCGCACGGACACGTCCAGGGCGCTGACCGGCTCGTCGGCGAGGAGGACGGACGGACGGGGGGCCAGGGCCCGCGCGATGGCGATGCGCTGCCGCTGCCCGCCGGAGAACTGGTGCGGGTAGCGCCCGGCCGCCTCCGCCGGCAGGCCCACGTCGGCGAGGAGCTCCGCGACGCGGTCCGCCGCCGCGGGCGAGCGGCGGTCCGGGAGCGGCTCGGCGACGATGTCCCGTACGCGCATCCGGGGGTCGAGGGAGCCCATGGGGTCCTGGAAGACCACCTGGAGGCCGCTGCCCGGCGCGCTGTCGCGCAGGCCGTCACCGGCCGCGTTCTCGACCGTCCCGGACGTGGGCCGGTCCAGACCGGACAGCAGCCGCAGGAGCGTGGTCTTCCCCGATCCCGACTCGCCGACCACCCCGACCCGGGCGCCCGCGCGCAGCTCCAGGTCCAGGCCCTCCAGCGCCGTGAAGTGCGTCCGCGGGCCGAGGAGCCCGCGGCGCGGGAGGGCGTGGCGGCGGGTGAGGCCGCGGGCCCGGAGCAGCGTCCTCGGCTCGGCGGGGGCGGGGGGCCGCGGGGCCGGGACCGACAGGTCGGAGGCGCTCAGCAGGGCCTTGGTGTACGGGTGCTCGGGCCGCCGCAGCACCTGCTCCACCGGCCCGCTCTCGACGATCCGCCCGTCGTGCATGACGAGGACGCGGTGGCAGACGGAGGCGACGAGCGCGAGGTCGTGGCTGATGTAGAGGACCGCCGTGCCGCGCTCGTCGGAGACGCCCGTGATCAGGTCGACGATCTCCTTCTGGACGGTGACGTCCAGGGCGGTGGTCGGCTCGTCGCAGATCAGCAGGGCGGGGTCGTTGGCGAGGGCCCCGGCGAGGACGGCGCGCTGGCGCTGGCCGCCGGAGAGCTGGTGGGGGTAGGCGCGGGCGGCGCGGGCCGGGTCGGGCAGCCGCAGCCTGCCGAGGAGCTCGACCGCGGTGGCGCGGGCGGCGTCCCGGCCGGGCCGCTCGCTCCGGGGTCCGTGCAGCCGCAGCGCCTCGGCGACCTGGGCGCCGGTCCTCATCACGGGGTTGAGGGCCGTCATCGGTTCCTGGAAGACCATGCCCGCGAGCCGGCCCCGTACGGTCGACAGCTCGCGGTCAGTGGCGCCCAGCAGGTCGAACGGGGCCCCGGCGAGGCGGGCGCTGCCGCCGGCCCGCAGGCCCTCGCCGAGGAGGCCCAGCAGGGCGAGCGCGGTGAGGGTCTTGCCGGAGCCGGACTCGCCGATGATGCCGACGCGCTCGCCCCGGCCGACGGTAAAGCCGACGCCCCGCACGAGCGGCGTGCCGCCCGCCGCGACGGTGAGGCCCTCGACCTCCAGCAGCGCGCTGCTCCCAGGGCTCACCGGACACCTTCCAGCGTGGGGTCGAAGCGGTCCCGCAGGCCGTCGCCGAGCAGGTTGAGGCCGAGGACGGCGGCGGCGACCGCGAGGCCGGGCCACAGGCACAGCTCGGGCCGCGAGAACAGCAGTTCCTGGGAGTCGAGCAGCATGCGGCCCCAGGACGGGGTGGGCGGCGGCGTGCCGAGGCCGAGGTACGACAGGGCGGCCTCGGCGAGCACGGCGGTCGCGAAGGCCACCGACGCCTGCACGATGACCACGTCGCGGATGTTCGGCAGGACGTGCCGCACGGCGATGGCCGCGCGGGTGCGCCGGGCCAGCCGCGCGGCGTCGATGTACTCGGCGGCCATGACGCGCAGCGTCGCGGCGCGGGCCACGCGGGCGAAGCCCGGGGCGGAGGCGATGCCGATGGCCACCATGGCGGTGAGCGTGCTCGTGCCGTAGACCGCCGCCAGCATGATGGCGAGCAGCAGGGCGGGGAAGGCCAGCAGGAAATCGCTCACTCTCATCAGCAGCGCGCTGAGCGGCCCGCCGGACATGCCCGCGGCGAGTCCCATGGGCACGCCGATGACGACGGCGAAGCCGACGGCCACGACGCCGACGAAGACGGTCGTCCGGGCGCCGGTCATCAGCCGGCTGGCGACGTCCCGGCCGAACTGGTCGGTGCCCAGCACGTGTCCGCTGCCGGGCGGCAGCAGGCGCTGTGCCGCGTCCACGTGCGTGGGGTCGTAGGGCGTCCACAGGAGGGACAGCAGGGCGAGCGCAAGGACGAGAGTGACGAGAATTCCGCCGGCGGTGAGGGCGGGGCGGCGGGCGAGTGTGCGGGCTGAGGGCATCAACGGCTCCGCAGGCGCGGGTCGAGCAGGTGGTAGAGCAGGTCGGTGACCACGTTGACGACGAGGACGGCCACCACCAGGACGATCACCACGCCCTGGACGACCAGCAGGTCGCGGTCGGCCACGGACTGCAGCAGCAGGTCGCCGAGGCCGGGGATGACGAAGACCCGCTCGACGACCACCGCGCCGACGAGCACGGTGGACAACTGCAGCCCCAGGACGGTCAGCACGGGCACCGCGGCGTTGGGCAGCCCGTGCCGCCACAGGGCAGGCCAGTGCCGGCGGCCCTTGGCGCGGGCCGTGCGCAGGAAGTCCTGGTGGAGCACGGTGAGGACGGCGGAGCGCACGTAGCGCGTGAGGACCGCACCCTGGACGAGGCCCAGGGACAGGCACGGCAGCACGAGATGCCGCGCCCAGGCCGCGGGGTCCTCGGCGAGCGGGATGTAGCCGCCCGCGGGCAGCGCACCCGCCCGGACCGCGAAGACGTAGACGAGCAGGATGCCGGCGAGGAACGCCGGGATCGCGATCCCCGCCTGGCTGACGGCCGACAGCAGGGCGCCCGCGGGCCTGCGGTGCCACGCGGCCGCGAGCACCCCCGCGGGCAGCGCGAAGAGGACGGCGACGGCCATGCCGCCGAGCGCCAGCCAGCAGGTGACGCCGAGCCGGTCGCCGATCCGCGGGCCGATGGGGTCGTGGCTGATGTACGAGACGCCGAAGTCGCCGTGCAGCAGGCCCTGCGCCCAGTCGGCGTACTGCACGACGAGCGGCCGGTCGGTGCCGAAGGAGTGGCGCAGCGCGGCCAGCTCCTGCGTGCCGGCGTTGGTCCCGAGGACGACCTCGGCCGGGTCGCCGGGCAGGACGGACAGGAACGCGAACACGACGAAGCTGGCGATCACGGCGCTGACCAGCAGCGACGCCGCCCTGCGCAGGAACACCCGCATCCCGGGACCGCTCCTACTTCTTCTTCGTCCAGTGGACGCCCGTGAGGTCGAAGCCCTCGCCGACCTGGTTGACCGGCAGGCCGGCGACGCCCTTGTCGGCCACCATCAGGTTGGGCATGAGGTAGAGCCAGTCGGCCGCGGCGTCGTCGGAGAGCAGGCGGGCGGCGTCGCGGTAGCGGGCGGTCTCGTCCTCGGGCCTGCCGGAGTCGCCCTCCTTGAGGAGCTTCGCGTACTCCGGGTTGTCGTAGCGGAAGTAGTAGCCGGGGTCGGCGAACGTCCACAGGTCGCGCGGTTCGGTGTGGGCGATGACGGAGAGGTCGTAGTCGGCCTTGTTGTAGACCTCGGACAGCCAGCGCGCGGGGAATTCCAGGGGCTCGATCTCCGTCTTCAGCCCGACCTGGTCGAGCTGGGACTTCACGACCTGGGCCGCCGACATCGCGTACGGCATGTTGGGCACCCGGAACTTCACGGTCCGGCCCTCGGCGCCCGCGTCCTTCAGCAGCTGCCTGGCCTTGTCCGGGTCGTACGGATAGCGGCCGGTGAGGTCCTCGTACCAGGGGTCGGTGGGGCTGGCCATGGTGCCGATGAGCTTGCCGTGACCGGCGCGGGAGGTCGCGACGAGCGCCTTGTGATCGATGGCGTACCGCACGGCCCGGCGGACGCGCTTGTCCTTGAACGGCTCGCGGGAATTGTTCATCGACAGGACGACCTCGCCGGTGGAGGAGCCCTCGATGACCTGGAAGCGGTTGGTGTCGGAGAAGCGGGAGAGCGACTCGGGGGCCTGCACCGTGCCGACGACGTCGATGCCCCCGGTGAGCATGGCGTTGTTCATCGCCCCGGCGTCCTTGAAGTACTTCAGGGTGACCTTGGACAGGGCGGGCGCGGTGCCCCAGTAGGAGGCGTTGCGGTCGAGGACGATGCGATCGCCGCGGCGGCGTTCGGCCAGCTTGAAGGGGCCGGTGCCGACGGGGTGGGCGGCGAGGTCGCTCACGCCCGTGCGGCTGAACATGGCGCCGATGCGGGTGGTCATGGCGTAGAGCCAGCCGTTGCTCGGGCGGTTCAGGGTGACCTTGACCGTGTGGTCGTCGGTCTTCTCGGCCTTGCCGACCACGTCCATCTGGCGGGCCGTCTTCAGCTTCCAGTCCTTCTTCACCCGGTCGATGGAGAACACCGCGTCGTCGGCGGTGAACTCGGCGCCGTTGGTGAACTTCACGCCCTTGCGGAGGTGGAAGGTGTACGTCCGGCCGTCGTCGGAGCGCTCGTAGCGCTCGGCGAGCAGGGGCTGGACCTTCCCCTGCTGGTCGACGCGGACCAGGCCCTCGTAGATGCTGCCCAGGGTGGCCTGGGGGACGGCAGCGCCGTCGGTGGTGGTGAAGTCGAGGCTCGCGGGCTCGGCGATGAGACCCACGGAGAGGGAGTCGGTGGAGGCGGAGCCGGAGGCGGAGGACCCGCCGCCGGAGCCGCACGCGGCCGCGAGGGTCCCGGCTAAGAGGGCGCAGCCGGCCGCCCGGACGGAACGTCGCAGCGCTGACCCTGACCTGGCGGTTGACTTGGCCACTGTGTCTCCGTGTCTCTGCGTCTGCCCGTGCGTCTATCCGTGCTGTATCCGTGCGTGTGTCGCTGCGCGTCCCGGTGTCGCCGTGTCCTCCCGGAAACTAACCACCGGCGCGCGTTCCACACCATGGAAGCGGGAGCGAAGGTGATCGAGTTCACGCACAATCACGACACACCGCCTCTGCCGTCGCTCCACCACCAACTCCATTGACCGTGAGCGGACTTCGAATCATGATCGATGTGCCGCGCAACTGCCGCATGCTCAGCGAATCCCGAGTGGAGTCCGTATGCCTGCACCGACCGCCGACGCCGTCCTCACCGAGCCCGTCACCGGGCCGTCCGCATGGACGGCCGCCGACTTCACCGGCGAAAGCGACTGGGTGGTCACCCTCACGCCCGAGGAAATCGGCGACCTGGAAACAGCACTCGCGGCGGCGAAAGCGCGCGGAATCCCGCTCGAACAGCTCACCGTCGCGGACTTTCCGCTGCCCGTCCTCGGCAAGACCTTCGAAGCCGCCGTCCAGGAGCTGGAGTTCGGGCGCGGATTCACGCTCCTGCGCGGCCTCCCGGTGGAGCGGTGGACGCTGGAGGAGGCCCGCCTGGCGTACTGGGGCATCGCGCTGCACCTCGGCACGCCCGTCTCCCAGAACGCCGCCGGGGAGCTGATCGCCCACGTCAAGGACTACGGCGAGGGCGAGGTCACCGAGTCCGCCACCCGCGCCTACCGGACCCGCTCCGAGCTGCCCTTCCACACCGACAGCTCCGACATCGTGGGCCTGCTCTGCCTGCGCCAGGCGGGCGAGGGCGGCGTCAGCACCCTCGCCAGCTCCATGACCGTCCACAACCACCTCCTCGCCCACCACCGCGAGCTGCTCGGCCTGTACTACCGGGGATTCGTGTACGACCGGCGACTGGAAGAGGGATCGGACGAGCTCCCGTACTACCGGAACGCGGTGTACGGGCACTTCCACGGCCAGTTGAGCTGCCGCTTCTACATGACGCACTACATCGACTCGGCCGTGCCGAAGTCCGGAATCCCGCTGAGCGGAATCGAGCGGCACGCGCTGCGGCTCTTCCAGGACATCGCGGGAATGGACGAGCACCGCATCGAGATGACCCTGCGCGCGGGCGACCTCCAGCTGCTGAACAACAACGTCGTCGTCCACGGCCGATCCGCCTTCCGTGACGAGCCGGGCCGCCGCCGCGACCTGCTGCGGCTGTGGCTCAACACCCGGTACGCCCGCGAGCTGCCGGAGGACTTCGCCGCGTTCAGGCGGGGGATGCCGCGGACCCGCTGACGGGTGCTGCCGGCCCGCCGGCCGGTGGCCCGCCCCGGGGGCCCGGGGCGGGGGCAGGAACAGGGCCCGGGGCAGGAGTGACGGCTTGAGCGGGAACGACGGCCTGGGCGGGAACGGCGGCGGGGAGGGCGATGGCCGTGAGCACGAAGCCGCCGCCCACGGCCCACCGGCCGGTGAACCCGTCCAGGTGGACGCCGCCCACGACCGGCCCGGGCACCAGCAGCCGGGCGGAGAACGTCCCGGCACCGGGGTCGACGTCCAGCTCCGCCTCCTCGAAGTCCAGCTCCTGCCCGGTCAGCGGATACCAGGTCTTGAAGACGCTCTCCTTGGCGCTGAACAGGAGGCGGTCCCAGTGCACGTCGGGGCGGAGCGCGGTCAGCGAGCGGATCCGGGCGCGCTCCCCGGGCAGCGACACGACGTCGAGGACGCCGTCCGGGAGCGGCCCGTTCGGCTCGGCGTCGATGCCGACCGAGGCGAGGGCGCCGGAGCGGGCCACGACGGCCGCCCGGTAGCCGTCGCAGTGCGTCATGCTGCCGACGACCCCCGCGGGCCACTGCGGGGCCCCGCGGCGGTTGGGCACCAGGGGGACGGGCGGGAACCCCAGCCGTCCCAGAGCCCTGCGCGCACAGGCCCGTACGGCCGCGAACTCTTCCTTCCGCTTGGGGACGGCGCGGGCGACGACCGCGGCCTCCTCGGGATGGAGGAAGTCCCCGGCCACTGCCGGCGGGCTGCCGGTGCTCTCTTCCGCGACGGCCTCCGCGGGCAGGATCCGCTCGATCACGAGGCCCGCCCCTCCGCGCGCTCGCCGGCCGGGCGCGGCAGGATCCGCCGCAGCGGCTCGCGCGGCGGCCGGGGCTGCCACTCGCGCGGATAGCCCACGGAGACCTCCTCGAACCGCACCCCGTCGTGCCAGGTGACGCGGGGGATGTGCAGGTGGCCGTAGACCGCGGCGGCCGCGCGGAAGCGGGTGTGCCAGTCGGCGGTCAGCTCCGTGCCGCACCACTGCGCGAAGTCGGGGTACCGCAGGATCCTGGTGGGCTCGCGGACCAGCGGGAAGTGGTTGACCAGGACGGTCCGGTGCGCGGGGTCGACGGCGGCCAGGCGGCGCTCGGTGTACTCCACGCGGGCGTGGCACCACGCGTCGCGGCCCGGGTACGGGTCGGGGTGCAGGAAGTGCTCGTCCGCGCAGACGATCCCGGCGTCGTAGGCGCGGCGCAGCGACTCCTCCTTGGTGTGCGCGCCGGGCACGCGGAAGGTGTAGTCGTAGAGCACGAAGAGCGGGGCCACGGCGACCGGACCGCCCTCGCCGTGCCACACGGGGTACGGGTCCTCGGGGGTGGCGACGCCGAGGCTGCGGCACAGCTCCACGAGGTGCAGGTAGCGCTTTTCGCCGCGCAGGTCGACCGGGTCGTGGGGATGGGTCCACAGCTCGTGGTTCCCGGGCGACCAGATCACCTTGGCGAATCGCTCGGCGAGCAGGCGCAGCGTCCATTCGATGTCCGCGTACTGCTCGCCGACATCGCCGGCCACGATGAGCCAGTCGGCGTCGCTCCGCGGCCGCAGCGTTTCCACGAGCGCGCGATTCTCTTTGTACGCGACGTGCAGATCGCTGACGGCCAGCAGATTTCCGCCGGTTGCCGTGCCGGTCGCTGTGTTGGGCACTGTGTGTCCTTCTCGCCGATTCCCCTGGAATTCCCCGGGCTCCCCCGGAATTCCCCGTCCAAACCGGAACAGCCGTGTGTTCCAGCGCACTTCGAGCCGGCACCACGCATGTCTGCACCCTACAAAGGAACCTAATACGCGCGGGGCGCCGGAAGGAACCCCCGGCTGCGCCGGACCCCTCCGACGTATGCTGCCCAGAACCCGAATGGCGTCAACTCCGGTGCCGGCTCAGCGGCCCGGAGCCCGAAGCCTGAAGTCCGAAGCCCGAAGCCCGAAGGGAACCCGGCACGATGGACGACAAGAAGTGGATCCGACGATTCCATCCGGCGGACGAGGCGCCGGTCCGGCTGGCCTGCCTGCCGCACGCCGGAGGGTCGGCGAGCTACTTCTTCCCGGTGTCGAAGGCGCTCTCCCCCGCGGTCGACGTCCTCGCGGTCCAGTACCCCGGCCGCCAGGACCGGACCGCGGACCCCTGCATCGAGGACCTCGCCGAACTCGCCGACCGCACCGCCGAGGCCCTGGCCCGCGCGGCCGACCGCCCCCTGGCCCTCTTCGGCCACAGCATGGGCGCGGCCCTCGCCTACGAGGTCGCCCTGCGCCTGGAGGAGCGGGGCACGACCCCCCTCGCCCTCTTCGTCTCCGGCCGCCGCGCCCCCTCGCGGCACCGCGAGGGGGAGGAGGCCGTGCACCGGCGCAGCGACGAGGGCCTCGTCGAGGAGCTCCGCAGGCTGAGCGGCACGGACGCCCGGATGCTGGAGGACCCGGACGTCCTCCGGCTGGTCCTGCCGCCCCTCCGCGCCGACTACCGCGCCATCGAGACCTACCGCGCCCGCCCCGGCCTCCGGGTGACCTGCCCCGTCCACGCCCTGACCGGCGACGCGGACCCCAGGGCCACCCCCGACGAGGTCCAGGACTGGCGGCACCACACCACCGGCGCCTTCACGATCAACGTCTTCCCCGGTGGCCACTTCTACCTCAACGACCACCAGCCGGAGATCGCCAAGATCATCTCGTCTGCGCTCGTGTACGGAGCACCCCTCGGGAGTGTGTAGACTTGGCCGCGCTGCTGAAGCCGGTCAGGCAAAAGGCAGCACTGCCGCCTTAGCTCAGTTGGCCAGAGCAACGCACTCGTAATGCGTAGGTCTCGGGTTCGAATCCCGAAGGCGGCTCCGATGAGGCCCAGGTCAGACACTGTCTGACCTGGGCCTTTTGGGTTTCCGGTCGCAGTCCTGGGCCCAGCCTCGGTCCCGGTCCCAGTCCCGGTCTCAGTCCCGGTCTCAGTTGGAGCAGCGCTGGCCGGCCGGGGGCGGGGTCGAGGTCAGCAGGTACGTGTTGACGGCCCTGTCGACGCAGGCGTTCCCGCGGGTGTAGGCGGTGTGGCCGTCGCCCTCGTAGGTGAGGAGGCGACCCGAGGAGAGCTGCGAGGCCAGGGAGCGGGCCCAGCCGTAGGGGGTGGCCGGGTCGCGGGTGGTGCCGACGACGAGGATGGGCGCGGCGCCCGCGGCGGGGATGCGGTGCGGGGTGCCGGTGGCCGGGACGGACCAGTATCCGCAGGTCAGAGCCGCCCAGGCGAGGGCGGTGCCGAAGACCGGGGAGGCCTTCCGGAAGGCGGGGATCGCCTCCCGGACCTCGCTCGGGGAGCGGAAGGCCGGGGGCAGGTCCAGGCAGTTCACGGCCGCGTTGGCGTACATCAGGTTCTGGTAGGAGCCGTGGCCGTCGCGCTCGTAGTAGGCGTCGGACAGCTTCAGCAGGGGTCCGCCGTCACCCAGCAGCCCCGCCTTCAGGGCGTTGCGCAGCAGCCCCCACGCCGCCTCGTCGTACATGGCGGAGATCACACCCGTGGTCGCGAGACTCTCGGTGAGCTTGCGGGACTTGCCGGTGGCGAGGGGCTTCGCGTCCGTCTTCTCGAAGAACTCGGAGAGCCGGTCGCCCGCCCGGTCGGGGGACGGGCCGAGCGGGCAGTCCTTGCGCCGGGCGCAGTCCTCGGCGAAGGACGCGAAGGCCGTCTGGAAACCGGCCGTCTGGTCGCGGTTGACCTGCTCCGAGCCGAG
This sequence comes from Streptomyces sp. XH2, assembly GCF_049725035.1. Taxonomy (NCBI): domain Bacteria; kingdom Bacillati; phylum Actinomycetota; class Actinomycetes; order Kitasatosporales; family Streptomycetaceae; genus Streptomyces; species Streptomyces sp. XH2. The sequence continues at coordinate 402,273 of NZ_JBMMMZ010000003.1, read as the reverse complement.
GGCGGGGTCGAGGGCGCCGTCGAGGACGAGGCGGCCGACGCGGGAGGGGAAGAGGCCGGCGTAGGTGGCGCCGAGGAAGGTGCCGTACGAGGCGCCCACGTACGTCAGCTTGTCGTCGTCCAGGGCCGCGCGCAGGACGTCCATGTCGCGGGCGGCCTCGATCGTGGAGACGTGCCCCAGGAGCTTGCCGGAGCGGGCGGCGCAGCCGTCGGCGAACTTGGTGAACTCGTCGACGAGTTCCGCGGTCTCGGCGGCGTCGTCGGGGGTCTGGTCGACTTCGGTGTAGCGGTCCATCTCGGTGTCGGAGAGGCACGTGACCGGTTCGCTGCCGGCGACGCCGCGGGGGTCCATGGCGACCATGTCGTAGTGGGCACGGACGGCCGCGGGATAGCCGAGGCCCGCGTAGTGCTGGAGGTAGCCGACCGCCGAGCCGCCCGGCCCGCCCGGGTTGACCATGAGGGAGCCGAGGCGCTTGGCGTGGTCGGCGCCGGTGGCCTTCTTGCGGGAGACGGCGAGCTTGAGGTCGTCCGCCCCGCGGGGGTGGTCGTAGTCCAGCGGGGCCATGAGGGTGGCGCACTCGAAGCCGCTGGTGCCGCAGGAGTGCCAGCTGAGCTTCTGGGCGTAGTAGCGGCGCAGGGCCGGGGGGAGGGCCGTCGGGAGGGGGCTGAGCGTGGGGGTGTCCCCCCTGCGGTACGGGCCCCCGGTGGATCCGTCCACCGCGCCCGGTACCCCGGCCGCGCCCGCGCCGAAGTTCTCGAAGCCGGGGAAGCCGCTGCTCCTGCCGTCGCCCGCGTCGTACGCTCTCGCCGCCGCCGTCGCCCGCGGCGAGCTGTTCCCGAGCGCACAGCCCGAGATCAGCAGCGCGGCGGTCGCGATGGCGGTGCCGGACGTACGGAACAGGCGGCTGGAATCCATCGGCGGTCCCTCTGCGTGAAGGCGTGGAGCTGCGCGAATGCGGGGTGAGGTGCAGGGCAGCAAAGAGCCGGGCATTACGCAGCGTTACGAACGGTCGCGGTGCCCCGACGGAGGGTATCGGCAGCTCCGCAGGCTGCCGCCAGTCGCCGGGCCCAGGAGGCCTCATATGAGTGAGAGTGCGTAACCGCACGCGTGCTCACCCTTCGCGCGCCCGCGCCGTTCAGCCGGTTCAGCCGGTTCAGCCGGCGCGCAGGGCCATCGTCATCGCCTCGACCGCCAGCAGCGGGGCCACGTTCCGGTCCAGGGCGCGGCGGCAGTCGATGATCGCCTCGATGCGGCGCAGCGTCCGCTCCGGACCCGAGGCACGGGCGACGCGCTCCAGCGCGTCCTGCATGTCCGCGTTGGCGACCTCGACGCGCGAGCCGAGCTGCATCGCCAGGACGTCGCGGTAGAAGCCCGTCAGGTCCACCAGGGCCAGGTCCAGGCTGTCGCGCTGGGTACGGGTGCTGCGGCGCTTCTGGCGGTCCTGCAGCTCCTTCATGGCACCCGCCGTGCCGCGCGGGAGACGGCTGCCCGTGCCCGCCGCGGCGCCGAGCGCCGCCCGCAGCTCCTCGGTCTCCTTGGTGTCGACCTCCTCGGCGACCTGCTTGGCGTCCTCGGCGGCGGCGTCGATGAGCTCCTGGGCCGCCTTCAGGCAACCGCCGACGTCGTCCACGCGCAGCGGCAGCTTGAGCACGGCCGCGCGGCGGGCGCGGGCCCGCTCGTCGGTGGCCAGGCGGCGCGCCCGGCCGATGTGGCCCTGCGTGGCGCGGGCCACGCGCGCGGCCAGCTCGGGCTCGATGCCGTCGCGGCGGGCGAGGATGTCGGCCACGGCCGCCACCGGCGGCGTGCGCAGGGTGAGCAGGCGGCAGCGGGAGCGGATGGTCGGCAGCACGTCCTCCAGGGACGGCGCGCACAGGAGCCAGACCGTACGGGGCGCGGGCTCCTCGACGGCCTTCAGCAGGACGTTGCCCGCGCCCTCGGTCAGCCGGTCCGCGTCCTCCAGGACGATCACCTGCCAGCGGCCTCCGGCCGGGGAGAGCTGGGCGCGGCGGACCAGGTCACGGGTCTCCTTGACGCCGATCGACAGCTGGTCGGTGCGGACGATCTCCACGTCCGCGTGCGTGCCCACGAGCGTGGTGTGACAGCCCTCGCAGAAGCCGCAGCCGGGGGTCCCGCCGACGGCCCGGTCCGGGCTCACGCACTGCAGGGCGGCCGCGAAGGCACGGGCGGCGGTGGCCCGCCCGGAGCCGGGGGGACCGGTGAAGAGCCAGGCGTGCGTCATCGACCCGCCGCTCGGGGGCGCCTCCCCGGGCTCCGACGCCACGGCGGTGACGAACGCGTCCGCATCCCGCGCGGCCGCGGAGAGCTGCTCCGTCACCCGGTCCTGCCCGACCAGGTCGTCCCACACCGCCATGGCTGCCCTCCGCGTCATTCGCCCTGCGACCACCCATTGTGGGCCACGGCACTGACAGGTGACGCCGGGCGGAGAAGGCACCGGGGGTGCCGCCTGTCCGGCACGGCCGGGCTCCGCCGTTGTGACGGGGTCCCTCCATGTTCGCCACAGCCGGCTGTGCCGCTGCGGCGGGGACGCCCGGCCACAACGCCGCGGTCCAGCGGTGCCGGACGGGCAGTGCGGCAGCGGCAGCGGCAGCGGCAGCGGCAGCGGCACGGTGCCCGGCTACCCGCGTCCAGCACCGTCGGCCGACAGCAGCCCGGACGGAGCGGAGAGGCCCCGCCTCTCCTTGCCGCCGCAACGGCGCTCAGCCACAACGGCGCGGTCCGGCGGTACGGACGGGCAGGGAGCACAGCCGCAGCAGCGGCAGCAGCAGCGCACAGCGCCCGGCTACCCGCCTCCGGCACCGTCCGCCGACAGCAAGTTCAGACGGAGCAAAGAGACCCCGCCGCTCCAATCCGCCGCAACGGCGCTCAGCCACAACGACGCGGTCCGGCGGTGCCGGAACACGCGCGCCCGGAGAGGCCCCGCCTCAGCGACCGCGCCCGCGACCACGACCGTCCTCGTCGCCCCCGCCGCCGTCCTTACGGCCGCCCCGCCGCGGTCGCGGGCCCAGGAGCTCGTCCGCCAGGGTCGGGCGGTCGTCCTCCGAGTCGGAGCCGGAGGCCTCCTCCGCCCAGCCGGGACGGCGGCGGCCCTTCGCCGCGCCGCCCTGCGTGCCCTCGTCGGTCACCCGCGGCATCTCCCGCGTCAGCTCGGCGTCCGGGTCCGCGGCCGCGCCCGTCCGATCCTCCGGCCGGAACATCCAGTCCGGCACCCGGTCCACGGGGTCTTCGGAACGCTCCTCCGGCCGTACGGGAGGCACCGGAGGCAGAACCTCCGTCACAGCGGTGTCGGCATCCGCAACCGGCGGCTGCGGCAGGACGGCCGTCTCCTCGGACTCTCGCGAGGACTCCCGCGAGGACTCCCGAGACGGCTCCCGCGGTGACTCCTGAGGCGCCTCCTGAACCGGCTCCCGAGACGGCTTCTGCGATGCCTCCTCAGCGGGCTCCGACGGCGTCTCCACACCCCACGTCACCCGCTGCGGCGCCGCAGGAGGAGGCGAGACGGGCCACACCGCCGGCAGTACCTCCGTCTCATCCGACGCCCGCACGTCGACGCGAGGCCGCTCCACCGTGGGCGTCGTGTCGGGGCTGATCCCGGTGGTGAGGTCCACGTTCCGCGGGTCCGGCCGGTGGACGGACGGCGTCTGCACCGTCTGCGTCTCGTCGGAGCTCCCCGCCGGAACCGCGGTCTCCCGCTCCTCACGCCCGGCCTCCGACCGCTCCTTACGGAGCGAGGGCCGCTCGACCGTCGGCGCCTCGGAAGCGGAAGCGGAAGCGCCATCCGTCACCGCACCCGCACCGGAGGAGTCCGGCGCAGCCGAAACCGCAGCCGCAGCCGCGGCCGCGGCCTCCGCCGCCACCCGCGCCTGCTCCGCCTTCAGCAGCGCCTCCTCCGCCTTGCGCTGCTTCTCCAGGCGGCGCTCCTCCGCCTCGGCCCGCAGCCGGGCCTCTTCCTCGGCCTGCTTGCGAAGCCGCTCCTGCTCGGCGGCGCGGGTCCGCTCCTCCGCCTCGCGGCGCTTGCGCTCCTCCTCCGCCTGCCGGCGGGCCTCCTCGGCACGCTGCCGCGCCTCTTCGGCGAGGCGCGCCTCCTCGCGGATGCGGGCCTCCTCGGCCTCGCGCCGCTTGCGCTCCTCCTCCTCGGCCCTGAGCTTGGCGAGCTGCTCCTGGCGCTCGCGCTCCAGCCGGGCCTCCTCCGCCTTGCGCGCGGCCTCTTCCTCGGCCTTGCGGCGGGCCTCCTCCTCGGCGGCCTTGCGGGCCTGCTCGCGGGCCTCGATCTCGGTCGCGGAGAGCGGCAGGACCTGGTCGAGGCGGTGGCGCACGACGGTGGTGATGTCCTCGGGCGCCTGCCCGGCGTCCACGACGAGGTAGCGCGAGGGGTCGGCGGAGGCCAGGGTGAGGAACCCGGTGCGGACGCGGTCGTGGAACTCCATGGGCTCGGACTCGAGCCGGTCGGGCGCCTCGGTGAAACGTTCTCGCGCGGTCTCCGGGGAGACGTCGAGCAGCACGGTCAGGTGGGGGACGAGCCCGCCCGTGGCCCACCGGTTGATGCGGGCGATCTCGGTCGGCGAGAGGTCGCGCCCGGCGCCCTGGTAGGCGACGGACGAGTCGATGTAGCGGTCGGAGATGACGACGGCACCGCGCGCGAGAGCGGGCTGGACGACGGAGTCCACGTGCTCGGCGCGGTCGGCCGCGTAGAGGAGCGCCTCGGCGCGGTCCGAGAGGCCGGCCGAGGAGACGTCCAGCAGGATCGCGCGCAGCCGCTGCCCGATCGGCGTGGCGCCGGGCTCGCGGGTGACCACGACCTCGTGGCCCTTGGAGCGGATCCATTCGGCGACGGCCCGCACCTGGGTGGACTTGCCGGCGCCGTCGCCGCCCTCGAAGGCGATGAAGAAGCCCGTGGCGGCGGGCGCCTGCTCGGGGTCGCCGCCGCGCAGAACGTCCATCAGGTCGCGCCGGAACGGTACGCCGTGGCGGTCGTCGGTCTTGCCGAGCACGATGGCGCCCACGGGCAGCAGCAGCGCGCCGACGAGCATCAGCGTGAAGGCCGCGCCGCCGTGCGCGAAGACGAAGCCGCCGCTCTCCAGGCGGTGCGGCCCGATGCCGGCGGCGAGCAGCGGTGCGGCGACCGCGCCCAGGGCCGCGGTGACGCGCACGACGGCGTGCAGGTGGTCGGTCGTACGGGGCCGGCGGGCCTCCTCCGTCTCCTGGTCCAGGAGGGAGTGGCCGGTGTTGGCGGCGATGCCCGCGCAGACGCCGGCGAGCAGCACGAGCAGGAGGACCGTCGTGGGGTCGGGCACGAGGCCTGCCGCGAGCAGCGCCAGGCCGGTCAGCGCGATGGACAGGGCGAGCAGCCTGCGCCGGGAGAAGCCGGGGAGCACCTTGACGGCGCTGCGGATGCCGATGACGGGGCCGCCGCTGAGCGCGAGCACGAGCAGCCCGAAGGCCACGGGCCCGCCGCCGAGGTCGACGGCCTGCAGGGCGGCGACGCCGACGGCCGCGGCGATCGCCCCGGCGACGGCGGCGCAGGCCAGGACGAGCACCGGGATGGCGCCCGTGCGGCCGGTGTCCGGGCCCTCGGCGCTGCGGGGCCGGCGCAGGCCCTCCAGCGGGGAGCGCACGCGGGGCGACTTCGCGCCGGGCAGCTCCAGGAACCAGAGGACGGTGGCCGAGCCGGCGAACAGCGCGGCCGCCAGGAACGAGCCGAGCGCCGCCTGGTGCTGGTGGAACCAGTCGATGCCGGCTCCGAGCAGATTGCCGATCAGCGTGACGGCGAGGAACGCGGCCGCGGCGAAGGGCAGCGACACGAAGCTCGTCCGCAGCGAGAGGCGCCGCAGCGCGTCGTAGTGGTCGGGCAGCGGCCGTACGGCGGAGCCCTCCACGGCGGGCGCGGGCAGGAGCGCGGGGGCCGCACTGTCCTTGACGACGGTCCACACGCGCTCGGCGGCGCCGATCACGAAGGCCGTGATCAGCAGGAAGGCGGGCGCACGGCTCCCCGTCCAGCCGAGCCACAGGGGCGCGACGACCAGCAGGGCGGCCCGGACTCCGTCCGCGCCGATCATGGTCCACCGGCGGTCGAGGGGACCGGCCGGGGCGATGAGCGAGGAGAGCGGCCCGAGCAGGACCGCGCCGAAGAGAAGGGTCGCCAGCAGCCGGGCCGCGAGGACCGCGGCGACGGCGAGGGCCGCGCCCCGGTAGCCACCGCCGAAGGAGCCCTCCGCGACGGCGGCCTGCAGCGACAGCAGCAGGAGCACGAGGAGGGCGAGGGAGTCTCCGACACCGCCGGCGAACTGGGCGTTCCACAGCCGCCGCAGCGGGGGGAAACGCAGCAGGGACCGGACGGCACGCTCGCGGGAGTCCGCGGCTAGGGCGCCGGAGGTGGAGGTCACCACGGTTGGCTGCTCGGCTCGCGTCATCCTGCCAGCCTATCCGGCTGTGCAGGGCTTCCGCCTTTTTGCCCGAACGTACGCCCGAACGAATGGATGCCCCACGGGGGCTGACGGAACCGCCGACCCCGGTTCCCCGGCACGTGCCGGGGAACCGGAGAGGCGGTCAGGTCACTCGGCGGCGGCCTCGGCGGCCGCGGCCACCTTCTTCGCCGTCGTCTTCTTCGCCGCGGTCGTCTTCTTGGCGGCCGTGGTCTTCTTCGCGGTCGTCGTCTTCTTCGCCGCGGTCTTCTTGGCCGCCGTCTTCTTGGCGGCGGTCTTCTTCGCCGGCGCCTTCTTGGCCGCGGCCTTCTTCGCGGTCTTCTTCGCCGGGCCCTTGGCACGCTTCTCCGCCAGGAGCTCGTAGCCGCGCTCCGGCGTGATCGTCTCGACGTCGTCGTCGCGGCGCAGCGTCGCGTTGGTCTCGCCGTCCGTCACGTACGGGCCGAAGCGGCCGTCCTTGACCACGACGGGGCGCTCGCTGACCGGATCGGTGCCCAGCTCCTTCAGCGGCGGCTTGGCCGCGGCGCGCCCGCGCTGCTTGGGCTGGGCGTAGATCGCGAGGGCCTCGTCCAGCGTGATCGAGAAGAGCTGCTCCTCGGTCTCCAGGGAGCGCGAGTCGGTGCCCTTCTTCAGGTACGGGCCGTAGCGGCCGTTCTGGGCGGTGATCTCGGTGCCCTCGGCGTCCTTGCCGACGATGCGCGGCAGCTCCATGAGCTTGAGCGCGTCCTCCAGCGTGACCGTGTCCAGGGACATGGACTTGAAGAGCGAGGCCGTGCGCGGCTTGACCGCGTTCTTGCCGGTCTTCGGGGTGCCCTCGGGGAGGACCTCGGTGACGTACGGGCCGTAGCGGCCGTCGCGGGCGACGATCTGGTGACCGGTGCCCGGGTCGGTGCCCAGCTCGAAGTCGCCGCTCGGCTTGGCGAGCAGCTCCTCCGCGTACTCCACGGTCAGCTCGTCCGGGGCGAGGTCCGTCGGCACGTCGGCGCGCTGGTGGCCCTCGGAGTCCTTCTCGCCGCGCTCGACGTACGGGCCGTAGCGGCCGACGCGCAGCACGATGCCCTCGCCGACGGGGAAGGAGGACACCTCGCGGGCGTCGATCGCGCCCAGGTCGGTGACGAGCTCCTTGAGGCCGCCGAGGTGGTCACCGTCGCCGTTGCCGGCCTCGGCGGCGCCGCCCGCGGCGCCTTCGGTGCCCTCGCCGAAGTAGAAGCGGCGCAGCCACGGCACGGCCTGGGCCTCGCCGCGGGCGATGCGGTCGAGGTCCTCCTCCATGGAGGCGGTGAAGTCGTAGTCGACGAGCCGGCCGAAGTGCTTCTCCAGCAGGTTGACGACGGCGAAGCTCAGGAAGGACGGGACGAGCGCCGTGCCCTTCTTGAAGACGTAGCCGCGGTCGAGGATGGTGCCGATGATCGACGCGTACGTCGACGGGCGGCCGATCTCCCGCTCCTCCAGCTCCTTGACCAGCGAGGCCTCGGTGTAGCGGGCGGGGGGCTTGGTGGCGTGACCGTCGGCCGTGATCTCCCGGGCGGCCAGCGGGTCGCCCTCGGTGACCTGCGGCAGGCGGCGCTCGCGGTCGTCGAGCTCGGCGTTCGGGTCGTCCGCGCCCTCCACGTAGGCCTTCATGAAGCCGTGGAAGGTGATGGTCTTGCCGGAGGCGCTGAACTCGGCGTCCCGGCCGTCGCTCGCCCGGCCGCCGATCCGGACGGTGACGGAGTTACCCGTCGCGTCCTTCATCTGGGAGGCGACGGTCCGCTTCCAGATCAGCTCGTAGAGCCGGAACTGGTCGCCGGACAGGCCGGTCTCGGCGGGCGTGCGGAAACGATCACCCGAAGGCCGGATCGCCTCGTGCGCCTCCTGGGCGTTCTTGACCTTGCCGGCGTACGTGCGCGGCTTCTCCGGCAGGTAGTCGGCGCCGTAGAGCTGCGTGACCTGCGCGCGGGCCGCGTTCACCGCGGTGTCCGACAGCGTCGTGGAGTCCGTACGCATATAGGTGATGAAGCCGTTCTCGTACAGCTTCTGGGCCACCTGCATGGTGGCCTTCGCGCCGAAGCCGAGCTTGCGCGAGGCCTCCTGCTGCAGCGTGGTCGTACGGAACGGGGCGTACGGCGAGCGGCGGTACGGCTTGGACTCGACCGAGCGCACGGCGAACGACGCGTCCGCCAGGGCGGCGGCCAGCGCGCGGGCGTTGGCCTCGTCCAGGTGGAGGACCTGGGCGGAGTCCTTCAGCCGACCGGTCGAACCGAAGTCGCGGCCCTGGGCGACGCGCTTGCCGTCGACTGAGGCCAGGCGGGCGGTCAGGGTCGACGGGTCGCTGTTGTCGCCGGGGCGGCCCGTGTCGAAGACGCCGGTGAGGTCCCAGTACTCGGCGGAGCGGAAGGCGATGCGCTCGCGCTCCCGCTCGACGACGAGGCGGGTGGCCACCGACTGCACCCGGCCGGCCGACAGCCGCGGCATGACCTTCTTCCACAGGACCGGCGAGACCTCGTAGCCGTAGAGGCGGTCGAGGATGCGGCGGGTCTCCTGGGCGTCGACGAGCTTCTTGTTCAGCTCGCGCGGGCTGGCGACGGCGGCCTGGATCGCGTCCTTGGTGATCTCGTGGAAGACCATCCGGCGGACGGGGACCTTGGGCTTGAGGACCTCCTGCAGGTGCCAGGCGATGGCCTCGCCCTCGCGGTCCTCATCGGTGGCGAGGAAGAGCTCGTCGGACTCGGCCAGCAGCTCCTTGAGCTTCTTGACCTGGTCCTTCTTGTCGTGGTTCACGACGTAGATCGGCTGGAAGTCCTTCTCGACGTTGACGCCGAGGCGGGCCCAGGACTCGCCCTTGTACTTCGCCGGGACCTCCGCGGCCCCGTTCGGCAGGTCACGGATGTGCCCGACGCTCGCCTCGACGACGTATCCGGGGCCGAGGTAGCCCTTGATCGTCTTCGCCTTGGCAGGCGACTCGACGATGACGAGTCGGCGGCCGCCCTTTGCGGTCTCGCTGGTCGGGGACAACTTCGCTCTTCTTCCGGTCGGCACTCGGTGTGGGCGCTGCGGTGACGCTGCGGAGTGTGACGGTACATCCCGCCCCCGTGTCAAACGGAAAAAGTCCGCAACGCCACTCGAACGGTAACCCGATGTACGTTCTAACCAGCACGGTATCCAACATCACACTCTTAGGGTCGTAATGAAGGCTACGTCCACTCCGCCCCCGGCGCCGCGCTTCGCCGGACCCCGGCCGCCCTGGCCAAGGGTCTGACAACGGAGGGGCGGACGGCGGGCCGCGCGCCGCGGGAGCGCGGGCTTGGACCCGAAAGAGTCACCGAACCCCGGGACGATCCTTGACATGGCCCTGCCCTACCCGTCCGCCGTATAAGCGTCCGGCCGGGCCGTGGGCAGCAGGTTGTCCTGAAAACGATGTCCGGAATTGCGGTCCGTAAACACGCGCGGGAAGTGGGAGCCGTCACGTGATCGGCGCGGCGTTGTCAGTGGTGGGCACTTCAATGGACGCGTGATCGCCGACGACGACAACGGTGCCGGGCTCGCGACCGTCCACGACCTCATACCGAGGCTGCCCGGCCCGCAGGCACTGCTGGCGCACTGCAGGGCCCTGGCCGTGCTGGACGCCGTCCTCGACCGTGATCCGCGGTACCGGACGCACGCCTTCGCCCCCAGCTGGGGCGACGGCGTGGCGCTGGCTTCCATGGACAACGGCTCGGGCGACCTCTACGCGGTCGCCTTCGGCCCGGAGGGGGTCTTCCTGTACGGCTTCGACCACGAGTCCGACGCCACACCGTGGCGCGAGGAGCCGCGCGCCCACTGGCCCGGGCTGCTCGACGGGCTGCCCGCCGCGCTCGCCGCGTACCCGGCCGAGGAGGCGTTCCTGTTCGACGGTTTCTTCGACGCCACGCTGTGCGCCTGGCACGTCGGCGGGCCGGAGGGGTGGCAGTGCGGCCCGGTCGAGTTCGAAGACGGCGAAACGGACGGGGCCTGGCTCTTCGAGCTGCTGAGGGACGGCAGCGTCGAGGCACGCGCAGAGGCCTACGCTGCGCACACCGCGGACTACTTGGAACGTCCGGTGGACCGCGCCGCAGTGGCGTCCGTCCTCACGGGCGAGCCCCTCACCGCCTCGGTCGTCGCCGCGCTCAACCCCTCGGCCGGGTTCGCCGCCGTAGCGGCGGAGGCCGCTGCACTGGGCTTTCCGGTCGCCCAGTGCAGCCCGTAGGGCCTACTCCCCCGCCGGGGTCAGGAAGCCCTGCTCGACGAGCATCCTGATCGACTCCGGCGTCCGGTCCCGCAGCAGCACCGGGTCCTCGCCGACCAGCTGGGCGATCGCGTCGAGGATCCGCCCGGCGGTGAGGGAGCCGTCGCACACGCCCGCGAAGCCCGCCCCGACGGTGTCCACCTTGGTGGCCCGCCGCATGCCGCGGTTCTGGCGCAGCACCACGTGCTCGGGGTCCTCCGCGCCCGGCAGGCCGACCTGCTCCTGCACGACCTCGCCGGCCAGGACGAAACGCGAGGCGAGCAGCGCGGCGTCGTCGTGCGTGCGCAGGAAGTCCTGCCGGTCGAAGTGGGCGCTGACGGTGGGGCCGAGCGGCTGCTCGACGGGGTGCGGCCACTCCTCGGCCACCACGGACGGCCGGTCGGCGCCCGACTTGCGCAGCGTGATCCAGCCAAATCCGATGCCCTTGGTCCTGCGGGCCTCGAACTCGTCCAGCCACGCGTCATAGCGGGCCGCGTACTCGGCCGGATCGGCGCGGTGGTCGCCCGCGTCGCGCAGCCACAGCTCGGCGTACTGGGCGACGTCCTGCACCTCGCGCTGGACGATCCAGGCGTCGCAGCCGCGCGGCACCCAGGAGGACAGCCGCTCGCGCCAGTCCTCGCCCTCGACGTGCTGCCAGTTGGCGAGCAGCTGGCAGTAGCCGCCGTCGTTCAGCCGGTCGGCCGACTGCTGGACGAGGGTGCGGCACAGGTCGTCGCCGCCCATGCCGCCGTCGCGGTACGTCAGGCGGGCGCCGGGCGAGATGACGAACGGCGGGTTGGAGACGATCAGGTCGAAGGTGTCGCCGGCGACGGGCTCGAAGAGCGAGCCCTCGCGCAGGTCCGCCTCCGCGACGCCGGACAGCTCCAGCGTGAGCCGCGCGATGTGCAGGGCGCGCGGGTTGAGGTCGGTGGCGGTGACGCGCGTGGCGTGCTGGGTGGCGTGCAGGGCCTGGATGCCGGAGCCGGTGCCCAGGTCGAGGGCGCTCGTGACGGGCGTGCGGACGGTGATGCCCGCGAGGGTGGTCGAGGCGCCGCCGACGCCGAGGACGAGCTGCGCGCGGTCGACCCCGGAGGGGCCGGTCCCGCCCCCGGCGATGCCGCCGGCACCGCCGACCGCGCAGCCCAGGTCGGAGACGATCCACCAGTCCTGCCCGTCGGGACCGCCGTAGGGGCGCACGTCCACGGTGGCGCGGACGGCGTCCCCGTCGCGGACGAGCCAGCCGCCGGCGAGGCAGTCGTCGACGGGCAGCGCGGCCGCGGCCCGTGCGTACGGGGCCGGCATCTGCAGCAGGAAGAGGCGGACCAGCGTCTCCAGCGGGCCGTCGCCGCGGGTGGCGCGCAGGGCCGGGACGGTCTCGCTGCGGGCGAGGGCGGCGTAGGCGGGGGCGCCCAGCAGGTCGAGGAGGCCGTCGGCGGTGAAGGCGGCGGCGAGCAGGGCGTCGCGCAGCCGGGAGCTGCGCGCGCCGTCGGCGGCGGGAAGGAGCGTACTCACGGGACCATTGTCGGGGGCGGCACCGGCAAACGCCGAAAGCGGCGGGGTGCGGCGCCGCGCACCGGGTGACCGGCCGCGCCGTGCCCCGCCGCGCGCCCGGGCCCGCCGGCGCCGGACGGCGGCTCCAGCGGCGCCGGGGTAGCCCTTCGGCGGCGTGGGGGCCGGCCCTTCGGCAGCGCCGGGGTCAGCCCTTCGACGGCGCCGGCGAGAGCGAGTTCTTCTGGCAGCCCGGCTGCTTGGCCATGGCCTTGCCGACGTCGCCCTCCTGCAGCTTCTTGAGCGCCTCGGAGCTCTGGCCGCTGAGCTTGGCGATGTCCCCGCCGATGCTCCTGAGCCCCTCGCCGAACTTGTTCTTGTCACCGGTGTCGAGCGCGTCGCTCCGCTTCTTCAGGTTCGCGTACGCCGTGGAGAGGTCGTTGAGCGCCTTGACGGCGTTCTTCTGGCTGGTCTCGCCGTCCTTGACCGGCGGAGCGCCCGCGTCCTGCACCGCGTTGGCGAGGGCCTTGTACGCGTCGACGCTGACCTGGAAGCCCGCGGAATCGGTCTGCTGGACTTTCTTGGAGTCCTCCTCGGTCTGGACGCTCGCGATCGACTTGTTGGCGTCCAGGATCTTCTTCACCTGGGGCTGCATCTGGTCGCAGACCTTCTTGGCCCAGTCGTCCAGCTTCTTCTTGCTCTGGTCGTCGTCGCCGCCGCAGCCGGTCAGCGCCAGCAGGAGCGCCGTACCGCCGGACAGTGCGGCCGCAAGCTTCTTGTTCACCGGATCGGTCCCTTCGATGGCTCTCGGCCCGGAACTTACACGTCCGAGCGGGACCGCCCCGGAGGCGAGCACCTTGTATGCCCCCTTTTAGGACCATTTGCACCAAGCACAGCGTGTCATTCACCGCACCTGTTTCCCGGGCCGGTGGCGGCGGACCGCGTGCCGCCGCCACCGGCCCGGCCCGACGTGCCGGGGTGTCAGTTCCTTACGACGCCGCCACCGGTTCTCACGACACCACCGCCGGATCGGCGGACTTCGCCGCCCGTTCGGCGTTCCCGTCGTCCCCCACCGCGACGCCTCGCCGCTTCGAGACGTACACCGCACCGACGATGACGACGATCGCCAGCACCGCGACCCCGATCCGCAGGCCCTTGTTGGCGTCGACGCCGTAGGAGAACTTGACCACCGCGGGGGCGATCAGCAGCGCCACCAGGTTCATGACCTTCAGCAGCGGGTTGATGGCCGGTCCGGCGGTGTCCTTGAAGGGGTCGCCGACCGTGTCGCCGATGACCGTCGCGGCGTGCGCCTCGCTGCCCTTGCCGCCGTGCTTCCCGTCCTCCACCAGCTTCTTGGCGTTGTCCCAGGCACCACCGGAGTTGGCGAGGAAGACGGCCATCAGGGTGCCGGTGCCGATGGCGCCCGCGAGGTACGAGCCGAGCGCGCCGACGCCGAGCGAGAAACCGACCGCGATGGGCGCCATGACGGCCAGCAGGCCGGGTGTGGCGAGTTCGCGCAGCGCGTCCTTGGTGCAGATGTCCACCACGCGCCCGTACTCCGGCTTCTCGCTGTAATCCATGATCCCCGGGTGCTCGCGGAACTGCCGCCGCACCTCGTAGACCACCGCGCCCGCCGACCGGGACACGGCGTTGATCGCCAGCCCGGAGAAGAGGAAGACGACCGCGGCCCCGAGGACCAGCCCCACGAGGTTGTTGGGCTGCGAGATGTCCAGACTCAGGCCCAGCTCCCCGGACTTCGCGTGCACGTCCTGCACGGCGGTCGCGATCGCGTCGCGGTACGAGCCGAAGAGCGCCGACGCCGCCAGGACGGCCGTGGCGATGGCGATGCCCTTGGTGATGGCCTTGGTGGTGTTGCCGACGGCGTCGAGGTCGGTGAGCACCTGCGCCCCGGCGCCCTCGACGTCGCCGGACATCTCGGCGATGCCCTGGGCGTTGTCGGAGACCGGGCCGAAGGTGTCCATGGCGACGATGACGCCGACGGTGGTCAGCAAGCCGGTGCCGGCGAGCGCCACCGCGAACAGGGCCAGCATGATGGACGTGCCGCCGAGCAGGAACGCCCCGTAGACGCCCAGCGCGATGAGCACCGCCGAGTAGACGGCGGACTCCAGGCCGATGGAGATGCCGGCGAGGACCACCGTCGCCGGGCCGGTCAGGGACGTCTTGCCGATGTCGCGCACCGGCCGCCGGCTGGTCTCCGTGAAGTACCCCGTCAGCTGCTGGATGAGCGCGGCGAGAACGATGCCGATGGCCACGGCCACGAGGGCCAGCACCCTGGGGTCACCGGAGTGGGCGCGGATGGCGTCGTCCCCGATGCCCTTCAGATCGGCGTAGCTGGAGGGCAGGTACGCGAACACCGCGGCGGCCACCAGGGCCAGCGAGATGACGGCCGAGATGAAGAACCCGCGGTTGATCGCGCTCATCCCGCTGCGGTCGGCGCGGCGCGGCGCGACCGCGAAGATGCCGACCATCGCGGTGAGCACGCCGATCGCGGGGACGAGCAGGGGGAAGGCGAGACCCGCGTCGCCGAACGCCGCCTTGCCGAGGATCAGCGCGGCCACCAGCGTCACGGCGTACGACTCGAAGAGGTCGGCCGCCATGCCCGCGCAGTCGCCCACGTTGTCGCCCACGTTGTCCGCGATGGTGGCGGCGTTGCGCGGGTCGTCCTCGGGGATGCCCTGTTCGACCTTGCCGACGAGGTCGGCACCGACGTCGGCCGCCTTGGTGAAGATGCCGCCGCCGACCCTCATGAACATGGCCAGCAGCGCCGCGCCGAAGCCGAATCCCTCCAGCACCTTGGGCGCGTCGGCCGCGTAGACGAGGACGACGCAGGAGGCGCCGAGCAGGCCGAGGCCGACGGTGAACATCCCGACGACGCCACCCGTCCGAAACGCAATCTTCATGGCCTTGTGGGACACGGCCGTCAGATCCTTCTCGGGCTCGCCCGGGGCCGGAGTGGCCTCGCGCGCCGCCGCGGCGACCCGCACATTGCTGCGCACCGCGAGCCACATGCCGATATAGCCGGTGGCCGCCGAGAACAGCGCTCCGATCAGGAAGAAGACCGAACGCCCGATGCGCTGCGACCAGTTGTCGGCCGGCAGGAGCATCAGGAGGAAGAACACCGCCACGGCGAATACGCCGAGCGTGCGCAACTGCCGGGCGAGATAGGCGTTGGCGCCTTCCTGCACCGCCGCCGCGATCTTTCTCATGCTGTCGGTGCCCTCGCCGGCCGCGAGGACCTGCCGCACCAGGGCGACGGCGACCACGAGCGCCGCGAGCGCGACGGCCGCGATCACGATCACCATGGTGCGGTTGCCCTGGGTGAGTTCGGCTGCGAGATGCTGAGTGAAGTCCACCTGTGAAGGGGTGAGGGGCCCCGCCATTCGTCCTCCCTAGACGTTTGGCACATGGGCGCGCAGCTCCTCCGCGCCATTGGTCCACGCGCACGGAACAGCAGCCACGCTCAGGCGTCCTGAGCTCAAGATGGACGGATTGTAGGGAGCGCGGCGAGATCAAAACAGAGCGCGGCAAAGGGAATTGGCCTGTGCAAGTGAAGATCGAGTGAATGATCCGCCGGATAAACGATCTCGGACGGAGATCGGCAGGAGAGATCGAAATGCGGATCGGATGGAGATCGGCAGGGGATCGGCAGGAGATCCATTACGGCGCGGGGAAACGATCAGTGAAAAAACGGCGAAAAGATCGCGGAATTACCGCTGATCAATTCGCGGAAGATGCGGACGGAGGCCGGCGAAGACGGGCGAGGGCAGACCCGTGCAGGCGGGCAGCGGCAGAGGCCGGTGAACGTTTGTGAAGGCAGCGGCAAAAGAACGCCGGCGAGGGCGTCGTCGTGACGCGATCCCGGTACAGCCCGGAGTTACGCCCGTCCGAGGAGGACGGCCTACGGCAATGCGCCCGGTCGGGCTACGGCGCCACGGCCGCGGGGGCGATCGGCCAGCTCATGCGGATCAGTCCGCCGCGCTCGTCCGCGGTCACCTCGACGTCGTCGACCAGGCCGCTGATGACGGCGAGGCCCATGTCGTCCTCGCTGTCGGCGCCGGCGTCCTCGTGCCCGGGTGCGGGGCGCTCCGAACCGTTCGCAGAGGCGAGGTCGAGCGGCGCGGGGCGGGGGGCGTCGTCCCCCACCTCGATGGAGAACTTCTTCTCCTCCTCGATCAGCGTCACCCGCACGGGGGTGGCCACCTCATGGGTGATGTGCAGGCCGACCGCGCGCGAGCAGGCCTCGCCCACGGCGAGCCGGACCTCGTCCAGCACGGCCTCGTCCACGCCGGCACGGCGCGCCACCGCGGCCGCCACCAGCCGGGCGGTCCGGACATGCTCGGGAAGGGCACTGAAGAGCAGTTCGACGGTGGCCATGCCATCCCCCTCGGTCGTACGTGCCCTCTCCCTCTCAACCGGAAAAGGGCGGACTCACGAGGGGGCCGGGCCCGGAGCCCGGGTTCCCCCCGCGTGACAGTCTTCCCCGGCGACCTCAGTCGGTCGCCTGCACCGCATCCTCCACCGAGGTGTGGATCGGGAACACCTTGGTGAGACCGGTGATACGGAAAATCTTGAGAATGCGCTCCTGGTTGCAGACCAGGCGCAGCGAGCCCTCATGGGCACGCACCCGCTTCAGTCCGCCGACCAGGACGCCGAGCCCGGTGGAGTCGAGGAAGTCGACGCCCTCCATGTCCACGACGAGGTGATAGCTGCCGTCGTTGACAAGCTCGACCAGCTGCTCACGCAGCTTGGGCGCGGTGTACACATCAATCTCGCCACCGACCCGGACAACCGTACGGTCGCCTACGGTCTCGGTCGACAGGGACAGGTCCACGGATCCTCCAGCACCTTGCATCGAGCGGTCGCCCCCCATGGATCGGCAGCCGCGATGGCATTCAATCACTTACCGGCAGGCGCGCACGACGCCTTGACGCCATTGTCCGTCACGCCAGTGACACACTCGGTGCCGATGGCCAACGATCAACTCCCGCCGGAGGCGGGCGTACATCCCGTTCCCCGGACAGTCCTCGACCGACTGACCGCCGGGGCCGACCGGGCTGCACGCATCACTCATACGGAGCACTTGCCCCCGCGTCCGGGACGTCATGCCCCCTGGCCTGAGCAGATCCGGCCGGAAGTGGTCGAGGCCGTCCGGGCCGCCGGCATCGAGCGGCCCTGGGCCCACCAGGCGCTCACCGCCGGGCACGCGCTGCGCGGCGAGTCGGTGGTCGTGGCCACCGGCACCGCCTCCGGGAAGTCCCTCGCCTACCTGGCGCCGGTCCTCAGCGCCTTGCTGGACGGCTCGGAGGCCCCGAACGGCCGCGGCGCGACCGCCCTGTACCTCGCCCCCACCAAGGCCCTGGCCGCCGACCAGCGGCGCGCCGTGCGGTCCCTCGCCGAGCCCCTGGGCAAGGGCGTCCGGCCCGCCGTGTACGACGGGGACACGCCGGTCGAGGAGCGGGAGTGGGTGCGCCAGTACGCCAATTACGCGCTCACCAACCCCGACATGCTCCACCGCTCCATCCTGCCCGCCCACCCCAAGTGGTCCTCCTTCCTGCGCGCCCTGCGCTACGTCGTCATCGACGAGTGCCACACCTACCGGGGCGTCTTCGGCTCGCACGTCGCCCAGGTGCTGCGCCGCCTCCGGCGCGTCTGCGCCCGCTACGGGTCCGACCCGGTCTTCCTCCTCGCCTCGGCCACCGCCTCCGACCCGGCCACCGCGGCGACCCGGCTCACGGGCGTCCCCGTGGTGGAGATCACCGACGACGCATCCCCGCGCGGCGAACTCGTCTTCGCCCTGTGGGAGCCCCCGCTCACCGAGCTCCACGGCGAGCGCGGGGCCCCCGTGCGCCGCACCGCCACCGCCGAGAGCGCCGACCTCCTCACCGACCTGGTCGTCCAGGGCGTCCGCACGGTCGCCTTCGTGCGCTCACGGCGCGGCGCCGAACTCATCGCCCTGATCGCCCAGGAACGGCTCGCCGCCGTGGACCGCTCGCTCCCCGGGCGTGTCGCCGCCTACCGCGGCGGCTACCTCCCCGAGGAGCGCCGCGCCATCGAGCGCGCCCTGCACACCGGCGAACTGCTCGGCCTGGCCGCCACGACCGCCCTGGAGCTCGGCGTCGACGTCGCCGGCCTCGACGCCGTCCTCCTGACCGGCTACCCGGGCACCCGGGCCTCCCTGTGGCAGCAGGCCGGCCGCGCGGGCCGTACGGGCCGGGGCGCCCTGGCCGTCCTGGTCGCCCGCGACGACCCCCTGGACACCTATCTCGTCCACCACCCGGAGGCGCTCTTCCGGCAGCCCGTGGAATCCACGGTGCTCGATCCCGACAACCCCTACGTCCTCGCCCCCCATCTGTGCGCCGCGGCCGCCGAGCTGCCGCTCACCGAGGCCGACCTGTCCCTCTTCGGGCCCGCGGCCCCGGGCGTGCTCACCCAGCTCGAAGGCCGCAAGCTGCTCCGCCGCCGCGGCGCCGCCTGGCACTGGACCCGCCGCGAGCGGGCCGCCGACCTGACCGACATCCGGGGCGGCGGCGGCCGGCCCGTCCAGGTCGTGGAGGAAGGCACCGGACGCCTGCTGGGCACCGTGGACGCCGCCGCGGCCCACGCCTCCGTCCACGAGGGCGCGGTCCACCTCCACCAGGGCCGCACCTACCTCGTCCGCCGCCTCGACCTCGAGGACTCCGTCGCCCTCGTCGAGCAGGCCGACCCGCCGTACTCGACCACCGCCCGCGACACGACCTCCATCTCCGTCCTGGAGACCGCCGCCGAGATCCCCTGGGGGGAGGCGCGGCTGTGCTTCGGCTCGGTCGAGGTCACCAACCAGGTCGTCTCCTTCCTGCGCCGCCGGCTGATCACCGGCGAGATCCTGGGCGAGTCCAAACTGGACCTGCCGCCCCGTACGCTGCGCACCCGCGCCGTGTGGTGGACCGTCACCGAGGACCAGCTCGACGAGGCCCGCATCGACCCCGAGGCCCTCGGCGGCGCCCTGCACGCCGCGGAACACGCCTCCATCGGCATGCTCCCCCTCTTCGCCACCTGCGACCGCTGGGACATCGGCGGCGTCTCCGTCCCCCTGCACCCCGACACGCTCCTGCCGACCGTGTTCGTCTACGACGGCCACCCCGGCGGCGCCGGCTTCGCCGAGCGGGCCTTCCACACCGCCGCCCGCTGGCTGACCGCCACCCGCGAGGCGATTGCCGCCTGCGAGTGCGACACGGGCTGCCCTTCCTGCGTGCAATCCCCCAAGTGCGGCAACGGCAACGACCCCCTCGACAAGCGGGCCGCGATCCGCCTCCTCACCCGGCTCCTCAGGGACGCCCCGGAAGACCGGGGCCTCGAAGGTCAGAGCCCCGGAGTTCAGAGCCCCGAAGATCAGGGCCTCGGAGATCAGGGCCCCGAAGATCAGGGCCTCGGAGATCAGGGCCCAGGAGATCAGGGCCTGTGAGGAAAGCTGCCGCCGATACGGCCACAGGGGTGAACCCCACCGCCTCCGGGGGCCCCGCCCGCGACCGCACCCGGACGGCATACGGACCCGCCCCGGCCTCGGCCGCGACCTCGGCGATCTCACCGCTCACGGCGCAGCGCACCACTGTCGCCCCCTGAGCGGCGGCCACCCGCCGAGCGAGGCCGCACGCGGCCTCCTGGCCGTCGAGGGCGTGGTCCGCCGCGGCCAGCGCCGCCAGGTCCGCCGCGCCGCCCGCCCGGTGGCGGGCCACCACGGCCTGCCCCATGGCCAGCAGCGCCGCGAACACCGCGCAGAGCGCCGTGACCGCCACCGCCACCCACACTGTGGCCATCCCCCGGTCACCGCACCGTCTCCTCCGCAAGGGCCACCGCCTCTCCGCCCAGCCGCACGGCGAGCGGCCCCGCCGCGCGGGCCTCGACCCGTACCCGTACGAGGTCTCCCTCCCGCGCGACGGCGATCCTGGCCCCCTGCGGCGCGGCGGACCGGGCCGCCGCGACCGCCACCGTCTCCGGATCCGACCGGGCGGCCGCCCGGGCACCTGCCCGAGCGGCGTCCACGCACTGGATCTGCGCGGCCGCGGCCATCAGCCCCCAGATCAGGGCCATGCCGAACAGAATCAGCGCCGGGAGCACCATCGCCGCCTCGGCGGTCACATAGCCGCCGTCGCAGCGCCGGGGGCGACCCCGGTGGCCGCCCGACGCCGGGACAGCCGGAGGGTGCCGGTCCGGTCCGCGGGCGGGTCCGGCGAGGACGACCTCGCCGGACCCTCCGTCAGAACCCCTGCCCGCGAAGGTGCGCAGCCCTAGCCGTCCGCCCCCGGGCGGCCGACCGGGCGGATTACCGGACGACCCGTCAGAACGGCGCATTGAGCGCCCTCCCGATGAGCCCTTGCAGAGCCGCGCTGACCGCCCCGCTCGTGACCACCTTGTAGAGCACGGCGGCGAGCGCACAGGCGGCTACGGTGCCGACGGCGTACTCGGCCGTCGACATGCCCGCATCGCCGGCCGCGAGGACCCAAGGCCTGCCTGTCCGCCACGGCACCGGCCACCGCCAGGGCCTGTCCCAGCCGCCGGGCCACCACCGGCTCCGCCCTCCGCCCGGCGACCGGTACCTCGACCGGACCGGCAGTCCCCCGTGCGCCCCGCACCAGCCCCGGCGCACGGGCGCCCTCCGCACCGTCATCGTCTTCCCCACCATCGTCTTCCCCACCGTCATCGCTGCCACGACCTGCACCCCACTCACCGTCAATGTCCTTTCGTCAGACCACTCGCCAGACCGATCACCACGGGCACCACCCCGACCGTCAGGAACGCGGGCAGGAAGCACAGCCCGAGCGGAGCCGTCGCCAGGACGCCCGCGCGCCGGGCCCGTATGCCCGCCGCCCTGCCGCGCTCGGCCCGCAAGCGGC
This sequence comes from Streptomyces sp. XH2, assembly GCF_049725035.1. Lineage (NCBI taxonomy): Bacteria > Bacillati > Actinomycetota > Actinomycetes > Kitasatosporales > Streptomycetaceae > Streptomyces > Streptomyces sp. XH2. Next base: position 381,232 of record NZ_JBMMMZ010000003.1, on the reverse strand, counting down.
CGGCGAGACGCGACATGGGCTCCACGGCAGGCACTCCCGTCGCCTGCGCCCTCTCCAGACAGCGGGCGAGCCCCTGAGCGCCCGGAAGGCTGCCCAAGCGACCCCAGGCCGTGGCCGGGTCGCCGCCGAGCCGGACTTCCGCCGCGGCCCGGGCGAGCCGTTCGCCCACTGGCCCGCCCAGCGACAGGCCGACCGCTTCGGCCGCCTCCCTGGGCCCGGCGCCGGCCGCCAGGCATGCGGCCATGAGATCGACGGCCAGCGGAAGTTGTCTCCCGGCCTCCCCCGGCCGGGCTTGCCCCAGACCGTCGGTCGTCGTGCCGGCTCTCTTCCGGCACCGCCGCCACCGCCACATGCCGTACGCGGCGGCGAGTCCCACCACGCACCCGGGCGCTCCGCCGAGGAGGATGATCCCGGCAGCTCCGGCCCCCGCCGTGGGAAGCCAGTCCCGGGCACCCGGCAGCCGGCCGGCACAGGCCCGAAGCCCCTGCACCCTTGCGGCCGTGACGGGTTCACGCCCGAACAGAGCAGCCGCCCGCTGACGCGCCACCGCCCTCCTGCGGATCCGGACCGCCATGCTCACCGCACCGGCGGACGCGACGCCCACAAGAACCATCATCCACAGGCTGTGGATAACATTTGCACTCACGAGATTCCCCCCGCCGCCGAGGTGCCGGGCCTGCCCCGCTCACCGGCGCGCCGCCCGTCCGGTTCACCTGCCGCCGCCCGCACGATCCGCCCGGTCCAGGCGATGCCGGCGCTCTCCAGGAGTCCGCCGAGGAGCAGACAGCCGAGCCCGGCCGGGGTGTGCAGCAGCACTCTCAGCGGCGCGGCTCCCAGCGCACTGCCCATCAGCAGGGCGAGCACGGGCAGCAGCGCCAGCATCACGGCGGTGGACCGCGCGCCCGCCAATTGCGACCGCAGCTCCTCCCGTTGGTCCCGCTCGGCGCTCAGCGCGGCCGCTACCCGTTCGAGCCCGGATGCGAGCCCCGCACCCCCGTCCACGGCCACACGCCAGCAGGCCGCCACTCCGTGCAGCCCCTCGGCCCCGGGGCACACGGCCACAGCCCGCAGGGCCTCAGGCACATCGCCGCCGAACCTCGCCGCCGCCGCAACGGCGGCCCACTGCGGGCCCAAGTCCCCCGCGGGCACGCCGGCCAGCGCCTGGCCTGGCTGTCTGCCCGCCCTCAGGTCGCCCGCGACCGTGCCGCACAGCTCGATCACTGCCGCCTCGCGCCGCTCCCGTTCGCCCTGCTCACGCCGAGCGGCCAGCCACCTCCGTACGAGAGGGACAGCTACCAGCGCGGCCGCCAGCGGCAGTAGCGACGCCCCCAACAGGGCCACACCACCACCGACCGGAAGGCACGTCAGCTCCTGCCTGTCCCGCGCCCACCGGCGCAGCCGGCCGCCCCACGCCCTCGCCCAGGCGGGCGGCCACGAGTCGGCGGGCGCGGCCGGTCCGCTGCCCGCGAACAGCAGCCGGGCACGGCGCAACTCCCGGCCGGGGCCGGCCGGAGGCCAGGCCGTGAACAGCGCACTCAGCGTGGCGGCGCTCTCGAGCGCGACCGGCGGCATCGTCCCGGCGGCGGTCACGGCATCGCTCCGCCCCGCTCGCACAGCCCGGCCAGCCGGGCCCACCCGTGCGCCCGCCGAAAGCCTTCGGCGCTCCAGACGACGGCCGGCACGGTGGTGACGAACCCGGCGGGGTCCCGGTCGAGCACATGCACCTCGGCGACGCGCCGCCGCCCGCCCCGCTCCCGCACGAGATGGATCACGACCGCCAGGCCGGCCGCCAATTGGCTGTGCAGCGCGGCCCGGTCGAGGCCGGCGGCCGAGCCCAGGGCTTCGAGCCGGGCGGGCACGTCGGCCGCGGCGTTCGCGTGGACCGTGCCGCAACCTCCCTCGTGCCCCGTGTTGAGAGCGGCCAGCAGGTCCGTGACCTCCGCTCCGCGGACCTCGCCCACCACCAGCCGGTCCGGCCTCATGCGCAGGGCCTGCCGGACCAAATCCCGCAAGGTGACCAGGCCCATGCCCTCCTGGTTCGCCGGCCGGGTCTCCAGCCGGACCACGTGCGGGTGATCGGGGCGCAGTTCGGCGGAGTCCTCGGCGAGGACGATCCGCTCGTCCGGCGCCACCAATCCGAGCAAGGTGGTCAGCAGCGTCGTCTTGCCGCTGCCCGTTCCGCCGCTGATCACGAACGAGAGCCTGGCTTCGAGCACCGCCCGCAGCAGCCTGTCCCCGCCCGGCGGCACCGTTCCGGCGGCCACCAGGTCGTCCAAGGTGAAGGCGCGGGGGCGCACGACGCGCAGCGAGAGGCAGGTGGAGCCGACGGCGATCGGGGGCAGCACCGCATGCAGCCGCGTGCCGTCGGGCAGCCGGGCGTCGACCCAGGGGCGGGCGTCGTCCAGCCGCCGCCCGGCGATGGCCGCGAGCCGCTGGGCGAGCCTGCGCACGGCCGCGGCATCAGGGAAGACGACGTCCGTGCGCTGCAGGCCGGCGCCCCGGTCGACCCAGACCTGGTCGGGGGCCGTGACGAGGACGTCGGTGACGTCGGGCTCGGCCAGCAACCGTTCCAGCGGACCGGCGCCGATCAGCTCGGAGCGCAGCCGGGCCGCGACGCCGAGGATCTCGGCGTCTCCCAGCAGCCGCCCTTCCTGGCGCAGCGCCTCCGCGACCCTGGCGGGCGTGGGTTCGGCGCCGCTCTCGGCCAGCCGCAGCCGCACGGCCTCCAGCAGTCCGGTGCTCATGACGACGCCCGCTGGAGGGCCTCGAAGCAGGCCCAGAAGTCGGTGCAGAACCGGGCCAGCGGGCCGCGCTCGCCGCCCGGCGGCCGGCCCGCCGCGAGCGCGGCCGCCAGGCCCGTCTCCGGAGGGAGCTCGCCGGCGAGGGGCAGACCGAGGAGGCGGGAGACCTGCTCACCGTCGAGGCCGGGGGTGCGCGGAGCGCGGACGACCACCCGCAGGTCGCCGACGACCGCCCCGACGGTGGCGGCGACGCGGTGCGCCGCGGCCACGGCCCGCAGCTCCGCAGGCACCACCAGAAGGCCCGCGTCGAGCTGTTCGACGGCTTCGAGAGCCGCTTCGTCGAGCCGGCGCGGCAGATCGACGACCACCGCCCCTCCGCGGCGCCGCGCCGCGGCCAGCACGGCCTTCACCGCGTCGGGCGGCACGGCTGTGCAGGGGCTCCGGTCCCAGCTGAGCAGGCGCATCGAGTGGAGCTCGGGCAGGGCCTCCTCCAGCGCCCGGCACGCCACGCGGCCCCGGGAGTCGGCGAAGGCCGGCCAGCGCAGCCCTCCCGCTCTTTCGCCGCCGAGCAGGACGTCGAGGCCACCGCCCAGTGGATCGCCGTCGATGAGCATGGTGCGCCGGCCGTCGGCGGCGGCCCTGACGGCGAGGGCGCACGCCAGCGTGCTCGCACCCGCGCCACCGCACCCGCCGATCACTCCGAGAGTGAGGGCGGGCCGCCCGGCGCCTTCGACGGCGTCGGCGATCCGCTCGACGAGCCGGCCCTCGCAGCCCGGCAACAGCGCCACATCCCGCGCGCCGATCTCCACGGCAAGCTGCCACACCCCGGCGTCGCCGCGGTCCCGGCCGACGAGCAGGACCGCATCCCCGTGGGCCGCGAGGCGCGAGCCGCGCAGGCGGCGCGCGCTGTCCTCCCCGACCAGGATCAGCGGTGGATCGAGGCCGGCACCGCGGCGCGCGGGGGCGCCGGCTGCCACTTCGGGCACGGCGCCGGCCGCCGCGCACAGGCGCAGCAGGTCGTCGAGCAGCTCTTCGTCCTCGGCGATGATCAGTGGTCCGCGCTGCCTCCCACCGGCGGCTGGCGGCCATTCGGATGTGCTGGATCCGGCCACGGTGTCCTCCCCGTCTCAACTGCGCGCTCTCGCATCCGCGGACATCGCGGAAGAGCGCGGGGAATCACCGTGCAGCGAACTGGAAAACAATGTGGATCTTGGTCAAAAACTGTGGACAACTCAGCCACTGTGAATATCCCGGTCACCTATACCGGTGACTTCCGCAGAGCAGCCCGCCGATTACGCTGCGTAGCGTGTATGAAGGGAGGGAGGCAGCCGCCGGACGGGCGGCGCGGGAGGGAGGAATGCCGGGTGAGGACCCGCAAAATGCATCCGGACATGCGACGACCCCCGCCGGGGGGGAGAGCGGGGGTCGTCCCCACGGCCGACTCGGGGGGGGGAGGAGTCGGACCGGGTTAGACACGGTCGCGAACGATCCGTGACTTCCATGGTGTACCCGAGAGCCTTCTCAGGCAAACCCACACGCCTCAGCTTACGCCGAATGGAGGGCGCCTATGCTCGGCATCGTGGAAAACCACTCGTTGCCCCGGACAGCCGCGTTCTTTGATCTGGACAAGACGGTCATTGCGAAGTCGAGCACGCTCACCTTCAGCAAGTCGTTCTACCAAGGTGGCTTGATCAACCGGCGTGCCGTGCTGCGCACGGCGTACGCACAGTTCGTCTTCCTCGCCGGCGGAGCCGATCACGATCAGATGGAGCGGATGCGCGAGTATCTCTCGGCGCTCTGCAGGGGCTGGAATGTCCAGCAGGTCCGCGAGATCGTCGCCGAGACCCTGCACGAACTCATCGACCCGATCATTTACGACGAAGCCGCCTCCCTCATCGAAGCACACCACACCGCCGGGCGCGACGTGGTGATTGTCAGCACCTCGGGCGCCGAGGTCGTCGAGCCCATCGGCGAACTGCTGGGTGCGGACCGCGTGGTGGCCACCCGCATGGTCGTGGAGGACGGCGCCTTCACCGGCGAAGTCGAGTACTACGCCTACGGACCCACCAAGGCCGAAGCCATCAAGGAGCTCGCCGAGTCGGAGGGGTACGACCTCTCCCGGTGCTACGCCTACAGCGACTCCGTCACCGACATCCCCATGCTCGAAACCGTCGGCCACCCGCACGCGGTCAACCCCGACCGGGCGCTGCGCCGGGAGGCGGCCGCGCGCGACTGGCCGGTCCTCTCCTTCAACCGCCCCGTCCGGCTCAAACAGCGGGTGCCCGCCCTGTCGATGCCCTCGCGCCCCCCCCTCGCCGCGGCGGCGGGGGGCGGGGCGGCCGCGGCGACCGCGGGTCTGGTCTGGCTGGCCGGGCGGCGCCGGGAGCCGGGCAGCCGCATTGCCCCGCTTTAGCGCTGAATGCAAAGAACTGCGGCTCAACCTTCCGCTTGAGCGGCGACAGGAGTAGAAAGGACTTAACGGCCCGCGAGACCAGGGACATCCGGGAGGACGCCCTTTCACGCACCATGGCCCCACGGACCGACGCATGAACGCCGGGCACCCACGCGACGCCGACCCGTCGATTACGGGCCAGCCGCACCAGGTGACGGGCAAAGTCCCCGGCCTGATGGGCAAATATCGTGCACGCATGGTAACCCGGCGAACATGCCAGCGGCGGTACCGGAGTTGACCGGTATCGCCGCAACCCTGTGCGGCACTTGATCCGCTCCGGGCAGCCTCCCGCAGCGGTCAGCGCCGCGGCCGGAAGCCCCGTGGACTCAGGCGGCTCCGCGCTGGAGCGCCTCGCACACCGCGGTGCTCTCCCGTACGCCCAGCTCGACCGCGCGGCCGCAGTGTGCGATCCAGGCCCCGACCCCCTCCGGCGTGCCCGACGCATAGCCGTCGAGCGCGGCCAGATAGGCCTCCGCACCCAGCTCGGCGTGGCCGACCTCGGCCGGGCAGATCGACTTGGGGTCGAGCCCGCTGCCCACCAGCACGATCCGCTCCGCGGCCCGCGCGACCAGGCCGTTGCAGGAGCCGAAGGGGCGCAGGGCGAGCAGTTCGCCGTGCACCACGGCCGCCGTCACCAGCGCGGGCGCCTCCGTCCCCGCGAGGAGCAGCCCCGCCAGGCCCTCGAGCCGTCCGGCCACCTCCGACGCGCTGGGCACCGCCAGCCGGACGAGCGGCTCGTCGACGGGCTCCCCCTCCAGCCGGGGCCGGCCGACCGTCTCGTCCGGCCGCGTCCCGCCCGCGGCCACCAGGTGGAGCCTGGCCAGCACGCGCAACGGCGACTGCCGCCACACGCTGAGCAGCTGCCCCGCCTCGGCGGTCAGCCGCAGGGCGGCACCCACCGCCCGCGCCTCCGTCTCGACGCCGAAGTCGGTGCGGCGGCGCACCTCTTCGAGCGCCCAGTCGGCGCCGGACAGCGCGGCCGAGCCGCGCGCGCCGCGCAGTGCGGCCTCGGAAGTGATCTCGTTGCTGCGGCGGCGCATCACCCGGTGCCCGTAGACGCGGTCCACCGCCTTGCGCACGGAGTCCACGGAGTCGGCCACGCCAGGGAGAGAGGCCAGGGCGGCGAGCGGGTCGGCAGTCGTACTCATGCGTAAGACAGTACGCACTTCGGGTCTACACCCCTCGAACGAGTGGTCTTCTTCACGCACTGCTCTCACTCCGTGCACCCTCCCACCTACGCTTGGTGAACATGAAGATCGCTTTCGTAGGGAAGGGCGGCAGCGGGAAGACCACGCTGTCCTCGCTGTTCATCCGCCACATCGCCGCGGACCGCGCCCCCGTCGTCGCGGTGGACGCCGACATCAACCAGCACCTCGGCGCGGCGCTCGGGCTGGACGAGGAGGAGACCTCCGCACTGCCCGCGATGGGCGCTCAGCTCCCCCTGATCAAGAACTACCTGCGCGGCAGCAACCCTCGGATCACCTCCGCCGAGACGATGATCAAGACGACGCCGCCGGGCGAGGGCTCGCGCCTGCTGCGGATCGCCGAGGACAACCCGGTCTACGCCGCCTGCGCCCGCCCGGTCGAGCTCGACGGCGGGCCCGTCCGGCTGATGGTCACGGGCCCGTTCACCGAGTCCGACCTCGGCGTCGCCTGCTACCACTCCAAGGTCGGGGCCGTCGAGCTGTGCCTCAACCACCTGGTGGACGGCCCCGGGGAGTACGTCGTCGTCGACATGACGGCCGGCAGCGACTCCTTCGCCTCGGGCATGTTCACCCGGTTCGACATGACGTTCCTGGTGGCCGAGCCCACCCGCAAGGGCGTGTCCGTCTACCGCCAGTACAAGGAGTACGCCCGAGACTTCGGCGTCTGCCTCAAGGTCGTGGGCAACAAGGTCCAGGGCCAGGACGACATCGACTTCCTGCGCGACGAGGTCGGCGAGGACCTGCTGGTGACCTTCGGCCACTCCGACTGGGTACGGGCGATGGAGAAGGGCCGGCCACCGCGCTTCGGCCTGCTCGAGGAGCACAACCACCGGGCGCTGCGCACCCTGCGCGAGACGGCGGACGGCTCGTACGAGCTGCGGGACTGGCAGCGCTACACCCGCCAGATGGTGCACTTCCACCTGAAGAACGCGGAGAGCTGGGGCAACGCCAAGACGGGCGCCGATCTGGCGGCCCAGGTCGACCCCTCCTTCGTGCTGGACGAGAGCTGGGCCTCTACCCCGCAGCCCGCTTGACGCGCCGGGCGGCGGGGAAGCGCTCCCAGCCGCCCTTGGGGGCCTGCCCGACGTCGAGCCCGCGCAGTGCCGACAGGAGCCTGTCGTCCTGCGCGTCGAGCCAGTCGGCCAGTTGCTTGAAGGACACGCAGCGCACCTCCTCCTTGGTACAGACGGTTTTGATGACGCTCTCGACCGCCCGCATGTAGGTGCCGCCGTTCCAGGACTCGAAGTGGTCGCCGATGAAGAAGGGGGCCCGGTTGCCGCGGTAGGCGCGGCGGAATCCGGCGAGGAGGCCGTCGCGCATCTGCTTGCCCCAGGCGCGGTGCAGGGCGCGGCTGCCCCGGGTCGTGCCGGACTGGTTGGCGAGGAAGTTGTAGTCCATCGACAGGGTTTCGAAGTCCCGGCCGGGTACCGGGATGTCCTGCAGGGGGAAGTCCCAGAGCCCGTTGAGTTTGCGGGGCCACACCTGCCGGCCGCCGATGGAGCTCGCGTCGTAGCGGAAGCCCATGGTCTTGGCGGCCCGCACGAGGTTGCGCTGGCCTTCGAGGCAGGGGGCGCGGCCGCCGACGAGCTCCTTGCCGTAGTCGAACGGAAGCGGATCCTCTTCCTTCAGGCCGGCATTGGTCTTCCAGTTCCTCACCAGGGACCGCACCTGCCGGATCTCGCTCTTCCACTCCTTGGGCGACCAGGTGCCGACCCCCCGGTCGGGGCCGCAGAAGTGCCCGTTGAAGTGCGTTCCGATCTCGTTCCCGTCGAGCCAGGCACCGCGGAGCTGTTCCACGGTGTCCCTGACGCCCTTGACCGTGTTGAAGCCGATGTCCGAGGCGCCGGGCCGGTGCCGGGGCGGCTTGTAGAGGCGCCGCTTGCCCGCGGGGAGCATGTACACGCCGCTGAGGAAGTAGGTCATCGTCGCGTGGTGCTTCCTGCCGACGGCGCGGAAGCGGGAGAACAGGTGCTGGCCGTCCTCGCCCGAGCCGTCCCAGGAGAAGACGACGAACTGCGGCGGCCTGTGCCCGGGCTGGAGCCGGTCGGGGGTGGGCTGCCCGGGCTGGGGACCCGTATCGGCGGTGGAACCGTCACCGATGAGGCGGACGGGACGGCGTCCGGCCTCGGGGTCGGCGGTGCCGCGCGGCGCGCCGGGATCCGCATCGCCCGAGCAGCCCGCCGAACCCGTCGCCAGCGCAAGGGCCGTGAGGCCGCCCAGCGCCACTTTCCATCCAGCGGCCATCAGCCACCTCTGCCTTCGCTGCCTGCCCGATCCGGCACCTCAACGTCGCACGCCCGACCCTCCATATCGGTATGACAGACAGATAAAATGACAAATTCACTCAATCGATGGAACCGTGCCTTTATTCGACCTTCCACTCTTCCCGGGATCTTTACTCTCCATTACGATCCGTTTACCGAGAGTTGAGTTAACCCCCGCCACCGCAGCCGCTTCCGCCGCTGCGCGCCGTGACCACGGCCGCCTCTTCAGCGCGTCCGCGCCGCCCCGACGAAGACGGGAACGCCCATGCAGCCTCAGTCGCCATCGACGCACCACCCACGGGCAGCCGCCGACGTGCCGGGCCCCTCCGGCCGGTCCACCTGGCGCCGGGATCTCGCCGCGTCCTTCGTCATCTTCCTCATCGCCGTGCCGCTCTCCCTGGGCATCGCGCTGGCCACCGGAGCGCCGCTCCAGGCCGGGCTGGTGGCGGCTGCGGTCGGCGGAATCGTGGCGGGGCTGCTGGGCGGAGCGCCGTTCCAGGTCAGCGGTGCCGCCACGGGCCTGGTCGTGGTGACGGCCGAGCTGGTCCAGCAGTACGGCTGGCGGGCCACCTGCGCGATCACCGCGCTCGCCGGCCTGACCCAACTCGCCCTGGGCACGGCCCGGGTCGCCCGCGGGGCCCTGGCCGTCAGCCCGGCGATCGTGCACGGCGTCCTCGCCGGCATCGGCGTCACGATCGCCCTCGGCCAGCTCCACGTCGTCCTGGGCGACACCCCGAACAGCTCCGCTCTGGAGAATCTGGCCGCCCTCCCCTCGGAGCTGAGCCATCCGCATCCTTCGGCCCTGCTGGTCGGAGCCGTCACGGCGGCCGTCCTGGTGGGCTGGCCCCGGCTGCCGGGCCGGGCCGGGCAGTGGCTGCGCACGGTCCCCGCCCCGCTGGCCGCCGTGGCCCTGGCCACCGGCGTCAGCACCGGCATGACCGTGCCCCGCGTCTCCCTCCCCCAGTGGCAGCTGCAGGCGCTGCCCGCCCTGCCGGACGGGCCGGTGCTGGGCGTCTTCGCCGCGGTGCTGACGGTCACACTCGTGGCGAGCATGGAGTCGCTGCTGTCCGCGGTGGCCGTGGACCGGCTGCGTGCCGAGCGCGCGGGCCTTCAGCACGAGCCGGCCGGGCTCGACCGCGAGCTGGCCGGCCAGGGGGCGGCCAATGTGGTGTCCGGGCTCCTCGGCGGCCTGCCCATCGCCGGTGGCGCGATCCGCGGGTCGGCGAACGTGGCGGCGGGGGCCGCCTCCCGCAAGTCCACCGTGCTGCACGGGCTGTGGGTGCTTCTCTGCGCCGGCCTGCTCACGACGGTCCTGGAGCTGATCCCGCTGGCGGCCCTGGCCGCACTGGTGATGGTGGTCGGAGTGAAGATGGTGAGCTTCGCGCACATCAAGCACGTACAGCGGCACCGCGAGTTCCCCATGTACGCGTCCACGCTCGGTGCCGTGGTGCTGTTCGGCGTTCTGCAAGGCGTCGCCGTCGGCATCGTGGTCACGGCGTTCCTCTCTCTGCGGCGCCTCGCCCACACCCGCATCACCGTGGACAAGGAGGACGGCAGCCACCTGGTCCGCGTCAGCGGCCAGTTGACGTTCCTGGCGGTCCCCAAGCTGAGCCGGGTGCTGGCCCAGGTGCCGCCGGAGGCGGCCGCGGTCGTGGAGCTGGGCGGCTCGTTCATGGACCACACCGCGTACGACACCCTCCAGTCGTGGACGAACGCCCATCGCGCGCGGGGTGGCTGGGTCACCCTGCGGGGCCGTGGCGGACGGCCGATCGCCGAGCCGGCCAGCACACACGCCTGCCGCCCCTGGACGCCCTGGCGCAACCACCACTGCACCCGGCCCGCCGCACCGGCCGACACCCTCGCCCCACAGGGCGGACAGCAACTTCTCGGCGGCGTCAGCGCGTTCCAGCGCAACACGGCCCCGCTCGTCCGGGCCGAGCTGGCGCGGCTCGCCCGCGAGGGCCAGTGCCCGACGCAGCTCTTCCTGACCTGCGCCGACTCCCGGCTCGTCACCAGCATGATCACCTCCAGCGGCCCGGGCGACCTCTTCACCGTGCGGAACGTCGGCAACCTCATCCCGCCGCCCGCCACGGACGGCTCGTGCGACTCCGTCGGTGCCGCCGTGGAGTACGCCGTGGAGGTGCTGAAGGTCGGCAGCATCACCGTGTGCGGGCACTCGGGATGCGGGGCGATGCAGGCACTGCTCGACTCCGAGGCCGGGGAGCCCGGCTCGCCGCAGACCACGCTCACCCGCTGGCTGCGCCACGGCCGCCCGAGCCTGGCCCGGACGCAGCGGATCGGGCGGCTCGGCCGCGGCGAGGTGGCGATGGCCGACCGGCCCGTCGCCGACGCCCTCGAACGGCTCGCGCTCGTCAACGTGATGCAGCAGCTCGACCACCTTATGGCCCACGCGTGTGTCGCCCGCCGCGTGGCCGAGGGATCGCTCCAGCTGCACGGCATGTACTTCCACGTGGGCGAGGCGCAGGCCTACGTCCTGGACCCGCCCTCGCGCACCTTCACGGCCGTACGCCCCGAGGTCCTCGACGCCGTCTGAACCCTCTTCTACAGGTCTAAACCATTTTTTATCAACAGCCCTTGTCAGGGCGTGCCCCGGGCTGGTGAGCTATGCCCCGGGACACTACGGGCACCCACGGGCACAGCACGGTCACCCAACGGGCACCCTGAGAAAGGGAGATGTCGTGAGCAACGAGAGCCTGGCCAACCTTCTGAAGGAGGAGCGCCGCTTCGCACCGCCTGCCGCCCTGGCCGCGAGCGCCAATGTCACCGCGGAGGCGTACGAGCAGGCGAAGGCTGACCGGCTGGGCTTCTGGGCCGCGCAGGCCCGCCGCCTGAGCTGGGAGACCGAGCCCACCGAGGTCCTCGACTGGTCGAACCCGCCGTTCGCCAAGTGGTTCGCCGACGGCCGGCTCAACGTCGCGTACAACTGCGTCGACCGCCACGTGGAGAACGGCCTGGGCGACCGCGTCGCCCTGCACTTCGAGAGCGAGCCCGGCGACACCCGCACCATCACCTACGCCGAGCTGCAGCGCGAGGTCTCCAAGGCGGCCCACGCCCTCACCGAGCTGGGCGTGCAGGCGGGCGACCGCGTCGCCATCTACCTGCCGATGATCCCCGAGGCCGTCGTCTCGATGCTCGCCTGCGCCCGGATCGGCGCACCGCACTCGCTGGTCTTCGGCGGCTTCTCCGCCGACGCCCTCGCCACGCGCATCAACGACGCCGACGCCCGCGTCGTCATCACCGCCGACGGCGGCTACCGCCGCGGCAAGCCCTCCGCCCTGAAGCCCGCCGTGGACGAGGCCCTCACCCGCCCCGGCACGGAGAACGTGCGCAGCGTCCTCGTCGTCCGGCGCACGGGCCAGGAGGGCATCGGCTGGACCGAGGGCCGTGACGTGTGGTGGCACGAGCTCGTCGAGCGCCAGCCCGAGGAGCACACGCCGCAGGCCTTCGACGCCGAGCACCCGCTCTTCATCCTCTACACCTCGGGCACCACGGGGAAGCCGAAGGGCATCCTGCACACCACGGGCGGCTATCTGACCCAGGTGTCCTACACCCACCACGCCGTCTTCGACCTCAAGCCCGAGTCGGACGTGTTCTGGTGCACCGCCGACGTCGGCTGGGTGACCGGCCACTCGTACATCGTCTACGGGCCCTTGAGCAACGGCGCCACCGAAGTGCTCTACGAGGGCACGCCCGACAGCCCCCACCAGGGCCGCTGGTGGGAGATCGTGCAGAAGTACGGCGTCACGATCCTCTACACCGCGCCGACCGCGATCCGCGCCGCGATGAAGTGGGGCGACGACATCCCGGCCAAGTTCGACCTGAGCAGCCTGCGCGTCCTCGGCTCGGTCGGCGAGCCCATCAACCCCGAGGCCTGGGTCTGGTACCGCAAGCACATCGGCGGCGACCGCACCCCGGTGGTCGACACCTGGTGGCAGACCGAGACGGGCGGCATCATGATCAGCCCGCTGCCCGGGGTCACCGAGACCAAGCCCGGCTCGGCCCAGGTCCCGCTCCCCGGCATCGCGGCCACGGTCGTGGACGACGAGGCTCGCGAGGTGCCCGACGGCTCCGGCGGCTACCTCGTCCTCACCGAGCCGTGGCCGTCGATGCTCCGCACCATCTGGGGCGACGACCAGCGCTACCTCGACACCTACTGGTCCCGCTTCGAGGGCAAGTACTTCGCGGGCGACGGCGCCAAGAAGGACGAGGACGGCGACATCTGGCTGCTCGGCCGGGTGGACGACGTCATGCTCGTCTCCGGCCACAACATCTCCACCACCGAGGTCGAGTCCGCGCTGGTCTCGCACCCCAAGGTCGCCGAGGCGGCGGTCGTCGGCGCGACCGACCCGCAGACCACCCAGGCGATCTGCGCCTTCGTCATCCTGCGCGGCGGCGCCGACGCCGAGGAGGAGGGCCTGGTCGAGGAGTTGCGGGCGCACGTCGCCAAGCAGCTCGGCCCGATCGCCAAGCCCAAGCGGATCCTCCCGGTGGCCGAGCTGCCCAAGACCCGCTCCGGAAAGATCATGCGCCGCCTCCTGCGCGATGTCGCCGAGCACCGCACCCTCGGCGACGTCACCACCCTGACCGACTCTTCGGTCATGGACCTCATCCAGTCCCAGCTCCCCGCCGCCACCAGCGAGGACTGACCGGAGGACCTCGGCCCAGGAAGGGGGCCCCGCGGGGGGCGGGGGGGCCGGCCCCCGGGGCGCGGCCCCCGCGGCGG
>NZ_JBMMMZ010000003.1:351866-367816 GCF_049725035.1 Streptomyces sp. XH2 | reverse complement strand
CGACTCCCGGGTGCCCGGGGCCCCCGGCCGGGCCCCGGGGGCGGGCGGGGCCCCCTTCCGCTCGTTCCGACTCACCCGTTCCGGTTAAGGTGAGTAGTGTTCGCGTAAAAATCGCGACAAGAATCAGAGGCGCGCCGGGAAGTCTGGTCGGCACACAGCACACGTGTATCCGTCGACCCTGGAGGTCCCCCGCCGTGGCCGCGCCCAAGAACCGCCGTTCCGTATTCCTCGGCCGGCTGCCGCTGCCCGAGCGGAACTTCCTCGCCGACGCCCTGCGTACCGAGACCGTCGGCGGTGTGCTCCTGCTCGTTGCCGCCGTCGCCGCACTGATCTGGGCGAACACTCCCCTGCGCGACGGCTACGAGGCCGTGCGCGACTTCCACCTCGGTCCGGGCTCGCTGGGGCTGAACCTCTCCGTACAGCACTGGGCGGCCGACGGCCTGCTCGCCGTCTTCTTCTTCGTCGCGGGCATCGAGCTCAAGCGCGAACTGGTCGCCGGCGAGCTGCGCGACCCCAAGGCGGCGCTGCTGCCCGTCATCGCCGCGATCTGCGGCATGGCCGTGCCCGCGCTCGTCTACTTCACCGTCGTGAAGAGCGGCAACGGCTCGACGGCAGGCTGGGCGGTGCCCACCGCCACCGACATCGCCTTCGCCCTGGCCGTGCTGGCCGTCATCGGCACGGCGCTGCCGTCGGCGCTGCGCGCGTTCCTGCTCACCCTGGCCGTCGTCGACGACCTGTTCGCGATCCTGATCATCGCGGTCTTCTTCACCCAGAACCTGAACTTCGCCGCCCTGGGCTTCGCCGTGCTGGGCCTGGCCGTCTTCTGGCTCCTGCTCCGCAAGGGGGTCCGCGGCTGGTACGTCTACGTGCCGCTGGCCGTCGTCAACTGGGCGCTGATGTACAACAGCGGCGTCCACGCGACCATCGCGGGCGTGGCCATGGGCCTGATGCTCCGCTGCCACCGCCACGAGGGCGAGCGGCACTCTCCCGGGGAGCACATCGAGCACCTGGTGCGTCCCCTCTCGGCGGGGCTGGCGGTGCCGCTCTTCGCCCTGTTCTCGGCGGGTGTGGTGGTCTCCGGCGGCGCACTGTCGGACGTCTTCACCAAGCCCGAGACGCTGGGCGTCGTCCTCGGTCTGGTCGTCGGCAAGACGATCGGCGTGTTCGGCGGGACGTGGCTCGCCGCCCGGTTCACCCGGGCCGAGCTCAACCCGGACCTGAAGTGGCCCGACGTGTTCGCCGTCGCCTCGCTCGCGGGCATCGGCTTCACGGTGTCCCTGCTCATCGGCGAGCTGGCCTTCGGCACCGACCTGCTGCTGGCGGACGAGGTCAAGGCGGCCGTGCTCGTCGGTTCGCTGATCGCCGCGGTCTGCGCGAGCGTGCTGCTCAAACTCCGCGACAACAAGTACAAGAAGCTGTGCGCGGACGAGGACCGCGACGAGGACGCCGACGGCATCCCCGACATCTACGAGCAGGGCAACCCGGACTACCACCTGCGGATGGCGGCGATCCTCGAAGCGAAGGCCGCCGAGCACCGCAGGCTGGCCGAACTCGTCGGCAGGGACACCACCCGGGACGATGGTCCGGCATGATCTGAGAGGCTTTACATCCGCCGAAAGCCCGCGGATGACGTGGCGACGAAGATGAGGGAGCAGCCGATGAGCGCAGCCGACGACGGTGCGAACGGTGCGAACCGCACTCTCGGCCAGCTGGTGGCTACGGCCACCACCGAGCTGTCCGCGCTGGTGCACGACGAGATCGCACTGGCCAAGGCCGAGCTGCGGCAGGACGTCAAGCGCGTCGGCATCGGCGGCGGCGCGATCGCCGCGGCCGGCACGCTCGCGCTCTTCTCGCTGCCCGTGCTGAGCTTCGCGGCCGCGTACGGCATCCACAACCTCGGTCTCGGGCTCGCCTGGTCGTTCCTGATCGTCGGTGGTGCGTTCCTGCTGATCGCGGCGCTGCTCGGGCTGCTGGCGGTGGCCAAGTTCAAGAAGGTCAGCAAGCCCGAGAAGAGCATCGCGTCGGCGAAGCAGACGGCCGCCGTGCTGGGCACCGTCAAGCCGCACCCGCGTCCGCTGACGGACACGAGCCCCGCGGGCGCATCTGTGACACGCTCGACCGTATGACGGTGCCCGATACCTCCGCAGCGACTTCGTCACCCGATCCCGTCGTTCCGGCCGCCGCGCCGGGACCGGCCCCGACGGGCGTCCCGGGCGGCTCCGCCACGTCGGTCGTCCGGCCCGAGGGGCCCTGGGCCCACCGGGACGTCGCGGCGAACGGCGCGCGGTTCCACATCGCCGAGATGGGCGACGGGCCGCTGGTCCTGCTGCTGCACGGCTTCCCGCAGTTCTGGTGGACGTGGCGGCACCAGCTGCCGGCGCTCGCCGAGGCGGGGTTCCGGGCGGTGGCCATGGATCTGCGCGGGGTGGGCGGCAGCGACCGCACGCCGCGGGGCTACGACCCGGCCAACCTCGCCCTCGACATCACCGGCGTGATCCGTTCCCTGGGCGAGCCGGACGCCGCCCTGGTCGGCCACGACCTCGGCGGTTACCTGGCGTGGACGGCGGCCGTGATGCGGCCCAAGCTGGTGCGCAGGCTCGCGGTCTCCTCCATGCCGCACCCGCGCCGCTGGCGTTCGGCGATGCTCGCCGACCCCCGGCAGAGCTCGGCGAGCAGCCACATCTGGGGCTTCCAGCGGCCCTGGATCCCCGAGCGCCGGCTGGTCGCCGACGACGCCGCCCTGGCCGGGCGCCTGGTGCGCGAGTGGTCGGGGCCGCGGCAGCCGGACGACGAGGCCGTGGAGACGTACCGCCGGGCGATGTCGATCCCGTCCACGGCGCACTGCTCGATCGAGCCGTACCGCTGGATGGTGCGGTCGATGGCGCGGCCGGACGGCATCCAGTTCAACCGGCGCATGAAGCGGCCCGTACGGGTGCCCACGCTGCACCTGCACGGGTCCCTCGATCCGGTGATGCGCACGCGCAGCGCCGCGGGCTCCGGCGAGTACGTGGAGGCGCCGTACCGCTGGCGGCTCTTCGACGGGCTCGGGCACTTCCCTCATGAAGAGGATCCGGTGGCGTTCTCGACCGAGCTGATCAACTGGCTCAAGGATCCGGAACCCGACCGCTAGGGCCTGGCCGAAAGCTTACGGGCCGGGCAGTCTGCGGATGGGCCACGCTCCGTAAAGCGAAGGGGAACGTCCGTTCTTCGAACGGCCAATTGCCCGGCGCATAGGCCGATTGAGCGACCCCCGGGCGATTACCGACCTTTCGGTCCGGGCACAGAGCACGGTATGGGCTGGACGCACGACTACCGTGACGTGACTCAGGAGCGGGGCGCCGAGGGCGACGCCGCGCTGATCGTGAGCGAGATGCCGGAGAGGGCCGTGAGGGGCGAGCACCGGCCATCCGCCGGGCACGATCCGCGCATCGGCATTCCACGCATCATCCGGCGCCGCGCCCGCTGGGTGTCGGCGCGGCTGCGTCATCACCCGCGCGGCCGCTGACCCACCAGGCCACTGACCCGCCCGGCGCGCACTCCGGCCGCCGCCCCGCGCAGCGGCCGGGCGAGCCCCTGGGCCCCGGCAGGCCCCCGGAGGGCCCGCGGAAGGGCTCAGAGGGCGCAGCCCTGGGTATTGACCCGCTCGGTCGCCCGGCGGCCGCTGGTGGCGTCACCGCGCACCTCGTCGGCGGTCAGGGCGTAGCCGGTCTCGGCGTCGTCGAGGGACTTGGCGAAGACCACTCCGTAGACCCGGCCGTCCGGCGTGAGCAGCGGTCCACCGGAGTTGCCCTGGCGGACGATCGTGTAGAGCGAGTAGACGTCGCGGCGGACGTTGCCGCGGCGGTAGATGTCCGGGCCGTTCGCCTGGACGCGGCTGCGGACCCGCGCGGCGCGCACGTCGTAGGAGCCGTTCTCGGGGAAGCCGGCCACGATGGCGCCCTTGCCGCTCTCCGCGTCGGCCTCGGCGAACCGCAGCTCGGGCGCCTCCAGGTCCGGCACCTCCAGCACGGCGATGTCGCGCTTCCAGTCGTAGAGGACGACCTTCGCCTCGTACTGCCTGCCCTGCCCGCCGACCTGCACGGTCGGCTCGTCGACGCCGCCGACGACGTGGGCGTTGGTCATCACCCGCTGCGGGGCGAAGACGAAGCCGGTGCCCTCCAGGACCTTGCCGCAGCTGGGTGCGGTGCCGACGACCTTGACGATGCTGCGCTGGGCCTCGGTGGCGACGGGGCTGCCCGCGAGCTCGGGGTCGGGCGCGGGCACGTTGGTGATCGGCTCGGTGGAGAAGGGCGCGAAGACCTGCGGGAAGCCGTTCTGCGCGAGGACCGTGCTGAAGTCGGCGAACCAGGTGTTGGCCTGCGGGGGCACCACCCGGGCGACGCCGAGCAGCACCTTGGAGTTGCGGACCTCCTTGCCGAGCGTCGGCAAGGAGGTGCCGGCGAGGGCGGAGCCGATCAGCCAGGCCACCAGCAGCATCGCCAGGACGTTGACGAGCGCGCCGCCCGTGGCGTCCAGGGCGCGGGCCGGTGACCAGGTGATGTGCCGGCGGAGCTTGTTGCCCAAGTGGGTGGTGGCGGCCTGGCCCACGGAGGCGCACACGATGACGATGACGACGGCCGCTATGGCGGCGGCCATGCCGGGGTTGGCGTCTCCGGTGGCGCTGTCCCAGATGACGGGCAGGAGGTACACCGCTACGAGGCCGCCGCCGATGAATCCGATCACCGACAGCACGCCGACCACGAAGCCCTGGCGGTAGCCGACGACGGCGAACCACACGGCGGCGATCAGCAGCACGATGTCCAGCACGTTCACCGGGTATGCCTCGCAATGATGTCGTCTGCGGTGTCGCCGGCCCGGGGGGCGGCGTGGGCCGGGATCACCGTCTCATGCCCGTCAGGCCCGCTGGTCCAGAGGTACCCGGCGATCGCGGTCCCAGGGGCGCTCCCAGCCCGCGTAGTGCAGGATCCGGTCGATCACACCGGCGGTGAACCCCCACACGAGGGCGTCCTCGACCTTGAAGGCGGGGCCGGTGTGACCGCTCGGGTGTATCGCGGTCGCCCGGTTCTCCGGGTCGGTCAGGTCGGCCACGGGCACGGTGAAGACGCGGGCGGTCTCGCCCTCGTCGACCGGCTCCACGGGGGTGGGCTCGCGCCACCAGCCGAGCACGGGCGTGACGACGAACTTGCTCACGGGGATGTACAGCTGCGGCAGGACGCCGAAGATCTGGACGCCCGCGGGGTCCAGGCCGGTCTCCTCCTCCGCCTCACGCAGCGCGGCGCGCACGAGCCCGCCGGAGGCGGGGTCGCCGTCCTCCGGGTCGAGGGCGCCGCCGGGGAAGGACGGCTGCCCGGCGTGGGAGCGCAGCGTCCCGGCCCGCTCAAGGAGGAGCAGCTCCGGGCCCTTGGGCCCGTCGCCGAAGAGGACGAGCACGGCGGACTGCCGGCCGCCGGTCTCCGGCGGCAGGAAGCGGCTGAGCTGATGGGGCTCGATCGTCTCCGAGGCGCGCGCCACCGGCTCCAGCCACTCGGGCAGGCCCTCGGCGGTGACCGCGGCCCCTCGGCCGTACGTGCTCGTCATGCGTCGCCTCCCAGCGGCGGGGCCGGCAGGCCCGGGTAGTCGGGCGGGGGCTTGAGCCGCTGGCCGGGCTTGCCGCCCTTCTCGTACTTGAGCAGCTTCTTGGCCTTCTCGGGATCGGTCTCCCCTTCGCCGTACGAGGGGCAGAGCGGGGCGATCGGGCAGGCGCCGCAGGCGGGCCTGCGGGAGTGGCAGATGCGGCGGCCGTGGAAGATCACGCGGTGGGAGAGCATGGTCCACTCGCTCTTGGGGAAGAGCGCGCAGATCTCCGCCTCGACCTTCTCGGGGTCGGTGGCCTCGGTCCACTTCCAGCGCCGCACGAGCCGCCCGAAGTGGGTGTCCACGGTGATCCCCGGCCGGCCGAAGGCATTGCCGAGGACGACGTGGGCCGTCTTGCGGCCGACGCCGGGGAGGGAGACGAGGTCCTCTATGCGGCCGGGGACCTCTCCGCCGAAGCGGTCGCGGATCGCGGCGGACAGGCCGATGAGCGACTTGGCCTTGGCGCGGAAGAAGCCGGTGGGCCGGATGAGCTGCTCCAGCGCCTCGGGGTCGGCCGCCGCCATGTCCTCGGGCGTGGGGTAGGCGGCGAAGAGGGCGGGAGTGGTCTGGTTGACGCGCAGGTCCGTCGTCTGGGCGGAGAGGACCGTGGCGACCAGGAGCTCGAAGGGATTCTCGAAGTCGAGCTCGGGGTGTGCGTAGGGATAGACCTCGGCGAGCTCGCGGTTGATGCGGCGGGCACGGCGGACGAGGGCGGTGCGGGACTCCGGCCCGGCGCCCGCCGCGGCCTTCGGCGTCCGCGCGGACTTCGCGCCCTTTGCGGAAGATGCTGCTCCGCTTTTCTTTTCGGCCTTGTTTGCGGCTTTCGCCGCCCCCGTGGGCGCGCGTTCGCCCACAGCGGAATTACGAGGCGGAGTCACCCTTCCGGCCCCCTTGCCCTGTGCTCTCACCGGCGTATTGGACACCCGGCCAGACTAAGGCCCACCACTGACATCCGGTCCTCGCGCAGAAAAACCACAGCCCAATCGGACCCCTGCCGTAGGGCTTCGGGCGACGATGCGCGACACTTGTGTTTGATCACACAGTTTTACCGACGGGCATCATGGGGACCACGGTCCTCTGTGCATGTCGACAAGGAGAGAACTCGTGGACGACGTTCTGCGGCGCGCCCCGCTTTTCGCGGCGCTCGATGACGAGCAGGCCGCTGAGCTGCGCGCCTCCATGGGCGAGGCCACCCTCGCGAGGGGCGACGCCCTGTTCCACGAAGGGGACCCCGGCGACCGCCTCTACGTGGTGACCGAAGGCAAGGTGAAGCTCCACCGCACCTCCCCCGACGGCCGCGAGAACATGCTGGCCGTGCTGGGTCCCGGTGAGCTCATCGGGGAGCTGTCGCTCTTCGACCCCGGACCGCGCACCGCCACCGCCACCGCCCTCACCGAGGTCAAGCTGCTCGGCCTCGGCCACGGCGACCTGCAGCCCTGGCTCAACGCACGCCCGGAGGTGGCCACCGCCCTGCTGCGCGCCGTCGCCCGCCGGCTGCGCCGCACCAACGACTCGATGTCGGACCTCGTCTTCTCGGACGTGCCCGGCCGCGTCGCCAAGGCCCTGCTCGACCTGTCGCGCCGCTTCGGCGTGCAGTCCGAGGAAGGCATCCACGTGGTGCACGACCTCACCCAGGAGGAGCTGGCCCAGCTGGTCGGCGCCTCCCGCGAGACGGTCAACAAGGCCCTCGCCGACTTCGCCGGCCGCGGCTGGCTGCGTCTGGAGGCCCGTGCGGTGATCCTCCTCGACGTGGAGCGGCTCGCGAAGCGCTCCCGCTGACGCACGCCGTGCGGGGCGTGCACGCCGCACGCCCCGGGCGCACGGCACTGCGGGAGCGCCCTCCGGCGCGCCCACGAGCCCGGAAGGCCCCTGCCGCGGACGGCAGGGGCCTTCGGCATGCGTGCGCGCTCCGCACGAGCATGCGTGCGTGCTCCGCACGCGCAGCCCGCTCACGAAGGGCGCGGTCGGTTCACTGGATCAGCCCGTGCTCCCCCAGGTATTCCATCTGCGCCCGTACGGACAGCTCCGCGGCCGGCCACAGCGAATGGTCGACGTCCGCGTAGACGTGGGCGACCACCTCCGACGGCGTGCGGTAGCCGCTCTCCACGGCGGTCTCCACCTGGGCGAGCCGCTTCGCCCGGTGCACGAGGTAGAAGTCGACGGCGCCGCACGCGTCGTCGAGGACCGGGCCGTGGCCCGGCAGCACCGTCCCCACGCCCTCGTCCACGGTCAGCTCGCGCAGGCGGCGCAGCGAGTCGAGGTAGTCGCCGAGACGGCCCTCGGGATGGGCGACGACCGTCGTGCCGCGGCCCAGCACCGTGTCGCCGGTGAACACCGCCCCGTCGGCGGGCAGGTGAAAGCAGAGCGAGTCGGCGGTGTGGCCGGGCGTGGAGAGCACGTGCAGCTCCAGCCCGCCGGTGGTGACCACGTCACCGATGCCGAGCCCCTCGCCGCCCAGGCGCAGCGCCGGGTCGAGGGCCCGTACGCGCGTGCCGGTCAGCTCGGCGAAGCGGGCCGCGCCGCCGGAGTGGTCGGGGTGGCCGTGCGTGAGCAGAGTGAGGGCGATGCGCTTTCCGGCCGCCTCGGCGGTCGAGACGACGGCCTGCAGGTGGGCCTCGTCCAGCGGTCCGGGGTCGATGACGACGGCGAGGTCGGAGTCCGGTTCGGCGACGATCCAGGTGTTGGTGCCGTCGAGCGTCATCGGGGACGGGTTGGGCGCCAGGACGCAGGTCGCGCGGGCGGTGGCCGGGCCGCCGAGGGCCCCTGCGCGGGGCCGGCCGGGGAGTTCGGTCGCGGATGTCATGAGTCGGCCTCCGAAGGTCCCGAGGGTTTCATGGCGACGTGCCGGGTGAATTCGTCGTGTCCGGGCCAGCTCAGCACGATCTCCCCGCCTTCGAGCCGCGCTCTGGCAAGGACGGGGGTGAGATCCCTGTCACGGGCGGCGGCCAGGGCGTCGGCGGCGCTGCCGTACGGGCGCAGCTGGCGCAGCGTGGAGATGGTGGGCGGCATCATCAGCAGCTCGCCGCGGTCGAAGCCGTCGGCCGCCTCGGCGGGGCTGATCCACACGGTCCGGTCCGCTTCCGTGGAGGCGTTGCGGGTGCGCTGTCCCTCGGGGAGGGCGGCGACGAAGAACCAGGTGTCGTAGCGGCGCGGTTCGAACTCGGGCGTGATCCAGCGCGCCCAGCCGCCCAGGAGGTCGCTGCGCAGGAGCAGGCCGCGCTGCACGAGGAAGTCGGCGAACGCCAGCTCGCGGCTGACGAGGGCGGCCCGCTCGGCCTCCCACTCGGGCCCCGTGGTGTCCGCGACGACCGTGCCGGGCGTGGGGCCCGCGAGCAGCACCCCCGCCTCCTCGAAGGTCTCCCGGACGGCGGCGCACACGATGGCCTGGGCGGAGGCCGCGTCGACGCCCAGGCGCCGGGCCCAGTCGCCGGGGGCGGGGCCGGCCCAGGGCACGTCCCGCTCGTCGCGCGGGTCGACGGAGCCGCCCGGATACGCGTACGCGCCTCCGGCGAAGGCCATGGAGGCGCGTCTGCGCAGCATGTGCACGGCGGGGCCGCCGGCTCCGTCGCGCAGCAGCAGGACGGTCGCGGCGCGGCGCGGGCGTACGGGGTCGAGCTCGCCCCGCGTGAGCGCTCTGATCCGGTCCGGCCACTCCGGCGGATACCACTGGCCGTTCGAAGTCGACATGGCCGGATGCTATGCGCTCACGGGCGGATGTTCGAGGGGGACGAGGGCCGGGAGCGGCACCGCCGGCGGCCCGGCCGGGGCGGGGCTCAGCCCCTGCCCGGCCCCCCTTCGGCCCCGGCCCGGGTGCGGAGCGGGCTCAGGCCTGGACCTCGACCACGAACTCGACCTCGACCGGCGCGTCCAACGGCAGCACCGCGACGCCCACGGCCGAACGGGCGTGCACGCCCTTCTCGCCGAGCACCTCGCCCAGCAGCTCGCTGGCGCCGTTGAGGACGCCCGGCTGGCCGGTGAAGTCGGGGGCGGAGGCGACGAAGCCGACGACCTTCACCACGCGGACGATGCGGTCCAGGTCACCGACGACCGACTTGACGGCCGCCAGGGCGTTCAGCGCGCAGACCGCCGCGAGCTCCTTGGCCTGCTCGGGGCTGACCTCGGCGCCGACCTTGCCCGTCACCGGGATAGAGCCCTTGACCATGGGCAGCTGGCCGGCGGTGTAGACGTACGCCCCGGAGCGCACGGCCGGCTGGTAGGCGGCGAGCGGCGGCACCACGTCGGGCAGGGTCAGCCCGAGCTCGGCGAGCCGGCTCTCGACGGCGCTCACGGCTTCGGCCGCTTGAGGTAGGCCACCAGCTGCTCGGGGTTGTTCGGACCCGGGACGACCTGGACGAGCTCCCAGCCGTCCTCGCCCCAGGTGTCCAGGATCTGCTTGGTCGCGTGCACGAGCAGCGGCACGGTGGCGTATTCCCATTTGGTCATAGGCCGACTGTAATGCCTCCCGCCGACAACGAATGACCTCATGTCGCCACCTGGCGCCACAAGGGCGTTGCCGACGAATTAGGCTCCGATTCATGAGCAGGCTCCATGTCGTCAGCGGCAAGGGCGGAACCGGCAAGACCACGGTCGCCGCGGCACTCGCGCTTGCCCTCGCCGCCGAGGGCAAGCGCACTCTCCTGGTGGAGGTGGAAGGCCGTCAGGGCATAGCCCAGCTGTTCGAGACGGAGGCGCTGCCGTACGAGGAGCGCAAGATCGCGGTGGCGCCGGGCGGGGGCGAGGTGTTCGCCCTGGCGATCGACGCCGAGCGGGCTCTCCTCGACTACCTGCACATGTTCTACAAGCTCGGCAGCGCGGGGCGGGCGCTGCGGAAGATCGGCGCCATCGTTTTTGCGACAACCATCGCGCCCGGGCTGCGCGACGTCCTGCTGACCGGCAAGGCCTGCGAGGCGGTGCGCCGCAAGGACCGCACGGGCCGCTTCGCCTACGACCACGTGATCATGGACGCCCCGCCCACCGGCCGCATCACCCGCTTCCTCAATGTGAACGACGAGGTGGCCGGGCTCGCCCGGATCGGCCCGATCCACAACCAGGCACAGGCCGTCATGCGGGTCCTCAAGTCGCCCGAGACCGCGGTGCACTTCGTGACGCTGCTGGAGGAGATGCCCGTCCAGGAGACGCGCGACGGCGTTGCGGAGCTCCGTGCGGCCGGCCTGCCCGTGGGCGGTGTCGTCATCAACATGGTGCGGCCGGAGATATTGGACGCAGCAGCCGTGGAGGCCGCCGCGAACGGCCGGCGGACCGCCGTCGCGCAGGCCCTGTCGCACGCCCTGGAACGCACCGGATTCGGGGGCGCGCGCCACCCCGGCCTCGCCGAGCAGCTCGTCGATCCGCTGCTGACCGAGGCCCACGAGCACACCGAGCGGCTCGCCCTGGAGGAGCGCGGCCGCGCCGGCATAGCGGAGCTCGGCCTGCCCACGTACGAACTGGAACTGCTCGGCGACGGCGTTGACCTGGCGGGCCTCTACCGCATGGCGCGCGAACTGCGGAAGCAAGGAGTGGCGCGTTGACAGCAGAGCCGACGGCAGCGGAGTCGACGGCGGGAGTGCCGGCGCAGCGGAAGGGCCTCGACGCAGCTTCCCGGACTTCCCGGGCTTCCCAGCGGACGGGCCTCGACGCCGTCCCCCAGCGGGAGGGCCTCGACAGCGCTTCCGTCCTCGCCATCGACCCCGTCCTGGACAACCCCCGCACCCGCATCGTGGTGTGCTGCGGCTCCGGCGGCGTCGGCAAGACGACGACCGCGGCGGCCCTCGGCGTGCGGGCCGCGGAGCGCGGCCGGAAGGTCGTCGTCCTGACGATCGACCCGGCGCGCAGACTGGCGCAGTCGATGGGCATCGAGGAGCTCGACAACGTGCCCCGCCGGGTGCCCGGAATCGACTCGTCCGCCGGTGGCGAGCTGCACGCCATGATGCTCGACATGAAGCGGACCTTCGACGAGATCGTGGAGGCGCACTCCGACAAGGAGCGCGCCCGCGCGATCCTGGAGAACCCCTTCTACCAGTCCCTGTCGGCCGGCTTCGCCGGCACGCAGGAGTACATGGCCATGGAGAAGCTCGGCCAGCTCCGCTCCCGCGACGAGTGGGACCTGATCGTCGTGGACACGCCGCCGAGCCGCTCCGCGCTCGACTTCCTGGACGCCCCCGGACGGTTGGGGTCGTTCCTGGACGGGAAGCTGATCAAGCTGCTGGTCGCGCCGGCGAAGCTCGGCGGGCGGGCCGGGATGAAGTTCCTGGGCGTCGGCATGTCCGTGATGAGCGGGCCGCTGAACAAGCTGATGGGAGCCCAGCTCCTGCGGGACGTCCAGACGTTCGTGGCCGCCATGGACACCATGTTCGGCGGGTTCCGCACCCGCGCGGATGCCACGTACCGGCTGCTGCAGGCCCCCGGGACGGCCTTCCTCGTCGTCGCGGCACCCGAGCGTGACGCGCTGCGGGAGGCGGCGTACTTCGTGGAGCGGCTGGCCGCGGAGCGCATGCCGCTGGCGGGGCTCGTGCTCAACCGGGTGCACGGAAGCGCGGCCGACCAGCTGACGGCGGAGCGGGCGCTGGCCGCGGCGGAGGCGCTCTCCGAGGGGCTCACGGAGGGCGTGGCGGAAGACCCGGCGGACGCGCCGGAGCCCACTCCGGCGGGAACATCGGAAAATCTTGCCGCCGACGGCATTGTGGATCGCGACAGCGGGCAAGCTGGGACACGTACCGCCCGCGTCGCAGGCACCGGCGCTCCCACAGCCCCGTCCTCTCCGTCCTCCCCCGAGAGCGGCCTCCCCCAGCCGGCATCTTCGGGAGAATCGAGCGACGCTTCGGAGAGCGACGCGTCCAGGACAGCGGCCGGCCTGCTGCGGCTGCACGCCGAGCGCATGCAGGTGCTCGACCGCGAGCGCCGCACGCGCGACCGCTTCACCTCTCTGCATCCGGAGGTACCGGTGGCGGAAGTGGCCGCTCTGCCCGGCGATGTGCACGACCTGGCGGGACTGCGGGAGATCGGCGAGCGCCTCGCCGCCCAGCCCGCCGCCCCGGCTCCCAGGGCTGCCTCGACCGCTTCGCCCGCTCCGTCGGCGGACGAGCCGCACGCCGAGCGGGCCGAGTGACCCCGCGCGCCGTCATCCAGTAGGGCGCGACATCCCGCAGGCGCGACGCTGCACGCCGTCATCCCGTACGCCCGTCAGGGCATCGGCGCCGGAATCGGCATGGACAGCGGCATCGGCAGGGACATCGACAACGGCGTGGACAGCGGCATCGGCCATCGGTACCGACGTCGGCACCGGCGACATCCGTACCGGCACCCGTAGCGGCTACCCGACCGCCGCGTACTCGCCGTACTCCTCGTCGCCCAGCGGCAGGATCCCCGCCCCGCGCTCGTATTCCGTACGGGCGGTCTCCAGGAGCCTGCGCCACGAGGTGACCGTCGGCCTGCGCCGCAGCAGCGCCCTGCGCTCGCGCTCGGTCATCCCACCCCACACGCCGAACTCGACGCGGTTGTCCAGCGCATCGGCCAGACACTCCGTGCGCACCGGGCACCCGGTGCATACCGCCTTGGCCCTGTTCTGTGCAGCGCCCTGAACGAATAGTTCATCCGGATCGGTAGTGCGGCAGGCTGCCTGCGCACTCCAGTCGGTTACCCAGCCCATGCTGGCGCCGTCCTCTCCCGAATCGGGGCTCCCCCACGGCGGCAGCGGCATATTCACCGTTGCCAGTTGAGGACGTTACGGAAGGCGGGCAGGGGGCAACACCCCCTTCGGGCCCAATCTTGGATGGCCCGAACGGACTATGCGTACGCGGCAGATCACCCAACGGAGTGAGCGGACGACATTACCGACCAATCCGCCATATCGGGGCAGGTCACCCGGGTCGCACGACCCAGAGAGTGACACGGACGGCAATACGGACACATCTCATCACCCACAAGAGTGAAGGCGGAGATGATGCTGAATCACACCGCAGTGACTGGCGTGAAACAGCGTAGGCGAACACACGGGCGTCTGTCCGCCGAATGAGAACGTAGGCTTCCCTCCATGGGTAAGAAGCGCTCGGGCGAGGGGTCCAACAGGACCCGGATGGCCGCCAAGTTCCTAGGTGTCAGCGTGCTCTCCGGTGCGGTTCTGGCGGGCCTGGCCCTGCCTGCCGTCGGGGCCTTCGGACTGGTGGCCAAGGAGTCCGTCGAGGGGTTCGACGAGATCCCGGCCAGTATGAAGACCCCACCGCTCAGCCAGCGCACCACAATCCTGGATGCCGAGGGCGGCGAAATAGCCAAGGTCTACTCGCGGGACCGTACGGTCGTACCGCTGAACGAGATCTCCCCGTACATGCGGAAGGCGATCGTCGCCATCGAGGACGCGCGCTTCTACGAGCACGGCGCGATCGACCTCAAGGGCGTGCTCCGCGCGGTCAACAAGAACGCCCAGTCCGGCGGCGTCTCCGAGGGCGCCTCCACCCTCACCCAGCAGTACATCAAGAACATCTTCGTCGAGGAGGCCGGCGACGACCCCGACAAGGTCGCCGTGGCCACCCAGCAGACCCTCGGCCGCAAGGTCAAGGAGCTGAAGTACGCCATTCAGGTGGAGAAGGAGCTCGGCAAGGACCGGATCCTCAACAACTACCTGAACATCACCTTCTTCGGGCAGCAGTCCTACGGCGTCGAGGCCGCCTCCCAGCGCTACTTCAGCAAGCGCGCCAAGGACCTCACGCTGGCCGAGTCGGCGATGCTGGCCGGCATCGTCCAGTCGCCGAGCCGCTACGACCCCGTCAACGCCCCGAACGAGGCCGTCAAGCGCCGCAACACCGTGCTGCAGCGCATGGCCGAGCTCAAGGCCGTCACCCCGGAGGAGGCCGCGGCCGCCAAGGCCGAGCCCCTCAAGCTGAAGGTCACCCGGCCCAAGAGCGGCTGCATCACCGCCGTCAGCGGCGCGGGCTTCTTCTGCGACTACGTCCGCGAGGTCTTCCTCAAGGACCCGGTCTTCGGCAAGACCAAGGAGGCGCGGGCCAAGCGCTGGAACGAAGGCGGCATGACGATCCGCACCACCCTCGACCCGCAGACGCAGAAGTCGGTCCAGAAGTCGATCACCGACCACGTCTACCAGTCCGACTCCGTGGCCACCGCGATCTCGATCGTCCAGCCCGGCACCGGCAAGGTGCTCGGCATGGGCCAGTCGCGCCCGTACGGCTTCGGCGACCACCAGACGCAGATCAACCTCTCGGCCGACAAGAACCGGGGCGGGTCGAACTACGGCTTCCAGACCGGTTCCACCTTCAAGCCGATCCTGGCCGCGGCCGCCCTGGAAGAGGGCATCTCGCCCAACAAGACGTACGCGTCGCCCTACCAGATGCCCTACCCGGACTCCGTGGACACCTGCACCGGCACGTGGAAGAACTCCGGCGGCGAGACGGTCAGCAACGAGAACCGCAGCGAGGTCGGCCCGTACGGGATGCGGGAGGCGACCGCCAAGTCGGTCAACACCTACTTCATCCAGATGATCGGCGACATCGGCACCTGCCCGGTGACGAAGATGGCGGAGAAGCTCGGCCTGAAGCCGGCCTCCGGCGCTGACATGGACCAGGTCCCGTCGATCGCGCTCGGCACGCAGGGCATGTCCCCGCTGACCATGGCCGCCGCGTACGCCGCATTCGCCAACGGCGGCACGTACTGCACGCCGGTCCTGATCACCTCGGCCACCGGCCCGAACGGCAAGAGCCTGCCCGTGCCGAAGACGAAGTGCTCGCGGGCCATGTCCGAGCAGACCGCCGACACCGTGAACACGCTCCTCAAGGGCGTCGTCGAGGACGGTACGGGCAAGGAGGCCGGCCTGTCCGGGCGCGACAGCGCGGGCAAGACCGGTACGACGGACGGCCGCAAGGCCGCCTGGTTCGTCGGTTACACGCCCAACATGGCCGGTGCGGTCTGGGTCGGCGGCCCGGGCAAGGACGTCGAGATGGAGAACATCACCATCGGCGGCCAGTACCACGACAAGGTCTACGGCGGCGACACCCCCGGCCCGATCTGGCGCGACGCGATGGCCGGCGCCCTGGAGGGCAAGGAGGCCCCGAGCTTCGACACGGTGGCGGTCGGCGGCGGCGAGCGCGGTGACGCCGACAAGGGCGGCACGGCCGGCAACGGGCGCGGCAGGAACAAGCCGGGCAACAACAAGCCGGGCGGCGGCAACAAGCCCGGCGGGCGTCACACCCAGCCGGGGCAGGGCCAGGACGGCGGCCGCTGAGGCGGCTGATGCGCATACAGAGAAGCTGATGCGCATATAGAGCACATATAGAGAAGGGGGGGGGGGGGCCGACCACCACCCGCCGGGCCGCCGGGAGTTGTTGGGAGCG